>JAKSNK010000036.1 GCA_024399835.1 Paludibacteraceae bacterium
CTTGGACTACTACCAACGCTGCAGGATGCGACTCCGTGGTTACATTGCATATCGTTGCACTCGATACCATGATGGTCGATACTGCCGATGCCGTATGTCGGGCTGACTTACCCTATAAATGGCACGGGAAAGAGCTCAATGCTGCAGGGCAGTTCATTGACACGCTCGTCAACAAAGCAGGATGCGACTCTATTGTTACGCTCACATTGACCGTATTAGAAGCTACTAAAGAAGACACCACTGCATATGTATGCAAAAACAGCACCTTCGCTTGGCACGGACACAATCCTGCTAAAGAAGGAGACACATGGACTACTACCAATGCTGCAGGGTGCGACTCCGTGGTTACATTGCATATCGTTGCACTCGATACCATGATGGTCGATACTGCCGATGCCGTATGTCGGGCTGACTTACCCTATAAATGGCACGGGAAAGAGCTCAATGCTGCAGGGCAGTTCATTGACACGCTCGTCAACAAAGCAGGATGCGACTCTATCGTTACGCTCACATTGACCGTACTGGAAGCTACTAAAGAAGACACCACTGCATATGTATGCAAAAACAGCACTTTCTCTTGGCACGGACACAATCCTGCTAAAGAAGGAGACACTTGGACTACTACCAACGCTGCAGGATGCGACTCCGTGGTTACATTGCATATCGTCTATAGTTCAGAGCCGACGACGGATAGTCGAGACACTATTATATATAAAGGTGTCGAGTTTGATTGGCATAACATCCATATTGATCACGCCGATACTTATCGTACGACGGAGATTTATACGCAAGGTGACTTTATCGGGTGTGACAGTGCTTATTTCGAACTGAATGTGACAGTATCGGATGAACTGGTATTTGACAACAACCACTTGACGGATATATGGTCAGATGCCAAGAACTGGTGGCCATGTTATGACCGTATTCCGACAGAGACGGACAATGTTCGAATCATTGAAGAATGCCATGTAGATAAAGCCAATGCTACAGCACAAGACATCAAGATTCATGCAGACGGAGCAAATGGTCAATTGACTATTTTGCCCCAAGGCGCACTCAAAGTGACAGGACTGATCCGTCATTGGGACGGCATATCTGTAACGGCAACTACCCCTGCCGATGTACTGGTACAATCCAATGTTTTCGGCAACGGTGTATTGGTATTGAACAGCGACAACACCAATGTACAAGGCACAGTTGAATACTACTCTAAAGCCAAAGACAAATCGACTCCGTCACCTATATGGCAATATATGGGTTCACCTATGAAAGAGAAAGATACCAAGTCGGCTTATTACGGTAATGCTTCTGAAATCTATTATTGGTCGGATCAACCCAATTACCATTTAGGCGGCAACTGGAAAGCCGTAGAGAGCGCAGACGAGATTGCACCATTTAACGGCTACTGCATCACACAGGACAATCCATACACCTATGTATTCAGCGGTGCATTGAATCAACCTATTACCACTCAAATTGATTTACCCTTCTATGGACACAGCAGAATGCCCGGATATGTATTGGTAGCCAATTCGTGGGTTGCACCCATTGATATTACAAGCATGGAATTGAGTGATTTCGGCAATGCAGATGCTACCGTTTATATCTTCAATAGCGGAACATACGACCAAGCCGTTGCACAAACGACAATGGAGCAAGGCACTTCCCTTGTTCCCGGTCAGTACAATGCTATTCCCGTAAAGGCAGCATCGTATATGGGACTCACCTCTATTCCGCCTATGCAAGGGTTCTTTGTTCACACCAATTCCAATACCAGTATGAGTTTGGATTACCAGCGTACCGTATATGACCAAGCCACCTATTCCACCGAAGCCATGCGTGCTCCACGCAGAGCGGCTCTCAATGCCGAGCCATATATGATTCGCTTCGATATGACAGCCAAACATGGCGCAGACCGATTGTATATGATGGAGAGTCCTGCCTTTACCGACGAGTTTGATAACGGTTGGGAAGCACGCTATATGGACAATGAGAACCATTGTGCATTGGCTGCAAGTACACAAGCAGGAGCAATGGCAGTGGCAGCATTGCCCGATGTATCCGGCACGGAACTGCAATTCGAGCACGGTGTAGATACGCGTTTCTTCATCACTATCCACACTACCGGTGAGAGTCAAATAGATGGGACACTCTATTTGCACGATTTGCTACTCAACACATATACAACCATTGAAGAAGGTGCTACCTACGAGTTCACTCCGCAAATATGCAATGGTAATCGTTTCCGTATTGAGCGTGCAGGAGAGAAAGTAGCCAATGAAGACGAATTACCATTCAAGTTTATTCGTAACAACAAATTGGTGATACGCCTGCATGGTGAAGAATACAATGCCGTAGGTGGGCAAGCAATTCGCTAACCCACCCCCGGTAAATATAAACGGACTGCCTAATATGTTAAGCAGTCCGTTTTATTATTCAGTCGTCTATCAAACAGAGAGTTGTCACCAAGCGAACAAGGGGTGACGGTTCATTTCGCGATTGACCTCTTCACGCACTTTTTGTATATTTGCTTCCGATTCGGGGGCTTGCAATACCGTATCTATCAAATCTACAATCCACGGCATCTTGTCTTCTTTTAATCCGCGTGTAGTGATAGCCGGTGTACCGAAACGCAGTCCACTGGTTTGGAAAGCACTACGCGTGTCAAAAGGAACCATATTCTTGTTGGTCGTAATGTCAGCAGCGACAAGGGCTTTTTCTGCCACTTTACCTGTCAAGTCAGGATATTTGGTGCGTAAATCAACGAGCATAGAATGGTTGTCCGTTCCACCGGATATAATCTTATATCCTTTTGCCATAAAGGCATCTGCCATGACAGCAGCATTATGTTTAACTTGCTGTTGGTAGGTTTTAAAATCGGGTTGCAACGCTTCTCCGAAAGAAACTGCTTTGGCAGCAATCACATGTTCCAACGGTCCGCCTTGTGTGCCGGGGAATACGGCACTATCCAAAATAGCAGACATCATCTTTATCTCGCCTTTGGGAGTGGTTTTTCCCCATGGATTCGGGAAGTCTTTTCCCATCAAAATCACGCCGCCACGAGGACCACGCAAGGTCTTGTGCGTCGTACTGGTAACGATATGGGCATATTTAACCGGATTATCCAACAGCCCAGCAGCAATCAAACCTGCCGGGTGTGCCATATCGACCATGAAGATAGCACCTATTTCGTCCGCCACTTTGCGAATACGCGCGTAGTCCCACTCACGGCTGTAAGCGGATGCACCGGCTATAATCAATTTGGGATGCTCCGCGCGTGCCTTGCGCTCCAATTCGTCGTAATCAACCCGACTTGTTGCTTCGTTCAAACTATAGTCAATAGCATGGAACATCAGTCCCGAGAAATTGACCGAAGAACCATGACTGAGGTGTCCGCCATGACTGAGGTTGAGTCCCATAAAAGTGTCACCTGCCTGCAAGCATGCCATAAAGACAGCCATATTGGCTTGCGCACCCGAGTGCGGCTGTACATTGGCATATTCGGCATCAAATAACTGCTTCAAGCGGTCTCTGGCAATGGTCTCACTTTCGTCCACCACTTCACAACCGCCGTAATAGCGTTTACCGGGGTAACCTTCGGCATATTTATTGGTCAATACAGACCCCATTGCTTCAAGAACCTGGTCACTCACGAAGTTCTCGCTGGCAATAAGTTCAATACCCTTCGTCTGACGCTCACGCTCACGACGAATAATGTCAAAAATAAGATTGTCTCTTTGCATAATCATTTCCTTTAATAATCATTCTCCCCTAAGCATATTTACCGTGCCTTTTAATTTATACCGCTGACCGTCACAACCGGTGGCATCAATGATATAAATATAGGCAGAGTCCGGCAGTTTCTTGCCATTGTTGGTTCCATCCCACCCTTTAGCAGGGTCGTCCCAAGAATAGACCAAATGCTGCCAGCGGTTATAAATCCAGCAATGAAATTCACAGATAGACCGATACACCACACGGAACTCATCGTTTTTGCCGTCCCCATTGGGAGTGAATACATTCGGAACAAAAATCAAACTTGAATTGAGTGTAATGGTATCCGTAGCCGTTACTTCACATTGACTGCCATCTCCCATCGTCGTAGAATTCATGACAGTCAATTCCACCAAATACTGCACAGGTCCCGATTCGGACGCATCGTCAAACAAGTAACGAATATCCTTGTCGTTTCTGACGGCAATAAGGTCGGAGTGCCGCTTAATTGTCCATGAGTAATAATCCGCCTTGGGAGAAGGATGACTCTCAAACAATACCTCAAGAGGGGCAGACTCGGTCTTGTTGCTATCCTCATACGGTCCATCTACCTCATTCTCGCGACGCTTGCCCCGTTGGGTAATATAATACTGCTGGTGGTGCGCCACCGCTACTGCAATAACAACACTATCCGTGGATATGCTGTCTTCCTGGTCGGGGAAAGTAATATCCTTTAACCTAAAGTCTGTATCAATCAGGAGTTTGCCTATTCCGAAAGACGACAAATCACTACCGTGTATCGTGTCTTCCTGCGGTACCGTTTCCCACGATTTGGCATCCTCGTTCCACTCGGCATTGTTGTACGAAAGCACCATCGTGCGCTCCACATACTGCGTTTTGCCTGCAGTATCCACATAACTGATGACTTTGAAATGCTCCAAATTTATCACCGTGCTGTCGCACTCCGGCAAGACTTGCAGATGGCAATCTGTCAAAGCAAATTTTTCCTCGTCAAATACGGCAAAAGCTTCGCGACGACCGCCGGCAGATACCATATAAGTATGTCCGCTTTCCGCATTTAGGAAGGTTGTATAACCGGAACCTGCCATGCGATGCGTACTGATGTCGTACCAATCTGCCAACTGTTGCGAACGCATACTCAACTCCAAGTCATTGGCTTGGGGAACAAACAACAAGTAGTCAACACCTTGCGGGCGGGACATTTCGTACACATTACCAGAGGCACTCCTTGCCTGTATCAACCGGGCAGCACTACACCACCCTACAGACACCAAAATTAACGGTATAAAAAAGAGCTTCTTCAAAATCGTTCAAATGTTTATATAATTCTCTTGCACCCTTAGGTCATGTTATGTTGATGTTATGTTGCAACCCCTACACAGACCCAAAGGATGTACTATTTATTCACCTGAAATTTCGTATTGCCGTTTTCGATGAAATCCACAATCTGTTTGGCAGCCGCTATGCCGGCATTGATATTGGCTTCGGCTGTCTGTGCCCCCATCTTCTTCGGGGTAGCGAAATAGCGTCCTTCAAACTGACGGAAATCGGCATCCGCCACAGGCATAATGTCCGTCACATAACGCAAGTCCGTGCGTTCCTGCATAAGTTGCAGCAGTTCGGGTTCGTTGATAACTTCTTTTCGAGCCGTATTGACCAAGAGTGCGCCCTTGGGCATCTGCGAAACGAGCGCACGGTTGATGCTATTTCGGGTTTCTGCCGTTGCAGGAATATGCAAACTGACAATATCGCATGTCCGGTACAGTTCGTTGGCACTATGCACCGGTGTTACTTCTGACTGCAGCATCACATCGTCGGGGCAGTAGGCATCGTACGCAAACACCTCCATGCCAAATCCCTTGGCAATACGCGCCACATTGCGCCCCACATTGCCGAAGGCATGAATACCTAGTTTCTTGCCCTTTAATTCCGTTCCACTGGTGCCATTGTACATATTGCGAACAGCCATGACCATCATTCCCAATGCCAATTCGGCGACGGCGTTGGAATTTTGTCCAGGCGTATTCATAGCCACTACATGATGAGCGGTCGCTGCCTCAAGGTCAATATTGTCGTACCCTGCGCCTGCACGAACGACTATTTGGAGTTTTTTAGCGGCATCCAGCACTTCGCCATCCACTATATCGGAGCGAACAATCAGAGCATCGGCATTAGCGACCGCCTCCAATAATTGCTGTTTGTCGGTATATTTCTCCAACAATGCCAACTCATAGCCGGCATTCTCTACTACTTCGCGAATACCATCAATCGCCACTTTGGCGAAAGGTTTTTCGGTTGCTACTAAAATCTTCATATTAGTTGATAGTTGATAGTTGACAGTTGATAGTTAGTGTAATTTTTCGAAGTCACGGATACAATCTACAAGGGCTTGTACGCCTTCTACATCCATGGCATTGTAGCAGGAAGCGCGGAAACCGCCTACCAGACGGTGTCCCTTGATACCTACCATGCCGCGCCCGGAAGCGAAAGCAAAGAACTCGTCAAAGAGACCTTCGTATTCGGGTTTCGGTACAAAGCAGATATTCATGCGACTGCGGTCCTCACGGTCCATGATAGTAGGCATAAATATTTTGCTGTTGTCGATGCAGTTATAGAGCAGATTGGCTTTCTCGATATTGCGTTTCATAATCCACTCTACACCACCGTTCTTCTTCAGCCAACGCAATGTAAGCAGAGCCGTATAAACAGGCAATACGGGAGGCGTATTGAACATAGAACCGTTCTCGGTATGGGTACGATAGTCCAACATCGTAGGTATATGACGGGTCACATGTCCCAAGCACTCCTCCTTAACAATGACAAAAGTGACACCTGCGGGAGCAAGGTTCTTTTGTGCGCCACCATAGATGATATCAAATTGGCTGACATCAATCGGGCGACTGAGTATGTCAGACGACATGTCTGCGACCAAACGCACTTTGCCCTTCTTGCGGTATATCTCCTGCAGTTTGGCATCGCTGATTTCCGTTCCAAAAATGGTGTTATTGGTCGTAATGTGCATATAATCGCAATCCTGCGGTACTTCAAAATCCATAGGAATAGAGTTGGTGGAGGCGGCTAATTCGACCACTTCGCCAAATGCCTTTGCCTCTTTTATGGCTTTTTTGCTCCACACGCCCGTATTGAGATAGGCGGCTTTCTTCTCCAACAGATTGAAGGGAACCATGCAGAATTGCGTGCTGGCACCACCACCGAGGAAAAGAACACGATACCCCTCGGGCACATTCAGCAGTTCTTTCATCAATGCCTCTGCTTCGTCCATAACGGGCTGGAAGTATTTGGCACGGTGGGAAATCTCCAATAAGCTCAAACCTTGACCCTCAAATTCGATTACGGCTTCAGCCGTCTGTTTGATAACTTCTTGAGGCAGGATACTCGGTCCTGCATTAAAATTATACTTTTTCATAAGTGTAGTATTGTATTAAGGTGTATTAATATTCAATTTTTGTTCTCAGACCGCCTTGCCAACTGATATGCACTTTAGACATATCTTTGCCTGCCTTTTGCATGCGTTCCACAAGGTCTTTGATGAACTGGTCTTTGGCTTGACCGGATTTATACTCGCGGTATTGCTTCTCGTGCATGGCAAACTCAAACAACTCTTCGTCGTCCTGTCCACGCTCCCAACCCAATTCTTTCATTTCTTTCTCAAAACGCGGTAGCTCGTTGGGATAGAGTGCTTGCGGGTCATCGGTATAGAATTCCAGTCCTTTCTCTTTTGCCAATTCTATAATCTCAGGAGCCAATTCGCCGGGTAATTTACCGCTCTTGCCAAGAATCATACCCCACATGGCAGGATCCATACGCGTGAACGGTTTTTCGCCCATAGATTTGCTGAACAGATTCATCAAGGCAGCGTTCTTCACATATTGGCTGAATGGAGTAACCAAGCACGGTGTACCCAACATAGGCCATATACGCTGTACCTCGTCAAAGAGTTCGACTAACAACTCGTCTTCGCTCAATTCTTTTTGTCCCTTCTTGCGCAAGTTACCGTTGATGGCAGCGTGCATGCCTTTGAGGTCAGCCATAAGCGAGCCCATCATACCTCCGGGCAGTCCGCAACCGACCAACAGAGAGGTCATGAGCGAGTTCTTCGGGTCAATCCAATAGCCCAAGAAATCGTCCATGAAACTTTGGGTAAGACTTCTTGCCTCCATGTAGGCATTCATATTGATATCTTTTACCAAGAAACCTGCATCACGCAACATGGCTTGAATGGTAATCACATCAGGGTGTACCTTACCCCAACTAAGCGGCTCCATAGCAACATCCAGCACATCGCAACCTGCCTTAGCGACTTCCAGCATACTGGCGACAGAGAAGCCGGGACCCGTATGACCGTGGTATTGGATAATGATGTCGGGATGTTTCTCCTTGATAGCAGCCACAATCTCGCCCAACATAGCGGGACGACCAATGCCAGCCATGTCTTTCAGGCAAATCTCCTGTGCGCCACCTGCTATCAGTTGTTCAGCCAAGTTGATGTAATACTCCGTCGTATGCACTTTGGAATAAGTGATACACATGGTTGCCTGTGCGGTCATACCTGCCTCTTTTGCCCATTTGATAGACGGGATGATATTGCGAGGGTCGTTTAAGCCGCAGAAAATACGGGTAATGTCCGTTCCCTGTGCATGCTTAACCTTGTACATCAATTGGCGTACATCGGCAGGCACGGGATTCATTCTCAATCCATTGAGTCCACGATCCAGCATGTGCGTTTTGATACCTGCCTCGCGGAAAGGTTTGGTGAAGGTTCTGACTGCCAAATTGGGGTTTTCACCATACAGCAGATTGACCTGCTCGGAAGCACCTCCATTCGTTTCTACGCGGTCAAAACACCCCATGTCTATGATAACGGGAGCGATTTTTGCCAACTGGTCACGGCGCGGTACATACTTACCGCTGGACTGCCACATGTCTCGATAAACCAATGAGAACTGAACTTCTCTTTTGCCTTCTATCTTTTTTGCCATAATTGTATATGTTTTTTATTTACTTCAAAACTTGTAACTTGCCCCTATTTGAACGCAACGCGGATACAAATCCACCAATTCTTTCTCTATCCCCATATCGGTGACAAAGGTATTGTAGGTAACATAGTCAAATATATCGTCCAACTCGGCGTGGAAATTCCAATTCTTCCAATTTTTGGACAGGCGCAACTGCACATAGAAGCAGTCCCCATAGGTTGCATTGTCCAACAACATTGTCGAGTTATACAGGAACTTAGCCGACAAAGTCCAATCCTTGCGGAATGAAAGAACCGGCGTAATACTCAGATTTGCGAAGAAACGCCAGTTATTCTCATGCACATTGTCAAAATAGATTTCGTTTTTGGCATAAGCATTGCCTGCAAATGCCATAGAGAAAATACCATGACGGTAAATCAATTGCGCATTGGCAGTAATAACCCCTATATCTCCTACTACGCGCTTGGCATATACATATCTGACGCCAAAGTTCGTCATCACATAGTCAGTATTGTTGTTCCAATCAAATATATAATTCAAATCTGCCGTATAATACGGATTGGCAACAGGGTCGATATGGCGGTTTTCGTCTTGCAGCATTGCCCAAATAACATCTCGCGACACCATCAAGCGCAATAAATGATGTTCCTGCACTTGCCACAAGACATTGGCACTTCCAAGCCATGTATGATTATTGGTACTATATATCTCCTGCTCATTCTCCTGTTGAGTATGGCGGTAATACTGGTAACGCGCACCCAACTGCAACTCCCATCCGTGATAGCGGTAGTTCATTTCCAAATAAGGCGAAATATAGAATTTGTTACCGCTAACCCTGCTTGTATCGGGCGAAGTATGCGTGGTTACTATCTCGGATATTGTTTGTTTTCTGCCAAAACTATAGGTTGTATTCACACCACCCTTCAAATCCAAATAGTGCGGACAGGAAGAAGGAAGCAACAGATGCTTCGTATTGATTTCACCTATAATCTGATGGTCGTATATTTTATCATCAATCAAACTATCCGGCATCGGATAAAGCATCTCTATTTTGTCTGTACGCTCCCGTCTCCAATGCCGATTTTCAGAATATGGCGTATAACTGTAACTTGCCTCTGCATTAAACTCGCCTCCGCGCGTATAGGCATGCTTGTACGATGCCCACCCCTCTGCCATCAACTGCCACTTTTGGTCCGTCATGTGCTCTGCCATATTCGTCTCTTTCCACAATAATTTCTGTGGATTTGTCAGTTCCATTGTTTGTTCACCGACATTGGAAGTCAGTTTGCCACGACTGCACATTTCCCACACATACACTTTCAACTCGTCCTGTGAAGTAGGATTCCACTGCAAGTGCAATTTAGCCGTCTCCTGGCAATAGCGCGTTTTGATGGTATCCAGTCGGGAAAAACGGTAAGCAGAGTCAGATATAAGTTTCTCCTTATAATTGGTCGGTGCCCAATACTCCATCATGACACTGGAGCGAAGGGTGAACTTGTTTTTCTTGTAATTCAGCAGAAGCGACGGCTGAAAATCCCATTCGGTATTGCCGTCAACAAGGACTTCTCCGCTCACGCCGTCCCGTGTAATTGGTTTGAGTTTAATATTGATAACGCCGCCTTCGCCGTTCTTCTGCTCGCTGACGGTAGGCGAAGTCGATATTTCGACAACATCAATCTCGGCAATCTTGGTTTGCATCAATACGACATCCCGGCTACTGCCGGCGTCTTTTCCATCTACCTGAATACTGAAATTCGCAAAATAATCATCTGCAGAACGGTCCAACAACTCGGGCATTGCCTGCAACACATCCAAGATGCCCGTATTGTCCGAAAAGCCCAACTGGTCTACATGAACGACCTTCTTTGTCGGTTTAATTTCGACAATGTATTGTGCATTTATGCCTACGCAACAAAGCAACAAAACGAATATACCCAAGTGCCTATTCATTCTGAATATAAATTCGGGCACAAAGTTATATAAAAAATTTGATATATGCAAGTAATTGAGGCGTTTTTTTAATCGAAACAGGTATTTTACAATTCACGGGCTGTCAATGCCGCCAACTTGGCATTGTTCAGCACCAATTGGATATTGGAAGCCAGACTGTCGCCACCTGTCAAGTCTTTGATTTTTGCCAAGAGGAAGGGCGTCGTGGCTTTGCCTTTTATCCCCAAACGGCGGCTCTCGGCAATGGCTTCATCAATAGCACGGGCAATAACATCTTTGGGCATAGAATACTCCTCGGGAATGGGGTTGGTGACCAACATGCCTCCCTGCAGTCCCATGTCCAATTTGGCACGAAAAGCATCTGCCAACTGCTTGGGAGTGTCCAAACGATAATCCACATTAAAGCCACTATGGCGCGTATAGAAAGCAGGTAATTCGTCCGTGCCATAGCCGATAACGGGAACACCCTTGGTCTCCAAATACTCCAAAGTAAGTCCCAAATCAAGAATGGACTTGGCACCTGCGCAGATGACCATGACCGGCGTTTGTGCCAACTCCTCCAAATCGGCAGATATATCCATCGTAGTTTCAGCGCCACGATGCACACCTCCTATTCCACCCGTGGCAAACACTTTGATGCCTGCCATCGCTGCAATAATCATCGTGGTAGTCACCGTTGTGGCTCCATCTTCACCACGGGCAATCAAGACAGGCAAGTCGCGCCGGCTGGCTTTGGCGACCTGTTGCCCCTTCTTGCCCAAATACTCTATCTCCTCAGGCGTGCATCCTGCTTTAAGTTTGCCACCTATAACAGCAATCGTAGCAGGCACGGCACCGTTGTCACGGATGACCTGCTCCACACGCAAGGCAGTTTGCACATTTTGAGGATAAGGCATACCATGAGAGATAATAGTGGACTCCAAAGCCACCACAGGACGATTATCGCGAAGGGCAGTTGCCACTTCCGGCGAAAGAGAAAGATACGGATTCATAGAATTGTGTATTATTATTGATGCAAAAGTACAATTTTTTTTTGAATTAGGCAAATTTTTACAAGCAAAAAATTGCAACTTTGCTTGCTTATGTCAAAATTTCTTTGTAATTTTGCAAATCAATTCCGTGGCAGACCGTCTCTGTCACTCCTAACACACAAAAATATAATACTATGATCAATCTCCAACAAGAGGCACAGCGATGCCTATTATGTGTTCAAGCACCCTGCAACAACGCATGTCCTAAAGACCTTCATCCTGCCCGCGGGCTGCGCGCCTTGCGTTTTGACAATACCGAGAACGCAGGCAAATGGCTGACTACGGCTTGTGCCGATTGCGACGCGCCGTGCGAAAAAGCATGTCTTCATACCGATTTTCCCATCCGAATCAAAGAATTGTCACGCATAGTCAACACACAGGCAGAAACACCGGCAGCAGACGACACTCAATTGCCTTCGCTGGAAATAGATTTTTGCGGGGTACATTGCGAGAATCCCTTCTTTCTTGCCTCATCCGCCATCTGCACCAATTATGACATGGTAGCACGCGCTTTTGATATGGGCTGGGGAGGTGTCGTATTCAAGACCATCGGCACACAACCCATGAAAGAAGTCAGTCCGCGCTTTGACGAGACGGACCACTGGAACGGTTTCAGGAACATGGAACAAATATCCGAGAACACTCCAGAAGAGAACTTTGCCACTCTCAAACGCCTCAAACAGAACTACCCTACCAAGGTCATTGTCGCCAGCATCATGGGGCAGACCGAAGAAGAGTGGATGGACCTCGCCAAACGATCCGAAGAAGCCGGAGCAGACATAATCGAGTTGAACTTCTCCTGTCCACAGATGCGACTGACCAACATGGGGTCGGATGTGGGGCAAAACCCCGAACTGGTGGCATTCTATACCGGCTATGTCAAGCATGTGGTAAAAATACCCGTGCTTGCCAAGATGACACCTAATATAACACATATTTCCCAGCCGGCTTTGGCTGCCTATTTCGCCAATGCCGACGGCATAGCCGCCATCAATACCATCAAGTCGGTAACCATGTCCCGACATGCGATGGTCAACGGTCAGCGCACCATCTCGGGTTATTCGGGACGAGCCGTCAAACCGATTGCGTTAAGGCACATCCTCGAATTAGTAACCAACCCCATGCTCCAAAAAGCCCAACACCATATGGAATATTCGGGAATCGGGGGTATCGAGACATGGCGTGATGCGCTGGAATACATCCAATTAGGATGCTCCAATGTGCAGATTTGCACGGCAGTCATGCAATTCGGTTATCGCATTATTGAAGACCTGACTTTGGGACTGCGAACATATATGGCGAAGAACAACATACATAATCTTCGCGACCTTGTCGGCAGCGAGGTTAACAGTTTTGTGCGCCCGTCGGATTTAGACCGCAGTACGATGGTTTTTCCGAAGTTTGAGCACGATAAATGTGTAGGTTGCGGACGATGCTATATCGCATGTCACGATGCCGGTCATCAGGCAATCGAATTCGGCGCAGACCGTCAGCCCAAACTGATAGGAACGAAGTGCGTCGGTTGCCATTTATGCCGTCTCGTCTGCCCCGAAAATGCTATCGGGGAAGCCAAACGAATGGCGAAGAGGGGGTAACAGATTGGCGGTTATTGCTTTTCAAGCGCAGTCAGTTGGGCAATAATATAGCCACGCAGAGTGGTATAGATTTTTGCAGAAGAATTTGTATTCTTATGATTATCAGAGAGGTAAGTATCGTATTGTGCTTGCCACTCTGCTTTTTTTGTTTCATCCTTGAGGATGATGCTTGCTTGCGTCACAGCATTACGGAACGCATCAATCGTGCGTTGGCGAGTGGGAGTAACCGGACCCGTGTAAGGGTTTTTGATAGTGTACGCATGCGTGCGTCCATTGCGTGTCCGGAGCGCGACCTTGTCTTGTTTAGCCACCTTGCCTGACATAGAGGCGATAGGATCGATAAAAGTAACTTTTGCCATAATATGTTTGAGGTTTATAATTTCAAATATGTTTCGGTCGGTACATAGTAAAATCTTAGCAACATCTCTGTTATGTACCGTATATGTACCGTATATGTACCGTATATGTACCGTAAAAGGCAGTGCAAAGGTACGAAAAAATATTGAAATATGCAAAGGATTTAGGAGAAAAGTTAAAAAAGTGCTGCTTTTTTTGTGTGTTTTCCTTGAAAATTATTTGCAAATATCAAAAAATCTTTGTACCTTTGCAGTCGCAAAGGGAAGTCCTTCCCCTAGATATGGTTTTCCCGTTTTGTGTTAAACTCAACTATTAACGGTTATGAAAAAACTTATTCTCATTTTGGCTGCCATTGTGGCCTCTAATGTATTTGC
>JAKSNK010000037.1 GCA_024399835.1 Paludibacteraceae bacterium
GTGTGACAGCGTGACAGCGTGACAACTAAAATTTGGAAGGGTACCTACCTCCTAATATTACCTATATATAATATATAATATATTAATAATGAAAGAAACAGGGTTGAAAAGTCAGATGTACCCCCTTCGATTTTTTGGATTGTCACACTGTCACATGTCACAAAATGGAACTAACTAATTCATTATGAGTGAATTAGAAAAATTCAATTGAGTACCAATCGTTCTATGTCCTACGATTTGATGGGTTTAGATGCCCCTAAAATGCCTAAAATGTTGTCAAGCGTACTCCGTTTTGCGACAAGTGATGTACCTAAATGCATAAAATACGAAATCATGAATTCGCTATTTCCTGCGTTGGGTTCGCTTATCTCATTCTTAACTCATCGTTAACTCATAGAAGAGTAAACATTCCCTATTTTTGCACCATTGGTGATAAGCACCAACGAAAAGCCAATTTTTGTTGTACTTCCGCATATCGGGCTACATTTACTTTGCGCATATCGAGGTTTAGCGCGTAAATGTTCGCCCGCTATTTTGGATTTCGGACGCCGCCTGCTGCGCCCCTACGCGCTCTTTTGGCTGCCGTCTCTGTGGACAAGTCCCCAATACTGCCTCCAAAATATCGCTTTGTGATATAAAATATCACTTTATTGTCCTTCAGTATTGCGTATCCCAAAAATTCTTTGTATCTTTGTATGCAAAATAGAAATTTCATTATGAAACGGCAATTAGTTTTCTTAATCGCCCTGTGGATGGGCGGAATAATGCTCTACGGAGAGCAAGTGAAACACGCAAAACAGGCAGAGGACGAATCAAACGCCCCTTTAGGCAATGACTTGCAAGTACGATGCATCGCTTTCTACAACCTCGAAAACCTTTTCGACACCATTCACGACGAGGGCAAAAACGACTACGAATACTTGCCCGACGGCGGTATGAAATGGACAGCTCTCAAATACGAACACAAAATTCACAACATGGCATACGCCATCTCACAATTAGGCACCGATTACGACCCGAGAGGAGCCATGTGCGTGGGTGTCGCCGAAGTGGAAAACATCGGCTGTCTCCAAGACCTATGCCGTGAACTCAAAGAAAAATACAACCGTAATTACGAACCCATTCTGATAGAAGGTCCCGACCGCCGTGGCGTAGATGTAGGTTTTCTATACAACCCTGAGCTGTTCAAACCCGTCAACACTCGCGGGCACGAACTCAAAGCACACTATGCAGACGGGGGTGAAGTGCGCACACGACTGCAGTTGCTCGTCTCCGGCTACATCATCGGCGGAACAGGGCGACCCGAAAAAATTCATATCACCGTCAACCACTGGCCCAGCCGTTACGGCGGCGAACTGACCAGCCGACCGACACGCGACACCGCCGCCATGCTCGCAAGGCAGATAATGGACAGCATCTATCAAAAGGAACCACGCGCCAAAATCATACTCATGGGCGACCTGAACGATGACCCGTACAACCACTCTTGCGCCGTGGTAATGAATGCCAAAAAGAACCGCGAAGATGTGCCCGAACAAGGGTTCTTCAACACCATGTGGAAGCACCTTGACAACGGCGTAGGCACATTGGCTTATCAGGGATCGTGGAACCTGTTCGACCAGATTATGATTTCCGAGCCGCTGATGAACGAAAAAATAGAAAGCGGCAAATGGACCTATTGGAAGTCACAGATTTTCAACAAACCCTTCCTGACCGTACAACAGGGTAAATTCAAGGGCAACCCCTTGCGTACCGTTCAATCGGGCGTTTGGCAAGACGGCTACGGAGACCACTTCCCAACAATGATTTATTTAATTCGCAAATAACGAATACCCAATCTGTCATATTAAGTCCGAACGAAGCACTCAACATAGAGAAGTGCTATCGTATTGTAAAGCGTTCCGTAGATGCTCGCCAACGGACACTAAAAGTTTTATTGACAATCGCCACCGACGACAATGGACAATGGCTATCCGTTGACACGCCCGTTGCACCCTACCCGCTTCCCTGCTACCAAGATGTACATCATGCCGCGCAAACGGTGGAAATAGTCGGAGCAGGTCCGGCAGGGCTGTTCGCGGCTCTCACACTACTCGAACATGGCATCAAACCTGTCATCTATGAGCGCGGCAAAGAGGTAAGCGAACGCAAAAAAGACATCGCCCTGCTCAATCGTAACGAGGGACTGAATCCCGAATCAAACTACTGCTTCGGCGAAGGAGGAGCAGGAACTTTCTCTGACGGTAAACTTTTTTCGCGAAGCAAGAAAAGAGGAAACATGCAACGCATAATGGAGATTTTCCATTATTTCGGAGCAAGCGACAGAATACTGTACGAAGCACATGCCCACATCGGCAGCGACAAACTGCCTGCCATCATCCGCAATATGCGCGAATGTATATTGGCACACGGCGGAGAAATACACTTTGGCGAGAAATGGCTCATCCCCGATTCACCGACTCACCGATTCACCGATTCACCTGTCATCCTCGCTATCGGTCATTCCGCCCATGATACCTATCGCGAGTTATATGCCATGGGGGTACAGATGGAAGCGAAAGGTTGCGCTATGGGCGTACGCATCGAACATCCGCAACGGCTCATCAACGACATCTTCTATCACCATCAACCGCAGACCGTCATCGACCTCGTAGGCAATGCATCATATTCATTGGTAACACAAGTCCATACTCCATATCCCAACAGCGAAGCGGTCCATACTCCCACCCGAGGCGTCTATAGTTTCTGTATGTGTCCGGGCGGACATATCGTTCCAGCAGGAAGCATGAACGAGGGTTGTGTGGTCAATGGCATGAGCGCCAGCCATCGCAATTCACCCTTTGCCAATTCAGGCATGGTGGTAGAGTTGCACCCCGAAGACATGGTTGACGGTTGTGCGTCCGTACACAACGGGTTGAGCGGGTTGGATTTTCAGGAACATCTGGAGCACTTGGCTTATACCTCGATTCACCGATTGACCGGTTCACCGATTCCCCCCTCTGTAGCACCTGCACAACGGATGAAAGACTTTGTAGAAGGCAAAGCCAGTCAGTCGCTCCCGGAGTGTTCCTACTTGCCGGGCATCGTTCCAAGTCGCTTAGACCTATGGTTGCCCGAACCGATTAAGAGCGGTTTGCAGCAGGGGTTCAAGGATTTTGGGCGCAAGTATCCGGGATTCCTGACAAACGAAGCGGTTATCTTAGGCGTAGAAAGCCGCAGCAGCAGTCCCGTACGCATCGTGCGCAACCCCGAGACGATGCAAAGTACCAGTCATCCGTGGCTCTATCCGTGCGGCGAGGGGGCAGGGTACGCCGGAGGTATAACCAGCAGCGCATTGGACGGTATTCGTGCCGCAGAAGCAGCGATAGAAGCAATGAACAAATGATGGATTGGACACGAACGATACAATTAGTCGGAGACGAAGCATTTGCGCGATTGCAACAAGTGCGAGTCATATTGTTTGGCGTAGGCGGCGTAGGCGGCTGGTGTGCAGAAACACTTGTTCGGACAGGCATCCGGCACTTGACCATTGTCGATTTTGACACCATTGCCGACAGCAATATCAATCGACAAATAGTGGCGACGGCTGCCAATACAGGTTGCTCCAAGGTAGAAGAAATGCGCAAGCGACTACTTGCCATCAACCCTCAAGCGGACATCGTCGCCATCAACCGGCGACTGACCGCAGAGAACGCACACGAGTGGTTCACCAACAACAACACGACACAACCGTACGACTATATAATAGATGCCATTGATTCGGTAGAAGACAAAGCACACCTTATCTATCGCGCCACGCAGACATCTGCCGTTCTGTTCAGCAGTATGGGAGCAGGACGGAAAACAGATACCGAACAGATTCGTATATCCGAGTTCCGGAAAGTGGAAGGGTGTCCGTTAGCACGCGCTTTGCGCACCAAAATGAAGAAAAACAACTTGCTGCCCGAACATAAGTTTCTATGCGTTTGGTCACCGGAGATAAGTAGCGAAAGTGGCACAATAGCACCCATTGTCGGCATTTTTGGCATGAAAATTGCTAATCTGTTAATACGGGACATTATACAAAAACAACACAATATTAATTAAAAACTACATGCGTATGAAACATTTCTTATTATCCCTATGTTCATTGATGCTTATCCCGTGTGCCGTACAAGCACAATATGAGCATTATTATCAGAATTTGCCAATACAGATTGAGCAAGTCAAACCGGTTGTTTTCCCCGATACAAAAGTCAATATCGCCAAGTATGGAGCCCTGCCCAACCAGGACAGCGTGCTGTGTACAGACGCCATCCAAAAAGCCATTGACGAATTAGCCAAGCAAGGCGGCGGTCATGTCATCATCCCCCGTGGCACATGGGTAACCGGTCCGTTGCGCCTTCGTTCAAACATTGACTTGCATCTCAACCGAGGAGCGGTATTGATGTTCTCAACCAACAAGGAACTGTATGTTCAGCCCGGCGACCCACGCGACGGCAGCAAGAAATGCTATGCCTTCATTCGCGGTTCTAAATGCGAAAATGTCGGCATTACCGGCGAAGGTGTAATAGACGGGCAAGGTTTCTATTGGCGTCCTATCAAGCAAAAGAAAGTAGTTCGTGACGGCAAACTGCCCGAGGTATGGGAGGCAGCATTGGCATTGGGCGGTGTACAAAAACCCGATGATAAGACTTATTTCTATTGGTATCCGTGGAACTTAAATCCCGATTTGGGCATTCCCAATATAGCCAACGACCCCATTACGCAAGAGAAAATGCGTCCGCACCTGGTCAATATAACCGACAGCAAGAATGTGGTTATCGAGGGTGTTACCCTGCGTAACAGTCCCAAGTTCCACCTTGTTCCTACGCGTATCCAAAATCTCATCATTGAGAATGTGACCATCGACTGCCCGTGGTGGGCACAAAACGGCGATGCCATGGACCCCGGAAATGTGCAGGTGGCATTAATAGCCGGATGTCATGTGAGTGCCGGTGACGACGGTATTTGTATGAAAGGCGGAACGGGCGAAAAGGGCGTTGCTGCCGGTCCTAACAGGGACTTCCTGATTACCAACGATACCGTTTATCGTGCTCACGGCGGATTCGTTATCGGTTCCGAGTTCTGCGGCGGTATGCAGCGACTGGTAGTCAAAGACTGCATGTTTGACGGAACGGATATCGGTTGCCGTTTCAAATCAGCCCCCGGTCGTGGCGGTTGGTGCGAAGACATCTACTGCGTAAATATCGTAATGAGGAACATCCGCGAGCAGGCATTCCTCTTTGAGTCCGGATATGCCGACCGGGGAGCAGGTATCAGCGCTACCGCTGGAGATGACCAAAGCAAATTCTTCCCCGAGTGGAGCAATATTACCTTCCGTGATATAACCTGCGTACAACCCAAGAATGTGCTCTTTATGCACGGACTGAAGGGACTACCCATTCACGATATCAAGTTTGAGAATGTGCAGATTATCGGTGTTCGCGGTGACACGGGCATGGAGATAGACTATGCAGAGAATATCCATTGGATTAACTGCAGCATTACTCCCCAAAAGGAGAATTCCTTCAAGCACACCAAGAAGTTTATGTTCAACGGAAAGGACTTAACGGAATAACTGCCTCAATACACGACAGTTTTTATGTTCACACTTATCAGTACGGCTGTTTTAGCTTTAGTGGCAGGCATCGGAATCTTTCTGATGGCCTGCCAAATGATGTCTTCCAATCTCGAATCGGCAGGCAGTAACCGTCTGAAAGCACTCTTTGCCAAGACGGGCAAGAGTCGTCTCTTGGGGGTCGGCATCGGCACATTAGGAACAGCAGCCATTCAGTCGTCCGGTGCAACTACCGTAATGGTTATCGGCTTTGTCAATGTCGGGATTATGTCCCTCACACAAGCGGCGACCATTATCTATGGGGCAAATATAGGTACAACGATTACCGCCCAAATTGTAGCGCTCGGTCTCAGTAACGGCAACGGATTAAGTACCACAACTATTTTTGCCGCCTTTGCCGGCATAGGTGCTTTTGTCGCACTCTTTGCAAAAAAAGACTTGGGTAAGACCATCGGCGGTATATTAGCCGGCTTCGGCATGCTGTTTGTCGGATTGAGTATGATATCCGATGCAATGGACGATTTTGCGCGTTTAGACTCCGTCAAACTCTTTTTGGCAAGTATATCCAACCCACTTGTATTGGTGATCATAGGAACCGTCTTTACTGCCATTATTCAGTCCTCGTCCGTAATGACATCCGTAGCAATCACTATGGTAGTAACAGGGCTTATATCGCTCAACCAAGGCATTTATATGACATTGGGTTCCAATATCGGTTCTTGCGTGGTGGCATTGATGGCAGGTTTGACCAGCGGTCTGAATGCCAAGCGTACGGCTTTGATTCACCTGCTCTTCAACTGCTTTGGCGTCGTGGTCTTTCTGGTTGGAGCACTTGTTCTGCGTATCACCACCGGCGGTATATGGACATACGGGGGTGTTTTTGAGCACATGTTTCCCGGTGTGCCTCAGTTGCAGTTGGCTATGTTCCACACGATTTTCAATGTACTGACGGTAGTTATCATTCTGCCGTTGACCGATGCTTTGGTAATGTTGGTATGCAAACTGATTCCCGAACCACTCATTCACAACTCCCTCACGGCACAACCGCATTTCTATTTTGTGGATGAGAAGATGCTGCGTACACCTATCATTGCAGCACGGCAAGTAAAATTGGAGATTGAGCACATGGCACAATTAGCCATGACGAACTACGACCGTTCGCTGCGTATGGTTACTCGATTTGATTTCTCCGAGCAGGAGCAATTCAAGCAAGACGAATTGGAGTTGGATTATCTCAATCACGAATTAGTCAAGTATATTGTGCGACTAAACGCCATGCCACTACCGGAAGAGGACCATGCATACCTCACCACTGCCATACGAAGCGTGAGCGATTTAGAGCGTATTGGAGACTATGCGGAAAACATCACCGAGTATGCTGATATTCTGCAAAGCAACAAGGAGACATTCTCAGAACAGGCAATTGCGGAGATTGATCAAATGCGCAATTTGGTATTCCAGGTATATCAATTCACAATGAAAGCGTATATGGAGAACGACCGTCAGGCATATTGGCAGGCGCATGACTACGAAGACCAGGTAGATGACTTGAATGAAGAAATGGAACGGCTGCATATCGAGCGCATGTCCAAGGGTCAATGTACTGCTACCGTCGGAGCGCAATATATAGAATTGGCTTCCAATAGTGAACGCATATCCGACCACTTAATCAATGTCGGCAAAACGATTGGCGGCTTATATCCACGAAATTGACGGAAGAAAATCCGTAAAAAAATGCCATTTGACCGCAGGGTCAGATGGCATTTTGTATATGCAGTTGGTCTGCTTTTTCTATCCTGTCACGCGCAATGGCTTGCGTAATGTGCAGTTCGCTCTTGTTCCCGGACGGGATACTGAACATAAAGTCCATCATTACCGTTTCCACCAACGACCTTAGTCCACGCGCCCCCACTTTATATTCTATCGCTTTGTCCACTATATAATCCAACGCCTCGTCCGCAAAAGTGAGTGCTACGCCGTCCATTGCCAATAGTTTCTGGTACTGCTTGGTGATAGCGTTTTTCGGCTCTGTCAGAATACGCCGTAGCGCTATTCTATCCAACGGCTGCAAATAGGTCAATATGGGCAAACGACCGATAATCTCCGGTATCAAACCAAATGATTTCAAATCCTGTGGAGCGATGTATTGCAGTAAATTCTTTTGGTCAATCTGTTGCTTTTGCTGTGCATCAAAGCCCACTACCTGTGTATTGAGCCGTTGTGCAATCTTACGCTCAATGCCGTCAAAAGCGCCACCGCAAATAAAGAGTATATTCTGCGTATTGACACGAATAAACTCCTGTTCGGGATGTTTTCTGCCGCCTTGAGGAGGTACATTGACTACACTCCCTTCCAGCAGTTTGAGCAATCCCTGTTGCACTCCTTCGCCACTGACATCACGCGTAATACTGGGGTTGTCACCCTTACGCGCAATCTTGTCTATTTCGTCAATAAAGACGATACCTTTTTCGGCTTTGGCAACATCGTAATCGGCTTCTTGCAACAGGCGAGCCAATAAACTCTCTACATCTTCGCCCACATATCCTGCTTCGGTCAAAACGGTAGCATCGACAATGGTAAAAGGTACGGACAGCATTTTGGCAATCGTTCGTGCCATGAGTGTTTTGCCCGTTCCCGTCGAACCGACCATGATGATGTTGGACTTCTCTATTTCTACATCCTTATAGATAGGGTCGGAACCTTGCTTTTGGAGTAAGCGTTTGTAGTGGTTATAGACAGCCACGCTGAGATACCGTTTGGCATCGTCCTGCCCGATTACGAATTGGTCTAAGAAGTTCTTGATGTCTTCCGGCTTAGGCAGTTTATCCAAACTCAATTCGTCTATTTGTTGCGTTTGGGCTTGTTCGGCAATAATCTGCTGCACCATTTTGTGTCCTGCCTCTATGCAGTCCATACAAATCAGTGCTCCTTCGCCCTGAAACATCTGTTTCTTTTGCTCACCGCAGAAACTACACTTTTCTCCGTTTCTTTTACTCATTTCTTTGTATAGACCTTATCAATCATTCCGTACTCCAATGCTTCTTGCGCCGTCATCCAATAGTCGCGATCGGCATCGGTACGAATCTTATCTATCTGCTGTCCGCTATGGTCAGCGATGATTTGATACAGTTCGTCCTTGAGTTTAAGGATTTCTTTTGCGGTAATTTCTATGTCGGATGCCTGTCCCTGTATGCCGCCCATGGGCTGGTGAATCATCACGCGGCTGTGCGGCAAGGCGGCACGCATGCCTGCTTCACCTGCAACCAACAGCACGGCTCCCATCGAAGCAGCCATACCGGTACACATTGTTCCCACTTTGCTACGCACGAACTGCATCGTGTCGTAGATACCCAATCCGGCATAAACAGACCCGCCGGGAGTGTTGAGGTAGAGGTGAATATCCTTCTCCGAATCGGCACTGTCCAAGTACAGCAATTGTGCCTGAATGACATTGGCGGTATAGTCATTGACTTCAGTACCTAAGAAGATAATGCGGTCCATCATCAGACGGGAGAAAACATCCATCTGCGTGACATTCAGTTGGCGTTCCTCCAATATGGACGGAGAGATATACCCTTCGTAACTGTCGCGCATCATACGCTCCACATGCATGGAGTTAAGACCTTTGTCAACAGCAAATTTAATAAAATCGTTTTGCATAAGTAGTTACAATTTCTATTATTCGGCGAAAAGTTTACCGAAATCTTCATGACTGATAGCTTTTTCGTCTATTTTAACAACGGCTTTCAGCGCATCGTATATTTTGTTTTCAGCCACGCGTTCAACGATACCGCGCAGTTGGTCCTCTTTCTTCAGCATTTCTTGTGCATAAGAGGTCAGGTATTGGTCTTCGATGTGCATCAAACCATATTGCATGAACTGCATGCGAGCCACTTCTTTGGCGTATGCTTCCACTTCGTCTTTTTCCACTTTGATGTCGTATTTCTTCATCAACTGGTCTTTAGCGAGGTGCCATTTGAGTTCGGTCAGCATAGCAGGGAAATCTCTTTCCAACTCTTCATCGGTCAGTTTCTCGTTGGTTGTCTTTACCCAGCGTTTGAGGAACTCTTCGGGCATAGGCAGTTTTTCCATTTTCTTCATGATAGCGGCTTTGACATCCAATCCGAATTTGTATTTGGTATCTTCAGCCATATTCTCTTCTATCTCCGCTTTAACCTTGGCACGGAATTCCTTCTCGTTTTTGGGAGCATTCTCGGAATACACTTTGGCAAACAACTCGGCATCTATCTTGGCTGCTTCATGGCGTGTAATGCTCTGTATTTCGAAGGTGAAGTCAGCTTTCAGTTCTTTGGCTGCCTCTTTGCTGATACCCAGCAGGGAAGATACTTCCACTTCGCTCTCGAATGCTTTCATGGGGTTGAATTTGATAACATCACCCTTCTTGGCACTCAGGAATTTCTTTTGGATAGTTTTGCTCTTGATATACATAGGATTGAGGACAGCGTTCTCTTTTTGAATAGCATCTGCGCCGTCCTTAACTTCCTTGAGCAAACCTTTGATTACATCGTTCTCTTTGACTTCGTCTGCTTCGACATACTCGCCAAAACGTTCTGCATAACTCTTGACCTGGTTATCTACCATTTCGTCAGAAACGGTGATTGTGTAGTGGGTTATTTTGTTTTTGCCTGACAGATTGGCGTCAAACTCAGGAGCAACGGCGATGTCGAAGGCAAAAGTGAAAGTGTCGTCAGTATCAAAATTGATGGCAGGAGTCTTTTCCTCGTTTGGCATCGGGTCACCCAAGACATTCAGTTTTTCGTTCTCGATATATTCGCCCAATTTTTGACCGATTGTTTTGTTGATAACATCAGCCATAATGCCTTTGCCGTACATTTTCTTAACGATTCCGAGCGGCACCATTCCGGGACGGAAGCCGGGAATATTGGCTTTTTGGCGGATTTGTTTCATTTCTTTCTGCACTTCGTCCTGATAATCTTGCGGCTCCACGGTCATTGTGATAACGCCCATCAGGTCCTTGATTTCTGATAATTCGATTTTCATTGTTGTATATTTTTATATGTTTTATTCCAAAAAACCGCGTTCTACGCGAAAATAGCATGCAAAGATACACTTTTTTTTGCATATTTGCAAATAATTTAGTAATTTTGTACTCTCTAATATAAAAATCACCATGTTTACATTCATTATTGCCCTCATAGCCCTGATAGTCGGTTACATCCTGTATGGAACTTTTGTAGAAAAAGTTTTCGGTATTCATCCCAATGCCAAGACGCCTGCTTTGACCAAGACCGACGGTGTCGATTTTGTGCCGATGAGTCCGTGGCGTATCTTCCTTGTACAGTTTTTGAATATAGCCGGCTTGGGACCTATCTTCGGTGCCATTATGGGTATTTTCTTCGGTCCTGCAGCATTCCTGTGGATAGTATTCGGAACCATCTTCGCCGGAGGTGTACACGATTATCTGAGCGGCATGCTCTCAATTCGCAAAGACGGTGCTTCGCTGCCGGATATTATCGGTGACGAATTGGGACACGGCATCAAAGTCTTCATGCGCGTGCTCTCGCTCGTACTATTGATATTATTAACTACCACATTTCTCTCCGGTCCTGCCACTTTGCTGCAGGGGTTGTGCCCCTTCGCCACATGGCAGCCGTTCAGCGAATTGGTTACCACTCTTGAGGAAAACGGATATCAATTGGGAACTTTCCCCCGTGAGAACTTGACACTGCCTATTGTATGGGTGTGCATCATCTTTGCGTACTATGTCATGGCTACCGTACTGCCGGTGGATAAACTGATAGGTCGTTTCTACCCCATTTTCGGAGGTGTATTGCTCTTTATGGGACTTGGTATTATGGTGATTATGCTCGGTTGGCACGCCTCCGAGATGCCGGAACTGACAGACGGTTTGTACAATCGTCAGACCAACGGTCTGCCACTCTTCCCAATGATGTTTGTGAGCATTGCCTGCGGTGCCATTTCGGGTTTCCATGGCACACAGTCGCCTATCATGGCGCGTTGCGTGGCTTCGGAGAAACAAGGAAGAATCATCTTTTACGGTGCTATGGTTGCCGAAGGTATCTTGGCACTCATTTGGGCAGCCGCAGCAGGCACTTTCTTTGCCGACCCTGAAAAAGGGTTATACGGCATTGACGGTTTGCAGCAGTTTGCGGCAGCGCACAAGGGCGAGAACATAGCCGCCCTGGTAGTGGATGTTATCAGTCGCTCATGGCTTGGAACAATAGGCGGTCTGCTCGCTATTATCGGTGTGATTGCAGCACCCATTACTTCGGGTGACACGGCATTAAGGTCGGCACGACTGATTGTGGCAGACTTCCTCAAATTAGACCAAAAACCCATTCGCCACCGTCTGCGCATCGCCATTCCTCTGTTTGTCTGTGTGTTTGCCATGCTGTTTGTAGATTTTAATGTCGTATGGCGTTATTTCGCATGGACCAACCAAACGCTGGCAGTCTTCACGCTGTGGGCAGGGGCAATCTTCCTGTTCAAGCAGTCCTGCACCAAGAAGTACCATCTGCTGATTTATCGTCTTTTCCACCACGAAGACCGTCCCAATCTGCGCCAATACAGCTATGTGATAGCCCTTGTTCCGGCACTGTTTATGACAATGGTGAGTGTGTCGTATATTCTGATTGCGCCGGAGGGACTGCATTTCCCGCCTCAATCGCATCCGTTGGCGTACGGTATTGCCGGCTTTGTGACGCTCTTCTGCCTCGCTGAGTTCTTCGTCTTTACGCAGAGGTATATGAAGAATACTTCACTTTAGTTGATTTTGACCATTTTTGCGGGTCTTTTTTCAACATTTTTTGAGGTCTTTTCGGGGTCTTTTTGAGTAAGCTGTTAGTCGAGGGTTGACCGACACTTGACCGACACTTCCTGCCCCCTCTTTTATGGGTGTTCGCGTCTCTTTTAATTCAAAATTCTTTATTCACTCTCACCGATTCACCTTTTTTTATCACTACTGCCTGCATTTGTGTGTTTCACCCTATTGGGCATTCCGCTCCGCTGCTTGCCGGTAGGGTTCTACTCACTTATGCAGTCAGCACGAAAAATACAAGGTTCACTATCCCCTTTGTGCCCTTTCCCCGATTCCCCGGTTCACCATCTCCTACTATTCTGATTACGAACTTTTGAGTCAAACATTACATAAAACTTACGATTTTTAAGAATTAGGAACCAAAATGCAGATGCAAATTGGTTCCTAACCGTTCGTTCATCCTATACTTACCGTTCGCTCACGGTTCGTTCACCTCAAAACTGACGATTGTTAAGATTGTATTACAAAATCACTAAATGGTTTTATATCTGCCACATTGGTTTGTGCTCGTTTTTTCAAAATAGGCAATGTTTCAAAAGGTATTTCTTTGTTTGGATTGAAACGCACAACGGCATAATAGGGCGCATGTTCAGCACTAAAACCCATCTGTTGCAGTTGCTCTGCTGTCCAAATCTGGAAACCTTTTTTGGTCACCTTGAAAAGATGCGGATTATCGCCATTGGTGTGTATCAACACATATCCCATCCGTTCAAAGCCCTGTTTAACCAGCAATGACCCTTTACTATCCCCTGCACGCATATAACAAATGCCGTGCTGCAAGACTAATGGCAAATCAGATTGTCGAGTATGATTAATAAGGACGGTTTCTTCTTGGGTGTTCTCACGCATTTTCTTTAGCAATCGTGCAGCCGTTTCGGGGTCATCTATTTCTTCTCTCCGTCGCTGACCAAGAGTCACAAACTGCGCATCTTGTTCTATGCCAATGTATTTGCGTCCGAGCAAATTAGCAGCAATTCCAGTTGTACTGCTGCCGGCAAAGGGGTCTAAAATAGTATCGCCTTTATCGGTTGAAGCAAGGATAATACGATATAATAACCGTAGCGTTTTCTGAGTTGGGTGCTTACCACAGTTTTTCTCCCAACGCCCCACAGCCGGAATACACCAAACATCCGTCATTTGTTTGCCACCATTCAACTGCTTCATAACTTCATAATTGAACTTATGGGGGTGCTTTTCACTTTTGCGCGCCCATATAATCAGTTCTGTCGAGAAGTTAAAATAACGACAACTGAGATTTGGTGGTGGGTCTGTTTTCTGCCAAGTGATAGTGTTGAGTATTTTATACCCCAATTCCTGCAAACAACGCATTACTACATGGATATTATGGTGTGTACCACTAATCCAAATTGTGCCATCATCGGTCAATTTAC
>JAKSNK010000038.1 GCA_024399835.1 Paludibacteraceae bacterium
TCTTGGCAGGGCGTATTTTGAAAAGGTATCCCAAAGCCACATCATGTGTGTACCATGGTTGCTCATAGTTGGCAAGTATATTGGCAGAGTTGTGATAACGCTCACCCACATAAATGAAACTATAATTAAAACTTAACCCATTCCATTTTAGGTTAGCAAGAGCCGAGCAGGAATGCCATGGTATATAGGCGATTTGTCCGCCGTAGGTTATCGGATTGTTGGAATCCGTAAAATCTTGTGCTTTTTGATAGGTATAATTGCCGCTTACTTTTAGATGTAAGGGAAAAGATGTTGTGGATAACGGGAATGTGAAATCCAAACCTGCATTCACATCTACACCGCGTATTTCCACATATCCTATATTCATCATCATCCACCTGTATTGAGAATTGCCTTTGGGTATCGCCACTATCTTATTCTTGACCTGATTGAAGTACCCGTCCACTTTCGCATGCAAGCCAATCTTTGTGCCTTGTGCATCGTGCAGAGTGAACTGCTTTGAGTATTCCAAACTGACATCATACTGCTTTGTCTCTTCGGGTTTAAGTGCTATATTACCGACATCCGTATAATATAAGTCATTAAAGGTAGGCATGCGGAAAATCTGCTTATAGAAGGCACGTATAAACCATTGTTCCTTCAATAACGGCTGATAACTCAAGAACACCGCCGGAGTAAAACAAGGTTTTTGATTGTTGGTGGTTGATTGATGATTGCTTATTCTATCTTGGACAAAGTTTCCTAATACACTGGCTTGGGCTTGTATCCATTTGTAATGAAACGAGGTTGCCGCTGCAACCAAAGCAGTATGACGAATAGGATAAACGAAGTTCGCCATATTAGACGAAAGAGTATTATAGATATAATCCCCGCTCAGTGTCAAATTCCACCAATCAAACAGTTCCACCTGATTAGCCCAACTTATGTAAACCTCCTGTTGTAAAAATGTATTGTCAATATACATAAGCGTGGTATCCGGATTGAGATAACGCATTTTGTCGTTTGCATACTTAGCAGAGATTTGCATCTCCCATCGCCTGCCTACCCTGTATTGAAAAGCACCCTGTACAAAAGCATTCCTATCCCATTGTCGTTGCGATGAAGTCCACACATTGCGAATGATTGCGCGGGGGATACCCTTGTTGCTTTGGTAGTAATAACCCTTGATATGCCACTTGCCTTGGGGAAGATAGCCAAACAGTCCCACCTCCGCACGGAAAGCATTGACATCTCCGTTCTGACGATACCCGGTGGTATCCCACGCCACACTGCCATCTGGAAGATTTTTCTTTATAGTAAAAGGATAGCGACCCGTAGCATACGTATATTCGACATTCATATTCAGACTGACCGACTCGGTAAGTTTTTGTTCATATAGTAACGACGGATTGACTAATCCAAAACTTCCCGCTTTCATACCAACAATGACATTGTAGTTCTGACCTTGTTGAAACGCAGGTCTTCGTGTACGAATATAAATCGTGCCTGCCGATCCAAAATCTTTGGCAGATTGCAGGCTTTCGGTTTTCTGACCGTTATAAAGGGAGATAGCCTCTATATTCTCCAGCGAGAACTTGCCCAAATCAACAGTACCATTTTGGGCATTCCCCACCTCTATACCATCGTAGAAAACTCCAACATGGTGGCTACCCATCGAACGGATATCGACTGTCTTTATACCGCCTACTCCACCATAGTCTTTGATTTGAACACCTGAAAAATAGCGCATGGCATCGGCTACCGAATGAGCAGACAGTCGTTGCAGGTCGTCACCGGAGAGTGTTTGCGGTGTTATCACCTCATGTGTGGCAGGTCGTGCCATAATGGTCACTTCGCCCAATACGACCGAATCCGCTTCATTCGCAGCGAACAAAGTGTTGCACATAGAGAGTGCCAAAATCAATATGGAAGACATCAGTTGTTTCATGTCGGTAACTCTATTCCTCGAGAGTATAGTGACAAAGGTCATAAACCTTACAACCAGTAGGTCTTCTGACTTATCGCTCTTGTTTTCAGCCTTCCCGAGTATAACTCAGTGACTATTAAAGAGAAAACGCGATTGCGAATCACAGCAGCGGGTCTGTGCAGGACTTTCACCTGCTTCCCTGAACGGATTGCGACTGCAAAGGTACAACAAAAATTTGATATACGCAAATAATTAGAGCACAAAATAGATTTTTTAATCTATGAATAGGCATTTTTGTCTGTTTCCCCGATTCAACAACTTGTCCGATTCTCCATCTCCTATTATTCTGATTACGAACTTTTGGGGCAAACATTACATCAAAGATTTTAATTTTTACGCTTTGCGGTAAAAAAATCATAGGCAGTCGCCTTTAGCTGTGGTATGTAATGAACCTATGAAAAAATCTCCATATCTTGCAATTTTTTGGGTGTGTTCTAAACACTGCTGCAAAGATACGGAGATTTTTAGTTTTGAGAAGAGACAGGGAATTAGAGGTGTTGGTGTTCATTGAAACCGTTAGAACCTCCTTTGTTATCAACAGCATATGTAGTATCGGGGCTATTATTAGTGTTCTCTTGAATTCCACTCCATACAGTAAAATTTTCCGGAGCTTCCAGTTCCTGTTCCGGTTCGTTGGTACGGTTTTCACATCCGGCAAAAGTTCCTGCCATTGCGATGGCGGCTACAGCCATCAGTGCCAAAAAAATCTTTTTCATAATGTTTGTAATAATTCTGGCTGCAAAGTTACAACAATTTTTTCATACATGCAAATTTTTCTGCATTTTGCATAAAAAAACGGCGGTTTTTGAGCACCACCGTTCGCTCATTTCGTCGGAGCAAACCGAGCTCAAAAGAAGCGGTGAACCGGGGAATCGGTGAGTTGGTGAACTGTAAAAAAACGATTAACCGATTAACCAACTAACCAATTAAAAAAATGGCGGTTTTTGAGCGCCACCATTCGCTCACCGTATACTGACCGTTGCTTGACCGTTCGTTAACCGTTCGAAGGCGATATTGATTATCAATTACATACAACGGACATAAAAGCTCATCAAAAGTCAGAAAGTACGCGTTCCCCAAACGGGACTAAATAGGGAAAAGCAGACTCTATCTGCTTAAGATGTTGTACCCACTCAAGCATAGCATCTACTTTTGGTATTTACCGACATACTTGATAGCCAGGAACACCAGCCAATCGGGCGTGTGCTTGAGAAGCGGAGTCGCCAGCCAATTGATAAATCCAGGAGTGGAAGCTTTCACACCTCGGAACATCTTACGCAACGCCTTCTTCACAAGTTTTTCGGGAGGAATACTGACCGTCAAAGCCACCGCCAACTTGCGCAGATTAGGTGCCAAACCGAACAATGCCGTATCTACCGCCCCCGGTGCCATCACGGTAATATTAACACCCAACGGACGCAATTCATACCAAAGAGACTTGCTGAAATTATAAATAAATGCCTTGGTGGCATTATAAGTCTGAATGCCCGGCATCGCCATCCATGCGGACATAGAGGACATATTGAGTATATACCCCTTGCCGCGTTTAGCCATTTCCTCACCGAACAAACGGCACATCTTAGCCACACAAATCATGTGCAGATTGAGCATCAACTCAATACGCTTCATTGATGTTTCCAAATAGGGATTGAAAAAGAACACCCCGGCATCGTTGATGAGTATATCTACCTGCAAATTATTGTCCTGACAATATGCAAACAGTTGCTCTGCGGCATCCGTCTGACTCAGGTCAGCATACTTGGCAATCGTTTTGACATGATACTGTGCAGCCAAATCCTCTGCCACCTGTTGCAACTCCTGCTCCTGATTAGACACTAACAATAAATCCGTATGATAATCACGCGCCAACTGGGTGGCATACTGCAATCCGATACCCGAACTTGCCCCTGTAACCAAACTTAACATAGTTGATAGTTGAGAATTGATAGTTGATAGTTGATAGTTGAGAATTGATAGTTGATAGTTGAGAGTTATTGCTGCCACTTTTGCTCCAACTGAGCAATCTCTTTCTTGATAGAAGCCGGAATCTGTTCTCCGTCCCTCTCCACGCATTCGTGACACTTCATTTCGAGCGTGTACATACGCCCTACGCAGTAATTACTGCGGCGGCAACCGGCATGATAATGCGGGTTCTCCTCGACATGATGCACGAAGTCAGGGTCCTTAATCAGCACATGCGCCAACTGGAACAATTCAAACCCCTCGTCCATAATGCGTTGGCACGAATCTCCACTCTGCACGCCACCCACATAGATAAGCGGAATATCCTTGAGGTCGGGATCACTATTAAAGACCTCTTGGAATCGTTTAGCCCAATCCATAAAATAGAGTTCACGGAACGGTGAAGTCTTAATCATCATCTTGCCTCCACCACAGAGCAAAGCCGCCTTGAGCCACCACATCTTACCGGGCATATATCCTGCCAACGCCTTGATAGGCATAGCACCGCCCAAGATAGTCATAGGCGACGCGCTGACCGTCCCGCCGGAGAGAACAATACCATGCACATGATGTTTGGCAATCTCCTTGGCAACCTTTATTCCCTCTGCCATATCCGAACCGCGCCAGCAGTCGTCGGTCATATTCGTCTTGACCACCACAGCAAGGGCTTTCTTGCCTGTTGCTTCGTCGCCTTTGGCATGCTCCATAACCTCGTCCAAAATCTCATTCAAGAAGCGGACACGGTTTTCAAAGCGCCCTCCGTACTCGTCATGACGATGGTTGGTTCGCGGAGAGATAAACTGCGAAATAAGGTATGCGTGTCCGGCATGTATCTCCACACAGTCAAAGCCGGCTTCACGGCAAAAATCGACCGCTTCGCCGAACTTCTTGACCAAACGATGTATCTCGTCCACACGCAAACGGCGGTGGATAGTAGGCGAATAGAGGTTCAAACCGTTGGATGCGCTAACCGGCATACAATGGCAAGTAGCAAAGTGTGTCATATTGCCGCAATGCCCCAACTGGATACTCACCTTAGCCCCTTCGGCATGAACGGCATCGGTCAATTGCTTCAAGCCGGACAATGCCTCCGGACGGACATAGAGTTGCCCGTCAAAACTGACACCACTCAAATCAACGGCACAATAAGCAACCGTCGTCATCCCTACTCCACCGCGTGCAACGCTGACATGATAGTCCTGCAGCATCTGACTCGGTGTATTGTTAGAACACATGTTTTCAAACGCTGCAGAACGGATAAAACGGTTACGCAGCGTAATAGGTCCGAGTTGAAACTCGGAAAATAATTTACTCGACATATTAGTAAATGAAAGGAATAATTCGCTTCAGTTTCTTACGATTAAACTCTTTGGGAAACTCCTGCTCGTATTTAAGATAAATAGAATTAGCCCGCGGCACCAGATTGCTGCAAGTCAGCAGGAAGAACAATGCGCCTGCCCATGACCATGTCAAAATAGCCCAACCCAGCCACTCGGTAATCTCGCCCAAGTAATTGGCACTCGTCACAAGACGATACAAGCCCTTTTGCGGCAAATAGTGATTGGTATCACCCGGCTGGCGCAAATGACGAATAACATGGTCGGAATGGAGATTGATAATAAAACCAATCACAAAAATGCACACGCCCAAAATGAATTGCCACGAGAGTACCCATTGCGCGCCATAAGGACGGTACATAGGTGCCAAATGGAACAACCAATAGCCCTGTACATAGCCGTTAATCAAGTTCCATATAACACTCAGGAACATTATAGCCAGCGGCATCTTGCTATTTCCCTTCAGCAAAAACGGGAAAATGAACGAACGCTGGAAATAGTGCAATTCAAAAATCAACAGGAAAATAAAATACGGCATCTGCAATTTGACATCCGACAATCCCCACAAGTACAACATCACCACAAACACCGGTGCTTCCATCAGGAACCATCCTACCTTATTATTAATCGCAGGTCCCCACTTCTCCGTACGCATTTTGCCATAACCTGCATCCACGAAATACAAAGCTACAAAGATGACGACACAAACCAATGCCATCACAAACAGGAAATTATTAAAAAATTCCAACGAGTAAATATTTTCCATAAGCACCAAATTATGCAAATTAGACCGCAAAGTTACTATTTTTTTTTTGAATACGCAAATATTTTTGGTAAAATCACTTTTTTTTTGTAACTTTGCAGTCGCTATTCAATATATCAATCAAATATATGAAAAAAATCACTATTATGGCATTAGCCGCATGTGCGCTATTGGGGTGCGCCAAGAAAAACCCCTTCTTTACTTACGAGCAATGGGACACCCCTCACGGTACATTCCCGTTTAACGAAATCAAATTAGAGCACTACAAACCCGCCTTTGAGGAAGGCATGAAACGCGGTTTGGCAGACATCGACTCTATCGTCAACAACCCGGAAGCGCCCACCTTCGAAAACACGATTGAAGCATATCTCAACTCCGGCAAGATGTTGGAGATTGTAGAGGAGTGCTTCTTCAATCTGACCAGCGCAGAGACATCCGACGAGATGCAAGCCCTTGAGCAGGAAATAATGCCGCTATTGAGCGACTACGAGACCACCGTTCTGCTCAACGAGGCACTCTTTGCACGCATCAAAGCCGTGTATGACCAACGCGACAGTTTGGACTTAGACCCCGAGCAGCGCAAAGTGCTGGACGATATTTACGAAGGATTTGCCGAGAACGGTGCCAATTTGGACGAAGCCGGCAAGGAGAAACTGCGCGAACTGACCCTTCGTCTGAGCGACCTGACTACCCGTTACGGTCAGAATGTACTCAATGCCACCAATGCGTGGACATACGAGATTACCGACGAAAAAGAATTGGCAGGGCTCAACAACGATACCAAAGCCATCCTCAAAGAGGTTGCCGCCAAGAACGGCAAATCGGGATGGATGTTAGACCTGAAGCCCACTACCTATATCCCCGTAATGGAAGATGCCGATTCGCGCGCATTACGCGAGATATTATACAAGGCATACAACACCCGTTGCGTAGGCGGCGAATTTGACAACACCGGCATTATTGTCAACATTGCCAATACCCGACTGGAGATGGCTCAGTTGTTCGGCAAGACCACCTATGCCGAGAAATCGCTTCACAAGACTTGCGCCGAGACACAAGACAATGTTGTGAATTTCTTGGGTCAATTGCGTGATGCCTATGTAGCACCCGCAAAAGCCGAAGTGGCAGAACTGCAAGAGTATGCCAACAGTTTGGGATTCGAAGGCGAATTGATGCCGTGGGACTGGTCTTACTACAGCAAAAAACTCAAAGATGCCAAATATAGCATTTCCGACGATGTACTCCGTCCATACTTTGAATTAGAGCAGGTTAAACAGGGTATATTCGGGTTGGCAGAACGCCTATACGGTATTCACTTTGTAGAGAACAAAGATATTCAGGTATATAATCCCGAAGTGTCCGCTTACGATGTGTACGATGCCAACAATCAATTTGTAGCCGTTTATTATGCTGATTTTCATCCGAGAGACAGCAAACGCGGCGGAGCATGGATGAGCGAATTCAAAGCACAATGGATAGAAAAAGACGGAACAGACAGCCGTCCGCATATCGTCAATGTGATGAACCTGACTCGTGCCATTCACAATGACAGCATCGACAAACCTGCCCTACTCAGTTATGACGATGTGGAGACTTTCCTGCACGAATTCGGACACGCATTGCACGGCATGCTGACCAAATGCCATTATGCCATGCTAAGCGGAACCAGTGTGCCACGCGACTTTGTGGAGTTGCCCAGCCAATTTAACGAGAACTTCTTGGGAGAGAAAGAATTCCTTGACACTTTTGCCAAGCACTATCAGACCGGCGAAGCCATGCCGCAAGACCTAATTGACAAAATCAAAGCCAGCAACAATTACCATGCCGCTTATGCGTGCGTACGCCAATTATCATTCGGTTACCTCGACATGGCTTGGCACATGTTGGATAAACCCTTTGAAGTTGCCGACAAAGACACCATCAACGCCGTTATCAACTTTACCAACGATGCCATGGAACCCGTTCGCGTAATGCCCAATGTAGCAGGTACGCACATGGTTACCGCCTTTACGCACATCTTCTCGGGCGGTTATGCTGCCGGCTATTACAGTTACAAGTGGAGCGAACTGCTGGATGCTGACGCGTTTGCACAATTCCAATTGGCACAAGAAAAGAACGGCAGCATCTTTGATAAAGAAACTGCCGATCGTTGGCGTGAAAATATCTTGGAGAGAGGCAATACGGAAGAGCCGATGGTACTCTACCGCCGTTTCCGCGGAGGCGATCCTACCGTTGATGCCCTACTCAAACGAGACGGACTGAAATAATCACTTCACCTTAAGGCGTAAGAAGCGCCGGTTGCCGTCTTCATAGACCTGCAACTCACAACTACCTAATCGCATGGGCGTCGCAATCAATTGCGGCGCCTGTGTTGGTTCAGGGGCGTTGGCATAACTCTTGGTAATGTCCTCAAACAACATAGCACATTGATACACCCAAGTGCCGTCTGCCATCATAACGGCTGCACTATACCAATGTCCATCGCGATACATACTATTGCCGTCCGTAAAGAGGAACTGCTTCGTTTCGTCTGGCAACAAGACATCGTCACAATACCACTGATAGGCAACAAAAACACTATCCTCGTTGGTAATATAAAGCACATCGTTCCATTTACGATACACCAAGTCCTCCCGACAATCGTCATACGGTCCGGGAGGCGGAGGAGCAACTGCCAAAACTTGCGTAGGAATGACAATAGTAGCGACAAAGAGTAATAAACATGTAATCTGTTTCATATCAGTGACTTATTTAGATTCAACAATAGGAATAATTTCTACTCGACGGTCTAAAGCACGCCCCTCATGAGTATCTCGGTAATCGGCTTGATAGTGTGTCGATATACCACGACCCTCACATACGATTTGAGATTTGCTTACTCCCTTTCCAATCAGCAGCGAGGCAATCATCTTGGCACGATTTTCCGCCAATTGCAAGTTATGATCCAACAATCCCTCTGAGCTGGCGTGACCGGTAATCAAGATGCGTTGCTCGGGATTAGCTCGCAGAATTTCAGCCACTTCATCCAACGGATTGCCATTGGAGAATTTGGGAATATACGAGTCAAAATCAAACCAAATATATGTTTTCTCCATTACCCTGCGAATCTGCTCAACAGCAAGCGGGATAATCGGTTTATGCTCGATACGGCTGCGTTGTGCAACGACAAAAGTAGTATCGGTAAGCAATTCTTCATACATTTTATGCTTGGGCATAGGACGATGATGCCACTGTACACCTAATTTCAAACCGGCAGCCCATGGACGCTCTTTGGAAGCCAAATCAGTATTGGTAACACCGGCATATTCGTTCATAAAAGTGTGATTTCTATAGTATTCAAAACCCGAATAGCGATGCTGTTGCCAACCAATAGCAGTAGTTTCGCCCTGCATTTCTAACACGGAATAATTGGCATACGCTCCAATCAAGAAATCCACATTCCGGCTGCATGGAATAGCAAAACCAAGTTCTAAATTTGCCAAGCAAGCGATTTTCTTTGTACTCATAGCATGGTAATCCGTGTCAAAATCTTCACCAATTATTTCCCTATAGTAACCATGTCCGGGCATATTATATAAAGTCACATTTCGGTCATATACTCCCTGATGCTCAATACCACCGTCCACCAATCTATATTGCGACCACACAGGCATACCTACAATCACACCAAATGCCATATAAAAACGCGCAGAACGGTCGTATTTCTGCTTATCGGAAACCGAATACTGCATTTGCAGATTAACAGGCACTCCTACGATACCCAATATCTGTCTCTCACGCCAATCTTGCGTCAGCACCTGATGTGTATAAGGTTCGCCCTCAAGGTCTTTTATCTTCGGGAAACGCAGACTATTATTCAGGGTAGCCGTGGACATATAGTGACTGAAACTAACACCTAAACTAAATCCCCAATGCGCATTCCAATAATACGCATATTGCAATTGAAGAATAGAGCTACCAGACCCCATCACACGACCGGCGTCTCCCAATTGATAGCCCAATGTGCCATAACCACCGCCGAACATGAATTGGAAATTATGTCCTTTCATGCCTGACCGAACGGATTCTTCTTCAGGCAAGAACGCGGTATCTTCACGCGTAACGGTTTGATGATGAATGGTAAAGGTAGTATCTCTATACAAATACTGCCAAGTCGTATCCGTTTCTATTGTGTCGTACGGAAAAGCACCGGCAGACACAAAACTATTGTCCGACTGTTGGGAATAGACCAGCTCTGATATGCCCAACAAAACGGACACAATCACAATCAATAATTTGGTTTTTCGCATATTTTTAGATATAAGTTTCTACTTTTGGGGAGCATACAACGCCCATTTCGCCACAAAGTTACAACATTTTTTTCAATAAAACAATAGTTTTGCAAAAAAAGTTATAAAAAAATGCAGGTGCGCGCACGCATGTAAAAAATATTTTGTATCTTTGTGTGTGGAATTGTATTTTATATGCGAAAATTAAGTACATACTATATGAAAAAACATTTACTTCAAGCACTTTTTGTGTTTATTTTCGGGGTTGCAACCTTGCCCCACGCATTTGCCGCCATCACATGGGATGGCATTGACGGCAATTATTTTTACGCCGGAGGTCAGTACACCTTTTCCGTTGCCGGTGATGCTCTGCCCTCAGTAATCGTATCTGAAGGCGATGCAGAATGTTCTCAAACAGGTACAGAGGGCGTTACTGCGACTTATGCGTTGCGCATCAATGCTGCAGCCACCGGCTCTGTTGTGCTACATGCCGACGACGGCACCATGACTGAAGACAAGACCATTTCGCTCTCTGCTTGCGATGTTGTCTCTTACGGTGCGCCGTTTTTTGAGTATCACCAAACGGCAACAGGAAAAGATTCCGTTGCCGCAATTGGAGGATCTGTTAAATATATTAGTATTGTTGACGGATTTAATAATAATGGCGAATATTTCTATAAAATCAATGGAGATTATCAAGCCAACAATAACCAATTACACATTTACCTAAATGAACCATTGCGTGTAAATGATCGAATTGCAATCCGTTCTTCGAATGCCAGTTCTGTCATTTCCCAAACCTATAAAATTTACTCCGGAAATTCTTATGTTGCATTAGAAGGTAGTGTTGACAAAAATCAAATTATTGACATCGAATACATCGTCAAAGAAGGAGATTTATTTATTGGAAAAAGCGAGTTTATCATCAGCCGAGCTCATTCCAATATCAGATTCAATCAAGTCACCATTTCCCATAGTGCTTTAGTTCCCATACTTACATGGTCAAACAGTCTCAAAGCAAACACTACCTTAGAGAAAATGCCGGGAGATGCATTAAACTATACTGCTTCCTTATCCGGCTCACCGTCAATGGGAACTATTTCCTACTCTTCTGACAACACATCTGTTGCTATTGTGGATGCCACTACAGGCGAAGTATCAGTAGTAGGCATAGGGACGGCAAAAATCACGGCAACTCTATCTAAATCCGGTTGTTTCGAATCGGTTAGCACATCCTATAACATCCATGTTGCTGCTACGGAGATTATTGCCGAAACCGCTGCTAAATTCCAATACGACGATCACTTTAACGCGACATGGAATTATCAACTGAGTTCCGGACAATACTTGCAAGATATGGTTACGCCATTGTTTGTGACCGCCACGGCTGCCACCGGTTATCAATGGGAAAAGAGTGCCAATGGCATCAATTGGTCTAATATTGACGGTGCAACATCCAATACCTACACGCCAATTATTCCTTCGCTGACATCCGAAGGCGAAACGAATACTACCTATTACCGCTGCAAAGTAACCGGCAGTTCCGGCTCGGTCTATTCCAAATTAGATACTGTTTATGTAGAAAAAGCAGAAGGTTGCTATCCCAATGTCATTTTGGATGCCGTAGCAACATCCACAAAAACTGTTTCTGCTTCCGGTACCATTGGCGGTATAGGTGAATGCAAATTGGAAGGTTCACAGAGCTATGACGGAAAAACCGGATACAAGATGGGAGACGACAACCATCACATGTCTGCAACGCTGAAAGACGGATATACTTTCCGTGGAGGAGATATTGTTCAAGTTTTTGTAGCCAAAGTGATGGACTACGGTAATGCCACATTGCATATTTATTCCGATGCAGGTAATAATTGGATTGGTTCTATAGACGGCATACAAGAGGGGTGGAATGAATGGTATATCACGGATGCTATTGCCAATTCGATTTCTAATTTCAACACTATTTGTCTCTATCGCCATGGAGCAGCCAACGACGAAGTTGCGACCAACCAAAATCACTATATAGCCGAAATTAGGATCGTTCGTTTGGAAGACTGCTATAATTGCGCAACACAAGTGCCAACAATTACCCTTCAAAATCAATTGCAAACCGGTGTGGATTATTCCATAGCAGGAACATTGGAAGGTGCAGTATCGGGTATTTGGACCGAGAAATCCGACAACTCGCACTTTGGCGATGTACACTCGCCCAACACTACTATCAGGTTTGATTCGGCAGGTGTTTATACCATCACTTGGACTATCGCTCATCAGCCATCTTCCAACCGTTGGGGATGCCGTGCACAGGCAGAAAAAACAGTTACCGTTACCCAAGAGCCAGTCATAGAAGAGGAATGTCCCACCATAACTTGTCAATGGCCTAATTTGATATACTCACTCAACGCTGTTCCTTGGGATTTTGATATGTCTGTTTCAGGAGCAGATACCACGGGATTCAAGTGCCATTGGTATATCGGAGATGAATTATTAGACGCCGATTCTCTAAATTTCCACCCATATACCGATGTACTCGGACTATCCTATTACAAAGTATTTGCCACCACAGACAAATGTCCGTCAGGAGTATGGTCAAACGAAATTCAAGTAAATATTATCGACTGCACATTAGACGGACCATTTGAGATGACTGTACCCACTAATTTTGAAATTGGCGACACCATTCAACTCAAAGCCACTCATACATATACCTATTCGTTAGGTTCCGGCGGACAAAAACAATTCACTTGGTATAGAAACGGCAATCCTATTGCCACCAACGAGCATGACACTATCCTTGTTAACCAAGACGAACCGTCTTCTACACTCGTTATTCGCAATGCAACGGCTGCAGATTTAGGATCCTACCAATGTATCATGGCAGATGGTAGCAATTGCTCACTAACATGCTCGGGTGAATTGAGCAAGTGCACCACATACGGCGATACGACTGCTTTCTCCTGCAAGCCATTCACATGGCATGGTACAACCTATTCCAATCCGGGAGACTATACTTGGAGCACCACTTCTATTGGTGGTTGCGACTCGATTGTTACCTTGCACCTCTCTACAGGTCTTCCCACTAAAGAAGACACCACTGCATATGTCTGCAAAAACAGCACTTTCTCTTGGCACGGACACAATCCTGCTAAAGAAGGAGACACTTGGACTACTACCAATGTGGCAGGGTGCGACTCCGTGGTTACATTGCATATCGTTGCACTCGATACCATGATGG
>JAKSNK010000039.1 GCA_024399835.1 Paludibacteraceae bacterium
TTGACATGTACAAGATGGATGGTTTCCATGTTGGTGGCAATGTTCAATTGGACTTTATGGACGGTCCTCACATTCCCAGTTTGATTATTGGTTTGAACTATCAGTTCTTGAACAATAATCTCTACAACACCAATAAAGACTTGAAGAAGGCAAAAGAAGAGGCAATAGAAGACTTTAAAAAGATGCAAGAGGAAGATAGCAAATTTTCTGATTTGGTATTGAAATCAGACATTACAATGCACACCATCCAACTGCCTATCCGTGCACAATATGCTTACCAAATCAATAGTGATTGGCGTGTATTTGCATTCACCGGTCCTCAACTCCGTTTCCATGTTGCTATGACTCAAAGCCGTGAAGAAAGCATGAAATACGATGGTAAAAAAACCGGTGCGAAAGAAATGGCTGATTACATCAGCGGCAGAGAGAAAATGGTTGAATGGGCAGATGGCAAACAAGCTAGTGAAGAATATATTCCTAACTTCAGCAAAGGTACTGCCAAAGTCATCACCATTATAGACGGCGAAAAAGAGACCAATGAAATGGACATTGACAAAGACGGCAAAGATAACCTCATGCAATGGTTTGACATGAGTTGGGGCTTCGGCGTAGGTTGCGCTTGGAAGAACCTCTCTCTCAACATCAGCTATGACCTCGGTATGATGAACCTTGCTACTACAAATGCTCAGAAAAGAGCCAAAGATCTCAACAAAAAATTGAATATGAACTCTGACGCTTTGGCTGTTACCATTGGTTATCGTTTCTAATCTCTTGAAATTACCAACCTGTTAAAAGAGTGACCCATGCGGTCACTCTTTTTTCAAGCACCATGACTTACCAAGACGCCATTACATACCTCTACGCTTCTACGCCGGCTTTCCATTTAGTCGGTAGTGCTGCCTATAAGCCGGGGTTGGACAACACGCGTGCCCTACTCGCCCATTTGGGCGATCCGCACACCCGATTGCGTGCCGTACACATAGCTGGAACCAATGGCAAGGGCTCCACTTCCCACCTCATTGCCGCCGCGTTGCAATCTGCCGGATTCAAGGTCGGTTTATATACCTCTCCTCACCTCGTGGATTTTCGCGAGCGAATAAGGGTCTTTGCCGACGGTCGACCGACGGTCGAACGGTATCTTGCCGACGGCGAGCCGACGGCGGACCGACGGCGAAAGCCATCGTTAAGCCACCATGCACAGGACACGATGATACCCCAAGAGGCAGTTATTCGGTTCGTGCAGGACAACCAATCTTTCCTTGACCAACTCCGTCCTTCGTTCTTTGAAACCGCCATGGCGATGGCTTTTTGGTACTTTGCAGAGCAACAGGTGGACATAGCCGTCGTCGAAGTAGGACTTGGAGGTCGTCTCGACTCCACGAACATCCTACCTCCCTTCAACCCTGCCACCCGAACGGGCGTTCTTCTGTCCGTCATTACCAATATAGGCATGGATCACACGGAGTTCTTAGGCAACACACTGGCACAAATAGCCAACGAAAAAGCAGGTATTATCAAGCCGCACACCCCTTGTGTCATAGGTGAAACACACCCTGATACCGCGCCCGTCTTTATGGCAAAAGCCGACGAATGCGGTATTCTCGGTCACGGGTTGGAGACATCCGATTGTTATCTTTATTTTGCCGACCAATGCGAATATCTGCGCCGATGCCGAATACGCGATATTCGTGCCTGCGAACTGCACGGCATTTACCAGGAGCACAATATGCAGACCGCCTATGTTGCCCTGCGCGTTTTAAGTCAGCAGCTTTCGACTTTTGACTCTCGACTTTCGACTTTCGACTTTCGACTTTCGACTTTCGACTATCAACAGGGTTTTGCACATGTCTGCACCATGACGGGTTTACGGGGCAGATGGGAAACGCTATCTACTACTCCGCTCACCATTTGCGACACGGGGCACAATTCGCACGGCATCAGGTATGTTGCCGAACAACTCAAACAACTCTTGGCAGACCGGTGCCAATTATCTGCTGCCTCCGACCGGCTGCCGATGCCCCGACTGCGCATCGTCTTGGGAATGGTATCAGACAAGGATGTTGAGGTTGTCATGTCCCTGCTGCCTACAAATGCGGTTTATTATTTCACACAAGCACAAACACAACGCGCCATTCCTGCCGACAAGATGTTGGCATTAGCCCGCGACAACCGTCTTTGCGGAAATAGTTTTTCCTCCGTGACTGCAGCCATTCGCGCAGCACAAAAAGATGCCACCGAATCGGACATTATCTTCATCGGTGGCAGCAATTATGTGGTAGGCGAAGCGATACCACTTTTTGACTGATTGGTAATCAGACTGTTCTCTTTTTATAGGCGATAGCGCAGAGACAGACCCAACGACCAGTCAAAGAAACCCATCATATTTTGTATTTTCGTCAGATGGATAATAGGAATTTCCCCATTATCGGATGACTTTGTCACATATTTTATAGGATCAGCATAAATGGCTTCACCATAACCGGGACGAAACTCTGCACTCAACGACAGAGGAACATTGGCAAAATTCATTTCTACTCCTACCATCGCATTGATACCTGCTTTGAAAGCGTATGCTTGTGACTTTTTATACTTTAACGCCCAATCTTGTTCATCTTCAGGCAGTTGAGAATAGATTTCTGCTGCATCGGCATAGATTTGACGAACATGCTTCAAATCGCTCCAGTTGGTGCTTCCTATGCGTTGAAAATCACATGTCAAGTTGTTACGCAAGTCATAATCATAACTTTGGCGGTTCAATCCTTCAGGAAATACTTCGTGCGTTTTCCAGCCACTTTGCATCATGCCCACGCTGAGACCGCCACCGACAAACATGTCAATCGATGCAATACCGGTTGTGGCAACCGTTGTTTGGTACAAGAAATTCGGATTGATTTCAGCAGTATAGTAAATAAAACCGTCTTTATAATTACCATTGGTAGCTATATTCAGATCCTTTCGCTCTTGCTGAAAGGCCTTATTGGCATCGGGATCCTCTATGGTCAACAACCACGAATAACCTTTTGTTTGGCTTACCTTTACACCGATATCCAAAGTTACGGCAAAATGTTCTGTTACTTTTTCCTTGAAGGAAAGACCGTTAAAACCACCGGCACTTACACCGATACTGTGTTCGTACTCTGCGGCGCTCATACTTACAGATACCAGTAGCAGTGCTGCCATCAACATTGTTTTTTTCATCTTTGTAATTGTTTTGAATTAATAGTTATTATTCAAGATGTATCCTACTCTATACAGGGTACTATTAATACATTTCCTCTTCTTTCTCTTTGTCCAATGGTTTGATTTTCTCTTGCAGCGTTTGGAACACTACAAACAGTGCAGGAATCAGGAACAGCAGTCCTACACAGCCAATCAGCATTCCGAACACCGTTCCTATACCCAAACTGATATTACCCATTGCACCTACTCCGCGCGAGGTCAGCAAGGGCAACAAACCGATTACCATTGTACCTGCCGTCATCATAATCGGGCGCAAACGCGCCTTGGCGGCTTCCAATGCCGAATCTACTATACTCAAGCCGTCTACCTTGCGTTTTTGTAAGGCGAACTCTACAATCAGAATGCCTGTCTTACTGAGCAAACCGATTAACATCACGACGCCTGTTTGCAAATAGATATTGTTATCCATTCCAAATAACTTGGTAAACAGGAACGCTCCCATCAACCCCAACGGAACTGCCAGCAGGATGGACAACGGCACTATATAACTCTCGTACAGACATGCCAATATCAGATAAATCAGCAATGCAGAAATGGCAAACATCATGCCCATTCCGCTGTTGGAACTTTGTTCACGCGTCATACCTCCGTAGTCGTAAGTATAGTCACGCGACAAAACTTTTTCTGCCGTCTCACGAATGGCAGAAATCAGTTCACCGGTGGACTTGCCCTGTGCAGGAGAGGCATTAAACTGAATACTGTTGAGCATATTGAATCTGGTCAGCAATGCTGCCCCCTTGATAGGACGCAATTGCAGGAAATTGCTCAGCGGTGCCATCTCGCCTGACTTGGTACGAATATAGTTCGTATTCAAATCCTGTATCGTCTTGTGACTGTCTGCCGTACCTTGCACCATTACTTTATAAACCTTGCCGTACAGATTGACATCGCCGCAATAATAGCCGCCCATAAAGATTGCCAAACTGTTCAGCACATCCGTGGCTTGCAGCCCTGCCTGGTGACAACGGTTGATATCCACTTTGACCATATATTGCGGGTTCTCGTTATTAAAAGTGCTGTACGCACTCTGCACATCGGGGTGCTGATTGAGTGCCGCAAGGAACTCATTCATCTGACTCATCAGATCATCTATGCTGCCTCCCGTTTTGTCTTGCAGATAGACTTCTGCATCGGCACTGCTGCCGTAACCGGGAATCATCGGCATTTGGAACGGCACAACCATTGCATCCTTATACACATCCCCCAATTGCGCCACTTGCTGCATTACATTGGCAATGCTGTAGAACTTGCGTTCCTCCCACGGTTTGAGTGATACGACAAAGAAACCCGCACTGTTGCTTCGACCTGACATAAAGCCATAACCGGCAACCTTGCTGACTGTCTTCACATCTCCTATCTTCATAATGTCCGACTCCATCTCCGACATCAGTTGGGAAGTCACATGCAAACTGGTTCCGGCAGGCATCATCACTTCGCACAGGAACATACCTTTATCTTCCTGTGGTACAAAACCTTGCGGGGTCGTTTTCATTACCCAAAACATAACTACCACCGATGCTGCCACCACTGCAAACGCCGTCCACGGGTGTTTGACCATCGGCTTTAAGCCGTTCTTATACTTTTCGCTCCAACGACCGAAAGCCGTATCAAAAGCATCCGAGAAACGATTATACAGATTTTTCTTTTTGTTCGTATCTTTGGGACGAATCATCAACGCACATAAGGCAGGAGACAAAGTCAGGGCGTTCACAGCCGATATGCCTACTGCCACAGCCATCGTCAATCCGAATTGACGGAAGAAAGTGCCGCTTGTGCCGGACATCATACTGACAGGTATAAACACAGCCATAAAGACCAACGACGAAGTAATTACCGCCATTGTTATCTCCGACATGGCATCTATGGATGCTTTCATCGACGATTTATATCCGGCATCCAGTTTCTCGTGGACTGCTTCTACCACCACGATACTGTCATCCACTACCGTACCGATTACCAGTACCAACGCAAACAATGAAATCAGGTTCATCGAGAAACCTACTGCCTGCATAAAGGCAAAAGTTCCTATCAAACTGACAAAAATACCCACAAACGGGATGACCGTCGATTGCCAATCGTGCAGGAAAAGCAGCACAATCAGTACCACCAGTGCCAATGCTTCCAACAGTGTCTTTACCACCTCATGCATAGAGGCGTTCAGGAAGTCGTTGGTATTCATCAGTACATCAAACTGCAGTCCTTCCGGCATAGTCTTTTTCTCGTCCTCAATCAGTTGTGTAATTGCATTGTTCACCTCGCGTGCATTACTGCCTGCCGTCTGATATACCGCACACATGGCACCCGGGTGGCAATTGATTTGAGTTTGGAACGAATAGAACTCGTTACCCAATTCTATATTGGCTATTTCGCTCAAATAGAGTGTTTCACCATTTTCCGTTGTATGTACGATAATGCGCTCAAACTCCTCTATGGTCTGCAAACGGCCCGAATAAACCATTGCATATTGAGTCTGTTCTTCGCTGTTATCGCCTATCGTACCCGTGGCTGCCTCTATGTTTTGTTCGGACAATGCTGCCAATACATCCGTCGGGGTTATATGGTGCGCTGCCATTACATCCGGTTTCAGCCAGATACGCATCGAGTAATCCGATCCGAACATCGACATCTTACCCACACCGTTGATACGCATCACTTTAGGTTTAAGGTTGATATTCAGATAGTTATTCAGGAACTTCTCGTCATATCTGTCATCCGGCGACGAAATGGCGATAAACTGCAGAATGGAGTTCTGCTGTTTGGTTACCGACACGCCGTATTGCTTCACTTCTGCAGGCAATTGTGCTTCTGCCTGACTCACACGGTTCTGCACATTGACTGTCGCCATATCGGGATTAGTACCCTGCTTGAAATAGATTTGTATCTCCACCTCGCCCGAGTTGCTGGCTTTGGAGGACATATATATCATATCTTCTACACCGTTAATTGCTTCCTCCAAGGGAACAATTACGGACTTCTGAATGGTAGATGCCGAAGCGCCTGTATAAAAAGTACTGACATAAACCGTCGGAGGCGCAATATCGGGATACTGCTCTACCGGCAGGGACAACAATCCTATCAGTCCCAAGATAACAATTAAGATACTGATTACCGAACTCAGTACCGGCTTTTTGATAAAGGTTTTTAGTTGCATGGCTTAATTTCCTGACCGTTAACAATTCGTTTGACACCTTCTGTTATTACCTTATCTCCTTCATTCAATCCCTCTACCAGATACTCCGTTTCATTCAGGCGATAAACCATAATCTCCTTTTGTTCTGCTACAAAAGTGGAATCTTGAGGTACTGCCAAATAGCAAAAAGTCTTGTCTTGAATATCAAATGTAGCGTTTCTTGGGATGGTCAAACTCTCATACTCGAAGATTGCCTCTATCCGTCCGCTGCCGCCTGCTACCAGTTTGCCGTCGGGGTTCGGGAATGCAACTCGCACGGAAATAGCACCCGTTGTGGGGTCAATTATGCCGCTGATGGTCTCTAAGTGCCCTTTGTGCTCATACATAAAATCTTCGCCCAACAGCAATTGCAATTCGGGCAAATTGGCAATAATCGAGTCTTTGCAGCCGTATTCGTTCATCAAATTCATATAACTGCGCTCGGCTATCGAGGCATACGCATAGATGGTACTGTTGTCTGATACGATTGTGATTGGTTGTCCCATTTCCGGTCCTACCAGACTTCCCTGTTTGAACGAAATAGTTCCTACTACACCCGTATGAGGAGAATAAATCGTACTGTGACCCAAATCGTTCTTGGCATTTTTCAGAGCGGCTTTTGCCTCTGCCAAGTTGGCACGAGCCATCATTAAGCTGTTCTCCTGTACTTTGTATTCATGTTCGGAAATGATATTCTTGTCCAGCAACACTTTCTTGCTTTCCACCTCCAGTTCTTGTGTTTTGACAGCGGCTTCTGCACGCAATACGGCTGCTTGTGCATTCTCCATTGCTGCCTGATAAGCCGTAGGGTCTATCTTAAACATTGCCTGTCCTTTTTCCACTTTCTGCCCTTCGATTACCAATACTTCGCTCAGCGTGCCGCTGACTTGAGGTATGATGGCAATATCTTGTTTGCCTCGCAATTGACATGGCACTTGCAGAGGGACTTGGCACAATTTCATTTCTGTCGTCACTACTTTCAATTCAGGAACTTCCTGATTGGAATCACCTGCCTGCTTATTACCGCAAGCCACAAGCGCCAAGGCGCTCACCACGAATAAACTAATCTTTTTCATTCTCTATTGTATATTTGTATTCTATTTTGCGTTGCTCCGTAAGGATTGGCTTTAATGGTATCTCCCAACAGTTTGATGTATTGGTTCAGCGTTTCCGCATCACTTATATGCTCTATGGGAAGTTGTGTAGTACCCAAGAGCATGCCCGACGAACCGCCACAAACCAGGTTATAACTCTGTCCTCCTACCGTATACACAGAATCCGGTGCGACGGGTACCCACTCGCCATGGCGTTCTATTTCGACGGATACGACACGGCGCGTTGCACCTATACTGTCACACCTGCCGTCTTCGTCAAGATGTACCGAACTGGGGATGGACAGATCAATCGCATAGCGCAGACCGCTGACTTGCAGGAAGTCCCCTGTTTCTACAGGCAATCCCGCCACACCTATCTCCAGCGCATCTGTCAACTGCTGACCGGTCAGGGATATTTTATACAATGTGTTGTTAAACGGCAGCACTTGCAGCAAATCGCCATAAGTTATATTTCCTGCTTTCAAACTACTCCGCAGCCCGCCGCCGTTAGCTATTCCTACATCCGAATGGGAAACAGCACGCATCGCATCTGCAACAAAATCGCCCAGGTTCGTCTCTTCCTTACGCACCAAACGCATACCATTGGCATCCGTATCGGTCAGTTTGACCGACGAAAACCCTACATATCGGTTTGTTTTGTCCTCTACACGCTTTAGAATAGACTCTATTTTAGAGCGGACACGGCTGTTGGTGCCCGAATAGGCGGATAAGTCTATCAATTCATTATATACCTCGTCTCCTTCGGTAATCAATAGCCGTCCCACATAACCGAACTTATAGCCCGTACTGGCAAGAATGACCGAATCGCCATTTGCATCCGCTATCTTCATATTCAGCACATGGTGCGCATGACCGTCCAACACGGCATCCAAACCTGTCGTGTTCTGAATCAAATCTACGGCATTCACTATTTGGGTATCATCCCCCAAATGCGATAAAACGATGATATGATCTACATCTTCCTCTTTGACGGCATTGATGGCTTGTTGTACCAACTCTATCACTTCGTTTTTATGAAAATCGTACTCCCATTCGCCTTTGTCGTTTTGGAAATTAGTCGGCACGGAAGTATTGATGGTAGTAGGGGTAGCAACGCCTATAAAAGCCACTTTGGTCGTACCGTATGTGCGAATATCATACGCCGCAAACATCTGCTTGCCCGTCGGGACATAACTCAAATTGCAGCACAGGCATTTGGCGTGCAGCCACCACATCAACTTCTTCAATTGCGGAATACCGTAGTCAAACTCATGATTACCCAAAGTGACATAGTCATACGGCACGGCATTCATGATGGCTATGGGATATTTACCTTTGGAAATACTGCCTACTTTGTCGCCTTGCACGAAATCGCCACAACTGACCACATTCACATAAATAGACTGCTTTAGGTAGTCTGCACGCAACGCAGCCATTTTCTCATACCCCTCTACGGCACAATGCACATCGTTGTCGTATAGGATATAAATATCGTCACACGGTGCCTGACAAGCGGTGATTAAGCCGACTAAACAAAACAATAACAAGTATTTCTTTTTCATGGTAGATAATATTTAGAAACCAAACGAGAAGCCCACATTGGCAGTAATATTTTTTTCCTGATAGAATGACGGGCAGAACTGATTCAAATAATATGTTTCGCTGCCGTATTGCTCTGCCGTTTTTGTATCGACATACGGTTTTTCCTCGCCGCCTTTGTTGTCAAACGCTCTCGCGTGATTGTAACTTAGTCCTGCCACCAAATACATATTCGGGTGTACTTCGTAGGTAAATTTCAGGTCAATCTGGTCATTTTGATAAATCTTCTTGTCAAACGGCTTTTCGGCAATGGTCGTACCGATTACGCCACGCAGGTAGTAATACTGATTGTACTTCGTGTCGTTGGTATAACTCAATGCCAGCCACATGCCTTTGTACGGGCGGTAACTCAATTCTACAAATATACTTTGCGCATTGTCACCCATATAGTGTCCCATATTGTAACTGTTGCTCGTGTATTCCAGCACATTGATAGAATGCGTGTAGCAAGCGATATACGACCGCATGAACTCGCCCTTCAAACTCAGTCCTTTGACGGGCCAACCTGTCCAGTCAAAGCCCACCAAATACGATACGGGGTTCTTCTGACAGGTCACTTTATCCTTGGGGTCGTCTTTCTTCAACCGTTTCCAGTTCACCTCGTCTATGTAGCATGTGCCGTAGAGTTTGAGATGATCTACGGGACGGACGGTCAGGGTAAAGAACACTTGCGAATTTTGGTTCTCCGAACTGACTCCTTTAGTTAATAGATGGTCCAACGATTTGTAGAACGCAATGGGAATGAAATACGCGGCTTGAGGGTTATTCTCGGCATAAACGATTGAATTACCGAATCCGAAATGCACCCACTTGCACGGCTTAAAGGTGAACATATTTGCAGCCATGTACTTGCTCCGCGGGCGATATTCCTCTGTCGTGACAATCTTTGTCTTTGTGGCATCCACCGTGCGCTCAAGGTAATAGTCGTCTTTGTTCAGCACATTGCTCACCAGCCACGCGTGGAAATAGTCGAACTGGAACCACCATACAGGAGTCAGTTGCAAGGTTAATTGGGGAACTGCAGGATTTCTGCCGCTCAATATATTTGAGCAATGGTAGGCATCACCCCAACGGATATTCTCGCGACTGAGTCCTATACTGCCCCACCAGGCATAGAGATTGATTCCTCCCTTGCTGTCCGAGAAGTCGCCGCCGTAATTGGCTTCTTTGTATTGTACTCCGTGCAGATTGTTCAGATACTGCGGTTTGGTCAATTTGGCACCATCTATTTTGGCGTATGTGTCAGGATAATACTTGTCACTCAAGAACCACGCTCCGTTGTAACTGATATCTCTCAGCGACCCCCAAATACTCACATGGTGGGCTATATCCATCTGTAATTCTGCCCCGTACCAGCGTTTGACCACCGCCCCTCTTTTGCCGCCTATGACCTCTGCGCCCAAGATGGGTTTGACTTGCATCTTAAACATCTTGTTCCTGGTCATATACGAGAACTGCGGATCTGCCAAACTCAAGTTAAAAGTCTGATGATCGGTATATTGCACATATCCCTCCCGCATCGTGTCACGCTCCAAACTGAACTCGTTCAGATAAAACGCCAAATCGTCTTTTTGCCTTTTATTCATCAACGAATCTGCCCGTTGTGCCTCAACCAGCATGTTGGCTATCTGGACACGGGTAAAAGGACGAACCGTCTCACTCATCGAGTGAATCACACCATCGGTCGCCAATTCGTCCAAGAAATCATATATCCGCGTATATTCCAAACTGACGGGTATATTCTGTGCCACCGAGGGCAATGCCCCAAAAAGAAGCAAAAATACTATACCTCTAAACTTTTTCACTT
>JAKSNK010000004.1 GCA_024399835.1 Paludibacteraceae bacterium
CCCCAAAAAACAGGTAAACCTACACGCCTGTATAATGAATCTGTAGTGGTCTCAATGTTCAATTTGTAACTTACTAACTTACAAATTTACAACAAAGAGCAGAATATTAACCGACTAAAAAAAGGCACTTGTGCCGTTCGGGGTCCCCGAAGAACCTGTTCTTTGGGGAGAGTGGAGGCCTCCGTCGTCCTGTTGACGACGCGGTCGTCCAACCTTTACGACAGGAGTGCCGAACACGACACTATGGCATCTATCAAATGGAAGTACCCCATCGAGTCTATTCACGGCGCACTGAAAAAGAAAGTCTTCGGCGCTGCAATGCGCAAGGCAAAAAACGCAAAAGGTGAGCAACCCAACTTCTCCGTACAATACGGCGAACGCGACCTCGTCAATCACCCGATTACTAGCGGCGAAAACGCTGCACGCGCGCGCTTTGCTGCCGTCCGCGCTTTGGTTGCCGACCGCAAGGACGACTCCACCAAGCGCGCACAAGACCAAGCCGCCTTCAAGGCACAATCGACCTACACTACGCTGTCCGCGTACCTGTGGCATGTGTGCGGACAGGAGTACGACAGCGCACAGGATTAGTGTATAGTGCCCCGATAATGCTATGAAGACACAATTTATACAACTCTTGATTGCTTGTATTGCTTGTACTGCCGGCATTGTAGTGATTGTTCTGTGTATATACATCGACCCGCAGGGAGAAATTCACTCGTCCGTGCTCGTCGCTTACGGAGAAACACTCACTTTTGCAGGGAGCATTATCGGGGTCGACTATCACTACCGATACAAAGACAAGTAATTTAACAACTAAACATCTGATACCATGAGCAAAATGACTCCACAAGGCAAAAAAACCTTGTTCTCCTTTCTTCTGCAACTGCTGAAACTGGTTTTTACTATCGGCGAAAAGCACGCCGAGAAGAACGCCGAGAAAAACGCCGACAAAATTTGAAACAAGCGCACCCCTAACCGGGCGCGCTTGTGTGTTGATTGCTACTGCTTTCTTCATTACTTAGACTCATATCAATTCTATTTTGTCATGTTCTACATTTTTATAAAAGGGAGTGAAAGACATGCTTTCCCACTCTTTCTGCGTATAAAGATGTGCTGAGACGATATTGTGTGCCTCTGCACCTAAGTAAATCAGAGGATAGGAATATTTGTCAAAATCCGCATTTTCCTGTTTGTCCTTGTTAAGCAAAATCAACAAATCCCAATCCGAATCCGGACGAGCATCATGACGAGCCCGCGAACCATAGAGCCATAATTTGGCATCTTTAGGAAGAATACGCCTGCCTAATTGTGTTAATTGGTTTGTAAATGATTCTTGCAACATAATTTTTATTGTCTTTGCAGGGTCATGCCCTGCGGAAGGGGTTAGTTTTCTTTTTTTCTTGCTTTAATTTGCCAATTAAAAAATACTACTAATAACTTTATCAATCACTTGAGTGCAAAACTCCGATTTCATTGTGCTTATTTTTCTGATGTCTCCTTGGTGATATTTCATACATGCTTGGCTAATATGTTTGCTGAATTAAGACGAGATGTAAAAAGGAATGCCTCTTTTTCTTCCTCTTTTGACCACTCTTTATCATCTTTTAGTTGAAAGAGCCCTGATGCAAATAACATTCGCAACATATTCGTTGCATTCACATTGTTGACATCGTATGTCATTGAAATTGTTGCCTCATAATTATCACATTTTGCGTTTTGCGACGCAAAAGTACAAAAAAAAAATGATATATGCAAATAAAATTGTAATTTTGAATTATGAATTTTGAATTATGAAAAAAAAATCGTGCCCTTGTGGCTAAGAATTAAGAGAGAGAGAGGTAAAAATGGCTATTTATAGATTAAAAAATCTATTTAGTGCCGCTTTTATTTGCGTATGCCAAATTTTTGTTGTATATTTGCACGCTGAAAGGAAAATTACACACTTTCGAAATTGATTTATACACAAAATAATACTAACATTTATGGAAAACAAAAAAAGAGTTTACACTTTCGGTAACGGTAAAGCCGAAGGAAATGCGCAAATGCGTGAGCAATTGGGCGGAAAAGGTGCCAACTGCGCAGAAATGAACCTCGTGGGAGTACCAGTACCCCCAGGATTCACTATCACTACTGATGTTTGTAACGAATACTACGAAGTCGGACAGGAGAAAATTATGCAACTCCTCAACGACGATGTCATGGCTGCAGTCAAACATATCGAAACACTGATGAACTGCAAGTTCGGTGACCCCAAAAACCCGTTGCTCGTCAGCGTCCGTTCAGGTGCCCGCGCCTCTATGCCAGGTATGATGGACACTATCCTCAACCTCGGTTTGAACGATGTAGTCGCTGAGGGAATGGTTGCCAAAACCAACAACCCGCACTTCGTTTATGACAGTTACCGCCGTTTCGTACAGATGTACGGCGATGTCGTTTTAGGCATGAAGCCCGTCAACAAAACCGACATCGACCCATTCGAAAAAATCATCGAAGAAGTGAAAGCCATTCGTGGCATATCACTCGATAAAGACCTCAATGTGGACGAACTCAAATTGCTGGTAGCACGCTTCAAAACCGCTATCAAAGAGCAAACAGGCAGCGACTTCCCCAATGACCCTATCGAGCAACTCTGGGGCGCTATCTGCGCCGTCTTCCGCAGTTGGATGAACGAACGCGCTATCCTCTACCGTAAGATGGAAGGCATTCCCGACGAATGGGGAACAGCCGTCAGCGTTATGGCTATGGTGTTCGGCAATATGGGCGAAACTTCCGCTACAGGTGTTTGCTTCAGCCGTGACGCCGCTACCGGAGAAAATGTCTTCAACGGCGAATACCTCGTCAACGCACAGGGCGAAGATGTAGTAGCAGGTATCCGTACCCCTCAACAAATCACCCTTGAAGGTAGCCGCCGTTGGGCTGCCCTGCGCGGCATCAGCGAAGAAGAACGCGCCACCAAGTACCCCTCAATGGAGGAGTGCATGCCGGAGTTATACAACGAATTGAATGGCATTCAGCAGAAACTGCAAGCACACTACCGCGACATGCAGGATATGGAGTTCACCGTTCAGGAAGGCAAACTGTGGTTCCTGCAGACCCGTAACGGCAAACGCACCGGCACGGCTATGGTAAAAATCGCCATGGATCTTGTCCGCGAAGGTATGATTACCGAGAAAGAAGCAATTCTTCGCTGCGAACCGCAGAAACTGGACGAACTGCTCCACCCCATTTTTGATAAAGATGCACTGAAGAAAGCCAAAGTGATTACACAAGGTTTACCTGCCAGCCCGGGTGCTGCTTGCGGACAGATAGTTTTCCACGCTGACGATGCACAAGCATGGCACAAAGACGGTCACAAAGTAATTATGGTACGCATAGAGACCAGCCCTGAAGACTTGGCTGGTATGAGCGCTGCCGAAGGTATCCTCACCGCCCGTGGCGGTATGACCTCTCACGCAGCCGTTGTGGCTCGCGGTATGGGTAAATGCTGCGTTTCCGGTGCCGGTGCCATCATGGTGGACTACAAAGCCAAGACCGTTACCATCGAAGGTGTTACCTACAAAGAAGGCGATTACATCAGTCTGAACGGCTCGACAGGACAAGTCTATGCAGGACAGATTCCTACCCGCGCTGCCGAACTCAGCGGCGACTTCAAAGCACTGATGGACCTCTGCGACAAATACACCCACTTGCAGGTACGCACCAATGCCGACACCCCTCACGATGCACAGGTAGCACGCGACTTCGGTGCCAAAGGTATCGGTTTGACCCGTACAGAGCACATGTTCTTTGACGACAAGAAAATCATCGCCATGCGCGAAATGATTCTTGCCAAAGACGCAGAAGGACGCGAAAAAGCATTGGCTAAACTCCTCCCCTATCAGAAGAGCGACTTCAAGGGCATCCTGGATGCCATGGACGGCTGCCCCGTCAATATCCGTCTGCTCGACCCGCCATTGCACGAATTTGTTCCCCACGATTTGGCAGGACAGGAGCAAATGGCTAAGGAAATGGGCGTTTCCGTCAAGGAGATTCAACAGCGTGTCGCTTCACTTGCCGAAAACAATCCTATGTTGGGTCACCGCGGTTGCCGTTTAGGTATTACCTTCCCCGAAATAACCGCCATGCAGACTCGCGCTATCATGTCTGCCGCTTGCGAACTGAAGAAAGAAGGCAAGAACCCAATGCCGGAAATCATGGTTCCGCTGATTGGTATTCTATACGAATTGAAACAGCAGAAAGAGATTATCAACCGTGTAGCCAAAGAGGTCTTTGCCGAATACGGCGTAGAGGTTGAATACGAAGTAGGTACAATGATAGAAATACCTCGTGCCGCGCTGACCGCCGACCGTATCGCTACCGAAGCACAATACTTCAGTTTCGGTACCAACGACCTGACACAGATGACCTTCGGCTACAGCCGTGACGATATAGCCAGCTTCCTGCCGGCATACCTCGAGAAGAAGATTCTGAAAGCCGATCCGTTCCAGGTGCTTGACCAGAAAGGTGTAGGTCAACTCATCAAGATGGCAGTCGAGAAAGGTCGTGCTATTCGTCCTGCACTTCGCACAGGTATCTGCGGCGAACACGGTGGCGAACCCAGTTCGGTCAAGTTCTGCGCACGCGTAGGCATGAACTACGCCAGCTGCTCACCGTTCCGTGTTCCTATCGCTCGCCTGGCTGCTGCTCAAGCTGCTGTAGAAGACGAACAATAATCACTGCAAATAATGTACGCGCCACCGTGCGCGTACATTATTACATATATGTTACGACGGGTAAAGAAATACATTTCTGACCACCGATTATTATGCACGGGCGACCGTGTGTTGGTGTGTGTAAGTGGTGGCGCTGACAGCGTTGCCCTGTTGGATGTTTTGTTGCGTGGCGGTTACGAATGTGTAGTTGCCAATTGTAATTTTCATCTTCGCAACAACGAGAGTGACCGCGACTCTTTTTTTGTACGCGCGCTCGTACCCGTGTTAGCAGAGCGGCTGAAAGTCAAACAAGCATGGATGCAGGACGGCATACCCTATTATGCGAAGGACTTTGATACGCGCGCATACGCCAAAGAGCACCACTTGTCAATCGAGACGGCAGCACGCGAATTGCGCTACCGCTGGTTCGACGAAGTGGCACACGCCACCGGATGCAAAGCCATCGCCGTGGCACACCACCAGAACGACCAGGCAGAGACCGTGCTCATGCACATCCGCAGAGGTTGCGGACTGAACGGACTGTGCGGCATGAGACCTTCTTCGCCCAACCCTTGCACCCAAAGCGACATTCCAGTCATTCGCCCACTGCTATGCACCACGCACGACTACATTTGTCACTACCTGCGCGACATACGCGGCATCGAATGGGTCGAAGACTCCACCAATAGCGATACACACTATCAACGCAACGCCATCAGACAAGAACTGAGAACATGGTCAAAAGCGGAAATAGAACATATATGTGCCCTCGCAGAGCGAGTGCAGGAAGTTAGTTTAGAGTTTAGAGTTTAGAGGCAATGAGATATTACGGCATTATAGGCAAACCTGTAGCACAAAGTTTCTCCGCCAAGTATTTCTCGGAGAAATTTATGCGGGAACACATCGACGCGCAATACGAGCGCTACGAACTGCAATCCATAGAGGAAGTGCGCCCCTATTTGCAGCAGTTGGACGGCTTTAATGTGACCATTCCTTACAAGCAAGCCATCATACCCTATTTGGACAGCATGGACGATACCGCCGCACAAATAGGCGCAGTCAATGTGGTGGACCGTCACCACAAGGGGTGGAACACCGATTGTATAGGTTTTATCAACAGCATACGCCCTCTGTTGACACCACAAGACAAGTTGGCACTCGTTTTAGGGACAGGCGGAGCAGCCAAAGCCGTTCATTACGGACTTCGGCAACTGGGTATTACCCCCACTTATGTCAGTCGCACTCCATCATCGCCGGATATGCTCGGCTACAACGATTTGACACCGGAGATAATGGCAGCACACACGGTAATAGTCAATTGTACCCCATTGGGTATGTTCCCCAAAATGGACGATTGTGCCCCTATTCCCTATTCTGCCGTCACTTCGGCACATATTTTGTACGACTGTGTATATAACCCCGAGCAAACCCTTTTCCTCCGTCACGGCAAAGAACAGGGCGCACGGACACAAAACGGCTTGGGCATGCTGTACGGACAGGCACAAGCGGCTTGGGAAATTTGGAATCAATAAAACAAACACAATATGAAAAAAATTTGGATTACAATCATCGGCTGCATGGCAATTAGTGCCATATATGCCACAGAGCGGCGATTTAAGGTCACCTACAACGAGGTAGAGACCATTCGTGGCGAGTTGTACCAATACGCCGAACGCTATCTCGGTACAAAAGATGTCATTGTCGCCAACGAGACTTACTACGAGTTGGGAGAAGTCAAACCGTCTACGCCAAAGAAAAATGTCGCTTCTTCATCGTCAACTTCGACCTCTGCAGAAGAGCAACCGAAGGAACACAAGATTATCAGCAAACAACTTCCGCTCAACGAAGAAGCCCTGATGGCTGCCAACCTTGCCAAGAAAGCCGAAAGCGTAGCCAAGCAGATTTACCGCATTCGCGAGACACGAATGAATATCCTCAGTGGCGATGTAGAGCACATGCCCGCCGACGGTAATGCAATGGAATTGGTATTAAAAGAACTCAACAAACAGGAAAAAGCCCTCACAAGCATGTTTGTAGGCACTAAAATCGTGCGACCAATGAAACGATACATCTACATCGAACTCAACGACAGCGCTTTGGCTGAACAACAAGTATTGTTCACTTTCTCGCACAAACAGGGCATACTGGACGCCGCCGACAAGAACGGCGAACCCGTTTATGTCAAAATAACACGCTATTCGCACCCTGTCCTGGCTGCCGAGCAACCCAAGAAAAAGAATAGCGAACCTATCTACGAGAATGAAATATACCGTTCCATCACAAACATCATTTACAGGAACAAGTCCATTTATGAAAAGATTGTTAATTTATAGCATATTGCTTTGCGCCGGTTGCGTTTCTGCCCAAGAACTGAACTGCAATGTTATCATCAATCACGACCAGGTACAAGGAACCAATACGCAGATTTTCACCACTTTGGAGCAGTCTGTCCGCGAGTTTGTCAATACACAGCGGTGGACGGACATGGTAGTAGCAGAAAAAGAACGCATTGATTGCACCTTCATGTTCATCGTCAGCCAAGTCACCGTAGATGGCTTGTTCACGGCACAACTGCAAGTACAGAGCAGACGACCCGTCTATAAGACCAACTATCAATCCACTTTGGTCAACATGAAAGACAACGACTGCAATTTCATGTACCGCGAGTTCGACCGGTTGGACTTTCAACCCAATGCTTTTACCAGCAACTTGTGCTCTATACTTGCCTTCTATTGCTACTACATACTCGGCATGGACGCGGATTCATTTTCACAGTTGGGCGGCAACCCCTATTACCAGCAATGCGAGAACATCGTCAATTTGGCGCAATCGGCATCAATGGACGACTCCGAATTGGACGGTTGGAAAGCATTCAGCAATAACAAGAACCGCTACGCTCTCATCAACCAACTGGAAGACCAGGCGTTTCAACCCTTCAGACAGTACATCTACACTTACCACCGTCTCGGATTGGATATCATGGCAGACAATGTAGCCAACGGCAGAGCGCGTATTGCTGAAGAAATAGACATTCTGCGCGAAGCCAACCGGGCACGCCCTGCCACATACATCGTTTACACTTTTATGGATGCCAAAAACGACGAACTGGTCAATCTGTTCCAGCAAGGAACGGCTGACGAGAAGAAAAAAGTATATGATGTATGCATGGCTGTTGACCCGACTCGACAGGACCAATACGACAAGATTAACAAGAAATAATCCTACTCTCCTCCTATGCTACAGCATTTACACATTGAAAATTACGCTCTGATAAGCCATTTGGATATTGACTTTCATGATGGCTTTGCCGCTATCACCGGTGAGACCGGCGCGGGCAAAAGTATCATTTTGGGTGCTTTGGCATTAGTCATGGGAGGACGGGCAGACACCAAGAGTATCACCGAGGGCGAGGAACATTGCATCATTGAGGCAGATTTCGGCAAATACCTTATTCGTCGCGAATTGCATCAGAACGGCAGAAGTCGTTCCTTTGTAAACGACGAGGTTGTAACACAAGCCGAACTGAAAACTTTGGCAGCGCAACTGATAGACATTCATTCACAGCACGAAAACCTATTGATTGACAACGACGATTTTCAATTGTCCGTCGTTGATTCCATTGCTGCCAATACGGCAGAACGGACTGCCTACACAGTTGCTTATGAGCAATACACACAGGCAAACAACGCCCTCAACGAGTTGATTGCCTTTGCCGACAAGACACGCAAAGACGCCGACTATCTGTCTTTCCAATACGAGCAACTGGCAGCCGCCAATCTGCAAGAGAACGAAGAGAACACTCTGGAGAAAGAGCAAATTCGGCTGACCAACATAGAGGAACTCAAGCAAAATGCCCAATTGGTATTAAACAAATTGGATGACGACGAGCACGGTGCTTCTTCGCTCATCCATTCATGCGACATCGGCGGCATAGACGACGAGTTGGAGCAACGCCTCCGCAGCGTGGATATCGAACTAAAAGACATCATTGGCGAACTGAACCGGCTGTACGACAACATGGAGGAAGATCCCCAACAGTTGCAAGCCATTGAGGAGCGGTTGGACCTGCTCAATACGCTTATGCGCAAGCATCAGGTATCTTCGTCCGCCGAACTGATTGCCATGCGTGACCAATTGGAGCAACAGGTCAACCAAATAGCCGACTTTGACGACCAAATAGCCGCGCTGCGACAAGAGCGAGACAAGGCATTACAGCAGTTAGACAAAGCAGGCGAACAACTCACACGCAGCCGAATGGCAGTCAGAGAGTCCATTTGCCAACAACTCATCCGCCAACTCGGCGCATTGGGTATCAAGCATGCCAATATGGATATCTCTATTGATGCCCTACCCGATTTTGCGCCTTCTGGCAAAGACAATGTGCAGTTCCTCTTTGCTGCCAACCTCAATCAGTCTTTGCGCCGCGTATCCGAGGTAGCGAGTGGCGGCGAAGTGGCACGCATCATGCTGTGCATCAAGTCACTAATCGCTTCTACCATGGGACTGCCTACTATCATATTTGACGAAATAGATACCGGTGTCAGCGGCGAAGTGGCAACGCAGATGGGCAAAATCATGCGACAGATGGCTACCAACCGACAAATACTCGCCATTACCCACCTTCCGCAAATAGCAGCGCAAGCCACTGCGCAATACCGCGTGTACAAGCAAGACACCGACCAACGAACCGAAACGAACATCCAACTTCTGACATCCGACCAACGCGTTGCCGAAATAGCAGCCATGTTAGCCGGCAATCAGGTGACAGATGCCTCGTTAGAAACAGCCAAACAATTATTATGTTGCCATTAGCAGAACGAATGCGTCCCAAGACGCTGGACGAATACATAGGACAAAAGCACCTCGTCGGTGAAGGAGCCATTCTCCGTCAGATGATAGAAAGCGGCAATTTATCTTCTTTCATCTTATGGGGTCCTCCCGGCGTGGGCAAAACCACTTTGGCGCGCATCATAGCACACGAATTGCAAAGACCCTTCTATACGCTTTCTGCCGTTACCAGCGGGGTCAAAGAAGTGAGAGAGGTGATTGATAAAGCCAAACACTACAAGTCCATGAATAGCGGATTGTTCAGTGCTTTACCGCAACAGGAGCAGGCACGACCTATCCTCTTTATCGACGAGATACACCGTTTCTCCAAGTCGCAACAGGACAGTTTGTTAGGGGCGGTTGAAGACGGCACTATCACGCTGATTGGCGCAACTACCGAAAACCCTTCGTTTGAAGTCATTAACCCTCTACTCTCACGCTGTCAGATTTATGTGCTGCAACCGCTGGGCAAAGACGACCTGCTGGAACTGCTTCATCGTGTAATGACCGGAGATGAGTTTATCCGCCAACGCAATATCACCATTCGCGAAAACGATGCCATTCTGCGATATAGCGGAGGAGATGCACGCAAACTGCTCAACATAATCGAATTAGTTACCAATTCGGGCGTTACGGTTATTGATAACGAAGTGGTCACCAGACAACTGCAGCAGAACCCTGTTGCCTATGACAAAGACGGCGAACTGCACTACGATATTATTTCGGCATTTATCAAGTCTATCCGTGGCAGTGACCCTGATGCCGCTATTTATTGGTTGGCACGCATGGTGGCAGCCGGCGAAGACCCCAAGTTCATTGCACGGCGACTCGTTATCTCCGCCTCAGAAGACATCGGATTAGCCAACCCTAACGCCCTATTGATAGCCAACGCATGCTTTGACACGCTCACTAAGGTCGGTTGGCCCGAAGGGCGCATTCCTTTGGCAATGGCTACCGTCTATTTGGCTACTTCACAGAAGTCCAACTCTGCCTACTTGGCGATTGATGCAGCACTTGCAGAAATTGAGAAGTCCGGCAATCTGCCTGTGCCTTTGCATCTTCGCAACGCTTCCACCAAACTGATGGAAGAACTCGGCTACCACGAAGGGTATCAATACGCACACGATTTCCAGAATCATTTCGTCAAACAGCAGTATATGCCCGACGAACTCAAAGACATGCATTTCTGGACTCCGCAAGGCAGTCCGCAGGAGCAACGGATAGCCGAGTGGATGAAATATTTATGGAATTCCGATACTAAACTCTAAACATAAAACTCTAAACTGTAGGCGCTTGCGCCGTCCTCTAAACTCTAAACTCTAAACTCAAATGCAAAGCATTTACATACATACACCTTTTTGCGTAAGCCGTTGCAAATACTGCGACTTCTTTTCGACAACCTGTTTGGACCGCCGCCACGAGTATGTTGATGCCGTATTAGCCGAATGGGAACAACGGAAATTAAGCAGCCCCGACAACCCCATACAGACGCTTTATATGGGCGGAGGAACACCTTCCCTATTGGAAATATCGGACATACAACGCTTGATTAGTGCCATTGCGACCAAAGATACCGTGGAAATAACCCTTGAAGCCAACCCGGGTGACTTATCGCCGGACAAACTGCGGGCACTGCGGGCAATCGGCATCAATCGTCTCAGCATAGGTATTCAGTCGTTCCGCAATCCGTTGCTCCGTCTCATCGGACGCAGGCATACCGCACGACAGGCACGCTTGGCGGTACAGTGGGCGCAACAGGCAGGGTTTGACAATATCAGCATTGACCTCATATACGCACTACCCGGGCAGAACATGATGCAATGGGCAATGGATGTCAAAAAAGCCGTCCGGCTGCATGTCAGGCATATTTCCTGCTACTGCCTAACCTACGAGGACGGAACGGAAATGCACCGGCTGTTGCACAACGGTGCTTTTCGGGCTACCTCCGAACATCAGCAGAATCGGATGTACCGCTACTTGTGCCGTGTATTGGAGCGAAACGGATACGAGCATTACGAGGTCAGCAATTTTGCTCTACCCGGTTACCGCAGCCGGCACAACAGCACCTATTGGAACGATACGCCGTATATCGGATTAGGCGCCGGAGCACATAGTTATGACGGGCAGATACGCTCATGGAACCCTAACGACCTGGAAGCATACATCAGTGGCATCAACAGCCATTCGCTGCAGCGCGAATCGGAAACGCTGACCGGCGAACAAAAGCACATGGAGCAAATCATGCTCGGGCTGCGCACCTGCGAGGGTATTCCTGCATCTCTTGTAGAGAACCGCCTGCCCAAAGTGCAAGATTACATCCGCCGGGGGTTATTGCAGCAGAAAGGCGACCGCCTTGCCGCTACACAACAGGGATTATATATACTCAACCGAATAATAGATGACTTAATATGAAAAATGATTTTAGAGCGCAGTTTATGCGTTGGTTTTGGGGCATTTTTGCCGCAGGATGTTTAGTTGTAGTACTCATTTTTTGGATGATTTCCAAGGGGTGGCTGGGTTATTTGCCTCCGTTGGAAGAACTTCAAAACCCCAAAAACAGATACGCTTCCGAAGTGTTCTCGTCGGACATGCAGTCATTAGGCAGATACTATCGTCAGGAGAACCGCGTAGGCGTGCAATATGCCGATTTGTCGCCTGAACTGATCAATGCACTCATTGCCACCGAGGATGCACGCTTCTATCAGCATACGGGGGTGGATACGAAGTCGTTGTTCCGTGCTATTCTCACTTTGGGTAAAGCCGGCGGCGGCAGTACGATTACGCAGCAGTTAGCCAAGCAGTTGTGGTCACCCAGGGCGTCCAATGTCTTCATGCGCGCCATGCAGAAACCCATTGAGTGGGTCATTGCCACCAAACTGGAACGGCTCTATTCCAAAGACGAAATACTGCTCATGTACCTCAATCAGTTCGATTTCCTGTATAACGCTGTCGGTATTCAGTCTGCGGCACAAGTGTACTTCTCCTCTACGCCCAAGAACCTCAAGATAGAGGAATCTGCCATGCTGGTCGGTATGTGCAAGAACCCGGCACTGTATAACCCCGTTCGCCATCAGGAACGCGCTATCAACCGCAGGAACACCGTGCTCAACCAGATGTGCAAATACGACTACATTACGCGCGAACAATGCGACTCGCTCAAAGAGTTGCCTCTGACGCTCAAATACCGTTCCGTAGATCATAAGCAGGGGTTGGCACCCTATTTCCGCGAATACTTGCGGCTCGTATTGACTGCCAAAGAACCCAAAGAGAGAAACTATCCCGAATGGAACAAGCAGCAGTACGCTATCGACAAGCAGCAATGGGACGAGAACCCGCTGTACGGTTTTTGCAACAAGAACACCAAACCCGACGGCTCGCATTACGACCTCTACCAGGACGGACTGCGCATCTATACCACCATTGATTCGCGTATGCAGCAATATGCCGAAGAAGCGGTGCATGAGCACATGGTCTTCAAGCAGGACCAGTTCTTTGCCGAAAAGAAAAACCGTTCCTATGCTCCTTTTGCCAAGACGCTTACTCAGGAGCAGGTCGATGCTATCATGAAGCGAGCCATGCGACAGACCGACCGCTACCGCGCCATGAAAAAAGCCGGGTGCTCGGAAGAAGAAATCAATCGCGCCTTTACTACGCCTATCGAGATGCAGGCATTCACATACAACGGTGTCAAAGATACGGTCATGTCGCCTATGGACTCCATTCGCTGGCTCAAGCACTTCCTGCGTTGTGGTTTTATGGCGATGGACCCCCACACGGGGCATGTCAAGGCGTATGTGGGAGGACCCGATTTCACACACTTCCAATTCGACCAAGCCACACAGGGACGCCGGCAAATAGGTTCGACTGTCAAACCGTATCTGTTTACCTTGGCGATGGACGAAGGTATGTGGCCATGCGAGAAAGTCAAGAATGTCCCCTACACGCTCATCGACGGCAACGGGCAGCATTGGACTCCCAAGGATGCGCACGCCGAAGCCGTAGGGGAAATGGTGGATTTGACTTGGGGACTCAAAAAGTCCAGCAACTGGATTACCGCTTATCTCATGTCTCTCTTCACTCCCGAGCAGTTGGCTAAACTGATGCACTCGTTCGGTATCAAGGGCGAAATAGATGCCGTGGTCAGTATGTGTTTGGGCACTTGTGATGTCAGCGTCGAAGAGATGGTAGATGCTTATACCGCTTTTGTCAACAAGGGTATTCGCACCGAACCGCTGTATGTCACACGCATTGAGGACAGCAACGGCAATCCCATTGCCACTTTTACTCCGCAGGCACACGAAGTAATCAGCGAACTCACTTCGTACAAGATGATTTATATGCTGCAAAAAGTAGTTACCGAGGGAACAGGCATGCGTTTGCGCGGTAGCCAATACCAACTGTATATGCCTATGGGAGGCAAAACAGGTACTTCGCAAAACCACTCCGACGGTTGGTTTGTCGGCTTTACTCCCGACTTGGTCGCCGGATGCTGGGTAGGCGGCGAAGACCGTTCCATACACTTTGACAGCATGGACAAGGGACAGGGCGCACGCACAGCACTGCCTGTCTATGGACTGTTTATGAAAAAGGTATATAACGACCCCGAATTGGGATATAGTTTCAATACATCCTTTGACATCCCCGAGTGGTTTGACCCGCAAGCCGGATGCAAATAAGTTTATAGTCCATCGTTCATCGTTGAAAGTTCGCAGATTCATAGTATCCGTGTTGTGCCTGGTGCATTGTGCAGGGGTTTTTGCGCAATTAAATACCGACCGCATTACGGCAATCGGTCGCAATGCCCTCTATTTTGATGACTATGTGCTGTCTATCCAGTACTTCAACCAGGTCATCAAAATCAAACCCTACATCGCAGAACCCTACCTGCTTCGCGCCATTGCCAAGATTCAACTGTCCGACTACCAGGGCGCACTCAAAGACTTGAACTTGACCATCGAGCGCAATCCTTTCAATCCCGGCGCTTACTATACGCGCGGATATGTGGAACGGCTGCTGCACGACTATACTGCTGCAGAAAACGATTTTACGGAAGCGCTGGTCTATTCGCCCGAGAATAAGACTTATCTGCTGCTGCGCGCGGATGTTCGCAGCGAAATGGAGCATTACGACGAGGCAATCGCCGACTTGGATTTATTGTTGCGCAAAGATGCCAAAGATGCCAATATACACTTCGAGAAAGGCGTTATACTGCTTCATCAGAAAGACACCTTGTCTGCCAAGGGCTGTTTCCAAAAGACCACCGAAATAGACGCGTATAATTCGTCCAACTGGTCGGCATTGGGTATGGTGAACTTGCTGTTGGGCAACGAGGACGAGGCATTGGTCGATTTGACCAAAGCCATCTCGTTGGGCAGCAGGTGGGCAGGCGACTATGTCAATCGCAGTATTTTGTACCATCGGCGCAACAATTTTCGCGGAGCGTTGGCGGACTTGGACCAAGCCGTTCAGTTGGACCCCAACGATGCACAGACCTATTTCAACCGCGGTCTGTTGCGCCAAGAGGTAGGAGACAACAACCGCGCCGAGACGGATTTGCGCAAAGCCGGCGAATTGGCGCCCGACAAATACCCTGCTTTCATATTGGACGCTATCATTGCCCGTAAACCCATCGACGAGAAACTGATGCGCGCACAGGCGGAATCCTATCAGCCGCCAAAAAGGGACTACCGAAAGGAGTTCTCTGCACGCACGGCACAAAACCAGTCGGTCAATCCGGACGAAGAAAAATACACTTCCGAAGCGCGCGGTTCGATACAGCACCGGCAGACGGATGTTGTCAACGAACCCAATATCGCCCTTACTTACTACGGGCAACCGCAGACGCTGCGCCGTACCAACTATTACCACTATGCGGTGCAACAGTACAATCGACTGAATATACTCTCTGCGCCCTTGCATTTTACCACGCAGGAGATACCGCTTACTGCAGACATGGTCAACCGGCATTTCGAGCAAATCAATATCCTTACCGCACAGATTGACAACTACGAGGGACGCTATTCTTTCTCGCAATCCAAAGAAACGGCACAGAACGGTGCTGCTCTGTACCTCAACCGAGCCATTGAGTTTGCGCTGGTACAGGACTATACTTCCGCCATGGACGACTGCACGAAAGCCATTCTGCTCGACCCTACACTCGTCTTCGCACACTTCTTGCGCGCCAATTGGAGATACAAGCAGATTGAGTACCAGCGGGCTACTGGCGACGTGGAGAATGCCGCCAAATACGAAATGGACTTCGAAATCATGTTGCGGGATTACGACTATGTTACTTCGCACCTGCCGGACTTCAGTTTTGCCTATTACAACAAGGCGAATATGCTCTGCCGGCAGAAAGATTTCCAGGCAGCCATCTCGCATTACGACATGGCAATTGCAGCCGACAACGAGTTTGCCGAAGCGTATTTCAACCGCGGACTGACATATATTTATACCAACGAGATAGACAAGGGTATTGACGACCTCAGCCGTGCAGGCGAGTTGGGTATCTATCAGGCGTATAATCTAATCACAAGGTTCAAATGAAACGCTATTGTTTTCTCTTAATCGCCCTTTGCTGTCCGTTCGCGTTTCTCTCTTCCCAACTCATCTACGAGGTGTCGGGCAATGCCGCCAAAGGCAAGTCTTATATCTTGGCTACCGATAGAATGGTTGATATGCAGTTCCTGGACACCATTCCCAATGTCTTCGCCTACTTTGGCAGGTGCGACAAGGTCATTACCGAGTTTACCATGCAGGATTACGAGGCGATTAACGCGCTACGGCTGGCTGCACTCCTGCCCGACTCGGTCCGGCTGAACAATTTCTATTCGGAAGACGAATACCGCTACATCGACCAATCGCTACTGCTTACCCTGCAAATGGGATTGGCGCAACTGTGCCGCATGAAACCCTCTTACCTCACCGAGATGTACCGGACGGAACTGTTCAGGCAATGGCTCAACTACGACGACAGCCGATCTATGGAATCTTTTTTTGAAGCCGTCGCCGCAGAAAAGGATATTCCGGTTATCGGGCTGGACAATGTGGGGGAAACGATGTATATGATTTTTGACAGAGAAACCTTTCACCACCAGTGCAAAGACCTGCTGCACGCAGTTCAATACCCCGAGCAGGAAGTTAATTTGGAGAGAAACATCATGAATATGTACCGGCAGGGACTGCTCACCGACATCAGTTATCTCGTTACCAGTCCCGACAACACTTCTTCACTCTCCTATTCGGACTATCAGGTCTATGCCCGGCGCAACGCTACCTGGGTCAAACGGCTCGCTCCCTATTTGAAGGAAGGCAAAGCGTTCATTACGCTCAATTGCATGTATTTAGGGGGAGACAAAGGGCTGCTGGCGCAACTGCGCGCTGCAGGATACAAGGTCAAACCTGCCAACAGAGCAGCAATAGCCAAATAATCGGCGTCGCCAACAGCAAACTGTCAAAGCGATCCAGCGCACCGCCGTGTCCGGGCATCAACTTACCCGAGTCTTTGATGTTCAGAGTGCGCTTGAATAAACTTTCCATCAGGTCGCCCAAAGTGCCGACGGCACTAATCAGCAGGGCAAAAACCAACGCAAACGGTAAGGTCGGCAGCCAACCTGCCTCATAGAGAACCCAACCGCCTGATAGCGCAAAAACAAAGCCGCCTGCCAATCCTTCCCAACTCTTGTTCGGACTGACACGGACAAACATCTTATGGTTACCGCGAGCACGCTTGGCGGTCAAACTCCCTACTATATACGCTCCCGAATCGTTTACCCATATTAGGATAAACAGCGACAGCAGCAACAACGGTCCCTGTGACGCACTGTTGACACCGATATGACCGTTATAACCGTAAACCTGAGCCATCAGAGCAAAAGGCAAGGCAATCATCACTTGACTGATTAGTATATTGCCCCAATTGCGGATAGGGTCTTGGGCTTTGTAGAACAGTTCCGCCACCAGTGCCAATGACAGCAGACAGCCGTATATCACCCGTAAAGCACCCGTTACTGCCGTTTCGCGGGAATAGAACGAACAGGCAAACATCACTCCTGACAGCACCATTGCCATGATACGCTGTGCCACGGCTGCATGACCGACGGCGTAGCAGCTATCCGACACCGTCAGGTGCATGTATTCGCGAACACTCAATATGGATAGCGCTGCAAACACGATACCGAAATAACAGGGATGAACCAATATCGAACTGACTACCAAACCGGCATATACCGCCGCCGACAATGTGCGTATAACAAAATTATTCATAATAATCATCTTTTGTGACTGCAAAATTACACTTTTTTTTTGGCTTATGCAAATTTTACCGCCAACAAATAGATTTTTAATCTATCGTCATACGATTTTTGGGCGGTTCATAAATAGTTGCACCACTATAGCATCATAGGATTTATATAGGATGAGTATGGATTTTCAACATGCTATATTTATCAAAAAATTAATTCTACCTCAAATTCATCATCTTTTGCAGTTATAGCACCACAAGGGTCGTGGCGCAGAATACGCTCAGATGGTAATGGTATATCCTCATTTAGTATTTTGTTGGTAATAATATCACGAATAATATAACCTATACCATGACATTGAAAGCATACACCGTCCTCTACATACATATATTCCGGAATAAATCCATCTCCTTGACATTTTCTACACTTATATATGCGTAAGTTTGCATCATTTTCGGTCTTTATTTGAGTGAAATCATCTAAATAATGTTTTTTATCTACATTGACAAATATTGGAATTTCGTTTCCATTTTGATGAAATGCTTTATGACATTCTGAACATAATGTAATCAATGCGTTATTATGATATTCCCAAGCATGAGCACCACGAATGTAGTATTTATGGTGCACCTGCAATCTTTGTCCATAAGAATATTGTTGGTCAATGACAATTGGTTGCTCAATTAATAGCATTTCAGAAGAATCTTTGTTGGAAATATAATAACTTTCTTTTTTACCTTCCACTTCATAAGTATAGATATGTAAAGTACACCCACTTGATATATAGGCGTTAGCGGAACATATATCCACCCATTCCGTTGCATAATATATGCCGTTATACAGCAGTATAACTCTTTTAATATTTTCCAATTCGAATAAATCTATTTGATTATAAGTAATATATTCGACTTTTTCTGATTTAAAATGTATATTTTGCGATGGATACGGAAGAACCTTAACTAAATATTTTTGCCCAACATTAGAAAAAAGACCGTATGGTTCTTCGCTTTCAATCTGAGGAATAGAAACAAAGCCACAATGCTGACATTTAAAACCATCTCTACTAAGAATTTCATATCTTTTCTTCTTCCATAAAGGTTTCACTAAATCCTCTTGATATCTTGATTGTTTACAAGGGGTACACTCAATGTAATCACGAATATTCATATTGCTTATTTCAAGAACATCTAAAAATATTTTTTGCAAAGATACAAAGATTTTTTTAACTAAGCAAATAAAGTTACTATTTTTTTTATCCCCAAAAACTGCGTCACCGTTCGCTCATCCTATACTGACCGTTGCTTGACCGTTCGTTAACCGTTCGAACGGGGTATTGATTATCAATAACATAGAATAGATGCTTTGTACGGTTTTAGGTTTACTCGTTTACGGGAATCGTTTCTTAATAATCGTATATTTTTGACTTGTTTACTAAAAAGGTTGACTATGCTCCTAAAAAGGTTGACGATAAGAGATGCAGGGAGCATCTCTGCCTACCCGGCTTGAGGGTAGGCAGACTAAAAATCGAGGCGATTAGCCGAGCCATAATTCGTACTTTTTTTGATTCCCTATGAGTAAACCTTATTCCGTATAAGACACCCACCTCAATCCTCCCCCCGTAGAAAGGAAGACAGATGGTTTAGAGGACGGCAGCAGGGGCTGCCTACAGGTTAGAGGACGCTATGCTACAGGGAATCGGGGAATTATGAATTTTGAATTATGAATTAAGAGATTGGGCGAACCGTTTTTTTTTCTTTTAATCACAATGTCTTGTTGGGCATACGCAAGTTTTAGGGCACAAGGTTTGCATCTTTGCATCATCCGCTTTTGGGGCATTTCATTATATGCAAGCATCTATGAACCGCCAAAAAATCGTATGACCATAGATTAAAAATCTATTTTGCGCCCTAATTATTTGCGTATGCCAAATTTTTGTTGTATCTTTGCACAAATTATCGAAACAACCTAAAACAACTACGATTATGGCTACAACAGAAAGAACCATTCAGGTAACACTACCACTCATAGATGCACGATATTTGCGACGGTTATCTGCCAATATGGGATGGAAGATAGCTACTATCCCTACTCGAAAAGCAGCTACACCAAAAGTCAAAATGACGGAAGAGGAGTTCCGTGCCAAAGTTAACGCTTCCAGTGAAAAAGCAAAAGCAGGGCACTATATTACAATGCTTCCTGATGAAACAGGCGAACAATTTATTAAACGGTTATGTATGTAGTTCGTTTTTCCGAAGATGCGCAAAAGGATGTTATCCTTCTGCAAAAGCACGCTCCTCAATTACTTCCCAAACTATACAAATTAGTGGATGAATTAAAAGAGCATCCGCGTTCCGGTACTGGAAAGGCAGAACAATTGAAGCACTATGCAAATGAAACATGGTCTCGCCGCATCAATCGAGAGCACCGTATCGTATATGAAATTTATGATAACGAAGTCTTAGTGGTGGTTTTATCATCCTATGGGCATTACGAATAGAATGGTTTGACCACTTGCATCTAATCTAACACTCCAAATTATATACCATCATGGCTAACAACACTCCACAGACGGGCATCATTGATGCCGAAGAGAGGCAATTGGTTGACTATATACTCAACCTCATTCCTGACGAAGACAAACACGGCATCGGTGACGAAGAAGTGCTGTTCGTCTTGGACGCCATTGACGACTTCCTCGAGGAAAAAGGACTGCTCATCTACAACGAACAAACGGACGAAGTCACCTACTTGGACGGAGATATAGACGAAACAGAACAGTTACAATACATCCTCAACGAAGCCAAGCAGCAACACCTATCACTGACTCCCGTCCAAATTCAACTCATACTGGACGGCGAAAAAGAATACGGTATCGAACAAGGATACTACGAGGAGGAAGATGAAGTTTAGAGTTTAAAGGACGGAGCAAGCGCCTACAGTTTAGAGTTTAGTGAAGGGACTAATCAAGATATTGTCATTATTGCCTATGCGCGTGCTATACGCATTGGCAGACGGACTGATCTATCCGATGATGTTTTATATCGTCCGCTATCGGCGCAAATTATCCTACAAGAACCTGCGCGAATCGTTTCCCGACAAAACAGACGGCGACATTCGCGCCTTACAGAAGAGTTTCTACCGCCATTTTGCGGACACCATCGTGGAGATTATTCACTCCTATCGGGCATCCGACGAGGAAATGCAGCAGCGGATGGCGTTTACCAATGTGCAGGAAATAGAACGGTTGGCACAAGCCAACCAAGGGTGCATCTTCATGTTGGGGCACATGGGAAACTGGGAATACACAGCCGATATACAGAAGCGGTACACCCTGCCCCATCTGCAGCACTACAATGTCTATCGACGGCTCAAAAACAAGCGTGCCGACATAGCCATGCGCCAATTGCGCGAAAAACGCAGCGGAAAAGGAAGTTGTATAGAAAAGAACGAACTCTTGCGGCAACTGTTCCGCATTCGACAAGCGGAACAATTACTTACCTTAGGACTGATTGCCGACCAAAAACCATCTCCCGGAAACGACTACTATTGGACCGATTTCTTGCATCACGATACGGGGTTTTTGGGCGGAGGAGAGCGACTGGCGCGCAAATACGGATATGCCGTCTTCTATGTGCATATCACTTCGCCCAAACGGGGATATTACTTAGCCGATGTGCAATTGATTACGGACAACCCTACCAATACGGAACCGTACTATATTACCGAACAGTTTGCACGCCACTTGGAGGCAAACATCTTGGAGCAACCCCAATTATGGCTATGGACGCATAATCGATGGAAATGGAAAAGAAATGCAGTATAGTCATATTGAATTGGAACGGCGCGGACATGTTGCGCCGCTATCTGCCCGTTGTCATTGAGCATACACGGCTGTCTAACACCGAAATAGTGGTGGCAGACAACGGTTCGACCGACAACAGTTTGGCGGTAGTGCAATCTTTCCCTGAGGTACGGGTCATCGTTTTGGACCGTAATTACGGCTTTGCAGAGGGATACAACCGCGCTCTGCAAGACATCCGCGCCGAATACACCGTACTGCTCAATTCGGATGTAGAAGTGACCGGCAACTGGCTACAACCCCTACTCGACTACATGGATGCACATCCCGATGTAGCAGCCACAATGCCCAAAATACGCTCCGCAGTCCATCGTGACCGGTTTGAGCACGCAGGGGCAGCCGGCGGACTGATGGATATGCTGATTTATCCGTACTGCAGAGGGCGCATATTAAGTCATATCGACAAGGACGAAGGGCAGTTCGACACCGTCATCCCTGTCTTTTGGACAACCGGCGCATGTATGTGCGTGCGCACCGGAGTGTATCACCAAACGGGCGGATTAGACAGCGACTTTTTCGCGCACATGGAGGAGATAGACTTATGCTGGCGTATGCAGTGCCGAGGTTACCGGTTGGCATGTATTCCGCAATCCACGGTCTATCATGTAGGAGGCGGTTCGTTACACTACGAGTCACCGCGCAAGACCTATCTCAATTTCCGCAACTGTTTGCTGATGATATACAAGAATCTTCCCAAGCATCGCTTGCTGTATGTCTATGCCATGCGCTGCCTGTTGGACTACTTGGCAGCCGTCCACCTGCTCCTATCCGGGCAACCGCGCAACGCCTGGGCGGTATGCCGGGCACGGTGGGACTTTTGGAGAATGAAATCGAGTTACAAACAGAAACGAAAGGACAACCTACAAAAAGCAATCGTCCCCTATCCGGAAACGATTGCCAAGCGTAGTATCATTGTTGATTACTATTTCCGCGGTATGCGTCAATAAGCCAAGCAGGCGTCCAAAGCATTGGTGATTGCCTCTTTATCCATCTGCTGACCGATAAAGACCAGTTTCTGCATACGGTCGCCGTATTGCTCATCCCAGTCCCGTTGCAATATAGGATCGTGTGCCAGTGCCTGCATCAGTTCTTCCTTGGGCATTGTGGCATAAAACTCACCGCATTGCTTCAAATTAAACTGTTTGCCTGCCTGCTCGAACAAATAGCACATGTCGTATTCGTCGTCGAAATAGCACATTCCTTTGCAACGGATTACCGATTTAGGCCATTGGCGTGCTACGAAATCGTCAAACAGTCCCAACTTAAAGGGCTTGCGTCGGTAATAGACAAAGGTGTCTATACCGTATTCGTATGCTTCGCCTTCTTCCTCGTTCTCCATTTCGGCATCTCCCTCGACTCCTTGCAACCAGGCAGCCGAACCGGCAACCTCGTCGAAATTGAACGCACGGGTGTGCAGTATCTTGTCAAACGCAACATCGCAATAGTTCGTTTCTACGATTTCCGCCGTCGGCTGAATAGCACGAATGACCTCCTTTACATAGTTCAGTTCGTCCCTGCTCAACTCTGCCGATTTGTTCAGCAAGATGATATTGCAGAACTCAATCTGCTGAATGACCAAACTTGCCAAGTCGTCTTCGTCCAGGTCGGTTCGCTTCAAGTCGTTGCCCATTTGAAACTCGTCTTTCAACCGCAACGCATCCACTACACTGACTATGCAGTCCAATTTGGGTGAGGGGTCTTCGGTAAACGGTACCATGCGCTGATACGAGCAAATCGTTTGCGCAATCGGAGCAGGTTCGCATATTCCGCTCGCCTCTATGACGATATAATCAAACTTGTTTGCCGCACACAAATCGTGCAATTGTTGCACCAAGTCCATCTTGAGCGTGCAGCAAATACAACCGTTACTCAAGGACATCAGATTGGAGTCCTTCTCTTTGACGATACCGCCCTTCTCTATCAAAGCGGCATCTACATTGACCTCGCCGATATCATTCACTATCACGGCAAACCGTATCCCCGCCCGATTGGCGAGAATACGGTTTAATAAGGTCGTTTTGCCACTGCCCAAATAGCCGGTCAGCAGCAGTACGGGAATGTTATTTGTATCCACAACTTTCTAATTTAGTCTGATAGGAATCAGCCAATTCGTTTTGACCGTACGCACGCATATTACGGCAAACATAGTCCAAAATGGCAACTTGCTGCTGCAATGTGCGTTCGGCTGCTTTGCGATGCTCGCGATTCAACGAATTACCCCATTCCAAATACTCAATACAATTGTCTGCGACAGCCGTCATCAGGCGATTGGCTTTCTCCGGCTGTTCCAGGAAATAATACAACGAACCCATCGAAACGGAAGTGGTCTCGTAGGGTATGTTATATCCCGGCAACATTTCGTCGGCATAATCCAGCACCTCAACGGCTTGCTCGCGTTTGCCCTCGCGAACCAATGCTTCTGCCAGCTGGGCAAACATCATACGGTGCGTTCTGCACATACGCATCAGGTTCTCGTCAATATAGATGCCCGGATAATTCACATTACCGTAGCGGAACTTGTGCATCATATTGTCATACATAACTTCCGTATTGACCCGCTCTTGACCGTCTGCACTGCGATTAGGCGTAATGCGGTATGCCATACCGCAACACTCGAAATACGGCTCTAACCCCAAATAGTAATCATTTCCGACCGTAACGGCGAAATAAATCGGGCGTTTCCATCCGTCCTTGGCAATGTTTTGCAACATCTCCATTATCATCATTTCGCTGCGCGTATAACGCCGTGCCGGCTTCAACGGAATAGGTTCATAACCGGGGTTGTCGATATACAACTGGTTACTCGGGATATAATTCTCTCCGTCCATCTTGGTGCGAGGATCGTCCGAACGGACAAAATCAAATGCACTGGCTACCGAAATAGGTTGCCCTATTCGGTTCTCCGTCATTACAATTTCATTGGTTCCGGGCATATAGTCCTTGTAGTCCCAATTGATGGGCAGTGCCGAACTCTCGTAATACGGACGCTTCATCTGGTCAATATACCAGTCCGTTTGCAGATAACTCAAGTTGCACACACGCATATCAGCGCCTTCGCCTTCAACCTCCTGATTGTACCACAAGGGGAAAGTATCGTTGTCGCCATTGGAGAAGATGATGGCATCTTTCTCGCATGACTTCAAGTAGTTGGCACCAAAGTCCCGACAACTGTACCGGTTGGAGCGGTCGTGGTCGTCCCAGTTTTGCGAAGCCATTTGCGCAGGTACCAACAGGCAGACCAAAGTCACTGCAAGTGCCACAACGGTCTTGCCGGTTTCACTCTGCATCTTCTTGGTTGTCCATTCATACAAGCCCATTACTGCCAAGCCAATCCATATACAGAAAGCATAAAAACTGCCTGCATACGCATAATCTCGCTCACGGGGCTGATAGGGCGTTTGGTTCAAGTAGATAACAATTGCCAAGCCGGTCAAGAAGAACAACAAGAAAGTAATGGTGAAGTTCTGACCACCGCCGTTCTTCTTGCCTAACTGCCACAAAATACCAATTATACCGAGCAACAACGGCAACATATAATAGACATTGTGCCCTTTATTCTCACGCAGTTCCTTAGGCAACATTTCCTGATTGCCGAGACGGGTATTGTCGAATACCTTAAATCCCGTTAGCCAGTTGCCCTTCGTAATGTCTCCGTAACTTAAAATGTCATTTTGACGACCGGAGAAATTCCACATAAAGTACCGCCAATACATAAAGTTGACTTGGTAACGGAAGAAGAAACGGAGGTTCTCGCCAAAGGTAGGACAATAATCGGTTTTCTTTTGACCGCAATAGTCATACCTTACACGACGACCCTTCACATCCGCCCATTGCTTGTATGCTTCTACATGCGAACCTTGTGACGAATACATGCGCGGGAAGAGCATTTTGAATTCATCCATAAACACATAACTCGTCTTGTATCCGGTCAAAGCGTAATGGTCTTTTTCCCCTGCTTTTTTCGGAGCAGGAGCGTACTGTGCATGCCCTTGTTTCTCAACCGGAATACACAAATTTCCTTTTATCTCCAATTTGACAGGAGCGTTGTAAGTTTGTCCGTACAGCAATGGTCTGTCGCCATATTGCTCACGGTTCAAATAAGACTTCAGGGCAAATACATTATCCGGTGAGTTTTGGTCCATCGGTGTATCGGCATTCGAACGGATTACCGTTACTGCATAACTGAAATAACCAATCAGAATGACGGCAACCATTATCAAACCATTGTGAATCCAACGCATCTTCTGCGTGTATTCCTGTTCCAGTTTTCGATAGGTATGCCATATACCCCAGCCCAACAGACCGGCTACCAATACCAAATAGACATACAATCCTGTATTGAACGGACAACCAAATCCGTTGGTAAACAACAGTTCAAACCAACCTGCCACCGTCGGGAAACCGGGGATAATACCATACAGCACAACCGCCAAAATAACACAACTCAGAACGAATGCCCCAAAAGCGCCCTTCCAACTGAATTCGTATTTACGGAAGTAATACACCATCACAATAGCAGGAATGGTCAGCAAGTTCAGCAAGTGTACGCCGATACTCAGTCCCATCAAGTACATGATTAGAATCAGCCAACGGTCACTACCCTCTTCGTCTGCCTGTTCATCCCATTTCAAAATGAGCCATACCACCACGGCTGTAAACATCGAACTGGACGCATATACCTCGCCCTCCACAGCCGAGAACCAAAAGGTGTCCGAGAAGGTGTAAGCCAACGCTCCCACAGCACCGGCGCCCAAAAGGGCTATACCTTTGCCAAGCGTATCCGGTTCTACCAATTTGCGACCTAACATCACAATAGTCCAGAACAAGAACAGGATACAGAAAGCAGATGCCAACGCAGACATTGCATTTACACACATTGCCACATGACTCGGATCACTGGCAAACAATGAGGCAAAATGCCCCATTAACATAAAAAACGGTGCTCCAGGCGGATGTCCTACATCCAACTTGTAAGCACTGGAGATAAACTCTCCACAATCCCAAAACGAAGCCGTCGGCTCAATCGTCATGAGATAAGTGGCTGCTGCGATGGCAAATACCACCCAACCGCACACGGTGTTCCAAAGTTTGAATTTTTTCATTGTTTAATATTTAGTTTACTGTTCAGCGCAAATTACGCAAGGCAAAGTTACAACATTTTTCGAACCCATACAAACAAAAAATACTTTTTCCTCACTTTTTTTCGCGCGCGCTTGCGTATGTGAAATAATTTTTGTATCTTTGTGCGTTTTATATTTATTTTAGGATAAACACAACAAAAAAACAATTAACATAAACAATTAAAATTAAACATTATGGATTTATCAAATCGTAAAATTGCGGTCATTGGATTGGGCTATGTGGGACTCCCACTTGCCATTGAGTACGGAAAGAAGTATCGTGTCATCGGCTTTGATGTTTTCAAAGCCCGTGTTGAAGAGTTGGAGCGTGGCGAAGACCACACATTGGAAGCTGACTTGGTTGGTATGAAGCAAGCTAGAGATTTATTTGAATCTACCCGCAAAATCGGTTTATCGTTTACATCCAACATGGAGGACTTAAAAGCAGTCAACACTTACATTGTTACTGTTCCTACCCCTATTGACCGTTTCAACAACCCCGATCTTACACCGTTGTTAAAAGCATCTGAGACAATTGGCAAGACGCTCAACAAGGGTGACATCGTTATTTATGAATCTACCGTTTATCCCGGTTGCACCGAAGAAGATTGCGTACCTGTATTGGAGAAAAACAGCGGGCTCAAATTCAATGTGGATTTCTTCTGCGGCTATAGTCCCGAGCGTATCAATCCGGGCGACAAAGAGAACACACTGACCAAAATTCGCAAAATCACCTCAGGTTCGACTCCCGAGGTAGCTGATATTGTAGATGCGCTCTACAATAGTATTTTGCTTAACGGCACTCACCGTGCACCAAACATGAAGGTTGCCGAATGTGCAAAAGCCGTTGAAAATAGTCAACGCGATGTAAACATATCCTTTATGAACGAATTGGCACTCATTTGTGACCGTGTAGGCATCGATACCAATGATGTGATTGAAGCTGCAGGTTCAAAATGGAATTTTCTCAAATATCGTCCCGGATTGGTAGGCGGACACTGCATCTCTGTTGATCCCTATTATTTAGCACACAAAGCCAAATCACTGGGCTATGACCCTCGCGTCATTCTTTCCGGTCGTGCAGTCAACAACTCAATCGCCAAGTTCATTGCCGACAAAGTGCTCAAATTGATGATTCAGAAAGACCATAAAATCAAAGATGCTAACATTCTTATGTTAGGTGTTACATTCAAGGAGAATTGCCCCGACTGCCGCAATACCAAAGTTGTTGATATTGCATCGGAATTAGAGGACTTTGGTTGCAATGTAGATATTTACGACCCATGGGCAGATCCTTCAGTTGTTAAACATGAGTATGGCAAAGAACTGATTTCCGCCATTGATCCTGACAAGAAATACTCCGCTGTTATCGCATGTGTCAGCCACAAACAATTTATGACATTCGACTTCAAAAAGTACCATGATCAAGGTGCTGTTGTCTTCGATGTCAAGAACTTTGTAGATCGCGCTTTTGTAGATAGCAGATTATAATCATTATTACAAACCATGAAACATATATTCAGTCCTTATCGTGTCTGCCCTCTTGGAGCGCATGTTGACCACCAACATGGCTTAGTTACGGGTTTCGCATTCAACAAAGGCGTTGACTTATATTATGAAGTCACAGAAGACGGTTCGGTGCATTTGGAATCTCGCGACTATGACGGAATCATTGATTTCTCGATGCGCGTTCCTACCCTTATTCGTCAAAAGAACTGGGGCGACTATGCCCGTGGCGCCAAATATGCCCTGCAAAAACGCTTCAAATTGGCTCATGGCATTCAGGGAATTATTCAAGGAAGTTTACCGGTCGGCGGACTTTCATCTTCGGCGGCAGTACTGATTGCTTATGTCATGGCATTTGCCGATGCCAACAACATACAGTTAGCCACAATGGAGATTGTAAAGATTGCCTCTGAGGCAGAACGCGAATATATAGGACTGAACAACGGCATATTGGACCAATCTTGCATCGCACTTGGTCAAAAGGACCATCTGCTGATGCTTGATTGCGATACCGATGAGTATCGTCTGATTGCTAAACCCGCTAAAATGCCTGATTTCAAATTGGGTATATTCTTCTCGGGGTTGACCCGCAATTTGGTCAATTCGGATTACAACTTGCGTGTTTCCGAATGCAAAGTAGCAGCGTGGAATGTGATGGCATACGAAGGGCTCGAACTCAAATCGTTTGATAAAACCTTCCTTCGTGACATCCATCGCACAACATTCAATAAATTCCGAGACCGAATGCCTGCACGCTTTGTTCGGCGCGCAGAGCATTTCTATTCGGAATACAAGCGTGTCCGTGATGGTGTTACTGCATGGGAAACGGGCAATCTCAAATGGTTCGGCGAATTAAGTTTTCAATCGTGTGAATCATCCATTCGCAATTATGAATGCGGTTCGCCCGAATTGATTGCTATCTATCAGGCAATGCGAGAAACACCCGGTATTTATGGAGGTCGGTTCTCAGGAGCAGGATTCAAAGGGGCTTGTATTGCACTGTGCGACCCTGAACAAACATCCGCTATTGAGCAGTCTATTCGAAGCAAATATTTAGCCCAATTCCCGCAATACGAAGACACTTTCCAAGTGTATTTCTGTGACACGGACGACGGCGCGCGGTTTATATCCTAAAGAAAAGTCCTGACAAAATATGAAAAATATAGTTATTGCTGCCGGTTATGCTACGCGCCTCTACCCATTGACCGAGAACTTTCCCAAACCACTGCTACAAATTGGTTCTACTTCTATTCTCGGGCGACTAATCGCTGATATTGATGCCATTCCTGAAATAGATGAGCATATTATTGTCTCCAATCACAAATTCGCACATCATTTCGAGGAATGGAAACAGAGCCAATCCACTCGTTGTCCGATTCACATTATTGACGATGGCACTTCCACCAACGAAACACGATTAGGGGCTGTGCAGGACTTATTGCTTGCCATACAAGATATTGACGATGATTTGTTGGTGGTAGCAGCCGATAATATCCTTGACTTTTCTTTATCGGGTTTTGTTCAGTTCGCCAAATCGCACAACACATCGTGCATTATGTGCCACTACGAACCGGAATTGCACAAACTGCAACGAACCGGTGTTATTCGCGTGGATAATCAAATGCGTGTATTGGAAATGCAGGAAAAACCCGAAGTACCTTGTTCCAATTGGGCTGTTCCGCCTTTCTATGTCTATCTCAAGCATGACTTGCCACTGATTCGCACATGTATGGAAAATGGTTGCGGATTTGATGCGCCGGGCAATTTGGCACATTTTTTAGTGGACAGAACTACCATACACGCTTACCAAATGCTGGGAACAAGATTTGATATAGGTAGTTTGGACACTTACAAAGAAGCACAACTTAAATACGGAAAATAATATGTTAAAATACAATGTCTCTTTAGAAAACAAAACTATCCTGCTGACAGGAGCAGCAGGATTTATTGGTGCTAATCTGACAATGCGCCTAATAAAAGACTTTCCTTCTACTCGCATCGTTGGATTAGATTCAGTCAATGATTACTACGATCCATCGCTTAAGGAGTTTCGCCTTCGCCAAATCGAAGCGCTTAACGGTCATTGGACCTTTGTCCGTGGCAATTTGGCAGATAAGAAACTCATCAACTCTCTTTTCGAAAAATACCACTTTGATATTGTAGTCAATCTCGCCGCACAAGCCGGAGTTCGCTATTCTATCACCAACCCTGATGCCTATATTGAAGCCAATCTCATTGGTTTTTACAATATATTGGAGGCATGCCGCCACTATCCTGTAGAGCACTTGGTTTACGCTTCCTCGTCTTCCGTTTACGGCAACAACAAGAAAGTTCCCTACTCCACAGACGATAAAGTGGACAATCCCATTTCACTCTATGCTGCCACCAAGAAGTCCAACGAACTGCTGGCACATGCCTATTCAAAACTATACGACATACCCTCTACCGGCTTGCGATTCTTTACTGTATATGGACCTGCAGGACGACCCGATATGGCATATTTTGGATTTACCAACAAACTGCGTGAAGGCAAAACCATTCAAATTTTCAATTATGGCAACTGCCTGCGGGACTTCACTTTTGTGGACGATATCGTGGAAGGAATCACGCGCATTATGCAACACGCTCCCGAGCATGCCACAGGCGAAGACGGTTTGCCATTGGCTCCATACAAAGTGTACAACATAGGCAATTCCAATCCCGAGAATCTGTTGGACTTTGTCACTATTTTACAGGAAGAGCTTATTCGTGCCGGTGTCTTACCTGCTGACTATGACTTTGAGGCGCACAAGGAACTTGTACCCATGCAACCCGGGGATGTACCGACTACATTTGCAGATACTTCTGCCCTTGAGGAGGACTTTGGTTTCCGTCCCCACACCCCATTACGAGAAGGATTGCGTCGTTTTGCGGAATGGTATAAGCAGTTCTATAAATAATCATGAAGCATGTCCTTTACATAGTGCCGGATTTGCATGGAGGCGGAGCAGAGCGATGCTCTCTCACCTTAATGCGCATGCTCAAGCAACACGATTTCGATGTGACAATCGTCAACTTGGGTAGCCCACACGGCGAAGCCGAATCGTGGTTGGATGCGAACGAGCATATCATATCGCTTGATTGCAAACGCGTTCTAAATGCTTTCTTCCCTTTGTGGCATCTATGTAAACAATTGCACGCAGATTATATTTTTACCTCGCGCCAACATACGGCATGTTTGGTCTTAATTTTGTCTTTCTTCTGCCGTTTGCGCGCTGTTATTCGCATTCCTAACATGCCTTCTCGTCGCTTGTACTCGGGCATACAGGGGATAAAAGAACGATTGATGTACCGCATTGGGAGATTCTTATATCCTCGCGCCCTATCGATTGTTGCGCAAACGGAAGAAATGAAACAAGAGATGTGTACTCTTTACCATTTGGATAGCAATAAGGTCTTCGTTGTTCCTAACCCTGTGGATCAAGAGCGTATCAATGATTTAGCCATACAAACACCATCTCCATACACTTCCGACGAAATACCTTTTCTCGCAGTTGGTAACACCAGTTATGCAAAGGCACATGATGTACTCATTCAAGCCATGGAACACTTTCATGCTAACCATGACAACGCGACTCTGCATATTGTAGGACGAACGGAAGGAGAATGGGGAGATAAGATTCGTACGCTTGCTCAAGGCAAAGATTATATCCATTTACATGGTTTTATTCCCAATCCCTATCCCTATATCAAGCATTGCCGTGCCTTGGTCTTGTCTTCACGCATAGAGGGGTATCCCAATGTCGTTTTAGAAGCCATGGCATTGCAACGCCCCGTGGTGGTTACGGATTGCCTTCCCATACTCAAGCGCATTGTCACCAACGATATCAATGGGCAGATTGTCCCTGTTGATGATGCCAACGCCCTTGCCCAAGGAATGGAGAAAATACTGCAAATCGCCACTGTCAACAATACAATCACCAACGAGGCAATTACCCCACTCTTACACGCTTTTGAATCATGCTGATTGTGAACAAAATAAAATATGGCTTTTGCCGATTTGTGGACGAATTATCCCAAAAGAGCGATTATTGGCACCTTCGCATGCCTACTCGTCTCAATCCTGAAGAATGGGATCGAACTTACTACCTTGATATGTCCGGCAAAGGAACCTATCCGGGTGAGATGCAAAACGGTATTCCTGTTTTCTATTACGACGGGATATATCCGACATTTTTTCATACAACTATTTTTAATTATGGTTTGGGGTTATTGGAGCGGAGAGCCCAAGGTGAAGATATCGATGAATCGTTACAACAAGTGCTGACTTATATGCAGCAAACGCAGGATGAAAGTGGCGAATGGGTTTATCATTTTGACCCTGCCATTCATCCTCTTTTGGAGAATCATGTCAGCGGTATGACACAGGGGTTGGCTATTTCGTTGGCGGTTCGGTGTATGCGATTGGGACTGTTAGATACTGCCATAGGAAACAAAATGATTGCCTCGGCAAAGCAAAACATGCTCCAACATTGTGTCGGCAAGCATTTCGGTTGCACTATTATTGAGGAACATTTTGCTCCTGGCAATGGTACTTTGAATGGAGGTTTGTTTGCCCTTCTTGGCTTAAGGGACTATGCTGTTTGGACACAAGACTTTGAGGATTGGGAGTATTACGAGCAAGAGTTCAGGCATGTGTTGCCTGCCTATTCATTTGGGCATTGGAGTTTCTACGATGCGCAGCATACGCTTACCAGCGGTTTCTATCAGCAGTTGCATATTGACCTCGTGAATGTTTTGGGTGCCATTACGCATGCTCCCGAATACCAATCAATGGCACAAAAATGGACGAAAGGTTTGCATTGGAATAGTTGGTACACGCTTTTGAAAGGAGTACAAAAACTATTGCATATTCGTGATATGGAAATGAGTTATGCCAATCGGCAATGAATATTATGAAATGGACTAAATACATTTATTTACTGCTCTACTACGGGTTTGCACAGTACTTGCCCCTTAGTTATCGTCCTGTGGTCGGCAAACCGGCTAAATGGATTCGTTATCGCTTGTGCAAACATATTTTTGCAGAATGTGGACACAATGTCAATATCGAACGCCGTGCTAATTTCAGTACGGGTGAAAACATTCACATTGGCAACAATTCGGGCATTGGGTTCAATTGCCAAGTGCCATGCGACATACATATCGGCAATAATGTCATGATGGGACCCGATTGCGTTATTTTGCCGGCTAATCATGCGTTTGCAGATACTTCCATTCCGATGATAGAACAGGGCTTTGCTCCTTCTCGACCCACCGTTATTGAAGATGATGTTTGGATTGGACATGGCGTCATTATGACTCCCGGACGGGTTGTTAAGACAGGTTCAATCATTGGCGCCGGCTGTGTTCTGACAAAAGATTTTGATGCATATAGTATTATCGGAGGAAATCCGGGCAAACTTATCCGCTTAAGAAAATAAACTTATGAAACCATCTTGGATTAAAAATATCTTATACCGCACTTTGAAAGAAACATCCTTTCACAAGCAGTATCAGTTACGCCATCACATTATTGGTACAAGGCAAGAGGCAGAACGCCTTCTCAACGAGGGGGAGATTATCCGTCTGCGCACATCTCTGACCATCAAACCGCGTGTAGGAATCATCCGTGACGAAGACTCCATCTATCCGGACTATGTCAATCTCAAAGCCACTTGGTTGCGATACGAGCGTTTTTGTATCAACAACGATATTCCCTACGGTTTCTATGATATTTGGGCGAACGACTGGATGGAAAAAGCCAAAGATTTTGACATCATCATCGGGCGAGTAATGACTTCCCCTGCAGAGAAGGAAGTCTGGATGCCCAAAATCTATGTATTGGAGAACATCTTGCATAAGACATGTTTCCCCTCTTATCACGAAATATGGCAATACGAAGACAAAATCAAAGCTTCCTACCTCTATCGTTTAGCTCAACTGCCTGCTATTCCTACCAAAGTGACTAATAGCAAGTTAGAGGCATTGCGTTGGACAGAGCAAGATACCTACCCGTTCATTGTCAAAACGAAAATAGGTGCTTCGTCATCCGGTGTCATCAAAGTGAATAACCGCCGACAAGCCGTTCGCCTCATTAACCGGGTTTTCGGCATGGGGCGCAAAGTGCAGTATAGTTATGCTTGGCAAAAGGACTATTGGTATGTGCAGGAGTTCATTGAAGACGCCACTTTTGACTTGCGCATCATGTTGTACGACAATTATGCCTTTGGCTTTTACCGTTACCCGGACAAAGGTGACTTCCGTGCTTCCGGCGCTGGGCATTTCGAAAAAAAAGATTTGCCTCTCGATGCTTTGCAGCTCGCCATACATGCCCGTCAAGCCCTCAACAGCCGACAATTAGGAGTGGATATGCTGTATAGCGAGAGCAGACATCAATACTTCATTATCGAAACATCACTTTTCAACCAGATAGACACGCCTCGTCAGTTAGAAGTCAATGGCGAACCGTCATACTACGATATTTCCAATCCTGACTGCCCCACTCTTCATAAAGGCGCCATTTGGATACAGGAACTGACAATCCGTCAAATCATCGAACAGTGGCATAAATGAGTTTGCTTTCTTCCATACGGCAACGGTTGAGCAATCAGGATAATAAAACCCTCGTGCAAAACTTTACCTACCTGACCATTCTTCAGGTAGCAGGGTATATTTTCCCCTTGCTGACAATGCCTTATTTGGCACGAGTGGTCGGTGTGGAAGGAGTTGGCAAAGTGGCTTGGGCTGCAGCGGTTATTGTGTGGCTGCAAACGGTTACCGATTGGGGATTTAATTTTACGGCTACTCGGGATATTGCACGGTTACGGGACAATTTGTCGGCTGTCGAACAAATCTTCAATCAGGTCTTTTGGAGCAAAATACTGCTCATGCTGCTCAGTGCTGTGGGACTTGCTCTGCTTATTGTGCTTGTGCCGACTTTTAGAAGCAATGCGCTCTTGCTCGTCTTCTCTTTTCTCATTGTCCCTGCCACGATTTTTATGCCCGAATGGTTCTTCCAGGCGATGGAGCAAATGAAATACATTACCATCCTAAATGTTGTTGCCAAGTTCCTCTTCACCCTGCTTGTTTTCCTTGTGATTAAGCACCCTGCGGACTATATTTGGCAACCGCTACTCATCTCTTTGGGCAGTATATTGGCAGCAATTATAGCAATGACGATTATTCGTCGCCATTTCCATATTTCAATTCATTTACCCAATTGGAGAGAAATAGGTTCGTGTATCAAGCATAGCACGGATGTTTTTATCAACAATCTCATGCCCACGCTTTATAATAGTTTTTCCATTATGTTGTTGGGCTGGTTTGGAGGCGGTGTGGCTAATGGTAAATTAGAGGGTGGCAACAAGTTGGTTACTATTAGTCAGCAGTTTATGACTATTCTCTCGCGCACTTTCTTCCCCTATTTGTCGCGTAGAGCAGACAAGCATATCGTTTACCGGCGGATTACACTGTCTTGTGCAGCAATCATCTCTCTTTTGTTGATTGTTCTTGCCAAGCCGTTGGTGTTCATACTTTTCTCTCCTGAGTTTGTAGATAGCGTACTTGTCTTGCGCATTATGGCAATATCCATTTTCTTTATTGCCCTTTGCAATGTCTTCGGCACCAACTATCTTATTTTGCACAATCACGAAAAGCCCTTGCGAAATCTCACAATCATAGTGTCTTTGGTGGGATTCGCACTCAGTTGGCTCCTTATATATTATTATTCCTTCATTGGTGCAGCCGTCACGATTACACTGACGAGGGGCTTGTTGGGTATCGGTACTTGGCTATTGGCGAAACATTTTCAGCGTAATGAATTGCAAGCATAAAATATTGGTATATGGTTATTTCGGCTATCGTAGCAATCGGTTAGACGGGCAGAACGCTAAAACGCGTGACCTCTATCGACTGCTGGAACAGCAAGTCGGTTCTGAGCAGTTGGACTACTTCGATACGGAAGATATCCGTCACAACCCCTTCTCGCAGTTGATTCTGTTCTGCAAGGTTTGGCAATGCCGCCAACTCGTCTATTTGCCGGCAGAGAACAATTTGCGGGCGCATTTGCTGATTTTGTATGCGATGTCACGCATTCGCCATTTCGATATTTTATACATTGTCATCGGTGGCTGGTTGGTAGAAACGCTTCGTCGCCATCACACTTTGGTTAAGCCGCTGAAAAAGATTCGCGGTATCTTTACCGAGACACAACAGATGAAGCAACAACTGGAGCAAATCTTCCGTTTCTCCAATGTGCAAACATTCCCCAATTTCCGTTTGAAGACAGATTTTACTCCTTCCGTTTCGCCTATGCACCAACCGCTGCAACTGGTCTTCATGGCGCGTATCACCAAGCCCAAAGGGTTGGATTGGATATTTGCCTTGGGCGAATATATTGTGCAGCACAACTATGCCGAACAGGTCTCTATTGATTTTTACGGATTTATATTCGAGGAGGACGAGGAGTATTTTCAAGCCAACCTCTCGCGTTTTCCGTTTATGCACTATTGTGGCATGTTGCCGACGCAGGATATCCCTGCTACGCTCAATTGTTACGATGCACTTTTGTTGCCGACACATTATTATACCGAGGGATTTCCGGGAAGTATCCTTGATGCCTACTCTGCAGGATTGCCGGTTATTGTGACGCGGTGGAAACATGCCGACGAATTTGTGGATGATACCAAAACAGGGTACATTCTTCCCTTTGAAGACGGAATAGAGACATTGTGCCAACGGGTCGAATCGCTCATACTCCACCCTGAGCAATTGAATGAATTGAAACAAAATGCGTTAGATAAGAGCCAACTTTATTCTGCGGATAAGGCATGGTCTATACTGCAACCATATATATGAACAACATTGAAAACATAGGTAAAAAGGACATACTTTGGAGTTATGCTTCCACTATTTTCATGGTGGGAGCGGGGGTCATTTTGTTGCCTTTCATTCTCAACCGGATGGATGCCGAGACGGTAGGTATTTGGAATATCTTCCAAACGATTACCATGCTGGTGCTCATTTTGGACTTCGGTTTCCGTCCTTCCTTTGCGCGCAATGTGTCGTATATTCTTTCCGGAGCCAAACATCTGTTGCGAGAGGGGGTAGAAACAGTTTCTGCTGATAATCAATCTGATACATCTATTGACTATTCGCTGCTCAAGGGGGCGCTTATTGCGATGCGTCGGTTCTACCGCTGGTTGGCAATGGGGGCTTTTGTCTTATTGGCAACTGTTGGAACGGCATACCTTATATATATATTAAGGAAATACAACGGCAATCATCAGGATGTCATTATTGCGTGGATTATTCTCATTGCCATCAGTTGTTACAATCTTTATACGCTCTATTATGATGCCCTTTTGTTGGGCAAGGGGTATGTTAAGCGCAGTCAGCAGATTTGCATATTGGGACAAGCCGTTTACCTGTCTGTCGCCATTGGACTGATTTATGCCGGTTTGGGACTGACTGCCATTGTGTCTGCTCAGTTGTTGAGTACGATTGTGCGCCGTGTTTTGTCGTACAAAGTCTTCTTTACACAGGAAATCAAGCAATCCTTGCAGGATGTCGAGCCGCAAGACTCGCGTGCTATTCTTGCCACTATCTCGCCCAATGCGGTTAAGATGGGACTTACCCAACTCGGTGGGTTCTGTGTCACCAAGTCGGCGGTATTGTTAGGATCGGCTTTCTTGACTTTGGAAGAAGTGGCAATGTATGGAATTACCGTGCAAGTGATGGATGTGCTTGCCCGCTGTGCCACCGTTTATTACCAAAGTATGGCTCCTAAATTGGCACAGTACCGTACTGAGAGCAATTACACGGCATTGCGCCACACCTATATATATAATGTACTGATTTTGGTAGCCACTTTTGTTGTGGGGGGATTGTTGTGGATTAGTTTGGGCGATTGGGCATTGGGAATTATCCATAGCCAAACCTCTTTTGTGCCTGCTTCCATGCTCGTTGCTATGCTGATTATCAATCTATTGGAGCAAAATCATGCCACGGCGGCTGGGTTTATCATGGCGGACAACCGTATTCCCTTCTTTATACCGTCGCTCATTAGTGGAGGGGCTACTATTCTCTTGATGTTACTCTTCTTCAATCTGCCCATCCTCAACTCAACTTGGGCGCTCATTCTTGCCCCGGGCATTGCCCAACTCGCATACCAGAACTGGAAATGGCCTGCTGTCGTCATTAAAGAATTAAAACAATGAGAAATAAGTCAAACATACATTGGATTGCATCATCTGTACTATTTGTAGTCCTGACGGCTATTACCTTGGTCAAATGTCGTTTATTTGCGACTATGACCGTCGAATGGTTAGCCGGCTGGTACAAATTCAGCGTAGAAGGGCGGTGGATGGCTCTTATCGCCGCCTCACTCGTGATGGGGTCTGTTGTTTGGTTGTCTCGCCGACCATGGACGACAATTATTTTAGTCGTTATCAGTGACTTATGGATATTTGCCAACTGGATTTATTTTCAGGCGAACCACCTTTTGCTGACCTTTAGTGCTATTACTATGGGGTCAAATATGGATGGCTTTTGGTCGTCTGTATTGGCATATTTATCGCCACAAATGATTTGGATTCCTGCGCTGACTTGCGTGTATGTGATACTGGCTGCCTGTTTGCGTTCCACACAACGGCATCCTTGGGTATTTGGAGGCACGCTATTGGTTGCTGCCATTTTGAGTGTTATGTCTTCACGCCTTCGCTGCCAATATGTTGGGGCTGCTGACCAATTCATCGAGAATAGACCGGTCACCGTTGCCAACTTCAATCCCTTCATTACACCCGAACACATGCTTCCCGAGAAATGGGAAACGGACCTCAAGGACAGCAACTACACGCTCCATCATTCTATCTTGGCGTATGGTATTCAAGTGTTTACGGTGGGAATGTACGATTACTTCCACACGATTTATCAGCAGAAGCAAGTGACTTTATCTGCCGAAGAAGAACAGCAAACCAACCTGCTTTTATCACGGGGAGAAGCGCCGCAAGATTCCGTACTCTCGTGCTCCGGCAATTTGATTTTGATTATTATTGAGAGTTGGGAGAGTTGGAGTTTGGAGACAAAGGATATACATGGCGAATACATCCTTTCCAACATCAACAGATACATGCGCAATCATCCGCACTTGTATGCAGACAAAGTGACATCGCAAGTCCGACACGGAAATTCCGCAGACGGACAAATGTTGATAAACACGGGGTTGTTGCCGTTACAGGACGGTGCGGCATGTTTCTTGTGCGCCGACAATACCTACCCCAACCTCGCCCATTTCTATGCCAACCGTGTCAATATAGACGCTTGCAGCAAAGCGTGGAATGCAGAACGCACATCCATTGCATTTGACTATCAGCAGCACATTGCGCCGGAGGATAGAAGTTGGTGGTTTGAGAATTTGACGGTGGCAAGGGCGAAAGATTACCTCGCCATGCACCGCGATTCGACATGCCTGCAACTGATTACCGTATCTATGCATTCGCCTTTTGACTATATCAAGGACGAACCTGTCTATCAGGAATTGCAGTTGCCTTCGGACATGGATGAACTCACCGCCAATTATCTTCGTTCTGCGTATTGGATGGACTTCTTTATGGGTGACTTGTTGCAGTATTTGGAAAACGAAGGGTTCTTTGCCAATTCTACCGTTGTTCTTACAGGCGACCACACTTTCCACAGGGATGACCAACATTTCTGTCCGCTGGTTATTTTCTCGCCGTCTATACAGCAAAATCAATATATTACAGAGCAAACCTACCAAATGGACATTTACCCGACCGTCCTTTCCCTGATTGGGCGCAAGGATTATTTTTGGCAGGGCTTTGGTATCGATTTGACGAATCCGGACATGCAACGCCCCATTTCGCCGCAAGGTGCATTTATGTTGTCAGACAAATTACTTCGAATGAATTATTTTATGAATGCAAATTATTTTATAAATACAAATTATTTTCGGTAAATTAACTTCGTGTGAATTACGGGTCTTTGCCGACGGTCGACCGACGGTCGAATTATACATTAAAGAGACATTAAACTAACTTATTATATCTATTATGGCAAAAGTACAATACAATTTTCCTGTTGAATCTGTTCATGGTAAAACCCACAAGAGGGAGCAAGGTTATCATTATACTACCAAAACTGGTAAAACATTTTACCGTGAGCGTGAAGAAACCTATCAAAAGAACCAATCTCCTCGTCAAAAGTGGAATTCGGCGGCATTTGCGTATGCGCATAAGCAACTGCATCTCATTGAATCCGATCCGGCTACTTTGGCGCAGATGAATGCCGACTGGGAAGCAGCCAATCATCTTGATGCACAAGGTCGCCTTCAACAAACCGCCCACAGCTGGAAATTCAACATGCTCATCGCTGAATACAAATCTACCCACCCGTTTGCATAAATCAAAACCATCAAGTAATAGTTAATTGGTAATAAGCATAAATGGCTATATATATTGTTTACATATTATTGTGCCTTGTTGGTATTTGCTGTTGGGATTCACAAGAGCAAAAGAGCAACATCGCAAAAGTATGCTATGTCTTTTTAGGTACTTACCTAATTTTGCTCTCTGGGTTAAGTTATGCTTTAGGAGGGGATAAACAATTATACATAGACCTATTTGAAGACTATCTCCCTCAAATGACTTTAGGCGATTTTATTGTTGACAATTTTGTCTCTATGGGATATATGCCACTTTGGAGTATAGTCAATTATGCTTGCAAACAATGGTTTGATTCTTTCTATGCGCTTCAAATCATACAATCCGTTGTGGTTAATGGCATCATCTGCTATATAGGTTTTAAATATACCAAACGACACTTTTTATTCTTGCTTATCTATTTCATTTCCAAACAGTTCTTCTTACTCAACTGCGAAACGATGCGAGAGGGATTTGCGGTGGCATTGGGATTGTTGGCATTGGATAACTATTTCAGACAGAAAAATATTTCTGCCTTCATATTGGCTGGTATAGCGGTTGGTTTTCACCCTTCTGCGACAATCTTGTTTGCATTCCCATTTATGCATTTGAACATCAATTTCAAGACACTGACTGTTTTATTGGCAATTGCACTATTGGCTTTCTCTATACGAGCTACAATTGTTCCCGTAATTCTACAAAAGTTACCTATCGAAGCCAACAAAATAGCCACTAATTTGGAAACTTATTTAACATTCAAATATACATTCCATAATACATGTGTTTTTGCCATTCATTATATTGTCATTCCGTTTATCATCGGTTATTGCATACTCTTGTGGGGAGAAGATTTTCCAATCCATTCTTATGTGCAGCCGTTGGTAACTTTTATGTTAATCATTGGATGCTTGGCATGCGTATTGGGAGCACATTTCACACGACTGAACAATTATGTAATTATCTTCTACCTCATATTGATTGTGGAATTTATACCTTTACTCTTTACCCAACAACAATTCCTCATCACGCGCTGCCTCACTCTATTATGCCTCTGTTATTTTGTTTTCTGTACATACAATATGCAATTCAAATATTCTAATTTGAGAAGTTACCAACTATATTATCCTTACACTTCTATTTTTGACGAGAAAAGTTGTCAGGAGATTGTTATTTCTAGGCAAGAATTTCACGAAGCGTCATTAATGGAATTTGATGAACACTAATATTGAGTACAAATGATAAAAACATCTGACATAGCCATTTTACTTGCCACCTATAATGGTGAGAAATATCTGTCCGAGCAGATTAACTCGTTAATTGCCCAAACATACCAAAATTGGCAATTATTCATTCATGATGATGGCTCAACGGATGACACGCTTACTATTTTGCATAAATACGAAAAGAAAGATTCACGAATACATATTCTATCCTACCCTCCATCAGGTGGTGCTTGCAAAAATTTCATGTCGCTATTAGACCAAATTGATGCACCCTATTATATGTTCTGCGACCAAGACGACGTCTGGCTACCCGACAAAATAGAAAAGGAAATGCACCTAATGAAAAAATCCGAACAACAAGGCTCCAATAAACCTATCATCGTCCATTCTGATTTACATGTGGTGGATAGTTTATTACAAACGATTTGTCCTTCTTTTTGGCAATATGAGCAAATCATATTAGAACGATATCAGCATTGGGAAGATTTCGCACATGGGTGTCTCTCTACTGGTTGCACGATGTTATTTAATAGTAGTGTTAAAGAAATCACATTGCCTACATCCAATCGAACGCTTATGCACGACGAATGGGTGACTCTATGTACGGTCGCTCATGATGGAATCGTGGTGGCACTGCAAGAACCTACGATTCTCTATCGTCAACATAATGATAATGCATTAGGTGCTCAGAATGCTATTCATCGTCATTCCGTTAGCAATCTTTGCTCCCACATAGGACAAATTCTTCGCACCAATGTTGCACATTATAAACAAATGAATGCTATTCGACCTATTTCGGTCGTAACATATATTAAACAAAAACTATCATGATTAGCGTCTGTATTGCGACATATAACGGAGCTATGTTTATCAAAGCACAATTAGAGTCTATTCTGCCTCAATTGAGTGCAGATGATGAGGTTATTATCTCGGACGATGCCTCTACGGACAACACCTTACAAATCATCAACGATTTGCACGATTCACGCATACATATTCTTCATCATACTCCATACACGAAATCTCGTTTCCCAATGGACAAAACAACGCATAACTTTGAGAATGCACTAATGCACGCAAAAGGTGATTATATTTTCCTTTCTGATCAAGATGATATATGGCTACCAAATAAAATACAACAGATGTTGAATGCGTTGCAAAAGGCAGATTTAGTTGTCCACAATTGCCAAGTTGTTAATGCTGATTTACAAGTAATAAACAATTCATATTTTGATCATATTCGTGTTCATGTCGGTGCAATTCAAAATGCCATCCGTTGTACATTTTTAGGGTGTTGTATGGCATTCCGACGGGCTGTTCTAACTGCTGCATTGCCCTTCCCTCTTCAAGGAGTGGCACATGACCAATGGTTAGGAATTGTGGCAGGATTGAAATTCAAAATCGCACTTATTACTGAACCTTTAATACTATATCGCAGGCACGCCTACACTGAAACCAATTGTTATGGAACAAGTCAATTATCAAGATGGGTGCAAATCAGATATAAGACCTTTGTTCTCCTTAATACCATAAAAAAAGCATTATTATGAAGAAAACCATCCTTCACATTAGCAAGTATTACCACCCTTATTTGGGAGGCATTGAGACTGTTGCCAAACAAGTAGTGGACGGTCTATCGACATATAATAATATTGTCGTTTGTTTTTCGTCCGACAAAGATACACATATTGATTATGTGGATGGAGTTAAAATCATCCGAATAGGTGTTGTAGCCAATATCTCAAGCCAGGATATTTCCTTTAGTTATTATTCCACTTTGCGAAAACTCATTCGCACAGAACACCCTCTTGCTATTCATCTGCATTGTCCCAACCCGTTTGTTTACCCGTTTGTGTTAACACTTATTCCTCAGCAAACCAAGTTGGTACTGCATTGGCATTCGGATATAATTGACAAAGGACGATTATATACATTGGTACATCCTTTTGAGAAGCAAATACTTTCTAGAGCGGATACGATTATTGCCACATCATCCAACTACCTGAATGGTTCTCAGGTCCTCTTACCATGGAGAGAGAAAGTAATTATTATCCCAAATGTAATTGCCACATCTCAATTTGTCCGGCAAGAATCCGACCAAACCACGATTGATGAGATTCGCGCAAAATGGCAGAACAAACACCTATTATTCTTTTGTGGAAGACATGTAGCATATAAAGGTATAAATCAACTTATTGCCTCCGCTTCCTATATGGATGAGGATATTCAAATTCTCATCGCAGGCGATGGTCCATTAACCCCCCAATATCAAAAGATGGCTAAGAATAGCAGCAACATCACCTTCCTCGGACGCATATCCGATGATGAACTGCGTTGTTACCTATATGCTTCAGATGCTTTTGCGTTTCCATCCATCAATAAAGCGGAAGCATTTGGGGTGGCATTGGCGGAAGCCATGTTCTGCGGGTGCGTACCTGTTGTCTTTACACTCAATGGTAGTGGCGTCAATTGGGTTAACATTAACCATGAAACGGGATTGGAAGTGCCTATCAATGATGTCTATGCGTATGCAAAAGCCGTTTGCTTACTAATGAAAAGTGATGAATTAAGACATCAAATGAGCATTAATGCCCAAAAACGCATCTGCGATTTGTTCGTTACGGAACGACTTTTTCAACAGATTAATAAATTATATAATCAAATTGTATAACCACCTTTTGACTAATCCAAACGATGTTGCCATTTTCTTCTATAATTATCATTTGTACCGCAGGAGCCCTGCTGATTTCATGGCTGGCTTTTCGCCCTTGCCTGAAATTTGCCAAGAAACATAACATTGTAGATAAACCCGATAAGCGTAAACTGCAAGACCATCCTGTCCCTGTTTTTGGAGGGGCTACTGTCGTATTAGGTATGCTACTACCATTGATTGGTATCATTTCCTTATTGCATGCTAATCAGTTTGGATATATTCTCGGAGCAATTCTCATTCTCTGGATTATTGGAGTGTTAGACGATGTCTATAAATTGAGTGCAAGTTTACGCTTTTTCCTCGAATTAGGGTTAATTTGGGTATTACTGTGGCAACCGCTCGTTGAAAGCAACGGACTGATGATTAATAATCTGTGCGGTTTATTCGGACGATACGAGATTTCTCTCTTCACTGCCATTCCTTTAACTATGGTTGCTTGTGTTGGTATTATCAATTCCATTAATTTGATTGACGGTGTAGATGGCTATTCCAGCGGCTATGGTATCATTACCAATATTATCTTTGCAACTATTTTCTTCGCTACAAACAATTACCCGATGGGTATTTTTGCCTCTGTAACGGCGGCTGCACTCATTCCATTTTATATGCATAATGTATTTGGGCAAAATAGTAAAATGTTTATTGGTGACGGTGGTAGTTTAGTGATTGGATTTGTCATGGCGTATGATGTATTGGCAATGTTGGATAGTCAATCACCTTGCCATATTTTAGTCAATCAGGGAATAGGAATGGTAGCAATGACTTTGTCTATTTTATGTATTCCTGTTTTTGATACGCTGCGCGTGATGTTTGCACGTATGTTTCATGGTGAATCTCCCTTTATGCCGGATAAAACACACCTGCATCATTTATTTATTGATATGGGATTCTCACATGCCGCTACTTCATCAACCATTATTTTCATTCAACTGACAGTTATTGCCATTTGGTATATCAGTTTCCTATGCGGATTGGGTATTGACGGACAATTTTACCTTGTTATATTCTTGGGCTTGAGTATATGCGGCTGGTACTACTATATGCGCCATTGTCAAAAGGTTAACAATACTATTTGGCAACGCTTTTGCCACATTGGGCAATGGACACACTTCGAGCATAAAGGTTTTTGGTTAACCATGCAACGAGTAATAGACAAATTATAATCATGATACCTTCGGTTTCCATAATATGCCCCTGCTATAACGAGAAGTTATACATTCAGGACTGCATCAATAGCATTGCCCGGCAAGACTACGACTTGTCGCAAGTAGAAGTATTGATAATTGACGGAATGAGTACCGATGGCACGCGCGAGATTATTCGGCAAATGCAGCAAACTTATTCGTGGTTGCACTTGATTGACAATCCCCGTCACATCGCTTCTACGGCAATGAATATCGGTTTGAAGCAGGCACAAGGCGAATATATTGTCCGTATTGATACACACGCTGTTTATCCCGTGAGTTATATTTCCACTTTGTTACACCATCTGATTACCCTTCCGAATGCCCAAAATGTAGGAGCCGTATGCCGGACATTGCCTGCTAACGATACACCCATCGCACAGGCGATTGCTCTCACTATCTCGCATAAGTTTGGTGTTGGCAATTCTCTATTCCGGGTAGGCGTACATCAAATCACCGAAACGGACACCGTGCCTTTTGGCTGTTGGCACAAACAATGGGTAAACGATTTGGGTGGGTTTGACGAAGAACTGATTCGCAACCAGGACGATGAATTTAATGCACGCACGATCGAAAGAGGAGGCAAGATATATCTTATTCCAAACCTATCGGTAGATTATTATGCCCGCCCTACATTAAACAAGACTTGGCAGATGTTCTATCAGTACGGATTATTCAAGCCATTGGTCAACCACAAGCGAAACCACCCTGCCACATTACGACAGTTTATTCCGCCACTCTTTGTATTGGGACTTATACCTGCTTTGCCTATCTATTTGTGCATTATCGGTGGCATCTCACTTAAGTACCATAATGCAGCACTTATGCTAACCTTCCCTACTGTCCATATAAGTTATGGGATAGGATATTGGATAGGTCTGTATAAAGTTTTAACACATCAGTCATTCATCGTTCAAAGTAATCATTAATTCGTCATATAATATGAATCTGAAATTACGCAACATCCCATTTTCGCCTCCTGACATTACCGAGGCAGAGGCAAATTTAGTAAAAGAGGCATTACTATCCGGTTGGATTACTACCGGTCCTAAGACCAAAGAATTTGAACGCCGCATTGCTTCATTCTGTCATACATCCAAGGCAGTTTGCCTCAATTCGGCAACGGCAGCCATGGAACTCACATTGCGTGTATTAGGCATCGGACCCGGCGACGAAATCATTGTACCTGCTTATACCTATACTGCTACGGCTTCTGTCGGCTTGCATGTTGGGGCAAAAGTTGTTATGGTAGATTCCCAAGCAAATAATGTACAAATGGACTATGATGCCCTTGAACGCGCCATCACACCGCGCACGAAGGTAATTATGCCGGTTGATTTAGGCGGTATCGTTTGCGATTATGAGCGCATTATGCAGATTGTGGAAGCCAAACGCGCCCTGTTTACACCCGACAACGACATACAGCGTGCATTTGGCCGTTGTATCGTCTTGGCTGATGCTGCACATGCCTTCGGTGCACAATGGCACGGCAAGATGTGTGGCGAAATAGCAGATTTTACATCCTTCTCTTTTCATGCCGTTAAAAACCTCACAACAGCCGAAGGAGGTGCCGTTGTGTGGAGAGATATACCCGGTATAGACAATGAGGAGTTGTACCATCAATACCAACTGCTCAGTTTGCACGGTCAAAACAAAGATGCACTAGCAAAAACTCAATTGGGTGCTTGGGAATACGACATCAAAGGGGCGTATTTCAAATGCAATATGACCGACATTATGGCTGCTATAGGGTTGGTACAATTAGACCGCTACCCTGCTCTATTGAAACGCCGTCGTGAAATAATCGGGCAGTACAACAATGGGCTCAAGGACTTGAATGTAAAGGTGCTCAACCATTATTCCGATACGCACGCCTCTTCAGGTCACCTATATTTAGTCAGAATGCCGGATAAGACATTGGAACAACGCAATGCCATCATTACCCGAATGGCAGAATTAGGTGTAGCTACCAATGTCCACTACAAGCCATTACCGATGATGACAGCTTATCGTGCTTTAGGGCTGGACATTAAGGACTATCCCAATGCTTACAACTTATTCCACAATGAGATAACGCTACCGCTGCATACGCGTCTCTCAAATGAAGATATTGAATATATACTAACTGCCTTCCATGAAGCGACTCTTTGATATATTGTGTGCCTTGCTCGGATTGGTGCTACTCAGTCCGCTCTTGATTATTACTGCCGTTTGGGTCAAATGCGACTCTAATGGACCTGTCTTCTACCGCCAACAGCGTGTAGGGCGTTTCAATCGGGACTTTAATATCCTCAAATTCCGCTCTATGTATATGGATAGCGACCGAAAAGGACTACTCACCGTAGGAGGAAAAGATTCACGCATCACGCGTGCCGGATATTATATCCGTAAATACAAAGTGGACGAGTTGCCACAGTTAATCAATGTACTGAAGGGCGATATGTCGTTTGTCGGTCCTCGCCCCGAAGTGCGAAAGTATGTCAATTTATACACGGAGGAACAACTGCATGTATTGGATGTCCGTCCTGGAATAACTGATGCAGCGAGTATAAAATACCGCAATGAGAATGATCTTCTTGCTGCACAATCCAACCCTGAGCAATACTACATTGATGTCATTATGCCCGATAAATTGGCAATCAATTTAGACTATGTTCGTCACCATTCGCTTATTGGAGATTTGAAATTAATACTACAAACTTTTAGAGCTATTTGATACCATGATTAATCCGTTTACATCGTCCGACATCTTTTCACATATACCCGATTTGAAGTATATGCCTCGTTGGGGAGTATTATTGATGGACATTATGCTATGTCTGTTGGCATTCCTGATTGCCATGCTGATAGGTAATAGTTTGTTCGACTATCATATGTGGAACATATCCTTGCAAGTTTGGCAACAATTATGTATATTGCTGGCTATTCAGGCATTGTCTTTCTATGTCTTTCACACCTATTCCGGCATTATTCGTTTCTCCACTTTTATAGACATTATTAAGGTACTATTCAGTATTTTATTATCGTCTGCATTGGTATTGATTCTCAACGCAATTGTTTATAACACTACAGGACAACAATGGTTTCTCAATACTTCCATCGTCATCTATTTCGGAGCAGCATTTATTTTGCTATTTTGTTTCCGTGTAGGGGTCAAAACGATTTATGACGATATCGTAACCAATCGTTCCAATCACCGTAAAGTACTCATTTACGGAACAAAGTCTGCAGGGCAAGCCATTGCTAAAATGTTGCGTTCATCCGGTTATAGCAATGATTATCTACCGATTGGATTTATTACAGACGGATTGGATATCAAGCACTATTCCATACAGGGGCTTAAGGTATATCCGATGGATGAACATCTGATAGAGACCATGTCTAAATTAGGAGTAAAAGATGTCATAATCTCGCCTATCAAGATGGCGGAGATTAATCCGGCTACCGATTTAGAGATTTTCCTTAAGAACAATATCCGTGTTCTCAGTACGCCTCCTATTACCACTTGGGAGAAGAATGGTGACGAATACTCTAAAATCGGACGAATCGATTCGCTTCGCATTGAAGACCTGCTCGAACGACCGGTAATTAATATTGATACAGACAATGTGACATCTATCATTCACAATCAGATTGTATTGGTCACGGGCGCTGCCGGTAGTATAGGTTCGGAATTGGTGAGACAAGTGCTCAAGTACCAACCCAAAGCGGTTATTCTATTTGAACAAGCCGAGTCTCCCTTACATGACTTGAGAATGGATTTGCGCGTTGCATATCCTGATGCACATATTATTCCCGTTATAGGGGATATACGCAATCGGGAAAAATTAGAACAGGTCTTTGCCCAATATCATCCGGCTATCGTCTTTCATGCTGCTGCTTACAAGCATGTGCCGTTGATGGAAGAATTCCCCAATGAAGCCATTCAAGCCAATGTGCTCGGAACTAAAAACATGGCGGATTTAGCAGTACAATATGATGTAAAGCGTTTCGTAATGATATCTACCGACAAAGCCGTCAATCCTACCAATGTGATGGGAGCATCCAAACGAATTGCGGAAATTTATGTCCAGGCGCTCAACAACCACCTTGTTAAAGAGGGGCATACCAAGTTTATTACCACACGCTTTGGCAATGTATTGGGTTCGAACGGGTCTGTCATTCCGTATTTCAAAAAACAGATCGCAGCAGGAGGACCGGTAACAGTTACCCACCCCGACATTATTCGATTCTTTATGACTATTCCTGAAGCATGTACATTAGTTTTAGAAGCGGCTACATTGGGGCAAGGAGGAGAGATCTTTGTCTTTGACATGGGTAAACCCGTGCGTATTTTAGACTTAGCGAAGAATATGATTCGTTTAGCGGGCTTCCAACCGGATAAAGATATCGCCATCACATTTACAGGACTCAGACCCGGCGAAAAGCTCTATGAAGAGTTACTCAATCAAAAGGAATTGACCATGCCGACTTCGAACGAAAAGATCATGATTGCGCGTGTGCGCGAAGCCGATTATGAGACAATCTGCACACAAATAGATACATTAGTGTCATTAGCGAAAGAAGGCAATGCCATGAAGACCGTCGCACAAATGAAACATATCGTACCTGAGTACATATCCAAAAACTCAATTTATGAACAATTAGACTAATTAACGATTCACCAATTCACCAATTAACCAATTCACCAATATAGATATGGGATTTTTTGATTTATTTAAGAAGAACAAGACACAAGAAGAACAACAACAGGAAGTTGAAGTATTAAACGAGGGTTTACAAAAGACCAAGTCATCTGTTTTGGATAAGATTTCTCATGCCGTCGTGGGCAAATCTACCATAGATGACGATGTGCTTGATAATTTAGAGGAAGCGCTAATCACCTCTGATGTCGGCGTAGAAACAACTTTGCGTATCATTGAGCGTATTCAAACGCGCGTAGCAAAAGACAAGTATATCAATACTGCCGAACTCAATCAACTGCTGGTAGAGGAAACCTGTGCATTACTTAACGATTCATCGGTTCACCAACTCAACGACTCACCGATTCACCAATCCACCGATTCACAAACTCCTTATGTCATTATGGTTGTGGGCGTGAATGGCGTAGGTAAGACCACTACGATAGGCAAACTTGCCAAGCAGTTCAAAGATGCCGGCAAAAAGGTATATCTGGGTGCTGCAGACACTTTCCGTGCAGCAGCAGTAGAGCAACTATGTATATGGGGCGAGCGTGTAGGTGTACCTGTTATCAAACAGCAACAAGGGTCAGACCCTGCTTCGGTGGCTTTTGACACATTGCAATCTGCCGTTAAGAACAATGCCGATGTCGTGCTCATTGACACGGCAGGTCGTCTGCATAACAAGATTAACCTGATGAATGAACTGACTAAGATTAAGACCGTTATGCAAAAGGTTGTTCCGAATGCCCCGCACGATGTCATGCTCGTTTTGGATGGCTCGACAGGTCAAAATGCGTTTGAGCAAGCCAAACAGTTCACACAAGCCACGCAAGTGACATCGTTGGCTATTACTAAATTGGACGGTACAGCCAAAGGCGGTGTAGTGATTGGTATATCTGACCAATTCCACATACCTGTGCGCTATATTGGTGTCGGCGAAAAAGTAGAAGACCTCCGTGTATTCGACAAAGAGGCATTTGTCAAGAGTGTATTAGGAATGTAAGCAAGATCGAGGCATAATAAGCAGTTATGGAACGAAAACGCTTTTACCAATATTTATGGTCTGCCATATTGACTTCGTTGAGCGGTACGCTATGCGTGCAGATTGACGGAATCATTGTCAGCCATTTATTAGGCGCTAACGCGTTCGCTGCCATTGGTGCGCTTATGCCGTTGGTACAAATACAACTGACTCTATGCCTATTGGTAGGAATAGGTGGCGCCGTCTATTTGGCAGTAGCCGTCGGGGCTGACGACAAACCGTTATGTACACGGACATTTCAACTGACACTTCTATCTTTACTCATCTTGGGTGTACCCTTTATGCTAACGGCATGGCAGAGTGAATGGGTCGCTTCATGCTTTTGTCACGCGACCGAGATAGTTCCTTTTGCCGCCGACTATGCCCGTGTACTGCTATTATCTGCACCTTTCTATCTGCTATTGCAAGGTTCGGGAGCATTGGTGCGCGCCGAGGGATTTCCCAAGCGTGTCTTATACGCAATTATCATTGCCAACTGCCTCAATTTATGCGGAGACTTTCTATTCATATCAGGTTTGCACATGGGTATAGCCGGTGCAGCATGGTCAACTACACTCAGTAATATGGTGGCAACCGTCATTATACTACTACGCCAATCGCCGTATATGGTAGAAACAAAAGGTATATCGACCTTATCCAACCGCAAGATACTAAGTCAACTACTCTTAACCGGTGCACCTGTGGCATTGGCATCCGTCGCTATGTTCCTGAGGTTGAGTTATTTGACCGGCACGATATCCGAACTGTTGGGTGCAGAAGGCATTGTCGTACTGTCGTTTGTTATGTCGATTTTCCTTTTGATTAATCTGCTGGTGGCAGGTACAACCCAAGCGTTACAACCATTAGCAGGACAATACATCGGGCAAGGCGACGAACCGGCATTATATCGCACATGCCGTCGCGCACTATCATTTACACTCGCATCGTCACTATTTATGACACTACTGATGATTGTGCTGGCAAAACCTTTCTGCCACCTATACGGCGTGGCAGACCATATAGGAGCAGCCGTACCTGCCTTGCGCATTTTTGCGTTGAGTGCCACTTTCTCCTCGTTGGGATATGTGATGATGGTCATCCATCAAGTAATGGGCAACAAAGTCAAATCCATCGTTCTTGCTGTCCTGCAACCGATACTTTTGATTCCTGTCTTCTATCTATTCACCACCCCTATTCTACCCTCCGGAATCAATTATATATGGTGGTCCTTCCTAATTGCCGAATCAATAAATTTAATCATTGTTATAATACTTTCTCATCATGTTCTCACATCCATCTTTACAACTCGAACACGCCACTGATATTTTGACCATCGCACGCAAAGCGCCCTATTATGCCCACAAGTACGCCTCTGTGGGCGACATACACAGTTGGGAAGACTGGTCTCGCGTGCCCGTATTGGAGCGACAGGAACTATACGATAATACTTACCCACGCTCCACGGATATGTTCACCGGACCGCTGCAAGATGCCTTTGTTAGCAGTACCGGCGGCTCGTCGGGCACAGCACGCACTATCGTGCTAAGCGGAGAAGAATGGGAAATGATGAACCAACGGCAAGCACAAGCGTTTGCGGCTCTCCATGTGCGTCCGACGGATATCGTGGCGAATATGTTTGTAGCAGGTCATCTATGGCCGTCCTTTATCGGCGCACACGAGATGATAATGCGCAATCATTGTGTTCACCTGCCCATTTCCGCCAATATAGGAGTAGAAGAAGCATATAAAATCTGCCGCGAGTACAAACCAACCGTCATGATTTCGCTGCCCACTTTCTTTGTGCTGATGGCGGATATGGCAAAGAAAGAAGGTCGTCCGTTTGAGGGACTGCGTATGATTGCCTATGTGGGAGAACAACTCAGCCGGGAAGCAGAAGAATATGCCCGCAAGTGGCTCGGCTGTACCGAAGTTAAGCCACTCGCATATACCAGCGGAGACTGCGGTATAATGGGTTATCAAACCGACGATTGCGGTTTCGGCGAATACCATACACTCAACGATTTCCAGTTGATTGAAATAGTCAACCCCGATACGATGCAACCTGTAGGCATGGGCGAGAAAGGCGAGATACTCGTCACTTCCCTTTGCCGCAAGTTCCACCCTATCATCCGCTACCGCATAGGCGATATGGCGATGTGGCTAAGCGAAGACAAGTACCGTCTAATGGGGCGTTCGGGCGAAGACTTCAAATTAGGCGGCGCCTATATTACCGTGGGTGAATTTGAGCGTGCCGTCAGCGAAATAGATGCCCTGTCGCTCAATTTTGTAATCGAGTTAAACGACATAGGCGGTCAAATGGACTTGATTATTCGTGTAGAGTGCGACCAGCCGGAACAACATACAGCGGAGGCACGCCAACTGGAGGACTTATTGGCAGCGCGTATCGAGCCCATCGGCGGCGGACGAGACAAAGGATTTTTCCACCACTACGAAGTACAATTAGTACCATTAGGGACTCTGCCACGCAATCCGATTACGGGTAAAATAAAGAAAGTAGTTGACCACCGCGTGGTCTAAACAACTGCGATAGACAGGAGAATTATTGCCCTATGAGTTGGTTTACCAATTCAGGCACTCCTTCGCTTGCTTTCTTGCGAATATGCGTAATACGGTCACGGTACATGCCAAATTCAGGCATTCCGGGGTCAACAAAATAAATAGGCGCTTTGTCCGGCACATACTGCAATAACGAGGCAGCCGGATAGACATTCAAGCTGGTACCGACCACAATCATTATATCCGCCGTAGAAGCGATAGCGCATGCCTGTGAGAAATACGGAACTCCTTCTCCAAAGAAAACGATATACGGTCGCAACAAAGACCCGTCGGGATGACGGTCGCCATAGTGTTGTTCCCAACCCTGCAACGGCACAGTAGCCGTTTCGTTGTTCTCGCTACGCAGTTTAGTAATCTCTCCATGCAAATGCGTGATATTCCGACTACCGGCACGCTCATGCAAATCGTCGATATTTTGCGTAATAATTTCCATTGTCGGGAATGCCTGCTGCAAGCGGGTTAATGCCAAATGCGCCGCATTGGGTTGAGCAGCAAGCGTGTCGCGACGACGCGCGTTGTAAAAATCCACACACAGTTGCGGATTACGCAACCATGCTTCGTGGGTGCAGATATCTTCGACACGATATTTTTCCCACAAACCATCCGAATCACGAAAAGTACCCAAGCCACTCTCGGCACTTACTCCTGCGCCTGTAAAAACAACGATTTTCTTCATATCAATAGCGATTTAACCAATCTATAAACTGCTGAGGATTAACCGTAAATGCCTGCGGTGTGCCTACTTGCCGTCCCTGTTCGTCCAACAGTACGAAATATGGCTGTGCATTACTGCCAAACTGCTCCCGTTGCAATGTAGCGTTTTCAATGCCGTCCTCTATGCCATTAGCGTTTTCGTCACGGCGCGAATCGACATACAGCATAATATGCACATAGTTCTGCAGTTGTGCCTGTACGGCAGAATCTGCCAACACATATTGTTCCATTTTACGGCAATTGACACAGCCGTATCCCGTGAAATGTACCAAGACGGGGCGATGTGTCTGTGCCGCCACCTGCAATCCCTGTCCGTAGTCCGAATAGGTAGATAACTGTTCGTCCATCGGCGGAGCAAAAGCAGCAATTGCCTTGACAGGAGCACCCCATATACCAGGCAACAGATATAGGGCAAACAGCCACGACACGATTGCCAGCGACTTACCTACCCAACTCTTGCGGACAAGATAGATGCCCAATCCAACAAAACAAGCCGCCCATAGGGCAATAAAGAGCCAACGAGGCAAGATTCCCCAGCCGTATGCCAAGTCTGCCACAGAGAGGAACTTGAGCGAAAATGCCAGTTCGACAAAAGCCAAAGTGACCTTGATAGACCGCATCCATTCGCCGGACTTAGGCAACTGTTGCATCCAATGCGGGAACAAGGCAAAGAGCGCAAAAGGAAGTGCCAAAGCAAGAGCAAATCCCAACATACCGACAGCAGGTGCCAATAACGATTTACCGGCTGCCTCTACCAGCAAAGTTCCTATAATCGGACCTGTACATGAGAAAGAGACAATAACCAATGTCAAAGCCATCAACAGTATGCTGACAAAACCGCCGGTAGAACGCGCCTTCTTGTCCAACCGCGTGGACCAACTGTCCGGCAATGTGATTTCAAACAAACCGAAGAACGAGAGGGCAAACACAACCAACAAGGCAAAGAAGAAGAGGTTGACAATCGCATTTGTCGCCAACGCATTCAGGGCAGAGGCACCAAAGATGACCGTTATGAGCAAGCCCAATCCCACATAGATAAGCACTATACTCAGTCCATAGACAAGAGCATCGCGCCAACCGCCACCTTTCTTGAGGAAGAAAGAAACGGTCATCGGGATAATAGGCCAAATACAGGGTGTCAGTATTGCCAACAAGCCACCTAAAATACCCATTAAGAACAGCCAACCGTAATTGGAAGACGAGTTTAACGGCTCTGTAACGATTCGGTTCGCCGTCGGTTCGCCGTCGGTCCGCCGTCGGCAAGATACCGTTCGACCGTCGGTCGACCGTCGGCAAAGACCCGAAGAAACAGCAGAACTATAAGTATAAATTTCAGGCGCCAAACATTGCTGATCATCGCACGCGATAAACCGAACGGGCAGGACATTAGATTGAGGCATGGTACATTGATAAGAAGTAGCATAATCCTCCCCCACCATCGAATCGCCAATACTGATGAGTGTCATGTGCCAACCCGAGTCAATCTGCGCCGTGAGCAACACACTATCACCCACCTGCTCGCCACTCCAACGAACAGGATTAAGAATGGTCAATATGATAAGCAACAATTTCATTTATACTTACGATTATTGTCGCAAAATTACAAAAAATCTTTGAATAACCCAAATTTAGCGTTTGAAAAATGTCATTTTTTTACAAAAAAAGACAAACTTTATTTGCAAATTCCAAAAAATCTTTGTAATTTCCTTCGTAAATTCCAATAGTTTAAGTCTCTTCAAAATGTGCACTGTACATTTTTCCATATTAAAATAGCAAATAAAAACAAGTTTTTCTTGCATATTCCAAAAATTCTTTGTAATTTTGCAGGCGGAACGGTAAAAAACGATACAACTATGACTTTGTCTGCTGCGGATCGTAAAGCAATGATGGATGATATGCGCTCGTTTGACGAGCCCATGCCGGCTGTCGGTATATTTTGGTATGATCCGGAAGAACATACATTGTTTGGCGTTCGTAAAAAGGAGATGACTCCTAAAATGGAAGAAGAAGCTGCCGAGAGAGGGCTGCCCTTCATTAACTATCAGCGACTGCACCGGCAAATTTGGAAAGAGGAGCACTATCGCGCACTTGCGAAAAATGAACCGACCAAATTTAAGGGGGATTATACACAAATTCCCCGTGGGCGTGTGGCATGGAATATCAATAAGTTCGTCGTATTTGTCGGGCAATGGGCAAAAGATATTGAGCCGGAGTTAACAGACCTCATCAATCAAGAATTTGCTCTGCCCTACTTTGAATTTCTATATGATGAGCATTGGGATTTAGGACATGGTTGGTCAGGTGACCTATAGTACTCGCAACGAGATGTTTAGAAATATAAACCATCAATTATTTATTATCGCCTATGAAATAAAACGAGCAAGAAAATTGCACAATAGATAATACAGCGTTATCTTTGTTTCGCACATTCTATAAAATCGCCAGTTTTTAGCAGTTGTGAAGTAAAGTTCAACGCTCACTCGTTTCGAGTGGGCTTTACTTCGTAAATTAATTCAACTGCGCAGGTGTTTGGCGATACCTATAGAATGTGGATTAAAAAGTTTAGTCCACTTTTTTTGTGTGCATAGTTGAACAACGGATGTTAAATAACAAATATAAGTATGAAACGAACATTTATTTTATTTCTTGTCGCCCTATTGGGTGCTATCGGCATTCAGGCAGCCGGTAGAAAAATGAACATTGACGATGCTATTTACATGTGGGTAAATGGCAGCAGCGTCTGTTATCGCTTAAGTCAAATGCCACAAATCAAATTTGTAGATGAAGCATTTGTCTTATTGATTGACGGCGTTGAGCAACTGCGAGTAAAAACATCTTCTTTGGAAGATATAACTATGACTTACGGAGTGTATCAATCATCTACTCCGACCGACGACAAATCTGTCAGCACTACAGATACCCCTGTTCAAAAAGTGGGTAAGTATATCACAGGCGGCAGACTGATTATCGTGAAAGACGGTAAACAATATGATGCAAAAGGACATTTAATTTCAAACAAATAACTGAATATGAAGAAACTTATTTTATCAATGGCAATGGTACTGAGTAGTCTATTTGCCATGTCGCAAATGAACCAAATCACATGGTTGAACGGTCGTGCTGTCTTAGGACAACCGATAGAACAAATTGATAGTGTCAAATATGGCACAATGGACGGTGCAGACCAACTCGTTCTTTGGCTACCAAGATCCGTTGTGGTTCACGATACCGTTATTGTGCATGATACTATTATTATCAGTACTTGTGACATCATTCATACTCCCGAAGGATTGGAGATGGTCGATTTAGGTTTGCCCAGTGGTCTCAAGTGGGCAAATATGAATGTGGGTGCCAGTTCTCCCGAAGATTATGGCGATTATTTCGCTTGGGGCGAGACAAAACCCAAAGCCGTGTATGATTGGAGTACCTATTTTGATACAAATAACGGCGGTTCTACCTTCATAAAATACAAAAATAATGGAGGCAAGACCACTCTTGACCTTGAGGACGATGCTGCTTATATGAATTGGGGAGGCAATTGGCGTATGCCTACATATGCCGAATTTGACGAACTGAGAACCAATTGCACTTGGACTCGGAAAGAAAATTACAATAATACCGGCGTGAGTGGTTACATCGTATCCAGTAAGATAAATAGCAATTTTATCTTTTTGCCGGCTTCTGGCTATCACAGCGAATCGTCGCTCAGCCATGTTGGTTCTATTGGCTACTACAGGTCTTCCTCGCTCAGCGAGAGTTACTCAACCAACGCATATTACCTCATGCTCGGTCAGAGCGTCGTAGCTTGGCTCTGCCATTACCGCTGCGATGGTTGCTCCATTCGCCCTGTATGTAAGTAAAATGAGGGGTTATTCCTCATCTTGTATATATGCACTAAAGAAATGCAGAATCTAATCGGTTCTGCATTTTTTGATGCAATAATACTACTTTGCAACTCCCTGAAAAACGACAATTGCACAGGAAATGTTACAACTCGCAAATATCTGACGGCATACGCCAATCGCCACGAGGAGACAAGCTGACACAGCACACTTTAGGTCCGTCAGGCAGGCAAGAACGCTTGAACTGCTGGCAATAGAAACGGTGCATGAAGATATTAAGCCAATACTCAATCTGCTCGGGCGTATATTGGTCCTCAAAAGCCAAAGATGCCATGTAAGCAATCTTTTCGCGCGAGAAACCAAACCGCAAGAAGTAGTAAATAAAGAAGTCATGCAACTCATACGGTCCGACTTTTTCTTCCGTCTTCTGCGCTATATTGCCCTGTTCGTCGGTAGGCAATAACTCCGGTGAAACAGGTGTAGAAACGATGTCAACCAATGTCTCGCGTATCGTTCCCGAGAAATAATTCTCTGCCGCATAAATAACCAAATAACGCACCAATGTTTTCGGTATGCCGGCATTGATACCATACATAGACATGTGGTCTCCACAATAGGTAGCCCACCCTAACGCCAACTCGCTCAAGTCGCCTGTACCGATTACGAGTCCGTTGTATTTATTCGCCAAATCCATAAGGATGAGCGTGCGGATGCGCGCTTGGGCATTCTCGTAGGTAACATCGTGCAAATCCATATCGTGGTTAATGGAGTGCAAGTGCATGGTCGCCTCGTCCCGAATAGGTATTTCGTGCATGGATATACCCAATGCCTCCATCAGCCGCATAGCATTCGAATAAGTGCGGTCGCTGGTACCAAAGCCGGGCATGGTGACACCCAAAATGCGTGTACGGTCATAGCCCATCATATCGGCAGTCTGTACTGCCACCAACAGCGCCAAAGTCGAATCCAATCCTCCGGAAACACCAATAACCAGTGTCTCGGCATGTGTATGCTCCCAACGGCGTGCCAGACCATTCGTCTGAATAGAGAACACATCGCCGCAATAAGCATCGTTGTCTTGCGGTTCAGGCAGGAACGGAGTCGGTGAGAAATGCCGATGCAGAGGTTCTATAAAAGCAATGTCAGACTCAATCGGCGCCACATTGATTTTGCGGTAATGCCCATATTGGTCCTTAGTAAAGTTCGTATTACGCTGACGGTCGGTACGCAGTCGCTCTACATCAATTTCCGAAATAGTCAGGCGCCCGTCGTGTACGAAGCGCTCACCAATCTCCAAAATATCGCCATTCTCAGCAATATATGTCGAGCCAGAGAAAACAACATCGGTAGTAGATTCGCCCACGCCGGACGAAGTATAGACATATCCACAATGGACACGCGCAGACTGCTGTGTAATCATTTGCCTACGGAAAGCATGCTTGCCCGTCACGCAGTTGCTACTACTGAGGTTGAAGACAATCTCTGCCCCCTGTATCGCCAATTGGGTACTCGGCGGCAACGGACTCCACAGGTCTTCGCACAGTTCAACACCAAAGCAGTAATGGCTTGTCATGAATAGCAAGTCTATGCCGAACGGCACATCCCCACCCCACAGTTCTATTGTAGGTATGCGCGGTTGACCGTTGCTTTCGCGCACGGCACGACCGCTGGTAAACCAACGCTTTTCGTAGAACTCACCCGTATTGGGCAGGTTAATCTTCGGCACGACGCCCATCACTTCGCCGTCGGTCAGCACAAAAGCGCAGTTGAACAAGTTATTATCCACCTTGAGTGGCGCACCCACCAGGACAACAATCGATTTACCTCGTGTGAACTCGCATATCTGCTGCAACCCAATCAACGCATCCTGCTGCAACTGCTGCGTGAAGAATAAATCCGCACATGTGTAGCCCGTCAAAGTCAATTCGGGGAAACATAGTACCTCAACGCCCTCGTCTATTGCCTCCGTGATTTGCTGTTTAATCTCATGCACATTGGCATTTACATCGGCAACATGGCACATCGGCACCGCTGCCGCTACGCGTACAAAGCCAAATTTTTTATCCATAGTATGAATATTTTATGTGCAAAAATACACTTTTTTTGGCAAATATGCAAATTTTACGCATTTTTTTTTCAAAATATTTGTGTATTCCAAAAAAATATTGTACCTTTGCACCCGCTTTCAAGAGAAAGTTGTAGGGTGCTATCGTCTAGTGGCCTAGGACAACGGCCTCTCACGCCGTAAACCCCGGTTCGACTCCGGGTAGCACTACCCAGAAGGAGTTTGACAACAAACTCCTTTTCTTGTATAATAGAGAGAAATACATTTTATACCATCGCTTATGAATTCAGAGACTAAATATTTGCATTTGTTAAGCAAGCAGTTCCCCGACAAGAACGCTGTTGTCAGCGAGTTGATTAACCTCAAAGCCATTTTATCGCTTCCGAAAGGAACAGAACACTTTGTGAGCGACCTGCACGGCGCTTCAAATGCTTTCATCCACATGGTCAAGAACGCCAGCGGTGTGATTCGCCGCAAAGTGGATGACCTATATGGCGAGAGCATGAGTGAACAGGAGAAACGCGCCCTATGCGCTCTAATCTACTACCCTACCGAACGAATGGAACTGATTCATAACGGCGTTATTCCACTTCCGCACAACGATTGGGATACATGGTACCGAACCAACCTGCACCACATGGTACATGTAGCGCGGGCGGTTACCGTCAAATACACACGAAGCAAAGTGCGCAAGATATTGCCCAAGCAGTTTGCCTATGTGATTGAAGAACTGCTCCACGAGACCAATATCGAGCAAGACCGCTCATCCTATTTTAATGCCATTATTGACGGCATTATCGAGACCGGCATGGCAGAGCAGTTTATTAAGGAAATAGCGTATCTGATTCATAGTCTGACCATTGACACCTTTCATATTGTCGGGGATATCTTCGACCGTGGTCCAAAGGCAGAAAAAATAATGGAGGTACTTTCCACCATTCGCGACTACGATATTCAGTACGGCAATCACGATATCGAGTGGATGGGTGCGGCAATGGGCAACCGTGCGCTAATAGCCACCGTGGTCCGTATCAGCATACGCTATGCCAACATAGAGACATTGGAAGAGGGCTACGGAATCAACCTGCTGCCGTTGGCAAACTTTGCCATGGAGACATACGGCAATGACCCATGCACGATTTTTCAAACCAAAGACTTTGAGAACAACCCCCGACTGACACGCTCCGCCGGACTGATGGCAAAGATGCACAAAGCCATCTCTATCATTCAATTCAAGTTGGAGGGACAGACTATCCGCCGCCACCCTGAATGGGAGATGAACGACCGATTACTGTTGGACAAGATTGATTATCTGCACGGTACGATACGGATAGACGGGCGAAACTACCCGTTGACCGACACGCATTTGCCAACCATTCGTCCCAATGACCCGTACGCGCTGAGCGAAGAAGAGGAGGAACTGATGGTACAATTGGAGCGAAGTTGGCGCAAATCCGATAAAATGCAAAGCCACCTCAAGCAGATTTACGAACACGGTTCGCTATTTTTGGTACATAACGGTTTTCTGCTCTATCACGCCGCTATCCCCATGAACGAGGACGGAACCTTTACCAAGGTTGACATATGCGGACAACCGGTACAAGGGCGTGCGCTGATGGAACGCATCGACCAAGTTATCCGCAATGCTTATTACGGCAAAGGCAAGCAGCAACAAGAAGCATTGGACTTTATGCTTTATCTGTGGGAGGGTCCCCACTCGCCCCTGTACAACAAGGACAAAATGACTACTTTTGAGCGGTATTTCATAGCCGACAAGGATACATGGAAAGAGCAGAAAGGTGCTTATTACGAATTGGCCAACCATCGCAGTATATGCGAGAAGATATTGACTGAATTTGGGTTAGACCCGCAGAACGGGCGAATTATCAACGGACATATACCCGTTCGCACCCTACAGGGCGAAAGTCCATTGCGTGCAGAGGGCAGACGGTTTGTAATAGACGGCGGATTTGCCAAGCCGTATCAGGAGAAAACAGGCATATCGGGCTACACTTTGATATACAATAGTCACGGTATTCAGTTGGTTGAGCACGAGTCGTTTGAGAATAGGGAACAAGCCATATTGAGCGGAAGCGACATACAGAACCGTACCTTGCTGCAAGACTTCTCCACCCACCGTATGCTGGTTAGCGACACGGATCGGGGTAAAGTGCTCAAAGAGCATGTCCGCGACTTGGAAAAACTGCTCAAGGCATACGAAGCGGGAAAAATATTATAACTTTTTGTCCTGCAATTCCCACCCTGTAATGGTAGAAATATACGGGATGAGCACATGTGCTGCCTTGCGGTGTCCCTCGTAGTTGGGATGCCAATCGGCGCCTAAATTGCGTTCATCGTCGTGAAAAAGCCCGTCGTAGAACGGACAAAAATATACTTCGGGCAAATGGCATTGCTCAACTACTTGCCGTACATATTCCGTAAGGGTAGGAACACCCTTTTTGACACAGCACACGACAGGATGTGATGTGCCGTAGTTGGTTTTAATCGTTTGCAACAGCCGCTGATAATTGTGCGCAAAAGCGTCATACTCGGGTTGGCGACCGGTAGAGAAATCGTTTCCGCCCAACAGGATGACCGTGATTTGCGGACGAAAGATTGTCGTATCGGCAGTCCACCGCATGGCAGCCGTCGAATCCATATCAAAAATCTGCTCGTAGCGGTCAGGCATATACCAATCGGGGAACTTGCTGTTGTAGTTACGCGCTATTCCCATTCCCGAATGGGCGATTAACCGGTAATCGGCATCAAAATATCGTGCTATAATGGCAGCATAAGTCTTGGCGGAAGTTTCCGTTTGCGGGGTAAAATGGTCGTGTTGCGTACTATTCTCTGCCCCATAGCCACAGGTATAACTGTCTCCGATAAACTCTATTTGGCGTACTTTATAGGGCTGTGCCTCCAGCAGTTCGCCTTGTACGAGAAATTCGTGGAAAGTAGTCCGTCCCTGTTCGCCCTCAGTCCGCTTGTAGAGAGTGACTGTATGCTCTTTGGGTCGCCTTGCGGTAAAGAGAACAACGGTAGTGTCGCCTGTTGTACAAATGATTCGGTCCGGCTCGGCGGTCATTTCGCGGTCTATATACAGGTTGTAATAGTTCTTACCCGTGTCCGACAGGCGCACGGCCAAATAGTTGCCCAAAAAATGGGCATGCACATACACACCTGTCCAATCAGCCGTCACATCCGAGGCAGTACGAAGAACGCGCCCATGAAAGCACAAACGGGCATCCGTAGCATGAATACCCGTTATTTGTGCAAATGCGCTTAATGTGCTCAATGCCAAAATCAGTATGAGCAGATGTTTCTTCATTATTCAAAAGCTCCCATTTGCAGCATGTTGACCTCTTTGGGAGTCAAGAAGCGATATTTACCTCTCGGAACATTCTTCTTGGTCAGTCCGGCAAAGGATACGCGGTCCAATTGCATCACTTTGTACCCGACTTGCTCAAACATGCGGCGAACGACACGGTTCTGTCCGCTGTGTATCTCCAATCCGATATGTCTGCGATCCTCTTTTGGGAACTCGAGAGCATCGGGGATTATCTTCTCGTCATCGAGCACAACTCCTGCACGCAGGATTGCCTCGTCGGTAGGGTCTAAGTCGCGGTCTAAGGTAGCGGCATAGATTTTTTTCTTGCCGAACTTGGGGTGAGTGAGTTTGGCAGCCAGGTCGCCGTCGTTGGTAAGCAATAGTACGCCTGTAGTATTTCTATCCAACCGTCCGACAGGATAAATGCGCTCTGCGCACGCGTTGCGAACAATATCAATTACGGTATTGCGCTCCTGAGGGTCGTCGGTCGTAGTAACGGTATTTTTGGGCTTATTCAGCAGAATATACACTTTTTTCTCCCGGCGCACGGGCTGATCGTGAAACATCACTTTGTCGGTCGGCAGCACTTTTGCTCCCAAACTGTCCACCACTTCGCCATTGACAGAAACGACGCCTGCCAAAATGAAGTCGTCTGCTTCACGGCGTGAGCAGATACCTGCATTGGCAAGGTATTTATTCAGTCGAATGGGTTTAGTCGGATCTTCGTATTGCTGACGATATTGGAATCGTTTCTTCTGCGTATAAGTTGATTCGTTACGCTGGAAACGCGGTCTATGCGGGCGTTGAGGTTGTTCCCCGTCGTTGTGTGCCGGAGCATCTTCGGAGCTCTCAGGACGAACAAAGCGGGCACGGGGACGGTGTTGTCCGTCGCGCGACGGATTGAACTGACTGAAACGCGGACGATTGCCGTGAGGATGATTGGGGGTAGATTGAAAATCTTTGTTGTACATAATTAACAGACTAATTAGTTAAGGATTGTTTATGCAAACATAGGTCTCGAGACTGTCTCGAGACCTATATTCATCACTATTGATTAAGCTTCTGCAGCTTTCTCGACAGCTAATTTACCGCGATAGTAACCGCAACTTGGGCATACTGTGTGGTAAATGTAATGTGCTCCACAGTTGGGGCAAATAGCCAATGCCGGCATTACGGCTACGTCATGTGTACGACGCTTAGCTTGTCTGGTGTGTGATTGTCTTCGTTTTGGATGTGCCATAACTTATACTATTTAAAGATTTAACATTTCTTATGATGCGTTTTCGGGTTCTGCCAAAGTGCTGCGTAGGTGTTGCTGGAGAAGAGCATCCATTTGAGGATTGCAATCACCCGGGTTGTGAAAATGCACGATGGGCAGATTAACGACTATCAATTCGTATGCGAGCCAATTCAAATCGATGGATTGAGCATCGCTTTCTATTTCCATATCATCGTCTGCGCTCATGGCGATGTCCATGCTATCCAAGCAGCGGTCACAAGTTACCTGAACCGTACCATCTACCCACACATGGAGCAACATGGATGCCGGGCGCAAATCAAGCTCTGCTTTTACGGTAACATTTCCACCCAACAATTCCGACTTCTCGATACCGGACAAATAGGCACTATCCAACTGAAAATCATACACATGAGTGCCCAATTCCAATTTGTTCAAATCGATAATGTTATCCATAATGCACAAAAGCGACTGCAAAGATACAAAAAGTTTTTGATATACGCAAATATTTCAGCAAAAAGTGCGATATTTTTGCATTTCTCTATCGTGCCTCACCACCAAGGGCGGTATATATTCTTCCGCCTTTTCGGAGATACAGCCGACCATGACGAATAAACTTCTCTGCCCTACTTGCGGATGCAGGCATAGGCATGAGGGCGGTAGATTGCTTGTCCTTGACGGGACGGCAGGCGAAGCCGTAGTACCGCAAATCGGACTGAATCGTCAGACCGGTTATGTCGGAAAAATATACCGAAACGGCCTTATTGGGATTGGTCTTGTCCAAATGCGATGTATAGTAATAGAAGTCGGTATAGGGAGAATTGATATAGATATCCTCTTTATACCCTACTGCCGGCAGGAAGATGCGGGCATTCTCGTATCCGGGCACCTTGCTTGTAACCATATAGCCGGGCACAACCAAAGTATCTACCCATACCCATTCGCACTTATCCACCAGTTCCTGCCAATCGGTCGTGTCAGGCATGCGCCAGCCGTTGCCGCAAAGGGCTTTAGCCACTTCGTCAACATCTTCTAATTCGGTCTTGTTATCCACTACTCCACTCTCGGCTTTGGTGTTGTATTTAGTCAGATTATCTTCCGTGCCAAACGGATAGGTATCCCACGAAATACTGCTTTGCTTGGCAATGCTACCCCATGCGAAATAGTCGCCACGCTCATCATAAGAGAAAGCGTTGATATTGGCAACCGACCATAGCACATTCAGTCCTAAATCCACCGGCGAGCAATGGTTATTGTCGTTATATACCGCACGGACGGTAGCACCTATATAGCGGGTCATCATGTGTATAAAGATATCCTGCATATCCGGGAAAGAGAAATAGTTGCCGAATTTATCCTCATGGTCGGCAATCATATAGGCAGATACCACCTGATCGTCATACCCTTTCCACACATCATTCTCGCGTATTCCCGAATACGGGAAGAAAATAGACCGACCTTCATATCCGGGAACACGACTGGTGAGGCGCATGCCAAACACGCCATTTTCCCAAACGGTGTCTTGGGTGCAATTAGCCAACAGTTCATAATAGTCATGTTGGGTCGGTGTGCGCCATTCGCTACCCCATATAGCCGTAGCGGCATCGTCTTCGGGCAGGAGAAATTTCCGACCGTCCATAGTACCGAACAGGTCATTGGTGCAGTACTTGGTCAACGAATACTCCCCTTTGCCTGTCTCTTCGCTCCACTTGTAGTTTGCCCAGTCAAAGGAATGTGCATAACCGTTTTTTTGTCCGGGAACAACATAGTCCGGTGTCACATCGCCATAGGCGAAGAACGCACCAATACCGCGAACACTATCTGCTCCGACATTCATGGTTGCCCATTTGAGACCGGAAGGCAGACCTAAATCTACATACTCGTGTTGTGTTTGTGCAGACAGCATTGCGCATAGCATCAAAGAAAAGATGGAGAAAATGATTTTTTTCATTGTGAATATGTTTTAGAATAACGCAAAATTACTACTTTTTTTTGGCATACGCAAATTATTAGGACACAAAATAGATTTTTAATTTATAAATAGGCATTTTTATTTCATAATTACAATAAAAAAGTTGCCAACCTAACAGTCAGCAACTTTTCCTATATACTTTTCCTATTTACTTGTATGGTTAACGGCGAGAGCCACCGCCGGAGTATCCTCCTCCACCACGGCTACTACCTCCGCTGAAACCGCCACCCGAATAGCCGCTACTGCGACCTCCGCCATAACTGCTTCCGCCTGAGTAACTGCTACTGCGACCTCCGCCATAACTGCTTCCGCCCGAATAACTGCTACTGCGACCTCCGCCATAACTGCTTCCGTAGGAACTACGCGAGGTAGCAGAAGAACTACTGCTGCGACTGCCACCATAACTACTACCGTATGAACTGCGCGAGGTAGAACCTGCACTCGTACTGCGAGCAGTAGATGCAGCACCCGTAGAGCGACCTGTGGTTGTTCCGTTGCTATAAGTAGAGCGACCTGCAGTAGCGGTTGCCGAGCGGGTTGCAGCAGCATTGGAACGCGCTACACTCGTATTACGGCTACCATAAGTGGCGGCACTCCGTCCTGCAGATGCCGTGGCTGTACCACGAGAAGCAGAGATATTGGTTGCACTCCGTCCTGCAGATGCTGTGGCTGTACCGCGGGATGCCGTAGCCGTACCACGGGAGACCGAACGGGAAGAGGTTAGTTCGCGAGCATTGGTTCGTCCCGTACGCGAAGAGAAGGAACGGCTGGCGTTAGCGGACGCATAATCCGAACGGCGAGCACTACTATTGCGCATCGCAACGGCTCCGCTACTCATGCGACTGGCATAACGGTAGGAACAGCATGCGTGATCGTGGTGGTAAACATGTATGTGTACCCAGTAATCACGATACCCCCAGCAGGGATAAGGTGCATACCATCCGGGCCAATAACCCCAATACCATGGCGAGGTATAGCAAACCCATGCAGGTCCCCAAAACCAATCATAGATAACAGGACGATAGATATACACCGGCTCTATAATATAGTTCGTACCATAGATATACTCGTCTCCTATGACTTGCACAGTGGCTTGGTTATCACCCAAGCTCTCCACATAGATGGAAGCGACATCCTGAAATATATCTTTTGCCAGCACGGCCTGTATGAGTACCAAGTGGTTGTTTCCGTCTTTCGACTCTACCACGCGCAGGTAATCTACCGTGCCGTCGCCGTTCAAGTCGAGATTGCTCAAGTGGGTTGCCTCGTCGTTGAGTTTCTGCTCAAACTCATTCAGGTCCTTGACTTCACCAAACAGCGTGGCTACCGCTTTCAGGTCCAATGCCTCGCTTATGTCTTCCGAATTGGCTTCGACGGTTACTTTGTCTTCTGCCCGGGTTGCGGTCGCACCACTTATCAGCAGCACAGCCGCCATAAACATCAATCTTTTCATTTTACACTAATTTAAGTTCGTGGTTCATTTTTTCCTTCTTGGTACGCATGTACCTCAGGTTGTAGGGGTTTGGCGCCACCTCTATTGCTATGTTCTCTACAATATCTATGCCATAACTCTCCAACCCTATGCGTTTTTTAGGATTATTTGTCATCAGGCGCAACTTATACGCACCTAATTGGCGCAGTATTTCCGCCCCCACTCCATAGTCCCGTTCGTCGGGCTTAAAACCTAAATGTACATTGGCTTCTACGGTATCTTCGCCCTGTTCCTGCAGTTTGTACGCACGAATCTTATTCATCAGTCCTATTCCTCGTCCCTCCTGATTCATATAGACCAGTATGCCCCTGCCCTCTTTCTCAATCATCTGCATGGCTTGATGCAACTGCTCGCCGCATTCGCACTTTCTACTGCCGAATATATCCCCCGTAGCACAACTGGAATGCACACGACAGAGAATCGGCTCGTCCTTGTCCCATGTTCCTTTGGTCAATGCCACATGCTCCAATCCCGTTGCCATATCGCGGAAAGGTGTCAGCATAAACTCGCCGTACAAAGTAGGCAGATTGACAGTCTCGCCACGCTCCAAGTTCATCTCGGAAACAACAGGTTGATCCTGTACTGATGTTATGTTGATGTTATGTTGCAGACCCGGTGCAGACATTGCCATACGGTAGGCAATCAGGTCCTTAATCGAAATCTGTTTAAAGCCATACTTCCGTGCGACCTGCTCCAATTGGGGCAGGCGTGCCATTGTACCGTCCTCGTTCATTATTTCAATCAAAGCCGCCGCAGGGCGCACGCCACTCAGCCGGCACAAGTCCACCGCCGCTTCGGTATGTCCGGCACGCTCCAGCACACCCCTCGGCTTGGCATAGAGAGGGTTGATATGTCCGGGGCGTCCAAATGTATCCGCCGTAGAACGAGGGTCGCTAAGTGCCTGAATAGTGGCAGCACGGTCATGCGCACTCACACCCGTAGTACAGCCGTCCAGTTTATCCACCGTGACCGTAAACGGTGTTCCTAACATGCTCGTATTATTGGCGACCTGGTGAATCAGCCCCAACTCGGCACACCTGTCTTCAGGCAGCGGCGCACACAGCACACCACGACCATGCTGTAACATAAAATTTACCTTCTCGGGCGTAATATGCTCTGCAGCAATGATAAAATCTCCTTCGTTCTCACGGTCCTCGTCATCCACAACGATGACAAACTGACCCTTGGCAAATTCCGCTAACGCGTCCTTAATGCTATCCATTTATTCTTAATATTTTCTACAACTTTTTCGTAAATCTTAATCCACACTTCGGGGTTAAACAGTCCCGAATCGGTAGCCGCCTTATAAGTCAGGAACACCCCAATCGGCAGCAAAACCGCCGAACTGAGCCACATTCCCTGCCACACAGCCCACAACCCCTCTCGTGCCATCTTATACCCCGTATTGTCGATGATATAATAGATGATAAACATCACTACACTAATCACTATCGGCGCTCCTAACCCACCCTTGCGAATAATCGCTCCCAGTGGCGCACCGATAAAGAAGAAAATCAGACATGCAAAACTCAATGTATATTTGCGATACAACTCTATCTGGTGCTTGCGTATATACGAATTATAATCGTCCAGCATGGCTGCATTATATTCGACCGTATTGCGCTGGTTCTGCGCCTTGTCAATCGCTACACGATAGGCATTTCGCAATTGTTCGGGGCGCAATGACTGACGAAGCGCCTCTATACTGAATGTTTTCTTTTGCGACTCCTCAACGGGGGTCAACTCGCGCCCGGACATCCGTTCACGGCCGAAATAATTATTCTGTGTCAGGTTCCGCCCCTGCTCGGCAGATCTCTCCTTGCTCAACACCGAAACGGAGTCAATCGACTGAACCAACTGCCGAACATTCTTGCTGACATGCTGGTCATCCAATACGGACGCATCATACCGCTCCAATTCGGTATTAAAATCTATCAAAATCTGCTTTTCGCGAAAAGTCTCCCTGCGGTACGGCACACTCTTCTGCGTGCCGGTGGCACGCTGTTGCTCCTGATTCAAGTTCTCAAAACTCTCCCCGTTATACAACTTAAGCAACAAATAGCGGTTATCCTCCGTAAAGAAAACACGCCCCGAGTCCGCCACCGTCACTCCTGCATTCTCAAAGCCGTTGCTATAGTCATAAATCATCATGTTCTCCATCAATCCGGTACGAGGATTCTTCTTGCGGACATAGATATTATACCCTTGCACACCGTCATAAAACTCTGCCACAGGGATATCCAATTCAGGACTCTTCTGCCTAAGCGAAAAAATCAACGCCCACAATTTGGCTTGCGAAGCCGGCAAAACATGATTGGAGAAGAAAAAAGCACCCACAGACACCATCCCGATAAAAATCATCAAGGGGCGCATGATGCGGAACAGACTGACTCCGGCACTCTTCATGGCGGTAAGTTCAAACTTCTCGCCCAAATTACCGAAAGTCATCAAACTTGCCAACAAGATTGCCAAAGGTAAAGCCAACGGAATAACACTCATCGTGGCATAGACAAAAAACTCCATCAACACCGACAACTCAACACCCTTGCCCACCAAATCATTGACATGCATCCACAGAAACTGCATCAACAAAATAAAGCAGCAAATCATGAAGGTCAAAATAAACAACCCCATGAAATTACGCAACATATATATATCCAGTTTCTTAATCATTATGCCCCGTTTACAACTATTTATCCTTCCAAATCTTCTGCGAAGAAGCCAATTGGCAATAAATCGGACGCTTTCTCAAAAACATACACCTCATCTTCACCATACAGCAGCACCCGCATCGGCGTATTAAAACGATGCTCCGTCTCAAGCATAACCTGTCTGCACGACCCGCAAGGCGCTCCCGGATTAGCAGTAAACTTACCGTTGGTATAGCAAGCAATAGCCAATGCAACCACCGGCTGATCGGGATAATTGGCATTGGCGGCAAAGAGCGTAGTACGCTCGGCACACAACCCGCTGGGGTATGCGGCATTCTCCTGATTACTACCCAAAACGACAGTACCATTCTTCAGCAAAGCAGCGGCTCCCACCTGAAAATGCGAATAAGGACTGTACGACCTTTCCGTCATCCGCTTTGCCTGAGACAATAAATCACGATCGGAATCCGATAACTCACTCCACGAAAGAGCGGTAAAACTTGTTTTAATACAGCGTTGTTTCATAATTATTCGCTTCTATTCCAATTTGCGCACAAAGGTACACTTTTTTTCGCATATTTGCAAATTTTACAACCAAAAAAGACAGTCTGCGCATTTTTTCGAATGAATATTTTTTTATACGATTTTTTTTTCGTATCTTTGCACTTTGTTAGAAAAGTATCAAAAAAATGACTCTTACAGACCGCTTTTTACGCTATGTGTCTATATGGACGACCTCGGATGGCAGTTCCGTCACCGTTCCGTCCACCGCGCGTCAATTGGACTTGGCACGCCACCTGCAGCAAGAATTGCAGGAAATAGGGATGACCGATGTATCATTGGACGAGAATGGCTATGTTATGGCAACTCTACCCGCCAACACTTCGGCGAAGAAACCGACCATCGGTTTTATCGCACACATGGACACGGCACCCGATGCACCCGGAAACGACATACATCCGCGCATCGTCTCTAACTACGACGGCAAAGACATCATGCTGAATGCAGACAAAAATATCGTCCTGTCCGTAGCCACTTACCCCGAAATACGCAACTACAAAGGTCAAGACATCATCGTCACCGACGGTACAACCCTGTTAGGCGCCGACGACAAAGCCGGCATTGCAGAAATCATGTCCGCCATGGAATATCTGATTCAGCACCCGGAAATAGAACACGGCAAGGTGCGTGTGGCTTTTACCCCTGACGAAGAGATAGGCAGAGGACCGGCACACTTTGATGTGTCCGCTTTCGGTGCAGATTGGGCATACACGATGGACGGCGGTGCCATCGGCGAATTAGAATTTGAGAACTTTAATGCCGCCTCGCTCGCTGTCACTATTCACGGTATCAATGTTCACCCGGGTAGCGCATACCATAAGATGAAAAACGCCATGCTCATAGCGCACCGTTTCATCGCCATGTTACCCGCTGACGAGATTCCAGCAGAGACACAAGACTACGAAGGATTCTTCCACCTGACATCCATTACAGGCACGGTAGAAGAGGCAAAAATGCAATTCATCATACGCGACCACGACAAAGACCATTTCAATGCCCGCAAGTTGCAAATTCAAACCATCGCCAACACATTGAATCATCTATTCGGCACCGGCACGGTAGAATACGAAATAAAAGACCAATACCGCAATATGCGCGAGAAAATCGAACCATGCGTGCACATTGTCGATTTGGCAACCAACGCGATGGCGGAAGCCGGTTGTCCGGCACAGGTCAAACCTATTCGCGGAGGTACAGACGGCGCGCAACTCAGTTTTATGGGACTGCCGTGCCCGAACATCTTTGCAGGCGGAGAGAACTTCCACTCGCGCTTTGAATACCTGCCTATCCTATCTATGGAAAAAGCAATGCAAGTAATCATCAAAATCATACAACTATGCTAAAGACAACCCCTTTTACGGACATCCATATATCGTTGGGTGCCAAAATGGCTGAATTCGCCGGTTTTAATATGCCCATTCAATACCCCACAGGCATTCAGGAAGAGCATCGTATCGTTCGCAAAGGCGTCGGTGTATTCGATGTCAGTCACATGGGAGAGTTCTGGGTAAAAGGTGCTAAAGCGATTGACTTTTTGCAATATATCACCACCAACGATGTCAGCCGTCTGGACGCAGGCAAGGCACAATACACATGTTTCCCCAACGGAAAAGGCGGCATAGTAGATGACCTGATTATATACAAATACTCCACTACCAAATACCTATTGGTAGTCAATGCCGGCAATATAGACAAAGACTGGGTATGGGTAAACGAACACAACACCTTCGGCGTATCGTTGGAAAACGCCTCTGACCAATACGGTCAACTGGCGGTACAAGGTCCTAAAGCCACCGAATTACTGCAACGGTTAACCGATGTGGATTTGAATGCGATTCCGTATTATTCCTTCCGAGAATGGTCGTTCGCAGGCGTTCAGGGCGTTATTTTAAGCAATACCGGATATACCGGTGCAGGGGGATTTGAATTGTATTTCAAAAAAGAAGACGGCATTCAAATATGGAATGCTTTGTTTGAAGTAGGCAAAGAATTCGGATTAGCCCCCATCGGTTTGGGCGCACGCGATTCATTGCGATTGGAAAAATGGTACTGCCTATACGGTCACGACATAGACGATACCACTTCACCGTTGGAAGCAGGATTAGGTTGGATTACCAAGTTTGACGCCAAAGATTTTATTGACAAAGATTATCTGCTCAAACAAAAAGTCGCAGGAGTACCACGCAAGTTGATTCACTTTGAAATGCAGGAACGAGCCATTCCGCGAAATGGTTACATTATCTGCGATGCAGAAGGAAAAGAAATAGGCAAAGTTACCTCCGGAATTATGCTACCTACCACAAAAGTAGGAATCGGAATGGGATATATACCTACAGCCCTTGCAACCAAAGGCAATATTATTTACATCAACATTCGTGAGAAACTGATTCCCGCTCAATTGGTATAAATGCTTATTTATCCCGATTGACCGGTTTGCCACAACGAAAACCGATTTTCACATAGCAATAGTTATGTGAGCCGCCTTCGGCATGGTTATAATAGCGGTAACCGGCACTTACAACAAACTTACGGAAATCCACTCCGACACCGGCTTGTGCAAAAATACCCTTATTCACATCCATAGGTAATTCGTTGCCTGCCAGTTCTGCGTATTTGTCCAAGCAAAAATAGCCCCCTACGCTACCTTCAACAAAAGGATCCATGTCTTTGGGTGTGGGGATATAAATACGAGCATCCAAATAAATCGGCATAACCCAACGAAAAGTCTTATAAGGCAATGTCTCGTCTGTATAAGCGTCCGTCACAATTTCCTTGAGGGCATATTCGCTGAAAGCACCAATTCCCATTCCTACGAAGACCCATCGTGTTGCACGCAAGCCCAATCCCACACTACCGTCAAAGCCACAAGGCATGAACGAATGAGATTCACACCCCGGCAAGTTAACTTCTGCATTACGGAACTGGCACCCCATCTCCAAATTGACCTGAAAGCCCAATTTGCGAGGCGGATCCATTACCGTATCCGTAACAGTCGTGACGGGGGTTGAATAGGAAGTATGGTAATTGGTGATATATGTACGCGAATCGCCATTGGGCAATGTTTGCGTAGTAGTGGAAGTACGCACCTGTTCTTGTGCCATTAACGCATAACATACGGCACATAAAACGACAGATAAAAATACCTTTTTCATACCTTAATATATTAATACAGATAACCGCAATGTTGCAACTCTCTAAACGGAGCCACATTGGCGATAATTTGTGCCACTTGATTGAGTTGATCATCAGGTTCGTCTGCATCGCGTGCCTCTGCCAACGCATGCTTGACATCCTTTAGGAAGAAATTAGCAGCATTTTGGCAACCACCGTGAGCAAAATATTGTGCCACCTGTGAGCAACGGTTGAGTGCATTCATGATAAAATGATTATTCGGACTATAATCGTACTCCTCAGGGTCGTACGGAGCCACCTTGCTCAACTGCTCCAACAAACTCTGGCAACTCCACTGTGCCTGCCACAATGCCAAGACAGCATTTCCTTCACAATCGCGATTGCAACGCATTGTGATAGTGTCAGGTGCGGCATCGTTTACGGTACGAATTTCACGAACAATCCCGTTATAAACGGTCAATTCCTCTTTAATAACGGTGTCTCCCAATTGGCGTGTAGTAGCCAAATTGGCATTTTGCGTGGCAGTAGGAGTAGCATTAGCCAACAACGCCATTCCTGCCATTGATACGAATAAAACTATTTTTTTCATATTAATTATGTATATATCCGCAGGGGGTCATTTGCTGCAATACTATTGCATCCGTGACTGCCTGTACGGTAATTGTCACCTGGTCCTTAAAACTTGTCTTAGCTCGCGCCAAATTTAATGTTTGCTTCAATTGCTTCAACAAAACGACCTTTTCCTCGCAACCGCACAAAGCATAACACGACATTGCCTTGTCACATTTGGCTATAGCATACCCTAAATTTGCCCGGTTTGCCTGTGTACCGTCCGCATCCCAATTGACTTTGTCGGTATATTCCCATATTTCCCGAGTCACCCAATTGGCATCCAAAAATGCAAATATGCTATCTTTTTCCACCGAGTCACACGCAAAAGTTTGTACCTCTTCCGGCTCGTTGCCAACGGTTCGATGCCATGTGAGCGCATTATTTACCAATACTGCATATTCATTGATTAAAACACCATTGACCTGTTTCGTCTTTGCCCACCTGGACATCGATCCTGCCGCCGATACATAAGCACACAAGATTGACATCATCCCAATAAAAAACAACTTCTTCATAAATTCCTACCATTTTGACTCGCAAAGGTACAAAAAAAAATCGAATATTGCAAATTTATTTGTTTTTTTCAAAAAAAAGCAGTATCTTTGCAAAATGAATTATATTGCGATTATTTTGCACCAAAATGGCTGATACGACCACACCAATTATTCACGAAGGGCTATACAAAGACAGAGGAAGCAAATTTATGAGTTTTGCGGAATCGATTAGCACCGAAGATGAAGCCAAAAGTCGCATTGCTTGGTACAAAAAGAAGTATCATGATGCCCGTCATGTATGCTATGCATACCGCCTTGGAGAGAATCTGTTTCGCACCAAAGACGACGGAGAACCGCACGGAACGGCTGGTTTACCTATCTTGCGTGCAATTGACGCAGCCAAGTTGGACAACATATTGGTGGTAGTGGTGCGCTATTTTGGTGGCACACTACTGGGGACAGGCGGTCTAGTGGTCGCCTATCGTGAAGCCACCAAAGATGCAATTAAAGAATTAACGAAAAATGAATGAATTTAGGGAAATACGAGCATGGCGCATAGAACCGGCAAGAATGATAGCAGACCTGATGATAAATTGGGTCTATTTGCAATGTCTCGCCCATCGAACAACCGATGAATTGACATTAGACTATGCTCCGGGAAAACGCGCAGAAATAGAAGAAGACATTCGACACGGGGCTTTTTTTATGACCAATCATCGCGATATCGTATTAGACTCCGCATGGCTAAGCATGCTACTGGAGAAAAGGTATAACATTCGTCCCTTTATCGGCATCGGCAATAATTTATTCGGCAAATGGTGGATAGAACCTTTTGTACGATTTAATCGCGCCTTTGTCGTAAAACGAGATTGTTCAGCCAAGGATGTCGGCAGACAAAGCAAAACATTGTCTAAATACATATTGCACCTTAGGAACCAACACAAAAGCATTTGGTTGGCACAGCGCGAAGGTCGTGCTAAAGACGGCAACGATGTGACACAAAATACGGTCGTAAAAATGTTAGCCATCGGTAGTGAAGAGGGATTGATTGACACCATTATACGACTCAATATTTGTCCCGTATGTATCAATTACGAATACGACCCTTGCGACTATCTGAAAGCCCAAGAAATGCAGTTAAGGCGCGACAATGAAGGGTGGAAAAAAAGCAAAGAAGATGATTTGCTATCCATGGCAACCGGAATAAAGGGATACAAAGGGCGTGTCGTATTTCGTATGACACCATCCATCAACCGATGGATAGAAGCAAACCGGGACGAATTGGACGAAATGAGCAGAAACGAGCAAATCACCGCTATTGCTCATCAGATAGATTGTCAAATACATGCCAACTATGAAATATATGAGCGTGGCACGAAATTTGAGACATATTTGCGACAACAATGCAACAAAATACACATTGACAACAAAGACGAAGATTTTCTAATGAACAAACTACACGAAATGTATCAAAATCCTGTTATCAACTATGAAAAAAGCCATCTTTCCGGGATCATTTGATCCCTTTACCATCGGTCACTATGACATTGTGAACCGCGGATTGAAACTATTTGACCATATTACAATCGGCATCGGGCGCAATTCCGTAAAAAAAGAGACCTTCCCTATCCGGGAACGCCTAAATGCCATTCAAAAAATCTTTGGCGACGACCCTCGTGTAGATGTTCAAATTTACGACTGTTTGACCGTAGATTTTGCAAAACAGGTAGATGCACAATTTATATTGAGAGGCATCCGTTGCGTAGAAGATTTTGAATACGAACGCAACATGGCTGAAGCCAACAAGCAATTAGGAGATATCGAGACTATTCTGCTCTATACCCGTCCTGAATATGCCCACATATCTTCCACATTGGTAAGAGACCTCTATTCATACAACAAAGATGTATCCGCCTTTGTACCCAATAAATTGAAATGATGAAAAAATTATTACTTATTGCAGGTTGTTTAGGTTGTCTGACTGCATTGGCAGAGCAACCTATTCGTACAGTAGATATCAACAAAAGTATTCATATCTACAACGATGTAATGCGCCAATTAGACATCAACTATGTAGATACATTGGACTATGAGGATTTGCTGGAGACCGGCATCAACGCCATGCTCTCGCATGTTGATCCATACACCACTTATATTCCAAAAAAAGATGATGACAACCTAAAAATGATGACCACAGGCAAATATGGAGGCATAGGTGCCATCATTATGCAACGCGACTCGGTAGTTGTAATCAGCGAGCCGTATTTAGGTATGCCAGCACAGGTAAACGGCGTATTGGCAGGCGACACCATCCTTGAGGTCGATGGAATGAAATGCTTCAGAAAAAGTACCAAAGAAGTGAGTGACAAACTGCGTGGCAAAGCAGACACCCAAGTCAAATTGGTTCTCAAACGATATGGTGAGAAAAAAACTATTGTCAAAGAGTTTGACCGCAAAGAGATTCATCTGCCTTCCGTCGGTTACTACACTACTCTACCCGACAGTTTGGCGAAAAACACCGGATATATCTTATTTAGTGAATTTACCTCCAACAGCAGTCGGGAGTTTCTTTCTGCAGTGGACAAGATGGTTACCAACGACCATATAGAGCGTTTAGTAATAGATCTTCGTGGCAACGGAGGCGGCATCATCGACGAGGCAATACAAATTGTAGGATATTTTGTAGAAAAAGGTACCGAGATTGTTACCACCAAAGGAAAGACAGAGTCTTCCAATCGCAGTTACAAGACCTCCACCAATCCTATTTATGCACAAATGCCACTCGTTGTATTGGTAGATCACAATACCGCTTCTGCAGCAGAGATAGTCAGCGGCGGACTACAAGACCTGAAGCGTGCCACCCTGATCGGACAACGCACTTTCGGTAAAGGATTGGTACAGTCCATTCGCCCAATAGCTTATGACGGGCATTTAAAAGTAACCACTGCGCACTACTATTTACCCTCCGGTCGTTGCATTCAAGCCATCGATTATGCAGAACGGCAAAAAGGACGCACGGTCAAACGCGACACAGCCGGAGGTATATTACCGGACATCGTAATCGACGACTCTGCCAAATTAGATATCGCCTACTCGCTATATGCCAAACAGATGTTTTTCGATTATGCTACACGCTATCATCATACCCACCCCCAGATAGCTTCTGCCACGGATTTTGAATTAACACAAGCAGAAATAGAAGACTTCATCGCCTTTTTAGACGAGAAACACTTTACTTACGAGACAGAGACAAGCAAATACCTTAAACAGACATTGGATGTCGCTCGGCACGAAGATATAGACTCCACGACTCTGCAAGCCATAGAAGCATTAGAACCATTGCTTAAACCATCTTACAAAGATGCAATTATGCGCAACATGGATGCCATCAAAGAGGCATTGGGCGCAGAAATAGTAGAACGGTATTATTTCCAAGAAGGGCGTATCGCCTTTATGTTACGCTTTGACAAAGAACTGAGAAAAGCCATCGATAGTTTTGACACGAATGCGAACAAAGAATAAATATATACTCGGTTTATGGAGCGTGGTACAGGTCGAACTATGGCTCTTTTCTACCGGATGTGCCAACAAGGGAATTGGTCCGCAAGGCGGTCCTAAAGATACTATTCCGCCTGTTATTACTAAAATGTCCGTTCCTAATGGTGCTCGCAATGTGAAGGATAAAAGTATAAGTATCCAATTTAATGAATTCATTTTGTTGGAAGGTTCAACCGACAACATCATGATTTCTCCCCCACAACAACGCCCACCGGAAATAAAAGCTGTCGGCAAGAAAATTGAAATAGAATTTCAAGAAGACTTAAAGGACTCGACTACCTATACCATTGATTTTGGCAATCAGATTGTGGACAACAACGAGAAAAATTCCTACAAAGACTTTACCTATTCTTTTTCAACCGGTAATCAAATCGACTCCCTCGAGATATATGGGCAACTCATCAATGCTGCGGACTTAAATCCAATTTCGGGTGTCATCATCGGCTTGCAGGAAGACCTGACAGATTCCGCTTTTTCCGGCAAACCATTCACGCGAATCGGCAGAACAAATACCGAAGGCGAATTTTCTATCAAAAACATCAAAGCAGGTTCGTATAGACTATATGCGCTGATGGAACAAAGCAAAGATTATTGTTATCAGCCCGGAGAAGGATTGGCTTTTCAGGAGGAATTGGTTACACCTTATATCAATGTCCGAACAGAAACCGACACGATTTATTTAAAAGACACTTTGGATGCAGATGGACATGCCATTCCTGATAGTGTTATTACTGCCGAATACTATTATTATGAACCGTCTGAGTTATTGCTCCGCTTCTTTAAGGAAGATCGTCAGCGACATTATTTTCAGCGTGCGCTTCGCAAAGACGCCCATTGTATTCAGTTAATATTCGGTTCTCCACAGGATAGCATGCCTCGTTTGATTGCATTGCGACTGGAGGGAGATTCGCTACAACAAGACTCTTTGTGGGTGGATGTAATGAAACATTGCATTGTACAATCCAATGCTAAGAAAGATACCATTTCCCTTTGGTTAACCGATTCGTGTGCCATTCGCATGGACTCTATTCGACTGGCAATGACCTATATGAAGAGTGATTCATTACTCAATTTAGTGCCACAAACCGATACAATACTTGCAATCTACCGTGCCCCTCGTATTAACGAACGCACCAAAAAGATTTTAGAGCAAAAACGCCTAAAAACAGGATTGGCTATCAAAACCAACGCATCCGGAAAATTCAACCACTTTGATACATTGTGCATACAGACCCCTACTCCAATACTACAATTTGAACAAGACAACATGCATTTGCAAATCAAGAAAGACACTCTATGGAAAGATGTCGCTTTTCAGTTGGCTTTGCGTGATTCTACAGCAATGAATTTGCAAATCATTGCAGACTTACGCCCGAATGAAGAATATCAACTTCTTGTAGATTCAGGTGCCATCAAAGATATCTATCACATGACTTCCAAGACAGACAAGTACTCAATCAAAATTCGTCCGAAAGAAGACTATGCTACTTTGACGGTGTTTGTTTCTCCATTTGTAGATAACGCATATATTCAACTGCTCAATGCCAATGACCAACCCATTCGGACACTTAAAGCAGAAAAAAATGGAACTTTATTCTCGTTTATCGACCCCGGCATTCACTATATGCGACTATTCATTGACGAAGACTCAAACGGCAAATGGACAACCGGAGACTGGAGCAAACATCGCCAACCGGAATCAGTATATTATAGTCATAAGAAACTCAATCTGCGTGCCAATTGGACATTTGAAGAGACCTTCGATTGGCAATCTATTCCATTATTGCTGCAAAAGCCGAGCGCCATACGCAAAGATATGGGTACGGAAAAGAAGTAAAGTTTAAAAAACTTGCACACTATTTTTAGTTAGTGCGAAATGGTTTGAAACGAATAGCCGTTAGCGAGTAGCCATTCAATCGTAGGAGACAGTGCTTCCAATGTATTTGGGGCACTTTTTTTGCTATCGTGAAACAATATTATACTGCCATTGCGAACAAATCGCTGAACAATCTCAACAATTTGACCGGAGGTATAAGAACGATTATAATCATGCGTGATAATATCCCATAAAACAATGCGATAGCCATTATGCAGCAACCATCGTTTTTGCGAAGGTCGTTGTCTACCATGGGGAGGACGAAATAAATGCAGATTATTCCACGAACTACCTAAGGTATTCGCAATAACATCGTCACACAATTGGCAATTAGTTCGATACACATGCTTATCCGTATGCCACCCGGCTAAATGATTAAAAGTATGATTGGCAACAGTATGTCCCCTACGAAACACCTCTCTCGCTAAGTCCGGATAACGATACACATTCTCACCTACCCAAAAAAAAGTTGCCTTAATACCATATTTATCTAAAATGTCCAATACCTGAGGCGTTACCTCAGGTATTGGTCCATCGTCAAAAGTCAAATACACACATTTACTGCTTTTATCCCCTCGCCATTTGATATGAGGCATTAGGCATTGCAACCAAGTCGGTATTTGATATAATATGGATGATTTTATTCCCATGCCAATGCAGATGCACCCAAAATAGCAGCATCTGCTTCTTTCAAATCAGAGAACATCACTTTGACTTTATTCTTCCACAAAGGCATTACATTCTCGTTAAGCGACCTTACCACAGGATCCATTATCCAATGACCGGATTTGGTAAGTCCTCCGAACAAGAAGATTGCCTCCGGTGCAGAAAAAGCCACAAAATCTGCCAGTTTTTGTCCCAATAAAGTACCAGTATAATCAAAAATCTCTTTTGCCACCACATCACCGGCTTCTGCTGCCTTAAAAACATCAAAAGAAGTTATCTTATCTATATCCAACTGACGAAGCATAGTCTCCTTAGTAGTCGAGGAGACTATTTCTTTGGCTGTACGAGCTACACCATTGGCACTGGCATAAGTTTCTATGCACCCTTTTTGTCCACATCCACAAAGGCGTGCATTAGCCGATCTGTCAATCTTAGTATGTCCCAATTCGCCGGCAAATCCGTCATGACCATATACCATTCTACCATCAATGACAATACCCGATCCTACTCCGGTACCAAGTGTAATCATAATGAAATTCTTCATTCCACGCGCTGCACCATACATCATTTCTCCCATAGCAGCCGCATTGGCATCGTTGGTAATCGTACAAGGTACACCAAACTTTTCACTCATCAGATGAGCAAACGGCACAATACCTTTCCAAGGAAGATTGGCGGCATTTTCAATATTACCGGAATAATAATTGGCATTCGGTGCGCCTGCACCAATGCCACGAATCATTTCCATACCTCCTATCGGATTTATAATCTTAAGCGCTTCGGTATAAAGCGCATTGACATAATCATTGATATCCGTATATTCCTGTGTTTTGATAGAAATACGAGCAAGAACATGACCGCGGGCATCCACAATACCCAAAACACTATTGGTACCTCCCATATCGAGGCCTAAAACATAAGGTTTATCCATCGCTAAAAATTATTTGGTTGATATTAGTTGACCTAATGCATTATAAAAATGTTCTCCACAACGGAGAATCAGATGTCCGTTACGCATAAACTTAACCTCCTTGTCCCCCTTTTTCAAATCACTAAAACCGGCAGGGATGTGATTACCGCTTTCCAAAGCAAAAGCGACTTCCTGCATATCTGTAGGTTGTTTAGGATTACTCCTATCACAATCAATCCACCAACCATACACATCCAAATCCTTGTCTAAATGCCAAATTTTACCATTTGAATCGGTAAACTCCAACAAAATATGATAAACATACGCATTGGGGAGCGTAGAAGGATTTACCTTGCTAATAGTCATTTCTGCTACACGAATAGCTGCTGTGCCATAACCCTCTTCAGATTTATTGGGAAATGTAAAGAACGAATGTTTACTTCCATTCGTAATATTGAGATAATACTTTTTGTTAGGCGTGTAGTCCGAACGATATGTTCCCGCAATGGAATATTGCGTAGGTGCTAAAATCTCCAATCCAATTTGCGGGACTGCCATTTCATCTTCCTCTTGCAATAACCACAAGAATGTCGAAAAATACTGATTATACGGATCAGAGGTCGTTGGAAATTTACTGTCACACGCGTACAATTCCGCTTGTGCATAATTGATATCAAGCGACTGTTTTGACTCTGTCACTTCAATATCACCCAAAACGAACAAACAGATATTCTTGTATTGCGTATCAGCCCATTTTTTCTGTGAATCATAATAAAAACGGAAACGATTGCTCTTTTTATTAAAGACAAATCGCTCGGTATGCGTATTGGTCTCCAACATCACATAACCGCCATTTTCCGTAATCGTACATGCTTGCGCGCCTCGATTGAACTCTATTTTATTATCTCCACTCCCTACTCCAATATATCCATCCGCTGTTCTAACGCTATAATCCCTACCTTCTGCAGCAATGGTAACTTGGTACGAATCCAAGTTGGTGGCACTAATTTTGCCATTCGCAAGAGTTACGCTCACATAATTAGCTGCATCGTCAGTTCCATCCCAAATATATACTAGTGTATCCGAAACGACATAACCGATTAAATAAGTCCCGCCCCATCCATTGTCCGGCTTCGCATGAACACGCGTATAGACGGTGGCATGCAGAAAAGAGGCATACAGGACAGCAACTATAAACAAGCATTTTTTCATCATAAACCCATTTTTTTACGAATTTCTTTAGGAATAGCGTCTTTGTGCACCATAATAGTGTTTGTCTTATATTCCATGAATGCTCGACTGATATACCAAATTCCACTATATTTGCTCCGTTTCGTACCCCACGAGTTCTTAACCAAATAATAAAGTTTGCCATTTTGGTCCTTAGCGGTTCCAAAAATCTGCATTCCGTGGTCGTCGGTTGTCTCCCAGTTGTCGAATGCGCGCTGGCGCAGTTCTTGGGTAATCTCCATTTCGGGCAACGGTTTTTTGGTCAACTCTTCGCTTTTGCTTTTCTCGTCCATACCGAGCCATTTAGCCATATCCGAACCGGTCAGGTCTGCCCCTTTGTCCACATCGGGCATCACACCGATACCTTTTCTGGTAAAACCGGGTTCACTGACATCTGCACCCCATGCCATCGTATAACCATGCTGAATGGCATTATCAATGATTGCCATCATTTCATCCAAAGGCACATTATACATCTGCTCCATACGCCAATTATCCGGAACTTCCAGAGCAAATCGCGTGTAGAAAGGATGGTGTGTATAACTGGTAATCGACACATAATCATTCGGATTCAGCCCCAACGATTTAACATACGACTGAGGCGTATAATGTCTGCCCTCATAAATAAAAGAATCCGGACATTGCCCTAAATATGTATCATAAACGGCTTGCAAACCTTTCTTCCAAACAGGCGTTAGGCGTTTGATTTTAGAATTATGACACAACGCATTTATATATCCTTTAGAAATGGCATCTAACTCATTATGCATGGGCAATGTATCTGCTTCTGTAGTACCATATTGGATACCCGGCATAATCGACTGTGGCACCATTCCATAATTACGCAAGCAATACAACACATCGTATGCCGAGCCACCGGCTGCAAATGCCACATCGCCATACATACGAATGACATATTCGGCACGGTCCATCATCGTATGGTTAACCACAAACATCTCCGACAAATCCACCTGCTTGCCTTTGTTCAGACGCATCACTTCACTTTCGAAAAATCCGATGGTAGAGAATGCCCAACAGGTACCGGAACGATGTTGGTCCTTTACGGGCGTAATGCCTACGCTGTCTATGGTGGTAAACTGAAAACCGATGCTATCGGTAGTATCTTTTGCCGGTGTGTCTGTTGATAGAGTGTCCAATGACAGTATCAGCGACAATAATACAAGTAATTTCATATTCTAAGACTTACTAAAAATCATGTATTTCTTTTCCTTCTTCGCAATATTGCGGCACGACCATGCGCAAGGCGTGATGCAGACAATGCACTTCAAAATCGCCCATTATATCCATCGTTATGCCGTCTGCTTCAAACTGCGTGTGTTCATCGGTTTTGATAACAAAATCCTTGCCGGAGAACGAATGAACGAACGGCAATTTGTACAATTCGCCGTTAAATAGTTTCGAAATACCCATGCACAACTGCTTGAAAGTGGGTTTCTCGACAAACATGCCATGAAAAACGCCGTCACGAGGGTCTGCCTCGGCATTCTGCTTCATACCACCACCATTATACGGACCATTGGCAATGTTGAGGTGGAACATCTTACTATCCACAAACGATTTTCCGTCAACCAGCAGGTGCATGGATTCCAATTTGAGTTTTATCAGAGCACCGAAGAAACCGATAAAATAATTGATATGGTGCGAACCCAAGTAGTATTTCAGTTTTTGACCATATTCATTGGTCAGCGAGTCGATACCGAAACCGACCGAATTGATAAAATGCCGATGGTGCTCCACCCCATTACGCCAGTAGGTCAGACATCCGACATCTATCGGCTGAGTTTTGCCGTCAAAAAACAGGTCTAACGAACGCTTGTACTTACGCGTCAGTCCCCAATAGCGGGCAAAGTCGTTTCCTGTACCACGGGGCATCAGTCCAAATTGAATTTTACTTCTTTGTTCAGGAGTTATATTGGCACGCATTATACCGTTGATTGCCTCTGACAAAGTTCCGTCACCGCCTAATACCAATATTTTCTCACAACCGGACTCTGCCAACTCACGGGCAAGTTCCAAGGCATGGTTGGCATAGCAGGTGAATTTGTACACAAATTCGATGTGTCGCTGATGAAGAATTTTCTCTAAGTAAGCACGCTGGGCACGCATAGCGTGTTTACCGGACTTGGGGTTAATAATAATTCCTAACATGATATTTTACTAATGCAATATTCGATAGATAAGTTCTTTCCATAAATCGGCATCCTTGGCAGACGGATTATCTATTCCTTTTAACCGAGCATCTATATCTCTAAAATATCCGATAATATGGAATGTTTTCATAGCGTTAAAACGGCGAGCGGCGGCGGTGTAGTCTTTTACGAAATACGGATTGATACCCAATGCTGCCGCCACACTCTTGTCAGAATGGTCGGACAAGTAGTGATAAAGCATCAGGTTTTGAAAGAAAGTGAACAATAGCCCTAATTCCTTGACCATCGGATGGTCTTTGGACGATGCGAAATATCGGGCAATCCTATTGGCTGCAAAAACATCCCCATGAATCAGCGCGTCTTGCAACGCAAACACATTATAATCCTTGCTAATGCCCACATTGCGTTCGACCATCGCTGTATCTATGCGCTCTACTCCTTCCGGACGACCGTCTATCAATTTGCGCAATGCGCCTACGATAGCGGTCATATCGTTGCCTAAGTAGTTGGCTAATAAGTGCGACACTTGCGGGTCTGCTGCGAGGCGGTTATCACGCAGATATTTATCTATCCAGTCTGGCACTTGATAGTCTTTGAGTTTGTCGGATTGCATGATTATACCGCCGTTTTTCTCAAAGTTTTTCCACACATTCAGGCGTTTGTCGGGATTGCCGTTTTTGTAGCATATCACAAGGATAGTAGATGGCTGTGGATGCTCCATGTATGGGGCGAGGTTGTCCCATTTTTTGATGGTTTGTGCCTCTTTGACGATGATGAGTTTTTTGCCCATCATGGCAAAACCGCGTGCTTGCATGATAATTGGAGAAATATCTGCCCCTTGCAAATCTTTCCCATACACTACCAACTGATCAAAAGTGCGTGCCGACTCATCTAAAGTATGCGTTTCAATGTACGAAGTCGCTTCATCGATATAATAAGATTCCTCTCCGCAAAGTAAGATTACTGGCGCAGATTGGTCGGATTGTAATAACTTTATCAGTTCGTCGTGTTTCATGATTCAAAAAAACGGTACAAAGTTACACAAAAAATACGATATTCGCAAATTTTTCCCATACATTTTTTTGCATGATTAAGTATTTGAGTATTAACACATGCACTATTTTACTCTGCTTAAATCAATTGTAGTGATAAGATTCCTTTGTATTAAATTAAGGAATGAGGACAAAAATATTTCCACAATGGAGCTGCGTGTAATGCCTGAATAATTTCTCCTTGTTGCAATAGTTGATAGACATCCCGTTTGTCCATGACATGTACACAAATATCCTCTGTCTTTTCTTGTTGTTGCTCACTTTTGCGTTCCACTCCACGCGCTAAAAAAGTATAACTCAAGTTGTTTTGACAACTGGTATTGGGACACAATGTCATAAATTCGCTCCACTCTCCTCCCTCAAAACCGGTTTCCTCAAGCAATTCCCGTTGAGCCGCTTGCAACGGTGTTTCTCCTTCATCAATCACACCTGCCACCAACTCATATTTGGTTACACCTAATCCATGACGATACTGATCTATCATCACTAACTGACCATCCTTTGTTTCCGCAATTACATTAATCCAATTAGGATATTCCAAAATAAACCATGTAGGAATTTGCTGTCCTGACGGAAGTTCGACGCACTCTTGACGCACACTGAGCCAAGGACCTATTTGCAGAATATGCTCACTCTTAAGCACCTTCCACGGACGATGTACTAATTTGTCTATCATATGTTGATTTCCATTTATATGTCAAATAAATATCTCTTAAAACAAGGTGTGCAAAATAGGCATACAGCACAGCTTCAATACCCATTCTATGCATCAGCATCATATATACTCCGACAAAACCGATTGCCGAGTATATCATTGCATTACGAATTGAATCAGAGGCAGTTGCGCCAATGTATATGCCATCCCAAATAAAAGCCGGCGCGGACACAAGCGGCATCAGTACCAACCACGGGACATAATTCCAACCTTGCACTAATGCCGTCATATCATTCCATAAGATACGCATGATATCTATTCCAAAGAAATAAAAAAGCAAAGCAAACAGCAACGCTATTCCTGCACACCACCCATGCAAACTAAGCACCAATGAACGACATGACATAGTCGTTTTAGATACTTGTCGTTCACCGAAGAAACGCCCTACCATCGCCTCTCCGGCAAAGGCAAATCCATCAATGAAATAGCTTACCAGCATAAACAATTTCATGACAAGACTGCTGATTGCCAGCTCTTCATCTCCGTACCTGGCTGATAAAGAAGTATAACCGATATAGACAATCATAAAGCAAATAGAGCGAATAAACAAATCAACATTCATACCGATTGTTTTAGTTTGAGGTTTGCCTAATGGTCGGAACAATTGAACAAAAGTCGTTTTATATTTACCCGCCAATAGTCCCACTGCCAAAAGCAATCCTGTAAATTGTGCCACGACTGTTCCGTAAGCCACACCGACCACACCTAATGGAGTACAGACTGCAAACCAATAACTCGCCACCATATTCACGACATTGACAACCATATCTGTCAACATAGGAGAAGTGGTATCCTGCATACCTATAAACCAACCTTTTAGAGCAAAAAGAGACAAAGTAGCCGGTGATGCCCATACACGAACCAAGAAATAGCGACGCGACTGCTCTGCCACTTCAGGGCTGCAAGGAACTATTTTCAACGCTACTGTTACAAAAATCCACTGAACAACCAATATACCCAACGCACCCAACAACGCTATTTTCAGCGCGTGCTGCAACTGGACATTGCATTCGTTTTGATCATCTCTACCGAATGCTTGTGCTGTCAAACCTGAAGTGCTAACTCGTAAAAAACCGAAATTCCAATACAGCAAATCAAACAACATCGTACCAATGGCTATTCCACCTATTGCCGCCGCATCCGCGATGTGTCCGGCAATAGCCATATCCACCAATCCAACCAAAGGAATGGTAATATTGGCTAAAATACTTGGAATAGCTAAACGCAAGATTTCACGATTGATAGACATACGGAAATTTTCTGCAAAAGTACAAAAAATTTTGCATATTTGCAAAAAAAAGTGTACCTTTGCAAAACGAAAACAAAATCATCATTTATGAATATCAAACCTATTGCATTGACACTGACCGTCATTTTATTCCTTATGAGTTGTAACAAAAATCAAGAAACAGGTCTTCCACCAATTACCAAACCGCAAATCACTATTGACGGTGGCAAATTGACACCGGAGGCATTGTGGGCAATGGGACGCATCAATAGTGCCGTTGTGGACATTGAAACCGGTTGGATTGCTTATACCGTCAGTTATTATAGTGTGGAAGAAAACCGCTCTTCCCATTGGATTAGAATTTGCTCTGAAACAGATGGAGAACTCACTCTAATTGACGAGTTTATCGGTACCGACCCTGCATGGTTTGGCAATAGCGGTGTCTTGGCATATTTGAAAGGAGGACACCTCACTTTGCGCCAACATGGAAAAGACATCGAGGTAACGGGTTATACCGAAGATGTGGAAGGTTTCCTACTTTCTCCTATGCGGGATCATATCGTGTTGATTAGTCAGGTCAAAACAGTTGCTACCACGCAAGATAAACACCCTGATTTAGACAAGGCAAGTGGCAAAGTGATTGACGATTTGATGTATAAACATTGGGATGAGTGGACGGAAACAGCGCCACAACCTTTTGTTTGTGACCTCAAATGCGACTACAAGAATGAAATGGACATCCAATCTGCCGCATTAAGCAATCCTGTCAATATTTTAGAAGGGACTGCGTTTGAATCCCCTATGAAACCGTTTGGTGGTATTGAGCAATTGGCATGGTCTCCCAATAATGAACTTTTGGCATATACTTGCCGAAAAAAAGTTGGCATGGAATATGCTCTTTCGACCAATTCAGATATTTACACCTATAATATTCATACGCGCACGCACGAAAACTGGACGGAAGGAATGATGGGTTATGATACCAACCCCATGTTTTCACCGGACGGGAGCAAAATTGCATGGCTCAGTATGGAACATGAAGGGTATGAAAGCGACCAAAACAGATTGTTCATTATGGACATTAAGACCAAAGAGAAAATATTTGCCAGCCAATCTTTGGAAACAAATGTTGACGAATATTTTTGGTCTGGTGACTCTGTTATCATTCTCGCAGCATGTTGGCATGCCGAAGTAGGAATTTATAAATTGAATCTTGACAACATGCAATGCACACACATTAAAGGTGGGCAATACGACTATTCACCCGTGGATTATATTGACGGACATCTTTATTATTTACGCCACTCGATGTGCGAAGCTAATGAATTGTTTGTAGATGACACTCAACTCACTTTTGAAAACAAAAACATTTATGACCAAATCACTATGGGTACTGTCATTCCTCGTTGGCAAACAACCACCAGCAAGGACAGTATGCTCACTTGGATTATCCTTCCGCCCCACTTTGATCCGAATAAAAAATACCCCACTCTATTGTACTGCGAAGGCGGCCCCCAATCACCCGTCAGCCAATTTTGGTCCTATCGTTGGAACTTTATGATGATGGCTGCCAATGACTATGTCATCGTTGCCCCCAATCGCCATGGTTTACCTGGATTTGGCAATGCGTGGAACGAAGAAATCAGCGGCGATTATGCCGGATTATGTATGGAAGATTACCTGACCGCCATTGACGAAGCATGTGCCAACCTGCCTTATGTGGACAAAGACCGTTTAGGATGTGTCGGGGCAAGTTTTGGCGGTTTCTCTGTTTATTGGTTAGCAGGACACCACAACAAACGATTCAAAGCATTTATTGCACATGATGGTATTTTTAATGTTGAAATGCAATATTTGGAAACAGAAGAAAAGTGGTTTGCCAATTGGGATTTAGGCGGTGCTTATTGGGACAAAGACAATGCCATCGCTCAACGCACCTATGCGAACTCGCCACATAAGTTTGTAGATCAATGGGACACACCTATTTTATGCATCCATGGCGAAAGAGATTACCGCATACTTGCCAATCAGGCAATGGCGGCATTTGATGCTGCCAAGTTGCGTGGCATTGATGCCCAACTTCTCATTTTCCCCGACGAAAACCATTGGGTACTCAAACCTCAAAACGGCATCTTATGGCAACGGACTTTCTTCAACTGGTTGGATAAATACCTAAAATAAGTTGATAAGCAACCACTTATGAAGCATAGTTATACTTTTGAAATACAACCACAAGAAGTAGACGCCAATCGTCAATTGCGACTATATACGCTGGAAAATTACCTGCTCAATGTAGCAGGTAAAGATTCTGACGAAAACGGCTATGGACTCAATCAATTGCTGCCCTTAGGATATACTTGGGTTATTACTCGCTTAAATTTAGAATTGATATATTTACCGACCCACAACGAGACTATCCGCATCGAAACATGGATTGAACAAAACGCACACATGCTATCCGTTCGAGACTATCGTATCTATTTGGTGGATACCAATCTAAATGAAAAATTGATTGGGCGTGCTAAAAGTATTTGGGCAGTATTGGACATGAACAAACGGGAAATTGTAAATGCTTTTCACATGCCGATTTTTGAACATGTTGTGGACGGAGAAATATTGGATATCAGCAAATCTGCACGCCTGACCCCCATTGACAATCCGGACAATGAGATTCCTTATACGATTCAATATTCCGACTGTGATTACAATCAACATTGCAATTCTTGTAAATATTTAGAACACATGTTGAATGCAAAGTGCCCAAAGTTTGAAAACTTTTGTATTCGATTGGATATCAATTATGTAAAAGAAGTTCATATATCTGACCTAATTTATACACGAGTTAAGTCCAATTTGCAAGAGGTTCAATATCAACAAGTTGACGAAAATGGGAAGACTATTTGCTCGGCTAAGATATTTCTAACAGACCAACTTACTTTTTAGACAAATTTTCTTTTTCGGAAAACTTTTAACCACCCACAAAAAATGCAATCGTTTAATTTTCAATCGATTGCATTTTCATTTTGGACAACTTTCAATTTGTCTATGCGAAAAATATGTTATAAAACATTTGCACATGTCAAAAATTATTTGTACCTTTGCATCGCTTTTTCTTTCTTTGAGAAATAAAATAAATGAAAAACATATATGGAACGAAAAACTTACACCCAAAAAGAAGCTGAACAGGCATCCTTGGAATATTTCCATGGAGACGAGCTTGCTGCACGAGTGTGGTCAACTAAGTATGCACTGAAAGATAGTTTTGGCAACTTATTTGAATTGACACCGGATGACATGCACCATCGCCTTGCGTCCGAAATTGCGCGAATCGAAGCTAAGTACAAGAACCCTATGACCGAAGCCGAGTTATTCGAACTCTTGCGTGATTTCCGTTATATCTGCCCTGCCGGGAGTCCTATGACCGGTATAGGTAATGATCATCAGGTAGCGAGTTTGAGCAACTGTTTTGTTATTGGACAAAACGGCAATGCTGATTCCTATGGAGCTATTATTCAAATAGACGAGGAGCAAGTGCAATTAATGAAGCGCCGTGGTGGCGTGGGACATGACCTGAGTCACATTCGCCCGCACGGCAGTCCTGTCAAGAACTCTGCACTAACATCCACCGGTTTAGTTCCTTTCATGGAGCGTTACAGCAATTCTACCCGCGAAGTTGCACAAGACGGTCGTCGAGGTGCCTTGATGTTATCCGTCAGTATCAAACACCCTGATAGCGAGAGCTTCATTGATGCAAAAATGGAACAAGGGAAGGTCACGGGAGCCAATGTGAGTGTCAAAGTGGATGATGATTTTATGCGTGCAGCCATAGACGGCATTCCCTATCAGCAGCAATACCCCATTGATGCGACAGATCCTGTTTTCAAAAAAGAAATTGATGCCAAAACATTGTGGAAGAAAATCATACACAATGCATGGAAAAGTGCAGAACCAGGCGTGCTGTTTTGGGATACTATTCTACGCGAGAGTGTGCCCGATTGCTATGCTGATTTAGGTTATCGCACCGTTAGCACCAATCCTTGTGGTGAAATTCCGCTCTGCCCTTACGATAGCTGCCGTTTATTAGCCATTAACCTGTATAGTTATGTCAAAAACCCGTTCACACCACAAGCCGAATTTGACTGGGAACTATTCAAAAAGCATGTCTTTGTAGCACAACGCATGATGGACGACATCATTGATTTGGAAGTAGAAAAGATTGAGAAAATCCTTGCCAAGATTGCTTCCGATCCCGAAGATGACAGCATCAAACGCACCGAGCGTGAATTGTGGGAGAAAATCATGACTAAGACCATTCAAGGTCGTCGTACCGGTGTTGGTACAACTGCAGAAGGTGATATGTTGGCAGCAATGGGGCTGACTTATGGTACACAAGATGCAATCGATTTTTCCGTCTTGGTACATAAAACTTTAGCTCTTGCCGCCTATCGTAGCAGTGTGAATATGGCAAAAGAGCGTGGAGCATTCAAAGTATATGATGCCAAGCGTGAACAAAACAATCCGTATATTTCTCGTATCAAAGAGGCAGATCCGGAGCTCTACCAAGAAATGGTAAAATATGGCAGACGCAACATTGCGTGTCTTACCATTGCTCCCACCGGCACCACCTCCATCATGACACAAACGACTTCCGGCATCGAACCGGTCTTCCAACCCGTTTACCGCCGTCGCCGCAAAGTCAATCCCAATGACAAAAATGTGCATGTGGACTATGTGGACGAAGTAGGAGATAGTTTTGAAGAATTTATCGTCTTCCACCACAAATTTATCACTTGGATGAATGCCAACGGGCACAACTATGATCCTACACACCGATACACACAAGAGGAAGTTGACCACTTGGTAAAAGAGTCGCCCTATTTCCACGCTACTGCCAACGATGTGGATTGGTTGAAGAAAGTGCAAATGC
>JAKSNK010000040.1 GCA_024399835.1 Paludibacteraceae bacterium
CTCTTAATTCACAAAGTCTTCCCTGAAGGTCAGTTTCCTGTTGCCCTCTTCGCCCGCTATTACATAAATAGATGTTTGGGGCAGGTATTTATGCACGATGCCACAATCGTCGGTGGCTTGCAGACGAGGGGCTTGCAGCGCGATTTCGTATGCCTGCCTAATCGTGCTCAGCCGGAATGCCTGTGGTGTCTGGGCGCGATACATGGTGGCGCGGTCAGGGATATCTGACAGTAAAACGGTCTTACAGCCGTTAGACGGTTCTACAGCGTCAGCGGTCTTTACTCTATACATCGTATCGGTCGCAGGAACGGCTACCGTCACGGCTTCGTGCTGCTCCAATGCGGCACATACATCGTTCAGGATGCGTTGGCTGACAAAGGGGCGGGCGCAGTCGTGAAGAAGGATGTTGGTGTCGGTGAGTTGGTGAATCGGTGAATCGGTGAATCGGTTGATAATGAATCGTATGGCGTTCCACGACGATTCCCAGCGTTCTTCGCCACCGGCAATCATTACGATGTCTTCAGGAAGTAACTGCCGTGCCTGTTCCATCCAGTCGGGGTGCATAACGACCATGATGCGGTCTATCTGTCGGCAGGCGCGAAATGCCTCCACACAGGTTTGCAATACGGTGCGCCCGTCTGCCAATGTGCGCAGTTGCTTGGGCAATCCTTCGCCTGCCCGCTTGCCTATGCCTCCGGCTAATATGACGGCTATGTTAGTCATGTGATTGATTCGTTAATTGGAGAAACGCTTTGGTCATTCTGTCCCAACCGTATTTGACTTTTTCCTTTTGCAGATAGGCGGTAAAGGCGGCTTGGCGGTCGTGGCGGAAATAGTCGTCTATCGCTTCGGCAATCTCCTGACTGTCAGGCGCAACGGCATAGCCCATTTTGCCATGATGTACAATCTCACCAAGTCCGCCTACATTGGTTACCAATATGGGTTTCTCAAAGTGGAACGCCACTTGTGTCACGCCGCTCTGCGTGGCAGATTTATAGGGCTGAACAATCAAATCGGCAGCACCAAAGTACTTGCGCAGGTCGGCATCGGGAACGAACTCGTTGCGTATAATCACCCGTTCCTGCAGACCGTTGTCCGCTATCTGCTGACGGTATTTGTCTTCGTCCTCGTAGAACTCCCCTGCAATCAGCAGTTGCAAATTCGGCTGCGTGTCTTTAACTTTCTCCAAGGCATCTATCAGCAGGTCTAACCCCTTGTAGGCACGCACAAGACCGAAGAACAGCAGATATTGCTTGCTTGCATCCAATCCGAGAGATTGACATGCTTCTGCCTTGCTCATACGCTCGCCGTAATGGTCATAGATAGGGTGGGGAGAGACGGCAACCTGCGGTTGCTGTTTGGAATTTGGAGTCGAGAGTTCGGAGTAGAGGGATTTAATATCCTCTGCAACGGCATCGCTGAGGGTAACAAAGGCATCTTGCGCCTTTACAAAATAGGGGGCAAAGAGTTTGTCTAAAATGCTCTTTTCGTGCGGAAACATATTGTGAACCAACGCGATACATTTGGTTATGCCGTTCTTCTTGGCAAGGCGGCAAATCAGTCCGTATGCCGGAGCGAAGAATGCCATCCAATAGCAGCAAATCAGTATGTCCGGTTGCTGCCGGCGTATCTGCCTACCTAAACGCAGCCAGTTGAAAGGGTTGCACGAATTGAGTTGACGGGTGATATGTAAATCTTCGGGTGCAGCATCATTGGTATATTGCGTCTTTCCCGGAAAAAGGAATGACGGATACTGCAAGGTAAAAGTGACTGTTTCTACCTTGTGCCCTTCCTGCTGAAACTGCCGGGCTAAACGCTCATTGAAAGTAGCGAGCCCTCCGCGAAAAGGATATGCTGTGCCTAAAATAACTATATTCATTCTTAACTCTTAATTCTTAATTGGCAAATGCTTGCCATCCTTGTGCCTGTAATTCCAATTCTTCACCGTTGCGCCCGATCAGCAATGTGCCGTATTCGGGCTTGGTGGTATGACCTACCAAATAGACATCGTTCATTTGAACGAGTTTCTCATAATATTTCAAGTCGCAAGTGAACAGCAACTCGTAATCTTCGCCGCCGTTCAGGGCGCAGGTGACGATGTTGAGGTTCATCTCTTCTGCCACTTCTGCCGCCTTAAAGTCGATGGGTATTTTGTCCTCATAAATCTCACAGCCCACATTCGACTGCTTGCATATATGCTTAATCTCGCTGCTCAGTCCGTCGCTTATGTCCATCATGGCAGTCGGCTTGATGCCCAGTTCGTGCAGCCGGTCGATGATATCCTTGCGCGGTTCCGGCTTGAGTTGGCGTTCCAACAGGTATTCTCTGCCCTCAAAAGCAGGTATCGTGTCGCCCGTTTTGCCGTTGTGCGCTTGTGCGGATTGCCCTCTGGCTACGATGCATTCGCGCTCCAATAACTGCAACCCCATATAGGCGGTACCTAAATTGCCCGTGACACAGATCAGGTTGTTCACTTTGGCGCCGTTGCGGTAGATGATGTCTTTGCTGTTGGCAATTCCCAAACAGGTGATACTGATGGTCAGTCCTGTCATGCTGGCACAGGTGTCGCCGCCCACTAAATCTACCTTGTATTTCTCGCACGCAAGGCGCATGCCGGCATAGAGTTCGTCCAAGTCCTCCACGCTGAACCGCGCGGAAACACCCAACGAAACGGTTATCTGTGTCGGAGTGCCGTTCATGGCATAAATGTCGGACAGATTGACGGCAACGGCTTTGTACCCCAAGTGCTTGAGGGGAACATATTCGAGATTGAAATGTATGCCTTCCAATAGTAAATCGGTGGTAACGAGTGTGCGTTTTGCCCCGTAATTCATAACTGCAGCATCGTCGCCAATGCCTTTTTGGGTAGTGGGCTGCTGTAGGGTGATTTTTTCGGTCAGATGTCTGATTAGTCCGAACTCGCCCAAAGTGGAAATTTCTGTTCTTGCCATATTATTTACCTGTTATTTCAATATCTTCCAATGCGGATAATTCCTGTTCCAATTGCAAAGTGTATAGCATGGCTTCCGCTTGACGGAGAGCGTTGCGTTTTTTCTGTCCTGCGGCATATACGAATACTTCTGCCGTAATGACACGGTGGTTGACCTCGTCCAACCGTGTATGCGAAACGAACGGACCGCCCATCGCTTCGCCGTTCTGTATCTTCCACAGTCCGCGTACCTCGTAGGCAAAACCGTCTTTTTGCACTTTCATTTGGCGCATTTGCGGAGGGAAAATCCTGTATTCCGTTCCCATATACGAACCGGCAACAGAGGCGGTAATGTGCTGCCCCAATACGGAGTCGCGCTTGTGGCACAGGTAGTCGAGCGTAAAGGTGTTGACATCGGTGTAAGGGTAGGAATAGACGACTATGTCCCGGCGCATGGTCCCCTTGTTGTTGCAGCACCACAGGAAATCCACGCTGTCCAGGATGGTCTGATAGTCTTCGTTGATGAGCATGTCGCAATGGAAATTGCGTTGCAGGGAGGCACGCGCCGCCTTGTTGGTGTTGGCACGATAGAAAGATGCCTGACGGTCCAACTCCTGGCGTACCAGCCAGTCACGCACATCTTCCCCGTTGGCTTGCCAGTAGGTCAGAAAAGTGGCAGGGTCGGGCGACTGGATGCGGAAGACCCGCTGCGGCTTGGACCAGTAGTCAACGCTGTACTTGATTTTGAGACCCGTGTAGCGTGCCGAATCAATATCAATTATAATGATATTGCGTGTGGGCTTGAGAAAGTCGTCAAATTCGCCTTCGTGTACATGAGTCAGGTTGAAATACGGTTCCATTTGAGGCAGGCACGGCATATCGCCCTCCATAACGGCTTGAATGGGTTCATATACGGCATCGGGACAAACCACCAGACACTCGTATATGCTTCCGCTTGCGCTCACTTTTGTCACTCCGTGACCGTGCTTGCAACCCGTCAGTATGCAACCGACGATTGCCAATATCCAATAACAGCGTTTCATACATTCCAAATTTGTCGCAAAGGTACGAAAAAAAATGCACATTTCAAAATTTTTTTTGTGCTCGAGTGGAAAAAATACTTTTTTTAAGGGCTAACTCTTGCGTATGTATTTTTTTTTTTGTAACTTTGCGGTCGCAAAGGGAATTTAACAAAAACTTAAAACAAAAAAAAAACTAAAACTTAATTTATTACGGTTATGAAAAAGATTTTTTTATTCGGAACATTGGCAGCCATGATGATGGTAGCCGTCGGTTGCGACAAGGAAACGGAAATTAAAGAAGTTATCGTATCAAACGACGGAACTCATATTACACCAATTCCTGTTAATGATCCTCCTATTGTTTCCAAAGAGGCAAAATACGGTATTCGCTATATGGTAGAGGGTGCAACAGAGACCCCGGCATCTTATGGTGCTGCCATTCCCGGATATGCCGGATATCAAAAGGGAGAGTGGCGTCCGTATTGCTCTGCTTATGCTACTCGCATCCAAATGGGAATGCTGTTGACTTCGTTGAACGAGAAAGACTCTGTTAAATTGCCTACTGTACTTCCTGTGAACGAGTCGAACTTTGTACTTTCCGGCTTGGGTGAACACATGTTTGCCGGTTTCGAAGATAACTGCTCTTTCTTGGCTATCCCGAGTTCCGTAGTTGTTATTGAGACGGCTGCTTTAGAGGATAATGCGAAAGCATTGTCGGGATTGGTTCTTCAGGACGGTACCGCTCCGGTTTATTGCTTCGGTGCTTCGGACAAATTGGGCTCTTTCTCCCACAACCTGGGCTTGCAGTATGCTTATATCGGCCGTAACATGGAGATTGCTCCCGATGCTGAATTTGGTCCTTTCGCTAAGGCAGAATACAAGGATTTGAAAGTTGTTTTTGGTCCTAATGTAACCTCTATTCCTGCTAACTGCTTTGCCAATACCAAAGGTATTCTTTCGATTACCATGCTGTGCGATGCTGCTCCTCAAGTTGGTAAAAACGCTTTCGAGGGCATTGAGAAAGTACAACTGTTGGTAAAGCCGGGTACGGAAAATCAGTACACCGATGGAGTTTGGAAAGAATACTTCAAGGTAGAAGTTATTAAGTAACAAGTAAAAACGAAGTTTCTTCGTGCCTGTTGGTGGTAAGAATATAATCGTCACACTATGTATTGCGTGCAGTTTGATGGCTTGTCATCCTGCGCAAGAGGATGTATCACCTGTCGTTCGTCGGCAGGTGATTGTTCTTTCTTCGCCCAACGGTATCGGCGACCATGGGTACAATGATGTGATTATGACAGGGTTGGAGCGTGCCTACCTAAAGTGCGAAAACATGAAAATGCTGTTCTTCGACCCTACATCCATCGAGAAAGCTGAAGCGCTGGTGGATTATTGGACCCAGGATGGCGCAAGCAATGTCGAGCGTACCATGGTGGTGCTGGCAGCGTCGGATTACTATGATTTGGTCAAGAAGAAACTGTCCGACCCCAACTACAACCCGAAGGGGGTGGAGATGCTGGTGTTTGAAGTGCCGGAATTGCCTGAGTCGCAAAATACGGTTAAGGCATATTCTTTCCTTATTACCATGTACGGCGCTTCGTATCAGGCAGGTCTGTATGCGGCAGAACAGGGAAAGAAGAATCCGCTCGTATGGCTGTCCAATGGTGTGGACCCGTTGTTGGACGAAGCGCGGCAGGGTTTTTCCGACGGCTTTTTCTTACAAACGGGCATGCGCCCCGATACGGCGTGCCTGAGTGTCGATTGGCACGGATACAGTATGTCGGAGGAGGCATATCGCCAAATGCCCGACAAATGCAGCAAATACGATTTCCTCTTCCCTGTGATGGGTGGATCCAATATGGGTATCTTCCGCTATTTGCGCGAACATCCCGAGGGACCTGATGTCGCAGGAATGGATGTTGACCAGAGTTTGTTCTCTGCCAATGTGGTGGGAAATGTGCTGAAGCATATTGACCAAGTAGTAGAAAAATATATAGTGGACTGGTCCAACGACCTGCCACCGGAACATTATAATTTGTATGACTCGCAAAGCGGTTATATCGAGTGGAGTGTTGTGGCTCGTCAGTAGTTTGCTGCTGATGACCGGCTGCAAAAAGGACGAACCGTTCAATGTGGACGATTTGGAGGTCTGCCGCGTGGCAGTAGTGTTGCCTTTTGGGGATAATATGAAAGTCCATTGGGAACAATGCCTCCGTATGTGTGCCGCTAATCAGTTGGCGGCGTTCAGTAACATGAAGACGGGGGTCCGTATCGAGTATGAATGGTTTGACGAGACCGACCCCAATATCGAGCAAATCGCTTACCAACTGGCGCGCAGAGAAGATATAACGGCAGTCATAGGCGGTTTGTATTCGAGCAAAGCACTCATATTGGCAAATCAGTTGTCCAAGACCGACAAGCCCCTCTTTACCGTTGCCACTACCGAGCAGTCCGTTCGGGCGTATTCGTCGTGGGGCAATCTGTGGGCAATGACCGAAACGGATATTACCCAATGCGAAGTGCTGTTGAGCAAGGCGATGCAGTATAATGCCAAGTCGGTTGCACTCATCGCGCAGGACGGAAGCGCGTACGGACAGACTTTTATCGACTGGTTTGCCTTTCAGGCACAGGAACTGGGCGTGGAGAACAAGGGTGTCTATACTTATACTTCGGATGTAACCACGGCGGCTGAACAGGCATTGGAATCAGGTGCGGAATACATTGTTTGCGCGCCGTCGGAGATTAGCGAGGTCGGTGGTATCATCCGACAGGCGGCGGTAGCCAATCCGCATGGTGCCCATTTGCTGTTTAGCGATATAGCGCACGGCAACAATGTGATTGAGCAACTGGGCAAGTTGGCAGAGGGCGTTGAAGGTGTCTGCTTCGGGTCAGACCCCGAGTCGGGGTTTGATGTGGCATACGAGGTGCGCTTCGGTATGCAGCCCACGGTGGGCGAGGCGCAGGTCTATGATGCTGCCATGCTGATAGGTTTGTCGGCGTATCTGCAGCAGTTGCATCAGGGCTGGTCTTTCCGTACTGCCATGAGGTATCTGGTGGACGGACGCGAGGAAGCCAATGTCTCGTGGCGTAGCGAAGATATGGAGCGCGTGGCACGCATGCTGCAAAACGGCAACCGCCCCGATATGCGCGGCGCTTCAGGCAGTTTGGACTTTGATGCAAAAGTTTATACCAATGTGCTGCATACCGTATACGATAATTTCCTGATTTACCAGCAGCGCTATGTCTATTTGGACTATAATTCTACCGACGGTTCGCGTCGTTCCGACCCTACGCTGTCCGAGTGGAACTGGAAAGCATCGCAAATGCAGGATGTGTCAGGCGGTGTGGACCGTACTTATCCGGCACTGGATAAACGCTGGGCATTGTTGGTTGCCTCGTCGTCGGGTTGGGAGAATTACCGTCACCAGGTGGATGTGCTCAATATCTATCAGCAGTTGTTGGAAGCCGGGTATGACGACGAGCATATTGTGCTTATCATGCAGGACGATTTGGCATTTAATCCTGCCAACCCTCAACAGGGTGTGCTCTATACGCGCATGAACGGGGTAAATGTCTATCACGATGTGCAGGTGGATTATCGCCTCTCGGATATCAGTCCGTCAGATATTACGCGTATTTTGGCGGGGCAATCGTCTCCAACCTTGCCGCATGTGATTGATGCGGACGAAGACGACAATGTGTTCTTCTTCTGGTCTGGACACGGTCTGCCGGGTTTTCTGTGCTGGATGAATCAGTCGTTCGGTATTTCGAGTATGCAGATTCAGTCCTGTTTGTCTTATCTGCAGGAGAACCGCCGTTACCGCAAACTGATTGGCTGCTTTGAAACCTGCTATTCGGGTTCGGTGGCACAGGTGGCGGACGATTACGACGGCGTGCTGTTCTTTACGGCTGCCAACGAATCGGAGACATCCAAGGCGGACGAATATAATTATCAAACGGATGTATGGATGAGCAATCGCTTTACGGCTACATTGCAGGACTGTATGATTAACGACCGCGATATGTTGTTCAGCGACTTGTATTACCGTCTGTTCCAGTCAACGGTCGGTTCGCATGTGTGCGTGTTCGGCATTAAGGGCTTTGGCAGTTTATATACATCCGGATTAAACGAAATACTGTAATGACTACTTTTCAAGATTTATGCACTCGTCGCCGCTCTATACGCCAATATACGGACAGGAGCGTTCCGCAGGACAAGTTGGACTATATTCTATCGTGTGCGCTCATGTCTCCTTCGGGCAAGCGTATCAACCCTTGGGAGTTTTATGTGGTGACGGACGAGGCGCTTCTCCGTTCGTTGTCGGCGGTCAAGTCGTATGGCAGCCAGATGTTCGATACGGCGACGGCGGCAGTTGTGGTGGCGGTAGACAGTTCGCTCACGGATACATGGCAGTGTGACGGTGCTATTGCGGCGCATAATATGCTGTTGGCGGCGGAGGATAGCGGATTGGGGGCTTGCTGGTGCCAAATATATGGCAGGGACGACTCCGAGATGATGGTCCGCCAACTATGTCATATACCCGACAACCTGACGGTATTGTGTGCCGTCTCGTTGGGCTATAAAAACGAGGAACGCAAACAATACGACCTCGATAAACTCAAATACGATAAAATTCATCGATTGACCGATTAACCGATTTACCAATTCACCGATTTACCAACTCAATATGAAACCAATCATTGCAATTACCGCCGGAGATATTAACGGCGTGGGATATGAAATCATACTCAAATCGCTCAGCGATTCGCATGTTACGGAGGTCTGCACTCCCGTTGTGTACGGCAATATTAAGGCGCTCAAAGCGCATCTGATGACTTTGGATGCCGAGTTGCACAACCTGCAGTTTAATGTGGTGCAACGCATAGAGGATGTCCGCGACGGCAAACTCAACCTGCTCACTTGCTATCCCGATGATACGCCTCTGTGTTTGGGCGAATCGACAGCCGAAGCGGGCAAGGCATCGTTCCTCTCGCTGCAGCGTGCGTGCCAGGATATCAAGGCAGGCAAGGCGCAGGCACTCATTACCGCGCCTATCAATAAGGCGAATATACAGAGCGACCAGTTCCGTTTCTCGGGACATACGGAGTATCTGGATTCGGTGTTTGCGGACGGTAATCACGAGTGCCTGATGATGATGGTGAGCGAGTGCATGCGCGTGGCGCTGGTGTGCAACCATGCGCCCATTACGCAAGTGCCCGGTATGATTAGTGAGGAGCGTATTTTGGCTAAGTTGCGTATTTTGCATAAAACCTTGCAGTCGGATTTTCTGATTCGCCGTCCGCGTATTGCCGTATTGGCACTTAATCCGCATGCCGGAGATAACGGACTGATTGGCAAGGAGGAGACGGAGGTTATCCGCCCGACGATAGAGAAGGCGAATGCCGAAGGGATAGATACTTTTGGACCGTATAGTGCCGATGGCTTCTTCGGTGCCGGCAAGTATATCCATTTTGATGCCGTATTGGCAATGTACCATGACCAGGGGCTTATTCCGTTTAAGTCGTTGGATATGTCCGGTGTCAATTTCACGGCGGGGCTGCCGATAGTGCGCACTTCGCCTGACCATGGCACGGCGTATGATTTGGCAGGTAAGAACCAGGCATCGGCGCTCAGTTTCAACCATGCTTTGTTTACGGCATTGGATATACTTCATAATCGTGCGGTAACGGAGGAAATCAACCGTGATCCGCTGGTCATCAGGGAGCAGCCGCATCCCGAACGCCCGTCCGGCAGATTCTTCATCCCGCCCAAAGAGGAGTTCCACGACTAATCGCCGGTTTGGAACCGAATCGGTGAATTGCGGTTTGGAACCGAGCAGTAAAATCGGTGAATCGGCTCAAAAAGTGCATTATTTTATCATTTTTCGGTTCAAAATGAGCCGATATTCAAAAAAAATAGTAATTTTGTGGGCAAATTGCAAATATTATGAATAAAGTCTTATTGCGCATTGGTGCAGCACTTTTTTTTGTAATTGCCATTGGTCATTTGGCTTGTTTATTGGCATTAGAGCAGATGTTTGCTTTTTATAATGTAACACCTGTTTACGAAACATTGTCTGCAATAGGTGTATGGTTACCCTATGTTGTTACCGTTGGTTTGGTATGTTGCTTTACGGTGGCAGGATTATATGGTTTATCAGCTGCCGGAGACATCAAACTGCCTCTAACCAAGTTGGCACTTATCACCATTGAGACACTCTTTGCCTTGCGATGGTTGGCAGGAATAGTGATGCTGTTTATTAGAGGTTTCTCCCTGCTTGAAATCTGCAATTTAACCATCATAACCATCATCCTCATCTGCTACAGGGGGTGGAAAATTGGTTAGTTGCCGGTTTAGAACTGGAGCAAGATAAACTCGGTTCCCCCGGTTCCCCTCTCTCTTAATTCATAATTCAAAATTCTTAATTCCATCTCCCCAACTCCTCCATCTTCCTGTAGCGCAGCGTCCTCTCCTCCAGTAGCGTTCCATAGAGCGCGTCCTCTAAACTGCTTTGTACTTGGGACGCCGCCTGCACCTTCTATTTAGATTTTCTTTTAGATTTTCATCAGATTTCTCGGAGCACCGCTCCGAATAAAACATAGATTTCGTCCCCATATTTTTGGCTGAGATTTTCAATTGGATTTTAAAATCTTACTAAAAATCCTTGCCTAAAATCGGGTTGACGATACTTTTCTTTATTTCGCTTACGCTCAGAAATCAAAAAAAAATCTTTATTGAAAAATCAATTCACCGCTTCACTCTCTTTTTGTTGTACTTCCGCATATCGGGCTACATTTACTTTGCGCATATCGAGGTTT
>JAKSNK010000041.1 GCA_024399835.1 Paludibacteraceae bacterium
ATTGAGGGTCGTTGTAGACTACGACGTTGATAGGCTGCAGGTGTAAAAGTTGTGAGACTAAAGCCGAGCAGTACTAATTGCCCGAGATCTTTTTCTAGAACCGCAAGGTTCAAAAGACTCAAAAAATCTCTTGAATTATTCTTTTACAAGTCAATCGCGTCAACCCCATATTGAGGTGGTTATAGCGCTGAGGTCCCATCCCTTCCCATTCCGAACAGGGTCATTAAGCTCAGCAACGCCGATGGTACTGCGTTTGTGGGAGAGTAGGTAGCCGCCACTTTCAGAACCTCGAGAAGAAATTCTCGGGGTTCTTTGTTTTATATGAAAGTGCCAAATGCCATGGCACTTTCACTTACAACTAAAGACATAAGTTGGTGGCAAAAGTAGAACAATAGCTATAGACGCTATATCGGCAAAACAGGCAAAAGATAGTAAGGCAATGGTGTGATGTTATGTTGATGTTATGTTACAAATAGGGAAAACTATCGTTTAGTCAGTTGAGTGGGGGAACAAATAATAAATAATAGATAATAAATAATAAGCTCGCACCAAGACAAGAGGGGATGGAGAGAGGTTAGTGATACGAACAGAATTGGGTAAGTTTAGCAGGTTAGTTGAGTTAAGCAGGTTTAGGAAAATCACACTTTTGGGCAAAGATAAGATTATGCCTATTGGATTATTTCTTTTTTGTTTGCTGTTAAGCCGTATAGGGTATTTTTGTATCCGAACTTGTCGGAATTTCCGACATGTTGCCTCCTGCGATAATTCCTCAGTGGCATAAATAAGTTTTATCGCTTCTTGTTGTGACATAGGAGATTTTTATTTTTTATACCTTGTGTGGCTTCAGGTATTTCTTTTGATAAAGGTAATCAATATGCTGTAACCAAATAGGACATTATTTTTCATTAATCTCTTGTGGTTTGGTTGCAGTTGTTTCAATCTCCTCAAGGTAAGGATGCCATCTCATAAAGTTATCGCTATCAAAGTTGTGACCATTAAATTTCACAATCTGTACATCACCATCGTTAACATGGTAGACTATTTTCTTCTCCGTGTCAATAATATATTGATTTTCGGTTTCCTTACACCTAATATACATATTTACTTTTTCCTCTGAAAATGATTAACCATATACACATCCCCTTCAATCTTAATTCAATTGTATTGGTCTTTTACGTTTCGTTAAAATAAGTCATCCAAGGATAAAAATCTACATTTATCCATAAAATTAATTCCACGAGTTATTTCCTCTATCACTTCTACAATAGACATTGTTTCTGTCATCTCTTCTCCAAACCAATAAATGAATATTTTGTGTTCGTAATCCGTATGTGCAGATAGATAATATTGGAAGTCTTTCAACTCCGTATTGGCTTCGTTTTTATATGATGGTAGCACAACCCAACCGTCAAACTTCTGTGCGTTATTTGTCAAATGTTCTAGAATATATTGAGAATTAGATTCATACGAACCCTCTAATTGTCCATCGTAAGTTCCCTTGTACTTAAACTCACGCACCTCTGCCACAACATCTGCAAAATGTACTTTCATAATTGTTATAATACGATTATTCCCTTAATTATCCAAATTCAATTCTTGCAAAATATTCGTTAATCGAATACGGCGTTTCGCTATAAAACTTTCAAAATCATCCATTGTATATGATGCCATATCAGGTATATGATGGCGTTGACGGAAATTGGCATCACGAGTCGTTATCCATTCTCCAAAATCTTGATTGTTTTTAGCATTATTTTCCGGACCATCCAATAATTCAAGATTGCAGATAGTATCACGCAAAGTGATATATCGAGTAATTTTATCGTCATCATATCCAAGTTTTTTCAACTCTTTTCGTTGAATTTTACTATATGGGAAAATGTGATCTTCTTGAAATGTACGATCTTTCCAGTCTCGTCCCTGATATAACAGGGAAAGAATAAGATATGAATGACGACTGCCATGTTTATATGATAAGAAATTCTCTATCTCATCGTCTGTAAAGAATCCTTTAATACCGAAGTCATGCATAATAGATTGATAAGGGAATGTATCTTTTGTATTCCCAATTAGTTTTCTTAAGCGTGTCAAAGTAGTGTCCGTAGATGCACTTAAAAGATTACGCAATGTGATTATAATTAACCACTTTTGGATGTTGTTTTGATCCACTACATCGGATTGAATTGTGGAACTGATATACTTTGAAGAATTTTTATTGCGCAAATATTGAGCAATTGGCAATAAAGCAAGTTTAGTAACTAAATTTTTGTCTGTAAAACCAAACTTATGAACTAAATAAACAGCATCACGAATGGCCATCTTCGTTTCTTCCCAATGTTCCTCTATTGTCTCTAAATTAGTTTGTGTAAAAGAACTGAGTTTGTATTGAATTGGTAAATCGTTTGTGAGATACATAGCACCCTTCATTACAAAATCTTTTCCAAAGTGGTAATCTCCAATTGCATTGATTTCATCGGTAAAGTTATTAATCTCTTCGCGCGCATTGAGATGTTTCCATTTAGCCGTTGCTGTAGAAAGTAAAATATCACTATACTCTAACTTTTGACCGCCAGTATTAGTGCGAACAAAAATCTCCATAACCTTATCATAGTTATCGGATTTCTCTTCGTAAAAACTAATTACTTCTTTGGTTTTAATATGATGATGCAATAGACCTATTAATCGCCTAGCAATCTTCTTTTTTTCATCTGTTAATCCATTCAAATATGGTTCATATGCTTCTTTTGCGGATTCGGCATCCTCGTAATTGAGAATTTCACCAACTTTATACCATAATTGAGGCTCGTTCATTTTGGGAGAAGGCACATCATCTTCTCGAAATAAAAATTGATAAGTTAATTCTTCGGGGTTATCATTTGGTGATGTATGTAGCAAATTGAGGTATAAATATGTTTTGCGAGGTTTTCGGTAAAAGTAGGTAAAAGAACCTCGTAGCGCGATATTTAACGATGTCAATCGTTGTTGTCCATCCAATACCAAATAAATGTCATTGTTTACTCCATCTAAGTTCGCATAATCATTATGTGGATTTCGATAGTCATAATTGCGCAAGAATTCGTATGATGTCCATTTTTTCTTGTCTTCTTCCCTAATTCTCCAAAACAAAAATGTGTTAATAGGATAGTCACACATTAGCGAATCAAACAACTTTTCAATTTGATATGGAGTCCAAACATACTCACGTTGAATTGCTGGTAAAAAAGTAGTATGATTTACCATTTCGCAAATTACATTGCTAATCGTTTTTCCAATATATTGTGCCATAATTTAATATTATTTATGTCGTTGATATTTATTAGTGATGTTTTTTGCAGGAGGATAATAGTTTAGAGTTAAATGTTTTTAATTTTTAGTGCTTTAAATTTATTCATATATCTTTCTTTTTCTCCTTTCCGACTGCAAAGGTACAACTTCAAAGTGTCATTTTGGTGTCACTTGGTATATTTTTTTGTTGTTTATGTTTTTCACCTTACTATTTCCCAATGTCCGCCTTTATCACCTCCTACGCGACGAATATATCGTTTGCGGAGATATTCAAGATGCTTATCAATCGATGTGCTACTGACTTGGAGTTGCTCAGCCATTTTGGATATAGAAATCTTGGGATTTTCTATAATAAGGCGAAGTATGGCAATTCTTCTTTCCGATAAATCATCACCATTAACCTTTGCCCTTTCTACCAACTTTTCTACCAACTTTTCTACCAACCCATCATCTTTTTTACTTTCAATGGATAGAGTCAACTTAACTTGCAAAAGTTCCGGTTGTTCAATTAGTTCCGGACGAAGCCAATGTTTTTCTCCCCAAGCACTAAGGATAAGCGGGAAACCAGAACCTATATTTTCGCCAAAACCAATCATGCGGAACAATGTTTGGATATGCAAATTTCGGGCACGAGACTCACCTCCTGCATAAATCTGTTCTACCGGAAGTTTCAGTAATCCCGGATTAGTAAATACAAACTTATCATCGTACTTCTCCACCTTCAGTACACCAATAATCATTAGGTCGGCATGAATGATGGCATTGGTCATTGCTTCACGGATGGCTTTATCTTGAAGCGTATCGTCTTTACGTTGTAGCCCTTCCATTTGAAATGGGTGAGGCAACTCATGTACCAATCGCGGGAGTACAAACATTACAAAATTAAACAGATTATTCTCCCAAGTTCCGTCATAAGTAAGCCGGTCAGAATAACGCATCTCTCCTACCAAATGAGACTTGTCGATATAATCCAAACGCAGATTACTAAAGCGTGTACGAATGGGAAGCCCCTTGCCAAACATCAGCAGTCCTGCCATCGTTAACCACTCTTTGCCTGTTTGGTTATCTTTCCCAAGACATCCAAACTGACGAAGAAATTCCTCATTAGAAAGGTTGTTAAATGGATGGTCGGGTGTGCCGCTTTTGAAGTGATTGCGATAACTATTTAATGTCTGTATGTCAATATCATCCATCGAATAGCCGTCCAATAACATGTCATCATTCCCTGATTCGTTTATATCGCGAAGCATCATTCTCAATTCTGCGTCGGAACAATGATAGTCGCCTTCATGATTGCGACGGTAAGCACCGTGCAGAGGATTGTTGTTGATAAAGACAGGTCGCTGGTGGTAATCTGCACGTGGCACATGAATAACAATGATTTGTTTGTCATCAAGGGCAATCACTTGCACATCATTATCTGTAAGTAGATTAACATTAACTTTATTTGGGTCATTAGCAAGATTCCAAAAGTCAATGATGAGTTTATCAGGGTTGGCAACACCTTGAATAGAGAAACGCTTATTGGGGTCTGATTCTGTGCGGTCTTCCTCAATGCCTAACAAAATATAACCGCCATTCGAATTGGCAAAAGCAGAATAGGTGTCCCATAGACTATTGGGGAGTTTATTCTCGCATCGTTTACACTCAAGGGTAAGATGTTCTCCCTTTACCAATAAGTCTTTTATATCAGTTAGTGTCAGCATATCTGCGAATTACTTTTTACTTTTATGTTGCAAAATTACTAATTTTTTCGGATATATGCAAACTTTTATTTAATTTTGAATTATGAATTTTGAAATATGCAGAGGGGCGACACTTCGAGAGACGAGTTTTCGACGAGTCGAAAAGTAGCATAAGAGTGGCTTGAGGTATAATTCGACCGTCGGTCGACCATCGGCAAAGACCCGAAAGAAACAGGGGTGCGGTAAAGCGGAGAAACGGCGATAAAATCGCCTAAAAAAGGACATAACAAAACAAGTTGAGCAGGTTGAGGCAAAGAATAAAAGAAGAATGGCGCCGATTGGTGCCATTCTTTGTTAGTGTAGGTAGTTATTACCAGTTGATGTAAGATAGTATAACTCGTTGATATAAGATAGTATATACTCGTTACTATAAGATAGTATATACTCGCCACCTTCTTCCCACATGGTATGCAAGAAATTGACAAATTTGACAAAAGTGACAAAACAGACCATAATGTGTCCATATCCTTCCTATGCGGGTATGATGCGGGTATGATGTAATCACACCTTTTTATCAGTTTTATCAAAATTATCAGTTTTATCAATTTTATCATTGATAATGTTTTGACATAAAGACAAAGGACACAACGGGAGCGGATGGTTGAAAGAAAAAAGCTACCAAAAAGGAATCCCTAATTGGTAGCTTTTGTTAGTTATTAGTTGTTGGTTATTAGTAGTTAGTTATTGCAAATCAGGAATGAAGGGTTCTTCTACTGTGCCTACTATATCGTCGTTGACAAAGGAGACAAACGGAGCGGCATAGACACGCGTAAGTTTGACCGAGTAATAGCGGAGGGTCAGGGGACCTGCATCGTGCGGGTCGGCAATGCGGATGATGTAACTGTCGGGCACCTCGTCCCAAGGGGAAGCCACACCAACAATTGTCTCTCCCGCTACCACAGAGATTAAGTCATTGGCATCGGCGTAGGGTCGCAGGACCTCAGGCAGACGGATAATAGCCGTCATCGATTTATAACTCTCTTCGTCTATGGTCACTTTCCACTCCGGACGGGAAGTACCGTCCGGGGTGAGGATAGTGCGTTCGGGAGTGGGTTCGGGTTTTGGCTTGCAGCCAATCATTATTATTGCGACAAGCGCGATGAAGGAAGCACAATGCACGAAGCACAATGCACGGTTAAATATTCTTTTCATATTCAAATTGGTTTTCATTATTCACTATTCATTATTCATTTAACGAGTGTGCCTTGGGCATTGTAAATCTTGCCATTGCGACGGATATAAAGGATATCGTTGTATATCACTTTCTCCAAGTCGGATTCGCCGAAACGAATCAAATACGGGTTGTGTACTGTGCCGGTAGGATTGAAGGCGCCATAGTTCAGCACATTGGCAGCAGGTTGTTCCTCGCCTTTGTCGTCGGTAACGGTGAAGGTGAGTTCGCTGCCATCCACGGCATGAACGAGCAGGAACCACATGCCGTTCACGGCTTTGGCTTCGCCTACTATCTTGCCACGTATGTATGCACGCAAAGTTGCGTCATCGGGATAGACACCTGCCTGATTGCTCTCCAACGCAGCCACAATAGGCATCACTGTAGAGGAATGATAAACCTCCGATGCTTTTCGACTAGGTGCAGATGGTCCGTTCACAGGTGCAGGTGTCGATGGATGGATATGCACGGTAACAGGGTCTTGTGCCTGACGATAGAGCATATAGCCCTCGCCAGGGATGAGAGTCTCTAGCGAACCTACCCACTGCTTGTTGTCAAATACGGCAAACTGGTAATAACCTGTAATGATATCCCCATCTTTGGCAGCATTGAAATAGTCGGACATGGCGGTAACCAACGGTGTGTTAGCTTCAAACAGACACGGCAGGTTGTTCCATCCGTGACGGAAAGTCAGTTCAGGAGCATGATCGGCTGAGAAAGCTGTTCCAAATACCTCTAGCATCATATTCTTTTTCGCATGCAGCATATAGGTGTTGCGGTAGTCCAGTTTTATATTCTTGCTCCAGCCGTTGTTGGTGTAGGTGGACGCATTGTCTTGTGAGCTATACGACTTTATTTCTTCACCCTTGTCAAAGCCGCCATTGGTGGTGAAGGATGATTTTATTCTGTCGGGGTTCACATAGAAGCTAATCCAGTTCCAACCCTCACTCACAGGTATATTCTGCACACGCAGTTCCGACACATAGAGTTGTAGGGGTTGTTTCACAGAGCCATATACGGTGTCAGGTACAAAGCGGATATACTGCGTAGATTGGATTGCAGGGTCGCTGTTGTCTGGCATCAGCACATAGGTCTTGCCTGTAGATGCCTGCCATAGGCGCAGCGAGATATCTTTTTGCTTCATCTCTTTTTTACCATAGATCTTCAGATAGAGGTTGGCTGTGCTGCCCACTGCGGAGGTGATAGTCTGCATGCCCACGCATGTGTCGCCATAGAAAGCGCCCACCACATCGCGCGTGTCTACATCTACATAGGTGCCGTGCGCCTCATCGCGCAGGTGTACCGTACCGATTAGGTTCATATTCAGATTCAAATCTTTTGGTACATTCCAGTTGGGCGCCACCGCATCAACACGCACGTTCAGCAGTATTTGGTCGGTCAGGTCCATCTCGTCCGTCACAAACACAGGCACCACATAGTCACCTGCGTTCAGGTCGCCACTGATGATAAACGCCAGCACGCGTTGCTCTTGCGGTTGCAGCATGCCGATAGGTTCATCTACGGTCAGCCACTCGGGCAGCCCTGAGATAAAGAAGGATTTAGCTTCACCCGATATATTGGTGATGGTAGTATAGACTACGGTATCCATCGTGCCTACTGCTTTCTCTACCCATAGGTTCTGCTCTGCCCAGCGAATCACATTGCGGTCGAGATAGACAGACCAAGCGATAGGGCTGAGCAGGCGGTTGCCTTGCAAGTCCTCTACATCGCGCAGGGAGAAGAAGATGCTCCTATGGTTGATTTCGGCATCGGGCATCTTGAGGTTGATGACGAGTTCGTTGTCGCGCGAGGTCCACGAGAAACGCATCTTCTCGTATTCGGAGTTGCGGATAAGCGGGCAGACATCGTTGGTGGTGGATTTGTCATCCAGTTTAGAACGGACCACGGTGTCCTGTTTAGCATACCAATTCTGTTTATCTTTGTCAAAATAGAGTTTGGCGTTATACGGACTATAGTGGGTCTCGTATATGCTACTGCTATTCAGTTTGCGTTGGTCAAACGGCAGGTAGCAGCGCAAGCCCAATTCCTGTCCGTTAGGCGCCCAAACGGTAAATTCAGACAGATAGGACTGTGGCATAGCCAGTTCCCATATACTCAGTTCGTCAAAGCTTCCGTCGAAGTTCATACCCAGGAATGTTGTATCCATCGACCACTTGCCGAAGAAGTTTCCGTCATCGTGGGCTTTTAGTTTATTGTCCAAATACAGATGCGTGTAGTTAAATCCACGGCTCACCACCAAGCCCAGCGAGTGCCAGTTGTCGTCGGCATAGTTGCCGTCAGCCACTAATGCCTTGCCGTTATACACTACCTCTATATTGCCTTCGTTGTTTAGGAAGATACCCACTTGTTGGGTGCTGTCCAACACCGCTTTTATATTACCAAATAGCAGGGCTTTGTCTTCTATGGCTTTGCCTTTGAAGCTGAATAGCAGCGTATAGTCGGCATCGGCAGAGTTGTTAAACCAGTCTTGATCTAGTACCACACCTGCCGTACCGTTCACTTTCAGTGCTTTTCCTTCGGGCATGCTCCATGTCAGGCCGTGCAGGTCAGCGTTGGCGCCGTGGGCTTTGTCGTATGCTATCTTGCCATAGCCCTCGGTCATTGGGTAATAAGCCAATAGTCCGCTTTCATAGCCAGTCAGGCAGGTGTTGCTGCTGTTGGATACCTCGCTCTTTGTCAGTGCCTTAGACCATATACGCGCTTCTGCCATGCGTCCTGTGAAAGGATATAGGTTGCTAATATCTTTACCAAACACTAACGGAGCAGCCGCAAATGCCATTAGGTTGGCATAGCCACAGCCCACTTCTTTTGTGCCTATATACAGGCGCACGGTATCTTTGTTGGCATCGTATGTCATTACCACACGGGCAAAGTTGCCTGTTGGTATAGCACCATCTTTGTTTGAGCCAACTATTTCTACACCACCTACTCGTGCGTATAGCAGGCTGTCTTTTCGGCCGAACTCTATGCCATTCTTCGCGGGACCTGTCGAGAAATAGGTCACCGTTCCTGTCTTCTCCTCTTGATAAACCATCAGGTCTATCGAGAAGTCTCCGTGGCTCAAGTCGCGTGTCGTTTGCGTGCCGGCGTATGCTTGTGGTGTGCCAGAGAAGGCAAGTGTAGGCATGTTGAAATAGTCTGCTTTGTTCTTAAAGCCTACTACTTGGAAATTGTTGTCCTCGTCCAGATAGTTATACGCTATTGGCTCAGAGAACGGCACAGATATATAGTCTTGCTGGCTGAGCACACCATTGGCGGGTGCCACTTTGCCAAATAGTTCGGGGCGACGGGTGTCTTTTATACCGCTAATGGGTTCAGATGCTTGGCTCACATAGCCTGTGCCATAGCGGCAATAGCTCACAGCACGCAGATCATAGTGCTGCTCCATCGGGTCGCGCTCGCCATAGAAATGGATATTGTCGATACGACCTGCCGATTTATTGAATTTCTGCTTATTGCCGCTGGCTTTGTTATAGTAAACAGCATCTTCTTTTGCATCCGAATAATAGGAGCAGAGTGTTACCCAGTTGTTGTCGGATTGCGTTGAGAGTTTATATTGCAGTTCTATGTGGTCAAAGTTCGCATAGTCGGGGTCGAAGCCGTCTATCACTACAGGCAGGTAATAGCCCTGCTTGTCGTATGGCGAGTTGGTGTTCATCACCCACTTATCGTCCGGTGTAGCAATACGCACTGGCGACGAAGCAGGCAGGAAGTGTACCGAGATATACTGGTTGGCATAGTTGGATGTATCGCAGTCGGATATCAAGCACAGCTTCAGACTGTCATAGTTGAGCGACAGAGCCCCTTGACGCACCTCCATCTTTTTGTGGATAACCTGTTTGGGTGATAGGTAGAAATTGCGTCCTGTGCCAGTCAGGGGCAGTCCGTCTATGGTCACTTTGGCGCCAT
>JAKSNK010000042.1 GCA_024399835.1 Paludibacteraceae bacterium
TCCAACCTCCGCGTACTACGCAACATGATCCGCCGCAAACTCGAATTGGTAACAATACCATTTCACGGCGAACCGATAACGGACATTCAGGTAATCGGCGTGCTGGAGACACGACTGTTGGACTTTGACCACATCCTGATACTGAATGCCGAAGAAGGTGTTATTCCTCAGCAAAGCAACGAGAACAGTTATTTACCCTATGACCTGCGGCGCGAATACGGAATGGCAACACGCGAAGAAGAAAACCGTATTTATGCCTACAACTTCTTCCGTCTGTTCAGGCGTGCCAAAGATGTGACCCTGACTTTCTCGGACTCGTTTACCGACACCGGCAAACACACCATGTCGCGGTTTGTGATGCAGATGTTGTGCGCCGACAAGCACAATCAGATACAACGCTATCGACTGACCGAAAGCGAACAGTTGGAGCCATTTGCCATTCCTCCCACCTACTGGTGCAAAACGGATGTTGCCCCTTCGGCACTCTCGCCAAGCGGAATAAGCGAATATATAACCTGCCCGAGATGGTTTTACTTAGACAAGATTCGGCATACCGACTCGTCGGACACCACGCCAATTGTGCTGGAACAAAACACATTGGGCGACTTGCTGCACAGCACCATGAAAAATGCTTATTTGGACATCTGCGGCATTCCACTATCCGACTCGCGCGAATTAGACCGCCCCTATGAAATAACTGCCGATGCCATCGACAAATACCTCAAAGACGCGCACCGTCTGTCGGATGCGCTGGACATAGCGTATCGGGAAGAGAACGACAACTACCAAAAGCACCACACAATGGGCGCAGACGAACCGTTGCCATATATCCGCGCAGACCACGAAGTGGAAAACCACATCGTACTGACGATGGCACGAAAGATTTTAAGTCAAGACAAGGCGATGAGTCCATTCACCTTGGTATGGATGGAACATCCCGTAAGTGCCACCATTGGCGGTATGCACATCCACGGCATAATCGACCGCATGGACATCATTCAACGCGAGGGACAACAACGGCTCCGCATTTTGGACTACAAGACAGGCGGCTTTGACGAGAAAAAAATCTCATTCCAAATAGACGAACTAATCAAGGACCCGGTGAAGCGATACGCGTTACAGACATTGATTTATAGCGAGTTGAGCAACAACAGCCGACCCGATGCCGGTCGCGATTTGCCTATTATGCCCGAGCTGTTGTTTACACGCAAGATGTCCGCCGACGGCAGATTGCAGATATCTCCTGCCGACAAAGGCGGAGAACCCATGTATATAATGGATTACATGGCAGATTGCCGTAAGGATTTTCTGCCGAAATTAGAAGAGGTTTTTCGCCAAATCCTCGACAACATGCAACCCGGCAAAGAGTTCGTAATGCAAGAAGATATCAAGCAATGCGCCGACTCCTATTGTCCTTTCCACCAACTCTGTGGCAGAAAGAAAAAGGAGTGGAAATAAAAAAGTTAAGGTTTAGGTTTAATACTTACATAGTTAGGTTAGTTGGTTAATGGCATCTAAGGATTAGGGTGAGACGGGTCAGAAGGACGAGATGGTGCAGAGGGTGCAGAAGGTGCAGAGGGAGAGGATGATGTGTTGACGGAAGCGAGTTGGTCGATGACCCATTGGTAGTGTTCGCCATACTGGCGCAGGAAAGAGCCGTTCTTGTTGTTCGAGCCGGAATTGGCAGCGATATTATCAAACGCCGACTGAATATCTAACAGCAAGGTTTTCAGCGTTTTAGTGTCATAATGGGACGAGTCCATCGTACTCTTTAGAGTAATGGCAGCAAAGACAGGATTGGCGACAATAGCAGCGTGCTGAAGCGCCGGGTGAGTGACTGGAGTTTGTTTGTTTTTAGGCATGATTGTAAAATTTTAATTGTTAATATTTAGGATAAAAAAAATCGGAGCCGACCTACTCAAGGTTGACTCCGAACTCTATTTTTCGCGCAAATTATCTCATTCTACCTCACACAATCAGCCACACAGAGACGAGCAGGAGCAACCCAGATGTGCAGAAAGCACAATCTGACCGTTCGAACCGCCGCTTGCAGTTGACCAAAGAATATGGATAATTTAGAGATTTTCATTAAAAACTGATTGTTTTTTTGCTATCGGCATTTTTTATCGCCAAATTTTTTGCAAAGATACTACATATTTTTGACATGTGCAAATATTTTTGCATTTTTTAGCACAAAAAAGTGATTTTCGGTAAATCGGGGAACCGGTGAATCGGGGAATCTTGGGAAGCAGCAAAGTGGCTCAACATATAATTCGACCGTCGGTCGACCGTCGGCAAACTACCGATAAATCACGACACACGGCTGAATGGGGAGTGCTCAACGATGGCTTTCGCCGTCGGTTCGCCGTCGGTCCGCCGTCGGCAAAGACACGAGAAAGAAGGCAATTAAGAATTTTGAATTAAGAATTATGAGATTTGAATTGTGAGATTTGAGATTTCAGAGAGGGGGCGGAGGACAAAATCGCGTTCAGCCATACGCGGATGAGGGAGAGTGAGTACATCGGTATGAAGATGCAACTCGGCATAAAGTGCAGATTCAAATACAAAAGAATGCTCAGAATCAGGCACAAAAGAATGTTCAAAATCAAGTTCATGCAGGGGAACAAATGCTTGCAGCAAGTCAATATCAATCGTGCGGTCTTGATAATTAAATGTTTGCGTAGAGGTATCAAAAGTCGATTTATGCGTTCTGCCCAGTTCCCGCTCAATCTGCTGTGTGGCAGCAAGCAGGTCAAAAGGAGACAAAGCAGAGTCCAAACGGACACAGATATTCAAATACTCATGTTCGGACCGGTAACCAACCGGCAGGGAGAAATAGTCCGATGAACGACGCGTTATTGTTCCACAACGCTCGTCCAACAACCGGCACGCCTCATCAATATAACGATGGCGAGGATGGATATTACTTCCCAAAGACAAAAAATAAGTGTTCAATTTGTATGTTTGCAAGTCGGTAAGTTTGTAAATTCGCGTTTCGTACGGCAAAGATACAACTTTTTTTGCAAATATGAAATTTTTTTTGTAATTTTGCACGCAAAATTTGTTATTTATGCGTAGAAGTGCCCTATTGATATTTCTAACCGGTTGTGCAACATATCTGTTTGCACAACAGGTATGTCCGCCGACAGATTCCGTTTATTGGGATTATATTGCCCGTTACAAAGAGATTGTCCTTCAGCAGGAGAACGAGTACGGCATACCCGCAGCCATCACAATGGCACAAGCGCTATTGGAATCAAGTGCCGGGCAGAGCGAACTGGCAATAAATGCCAACAACCACTTCGGCATCAAATGTACTTCGGAATGGAAATGGGAGACCTACAACCATGACGACGATGCCCGTAACGAGTGTTTTCGCAAGTACTATGCGGCAGAAGACTCGTTTATCGACCACTCGCTATTCCTCAAACGCAAGCGCTATGCGCCTCTGTTTGAACTGGATATACACGACTATCAACATTGGGCACAGACCCTGCGCCAATGCGGCTATGCGACCGACCCCAAATATCCTGACAAACTGATGGATATCATCGGGCGGTACCGTTTGGACGAATTAAAAGCAGAAGTCAATGAGTAAACCGGCATCCATAGGAGACATAATCATTCAGTACTTCCGAGAACAAGGGCTGGAAGAGAGCATCATGGGCGAGCGTTTGGTAGAACTGTGGCCGCAAGTGATGGGCGCACAGGTGGCACGACTGACGGGAACGATAGAGGTCAAGGAGCAAGTGCTGTATGTACAAATCCGTTCGGCAGCGTTGCGACAGCAGTTATTCGAATGCAGGACAGCCCTGATTAACAAGTTGAACGAGGCAGTGGGAGGAACGGCAATAAAAGATATCCGACTACGATAAAAAAACAATGAACTATCCGGAGAACATAGAAAAGAAACTGGACTTCGATGTGATACGCGAGTATCTGCACCGTGCCTGTTCGTCGCCGTTGGGGCGTGAGCAGGTAGATGCCATGTCTTTTGAAACGGATAGTGCCGTTATATGCCACCGGCTGAAAGAGACAGAAGAAATGCTGCGCATCACGGAAGACGCCTCGTTGGCATTTCCCCGTGGCGACATATACGATTTAAGGGAGAGTATCGGGCGCATCCGCATTGAAGGGCTGTTTCTGGATGAACAGGAGTTTCACCAATTAAGGCAAACCTTGCGCTATGCGACCGAGTTGATGCACTTTTTTGCACATTTAGACCCGCAGCGCTTCCCTATTCTATCCGAAAAAACAAGTATTGAGAGCATAGACGGAGTCGTTCGGCTGATAGACCAGAAACTGGATATGTTCGGTCAATTGAAAGACAACGCTTCCACCGAGTTGGCGCGTATCCGTCACGAGTTGAAAGTGGCACAAGGTTCGGTATCGCGTGCCATCAATTCCATCTTACGACAGGCGCAAGCCGAAGGTCTATTGGACAAAGACGCTACGCCTACCATGCGTGAGGGGCGATTGGTATTGCCTATTCCTCCCGGACTGAAGCGCAAGATAGGCGGCATCGTACATGACGAGAGTGCCACCGGCAAGACGGTTTTTATAGAGCCGGCAGTCGTGGTGGAAGCCAATAATCATATCCGTTCGTTAGAGGGTGAGGAGAAACGCGAACGCGCACGCATACTGACAGAGATGACTAACACCATCCGTCCCTCCGTGCCGCAGATTCTGCAAACGGAGACATGGATGGGGCATATCGATTTCGTGTGTGCCAAAGCGCAATTGGGGCATGTGCTGCATGCTATCGCACCTGAGGTAAAACCTTCGCCCATGCTGGACTGGCGCGACGCCCGCCACCCTGTGTTGCAGTTGCGCTTCCTGAGCGAAGGGCGCGAGGTAGTACCGCTCAGTTTGCGATTGGGTGAATCGGGGAACCGTATTCTCGTCATATCCGGTCCGAATGCCGGCGGCAAGTCCGTCTGTCTGAAGACAATAGGACTGATTCAGTATATGCTGCAATGCGGTTTGCTCGTTCCCATGGACGAAAGCAGCCAAGCGGGGCTATTCAGCCAACTGATGATAGACATAGGCGACGAGCAAAGTATCGCCGACGATTTGAGTACCTATTCATCTCATCTGAAGAATATGAACTATTTCTCCCGTCATGCGGACGGGAATACACTATTCCTGATAGACGAATTCGGGACAGGCACAGAACCGATGATAGGCGGTGCAATAGCCGAAGCGCTATTGGCAAACTTCAATGCGCGGCATGCCGTAGGAACAGTAACCACGCACTACACCAACCTCAAGCACTTTGCCGAGCAGACGGAAGGGATTATCAACGGCGCCATGCTGTACGACAGAGGGGCATTGCGCCCACTGTTCCAACTGAGCGTAGGACAGGCAGGGTCAAGTTTTGCCATTGAGATAGCCCGTCAAACGGGGCTAAGCGAGGACATCATTGCGCGCGCGGTGGACTTAGTCGGCACAGAGCATATCGATTACGACCGCCAATTGCAAGACATAGCGCGCGACAAGCGTTATTGGGAAAAGAAACGGCAGAACATACGGCAGAGAGAAAAGCATTTGGAAGAGAAAATTGCCTTCTACGAAAGCGAGATAGCCGGCGTCAAAGCCAAGAAAAAAGAGATAATAGCGGAAGCCAAAGAAGAGGCACAGAATTTGTTGGAACAAAGCAACGCCACTATCGAGCGCACCATTCGCGAGATTAAAGAGAGCAAGGCGGACAAAGAGCGTACACGCAAAGCGCGGCAGAAAGTTGACAGGATGAAAGAGCGTGTAGCACCAACCGAGCAACACGCCAATACCGGCAGTTCAGCACCGTCGGCAACGGCACGCGGAAAAAAGAAACCGAACACTTTGCATTCATTCAGCGACCTGAAAGGAATGGCAAAAGAACTGCCCTCGGCACAGCCGGCGATTGTAGATACGATTCGCAAGGTCAAGTTATCCTTTCAACGCGAACTGGACTTACGCGGTTACCGCATAGACGAAGCCGAAGAGCAACTGATTGCCTATATGGACTCGGCTATTATGGTCAATGCAGGAGAAGTGACCATTCTGCACGGCACGGGAACAGGAGCGCTGAAACAACTCACGAAGGACTTTCTGCAACGGCTGAAACGGCAAAACCGCATTCGGGACTTCCGTGAGGGAGATGTCAATCACGGCGGTGCCGGGTTTACAATAGTGGAAGTATGAGAGGAAAAATAATAAATAACAAATAATAAATAATAAAGCATTGAACTAACGCAGAGGGAAAACGGAGTAAGGAGCAAAGACAATAGACAAAAGATAACAGATAACAAATAAATTTATGAAAAAGTATGTATTTATGTTGGTAGCGATAGTGGCTACCATGAGTTTAACCGGTTGTAAAGGGGAAAAAGGTGATCCCGGACAAAATGTAGAGTGGTTTATTACAAATGTGACCGTAGAGCAAAACAAGTGGAACTATTCCAACATGTATGACGGTCGTTTGCCGTATGCCAACAACTATTACTACTACGAGTTCGAGATTCCCGAACTGACACAGTTCATCTTCAAAGAGGGCAAAGTAAGCGTGTATATGATTTACACCAACGACCGTGGCGAAGAAGTACAAAGACCATTGCCTTATGTCCAACATTATGAAGAGTTAGTCGGGTATGACGAAGAAGACAAACCCATATACAACTACTATACGGAAACATACGACTATGTGTATGGCAACGGTTGGATCAACATCAGTTTCTTCGCTTCCGATTTCCTGTACGAGGACGATATAACGATTATTCCTCCTACGCAAAAGTTCCGTATCGTATTTAATTGGTAAGTACGGACTTTATACGGTTGCACTTGCAAGACAAGGTTGATGACCTTGCCTTGCATCGTCGTTTATATGCAGCTTTGTCGGACGACGATTGGCGGTTTGTTTTGCAGCAAGTGGATGGCTATCAGCGAACCAAAGACAAGTTGCCCACTTTTGCCAACATGAATACCGTCGAAGGCGAGAACGGCTGGTGGTATCCCGTACGGCTGAGTTGCGAGCAGTGTTCGAGCGAAGTGACGGCACGCTATAAAGCCAAGGTGGCGGAAAGTCAAAAGTCGAAAGCAGAAAGGCAACATTTAATAGACTTGACAGGCGGAGCCGGAGTGGATACTTACTTTATGAGCGAAGTGTTTCATCAGGTAGATTATATCGAGCAGAATGCCGATCTGTGCGCATTGGCGAAGCATAATTTGCCCAACCGGGTGAAGATTCACAACACTACCGCCGAGGATTTTCTATCGCAATTGACGACGCACGATGCACAACGCACGGTGCTTTATGCAGATCCTGCGCGGCGAGACAAGAACGGCGGTAAGGTGTTTCGCATAGAGGACTGCACGCCCAATGTGATTGAGTTGCTTCCACGCATGCGACAAGTGGCAGATACGATAATGATTAAGTTATCGCCCATGCTGGATATATCCGCCGCGTTGCGCAGTCTGGGCGGCAATTGGCAAGTGCATATTGTAGCCGTACACAATGAAGTCAAGGAAATACTGCTTGTCAGCCATTCCGAGACAGACATAACCGCCGTAGATTTGGCAGACGGTATCACTTTCCGTTTTACCCGAGAGGAAGAAGAGCAGGCGGCGGTAGCGTATTCGGACAATACGGCGTTGGAAGGGATGTATCTCTATGAACCCAATGCCGCCATTATCAAAGCCGGTGCGTATAAGTTGGTCGGTCAGCGCTATGACTTGCGCAAACTGGATGTAAACACGCACCTCTATGTTTCGCCGAATACGGTGGACGATTTTGCAGGCAGGAAATGGCGCATTCTGCATGCGCCCTGCACGATGCAAGAGGTACAAAAGGGGCAATACAATGTCTTGACACGCAACTATGTAATGGGAGCGGAAGAGTGGAAGAAGCGGTGGAAAGTGCGCGACGGAGGCACCTTATATTTAATAGGAGCGCGACAGGGGAATAAGCCCGTCGCACTCCTATGCGAGAAAATAGAATAATATACTGCCTTACAAACCGAGCACGGAGACATACGCTCCACGACCATTGCGGATATAAAGGCGATTATTCAGCAGAATTTTCTTTTTTCCCTGCGACATGATGTCTGCGGGGATATTTTTTAGGTCCGTTCCTTCGGGGAATGGCACATAATTGACAGCCGGATCCCAGTTGGTGAAGAAAGACGGATAAATGAGGGTCTTGGCTGTATCGTACCAAACAATGGTATTCATCGGCTT
>JAKSNK010000043.1 GCA_024399835.1 Paludibacteraceae bacterium
TGCTTTTGTGTGTTTCGCCCTATTGGGCACTCCGCTCTGCTGCTTGCCGGTAGGGTTCTCCACACTTATGCAGTCAGCACAAAAAATACAAGGTTCACTATCCCCTTGTGCCCTTCCCACGATTCCCCGGTTCACCGACTCACCGGTTCCTTTTTTTTATCACTACTGCCTACATTTGTGTGTTTCACCCTATTGGGCACTCCGCTCTGCTGCTTGCCGGTAGGGCTCTCCCCACTTATGCAGTCAGCACGAAAAATACAAGGTTCACTATCCCCTTTGTGCCCTTTCCCCGGTTCACCGATTCACCAACTCACCGATTAACCCCAAAAAAACATGTTTTATAACATAAAAAAACATTTGGATTTCTCCTTTTTTTGCTGTACCTTTGCGGTCGCAATGAAAATAAAGCACTCATATTATCCTCCATTCTCCGAATTGTATGCACAATTACGGGGGGGGTACTGCACTGATTATCAATTATTTACATTTGCCAATCCCTGTGCCAATCGTTAGCACAGGTTCTGTTGTTTGCCTTTAGGCATACAACGGCTTTGTCGTGATTATTGACAAAAACAACCTTAAAAAACACACAAAATAACACAATTTTTACGAACCGAATCTAAAAAAGCATGAAAAAACCTTTACTCTTTTTAGCCCTTCTTGCGCTATGTTCGGGTGTAATGGGCGAGACGCAAACCGCCACTTGGCGCACACAGGATTGGGCTGCCGGAAAAACGACTATTACGGAGAATAGTTTGCCGGGCTTGGGAGCATCCAATGTGGTTACCCTCAATGGTGTGACTTTTTCCGCAGGCATGGAACTCATCAAGGATGCCAGTCTTTTCGGCAGCGGCAGCAGCAGCTGGTGGGGTTGGACGGCTTACCGTGCCCTCAATAACCGGTATCTCGAACTTTTCGCCGACGACGGATGGTGCATACGCGAGGTTACGGTCTCCTGCTGCGCCTATGATGCTGCGAATAACCCTGCCGAGTTCAAACTCGATTGCTACGACAAACAACTGAACGGCTATGTCCTGGCAGGCGGTATCTTCGATTTGACCTGCTCTGACATTGGCACCGAGACGCCCTGCTCCATTACGACTATCCCTGCAGGCACGCATTTCGCCAAGATTTACAATACTTCCACTTTCAGTACCCACCAGCATTGGATTTATGCCGTTACGGTGGTTATTGAGAGGGAAGAAGCGCCTGTCGGTCCCGTTGAGCGGTATTTTGAGTTCAACGACGGCACATATTACTTGGGCACTGCCGGACTTAACTTGGGCACGCTGCACGGCAATCGCCCGGCAGGTACGGTTACTTATACGGTCAAGGATGCCAACGGCACGGGTGCTGCCGTCTCCGGCTTCTATCTCACGGCTACCACGCCCGGAACGGCTGTTGTTACGGCTACACAGGCAGCGGTAGAAGGCGTTTATACGGCTAAATCTGTCGATGCGGTCATTACGGTTGCCAATGTCGCTTATGCGCAGAGTATCGACTTTGCCGAACTGGCTGCTGCTGCGCCCGATATAGCGACCACATTGGCGGATAACCATTATACGATGTCTTCGCTCAATAGTGTGTCGTGGGACAGTCAGGGTTATGACAAGCCCGATACGGGTTTGAAGACGGAGAGTGGCGACAAGGATTTCTCTTTCTTTGTTCCTGCCGAAGGTGAGGTCACTATTACGCTGGGCAACTGGCAGGGCGGCAACGGTACAGCCGAGTTGTATGCCAACGGTGCTTGGGTGGCTGATTTGGCTGGTAACACGGTTAATGGTCCGTATAGTGCCGACGGTATTACGCAGTTTGTGATTAAGATTGTCAATCCTTTCTGGTCGGTATTGAAGAAGATTGATATTGTTGCGCCGGAAGACCAGACTGCTTTGTCGGCAACGCGTGCCAACGCTGTTGTCCGCAAGGTGATAAGAGCCAATCGCGTATATATTGTCCGCGACAACCGAATGATTGACCTCTTGGGCAACCGCATCAAATAACACCTTAATATGTAATACGCATACGAATAAAATACACAATAACTAAAATCTATTACTTATGAAAAAACATTTTCTTTTATTAGCCCTCGCCGCGATATGTTCGCTGAGCGTTGGGGCAGTGGACTATGCCACCTCTGCAAACTTTATGGAAATTATGCAGACTTATGGCTCGTCTGGAAAATATTATGATGGAGTAACAACGGAATTGGCTAACCACTATTTTACTGCTGGTAATGCATCTGCTATGTATTGGGAAAATCGAACAGATGTTGATGGCGGTTTAGGATGGGATGGGTGGAACTCCCTCTCCTTCAATGTAAAAGCCAATAGTAGCGTTACCATCACATTTGGTGCAACATCAGGTTATGGTAATTCAGTTCAAGTCTCCTTAAATGGTGGTAGTAGTTGGAATACTGTTTGGGGTGATGCTAATAAAAACCCCGTTACTGTAAATTATACCATCGAGAATGAGGCACAAATCCAAATACAAACTTCTTCTGGCTGGACTCGTGTTAAAGACATCACCATCTCCGACATGTCCCCCAAGACGGTCAGTTTCAATACGCAAGGCGGTACACCGGAAACAATCGAACCGATTACCGAACTATCCTTTGGCGCAGGTATTACCTTACCCGTTGCTCCTACCAAATCGGGCTATATCTTTGATGGTTGGTACACCGCTGCAACAGGTGGCACATTTGCCGGAAATGCCGGTGCAAACTACAAACCTGCCGACAACTGCACCCTCCACGCTCATTGGGCAGGATACGCTGAATCTATTGACTTTAAAGCATTGGCGGACAAGTATGGATTTGAATCTACACAAAATCTTAGTGAAGAGTTGTCGGCTTGCAACTACTCTCTTTCTTCTCTTAACAATGTAATGTGGGATAATGGTTTGAAGATAGTAAATGACATTAGGTCACTCTCTTTCTGGGTGAAAGCCAATCAAAAAGTAACGATACAAGTTGCCGATATTAATGGCGGAACCTTGGATAATACGGCTACGCTTACTCTTAATGGCGTGCCTTATACTATTTATCAAAATACAACGACTGATTACACTACAACGGAACAAACGCTCTTTGTGCTTACTACTCAGCAGAATCCGGGCGTGTGGATAACTTGGAATCAAATCCAAAAAATCAACATCAAAGCCCTTGATTATACTATCACCTTTAATCCGGGTGAAGGTTCTGGCGAAATGGATCCTGAGCCAAAGAAAGAGAATGAAACATATCAACTGATTTCACCTACTCCTGATTACTTTACTCCTCCTACCGGCTATCACTTCAAAGAGTGGTTGTGTAGTTACGATAGTAAAAGTTATGCCGCAGGTGTTACTTATACTATGCCAGCTTCTAATGTTACCTTCACCGCTCAATGGGAAGAGGATTCCGAAGTAGAATATACCGTAGAATACGCTAACGGCGGAGGTACTTGGGTAACAGAACCTACAGAAGCTGACCACAAAGCAGGCGAAACCTTTACGCTGCCTGCAAGTTCGGTGGTTTCTCGTACAGGTTATCAATTCGCCGGTTGGAACGATGGCACGACTACCTTTGCTGCCGAGGCAACCTACACGATGCCTTCTGACAATGTCACTCTTACTGCTCAATGGAATAAACTCTATACCGTTACTTATGCTAAAGGTGAAGTAGATTATTCAGGCGTGCTGCCTATCGAACCCGACCATATTGATGGCGCTACCTTCAAAGTGGCTGATGCTATCCACATTGCCGGCTATGCCTTCAAGGGCTGGAAAGCAGACAAGACTTACCAACCCGGTGAGACCTACACCATGACTGCTGCTAATGTAGAGTTTGTCGCTCAATGGGAAGCCGTAACCGTTCCTACTGTTACCGACCTCACCATTACCGAACCCGTGAACGAAATCGTTCCCCTGTCTTGGAACATCCCCGGACTCGTAGATATAAGCAAAGCTATGGCTCCGTATCAACCAACTGGTGACCCAACAGATAAAAATCCCAAATTGGTTATAAATGCTGATGGCTCTGTAACATCAACCTTTACCTTGGGTAATTGCGGTAACTCTGGCGTTGGCTTCCCCATTCCTTCGGGAGTAGTAGATAAGATGTCCTTCGAATATAAAGTTGCTCTTCCTTCTAACAATTGCTTTGTATGGGGTGGCGCTGGTAATGGTGATGGCGAACCTCATGTCAACTGGCAAGGTAAATCTACAGGTAAGTTGACTGGTGATAAAGCCGATTGGACACCTGCACAATGTACAATGAATGAGCATTATTGGGAAAATAATAAGCACACAGATGCCGACGACCAAGTGGCTATTTATGTTAATGCAGATGGCTCTTATACAGATAAGTCTATTACCGTCCGCAATGTCCGCTACCACACAACAGGTATGTCTGATGTAGAAATTGCCAAAGTGACTTTGGTCCGCAAAGCAGGTTCGGCTTCTACAAGTCCTGCCGACGGTGATGTGCTGATTGACCAACAGGTTGCCTTTGACTTCACCGATACACAAGCCAAAGAGCCGGGCAAATATTACTACACCGTCTTCGCTTACGATGCAGAAGGTAACTATTCTGCTGCCGTAACCGAAGAATATGAATTGGTTGTTAAACAAACCTACACAGTTACTTACGCTGCAGGTGGCGCACAAGGCGAAGTGCCTGTAGATGAAATGCCCAAAGTAGAGGGCACCAAGTTCAACCTGTCTGCTCCGGGCTCCTTGCTGAAACCTTATTGCGAGTTCAACGGCTGGAACGATGGCACAAACACCTACGCTGCCGGTGCTGAATACACTATGCCTGCCGACAATGTTACCTTCACCGCTCAATGGCAGGAACATAGTGCAATGATTGTTCCTGTGGATGCTGCCGTGTTGGATTACAGCAATGTAACTAATTCGGTAAATACAGAGCAATGTGATTGGTTGGATAATACGAGACCATCTATCAACTTGGGGTCAGTTCATGCGAAAGCACAATGGGAAGCATATATTCAACCTGCACAATATCATGTAACATGCTTATGTGGTGTTGATAACTGGGGAATTGACATTAACCTATCTATTATTGACCCTGTATCCGGTGAAGAACTCTTCCATGGTAACATCCGTGAAGAAGGGGCGGGTCAAAAAGTAAGAACAATGGAATACGATTGGGATTTGTCTGGATTGGTTGAAGGGAAATATTATCTCATCCAAGCAGAAGAGAATTGGAATTCCGGTACATGCAACCTTAGACTGTCACACATCGACTTTATCCCGACTATCACTATTGACCAAAGCAAGGAAGATAACCTTATCTTCGATGGTAAAGCTAATGTCACTCTTATCCGTCCGTTAGTAGGCGGCATGACCAACACTATCTGCTTGCCGTTTGCTCTCAACCGTGAGCAAATAGACGAGGCATTCGGTGAAGGTGCTGAGGTTTGGAACCTGACTTCTTCTACACTCTCTGACAACAACATGACTCTCGACATTGAGTTTGACAAAGTTGACGAGATGGCTGCCGGTGTGCCTTACCTCATCCAGCCGGGTACGGATTACGATAAAACTGCCAATCCTATTTTCTATGGCGTAACCGTTTCTACTGCCCTTGCTCCGGTTGAGCACGCTAATCTCGACTTCATCGGCACGGTTCAGAAGTCCTTTGTTTCGGTTGGCTACAAAGACCACCTCTTCGTAGGTAAGGACAACATGGTGTTCTATTCGGATGCCTCCGACTATCTGAATGGTATGCGCGCGTACTTCAAGATTAAATATCATGAGGAAGCACCGGTATCTGCCGGCGTACAAGCACGCATGATTTTGGGCAGAACAACTCCTACCGAGTTGCAAACACCCAAAGCTACCGACTCCGTTCGCAAAGTCATGATTAATGGTCGCATCCATATCATACGCAACGGCAGAACCAATGACATCTTAGGTAACACGATTAAATAATTACAATCATGAAGAAATATATTCAACCACAAACAACAACACTTCCTGTTGTAGCGTCCAATATCGTTTGCGCAAGCGTAACCGCAAGCGTAACGCAAGTTACCTCCTCTTCCGGTCCCCTTAAAGGAATTGGAGAAAGTTTGTACGGAACGATTAAGGACGCACTCTAATCAATCATGCGTACATCAACATCAGCACAGGGAATTATCTCTCTGTGTTGATGTTTGGTATATTGCACTATTTCGTTCTATTAGAACCGACATTTGCACAATGCCGGTTCTTTTTTACTCTCAATCTCGCAAAACTACCAATTAGGGATTTAGAATTTTGAGATAATAGACCGCTGCGCTGATGGAGTATGAAGTATGGGAAATGGGGTCAGTACAGTGTAAAATCTCAGTAACATCTCGGTTATGTACCGTATATGTACCGTATATGTACCGTAATAGACAGCAGTAGCATGTTATGTTGATGTTATGTTACAAGACCGAGAAGAACGCCGACAAAATTTGAAACAAGCGCACCCCTAACCGGGCGCGCTTGTGTGTTGATACCGCTATTGGGACGCCGCCTGCCGCCGATTGCGGCATTCCCCCCAATGCGCTGTTTAGCGTTTATTAAAATGCGCAATAAATATATGTCTTTTCGGGCAGGGCTGCGCCCTTGATTTATGGTATTTGGCTTCTTTATATGCCAGCATATATCGCTCCAAATTACCATAATTTCATAGATAATATATCTATTCTGCCCGAAAAAACATATATTTACCGCGCATTCCAAACTTTTATTTGCGTATTCCAAAAATTCTTTGTATCTTTGTAGTCCGATTATATATTTCTGCATGATTAGAATGGTTAGAAATCTTCTTTTTATCGCTTTATTGCTATTCAGCACTACTCCGTTATATGCACTTGATACTCCCGTGCTCAATAGCCCCGGCAACAACTATCAAAATGCCTACACTCGCATCGTACTAAAGGGCGAAAACGGAAAAAACGACGGATACCACCTGCAGGTAGATACAACTACTCAATTCAATTCACCACTGCTACTTGAAAAAAACGGAAATAAATCCACTACCTCTTTCGCCTGCACCGTCACGGATTTGCATTTCAACTGCCATTATTATTGGCGCGTGCGTTCTGTCTCCCCCACAGAAGAAGGCGTTTTCTCCGACTGGAGCGAAGTAAGGGACTTCTACACCAATCACCCCGTGGAAATAGAATCTCCCAACGACCCCGAACATGCCTTCAACTACTACCCACAAGTAGATCTGACATGGAACAATCATTTGGGCTGCGGCACCTATGTGCTCGAAATAGATACCGTTCCCTCCTTCTCCTCACCCGCAAAAATACGCGAAAAGCAGAGCGGTAGCGTGCCAACAACCACCGGCACCACTTCACACACCGTCAGCAACCTCTATTTGGGCAAAACTATCTATTGGCATGTACGGCTAATGAATAAAAACGACAGTTCACAATGGTCGGAAACAGCGTCCTTCCACACTGTCAGCAAGGCGGTTGGCAAATTCCCGGACGGGCTGACAAGTGCCTACACTACACAAAATTTTGAGTGGAAATACCAAAAAGGATTAACCAATGTCATCATCGAACTGGACACCACACCGGCTTTCAACTCGCCTGCCAAACGCACGGAACTGAGTTGGGGCAGCAATCAGGATGATTGCTACACCCCTATCAACCAACTGCTGTTCGGCACAACTTACTACTGGCGTGTCAAAAGTTACCACAAAAAAGACACTACCCAATGGTCGGATATACTCTCCTTCACCACCTACGACTTCTGCACCCTGTCCTCTCCAAGCGATAGTGCCGTCAATCGTTATACATCAGGTAAAATATCTTGGAGGTATA
>JAKSNK010000044.1 GCA_024399835.1 Paludibacteraceae bacterium
TTGACAATTTTGAGGATAGTAAAGCCATTGTGTATTATTGCGGTCATGGTATTCCCGATGAAAAAACTGGTGACGCTTATATTATTCCTGTTGATGGTAAAGGTACTAACACTGCCACATGTTATAGTCTTAATCAACTATATACTACACTATCTTCCACTAAAGCAAATCGCGTAACCTATTTCATGGATGCTTGCTTTACCGGCGCGAACAAAGAAGGCAGTATGTTGGTTGCTGCACGTGGTGTGGCTCGCGAAGCAAAGAAAGAAACTTTGGCAGGTAACACGGTTGTGTTCTCCGCGTCTAGTGGAGATGAAACAGCAATGACATACGCAGAAAAAGGACACGGCTTATTCACTTATTTCTTGCTGAAGAAATTGCAAGCAACTCAAGGCAATGTAAGTTATCAGGAATTGGCAGAATACATCAATGCCAATGTTAAGAAAGAAGCATTTTTGATTAATGAAAAGCCACAAACTCCTGTAGTTGCTACCAGTCCAGCATTTACTAATATTTGGAAACAAACGATGCTCTTAAAATAATTGTTAGTTATAGGTGACAGTTTCATTAAGTTGGCAGATTAAGAGGATTCAACAGATTTTTAAGACCTCAAGTATTCGCCTTAGGCATTGCATAGCCATACGCGCAACACAATAACATTGAGTATGGCTAAGCAATGCCAATAATTAAGCATCACAAAAAGACAAGCAAAGCAATACGGCGATACAATCGCCGATAATGGACGGAAAGGGAAGGAAAGGGAAAGTGAAAGTGAGAGGGAGGGAGGGGAAAAGTTGTTTTTTAGCAAAAAAATGCAAAAATGTTTCGTAATATGGAAACTTTTTTGTATCTTTGCACCCGAATTCGTGAATATATCACAAATATGCAACCGCTTAAACAACTATTTCAAGTAATCTATTCTGAAGAAGCAGATGCTTTCTTGGCCTCACAATCGGTCAAGGTAAAAGCTAAGATTCTTTACAACATAATGCGTTCTTCGTATTCAAACGACCCTGAACTATTTAAGAAATTAGAAAATACGGATATATGGGAATTTCGCACAAGATTTGATGGGAAGCAATATCGTTTGTTGGCATTTTGGGATAAACGGAATAATCAAAATACATTGGTTGTTGCTACACATGGTTTTATCAAAAAGACGCGAAAAACACCTAAAAGTGAAATAACTCACGCAGAACAAATAAAAGATCAATATTTTAACGCAAAATAAACAACTATGGAATTCTATACACAAGCACAAATGGAAGATAAGCACATGGGTGCTATCGGTACTGCCACGAGAAACGAGTATGAACATGAAAAAGAGTTATTTCTCGTTGGAGAAGCTATTCGCCAAGCCCGTAAAGCCCAAAATCTCTCTCAAGAGCAATTGGGCGAAATGATTGGTGTGCAAAAAGCTCAAATCTCCAGAGTAGAAAACGGTACAAATCTAACCTTGTCAACCATTGCTAAAGTTTTCAAAGCACTTGGGCAGAAAGTTTCATTAGAGATTCCTTCTGTTGGGAAAGTGGCTTTGTGGTAAATCTTACAAATCGTCAGTTCCATCGTGCATTGTGCATTGTTAATCGCCAACTGCAATAAGTATACGATGAGTTAAGGATGAGTATAGGATTAGGGAACCGATTTGCAATAGCATTTCGGTTCCTTAGTCTTAAAAATAGTAAGTTGACTAATGGTCAAAACAATCCGCCCATCTGCCACATCTGCCACATTAAGAATTAAGAGAGAGACGCAAAGAGGGGATAGAAAGTGTCGGTCAAGTGTCGGTCAACCCTCGACTATTTGCTTACTCAAAAAGACAACAAAATTTGAAACAAGCGCACCCCTAAACGGGCGCGCTTGTTCGGTCGACAACGGCTATCGGGCAAGCCAAGTGCGGAGAGTGTCGTCGGTATAGTCGTTAAGGAGTTTGCCGTCCTGCCAATTATATTCCGGATAAGTGTTCCGCAAAAACTCCACAGCCGGCTCTATCGGACTGCTTCCCGAAGTAGCAAAAGGTACAAGTACCTTACCGTCAAGGATATTATTCTCCACCCACGACTGTATAATACGCGGACATATTCCCCACCAAACAGGAAAACCCAAATAAATGGTATCATACGGGCGCAAGTCCGTACAAATGCGTATCGTAGGGCGTTCGGTAGAGTCCGCCATCTCAACAGACGACCGCGATTGACGGTTACGCCAGTTTAAATCATCCGCCGTATAGGGCTCATACGCCTCGATTTCCCACAAATCATAGCCACCGACACGAGTAATATCTTGGGCAACCGCCTTGGTACGCCCCGTAGCAGAAAAATACGCCACCAATGTTTTCGCCTGAACCGTCATAGCACCCATAACAGCAAAAAAGAAGACAAGTTTTTTCATAAAGCATTTCATTATTTCTGCAAAGGTACACAATTTCTTGCACATATCAAAATTTTTTCGTATATTTGCAAAAAAAATACAACTGTCCTATGAAAACAATGTTTGTACGCAAAGCATCTGCCGGTTCGGGAAAAACTTTTACGCTGGCTGCCCACTACATCGCCCTACTCTTTCACGGTGAGCATTTTCAGCAGATCCTCGCCGTCACCTTTACCAACAAAGCCACCGCTGAAATGAAAGAGCGGATATTGGGTTATCTTTACGCCATCGGTTATCAGACCGACCTGCCCTCTACACAGGGTTTTCTCAAGCGCGTACGGGAGGTCAGCGGCGAATTGGGTTACAAGGACAATCTGACAGACCCCGTTTGTCAGCAGCGGGCACAAGTCATTCACGCACAGATTTTGTCCCACTACGACGAAATGCGCGTACAGACGATAGACACCTTTCTGCAATCCCTACTGGCAGGCATGGTACAACAGTTGAACGGAGCCGTCGGTTATCAAATAGAACTGAACATAGACCAACCTATCCGCAATGCCGTAGATGAACTGCTGACCATCGGCGCACAAGACCCCCAACTGTGCAAGGCGCTGACCCGCTACACAGACGAACAAATGGACGACGAGAAGAACTGGGACATCCGCAAAGGGCTGGCTGAGATAGGCAAAGAACTTTACAAAGAGTCCCTACAGGCACAGCAAGACAAGATAATCTTTAACCCCGAACGGCTGCACGAATACGCGTCCTCGTTAGACTGGCGCAAGACGGGCGCCAACGAACTGGACGAACTGCAACGGCGCGTGGCAAACGCCATGCGTTTTACCGCAAAAGATTTCAAAAGCGGACAGAAATCGTTCATCGACCCCCTACAACGCCTGCAGCACAACCTGACCAACGCCGACGACGAGAAAGACAGCAAGAAATTTCTGACCCTTTTTACCGACACAACCCTCCGCAAAATAGAAGACCGTGAGAAATTTGAGGGAAACTACACATGCCAACGGGCTGAAAGCGCCGAACAGGTGCGACAAGAACTGTTGGAACTAATCCGCTGCACACGGCTGTGCCGCAGCATCTACTTATACCCCAAGATGGTCACCCATTACATCAACGACATGGTACTGATGGGGGCACTACTACAGCGTATCAACCTGCACCTGAACGAAAACAACACCCGACTATTAGCCACCACCGCCAACACCCTGGCACGCGCCCTACAGCCCGGAGATGCCACTTTCATATTGGAAAAAGCCGGCATACGCTACCGTCACATCATGCTGGACGAGTTTCAGGACACCAGCCAACTGCAATGGACCAACTTTGAGCATTTATTGCGAGAAATACTCGCTTCCATCAACGGCAGCACCCTTATCGTAGGCGACATCAAGCAATCCATCTACCGCTGGAGAAACGGCGACTGGACTATCATGCGCGACCTCGACAAGAACTGGGAAGATTACTACAATACCGATGTTCCTCCATTGGTATGCAACTTCCGTTCGGAGAAAGAAGTGGTACAATTCAACTTGGAGACCATGCAACATATCACCGCCAACGAAAGCGACGACATCAAGCGTCTCTACAACGAAGGATACGAGCCCGGCATACTCAGCAACTATTACCGCAAAGGACACGACGGAGGATATGTGCAAGTGAGATGTTATGCACAGAGTGCCGACAACAAGCAAGCCGACTTGCGCCGGCAAGTAAGGAAGAACCTGCTCAACGACATGTTCGCCACCATCGAGGCATTACTCGCACGGGGAGTCAAAGCCAACGATATCATGATACTCCTCCGCTGGAACAAAGAAGCAAGCGAGGTTTTGGATGCCCGGCAGGAATGTATCAGTCAGCACCCCGATCAGTTTACCCGCTTGGCTAAAACCAGTATAATCTCGTCAAGTTGCTTCCGGCTGGACTACTCCACGACGGTCAACATGCTGGTAGCCGGCATTCGGCATATTCATTGCAACGACCAGGTTGCACTCTACTACCTGCAGCACTATTTACCCCATATCGACTTAGACAGCCACATGGCAGAACTGAAAAGCATGTCCCTGAACGACCTGGTCGAATACCTGCTACAAGCCATTCTGACTGCCAAAGACGGCGAGAACGGAGCGAACAAAGAGACCGACAGGACAAACATTTCCGACCTAAGTTATGTAAACAGTTTTCGCGATATGCTCCGCGACTTTGTCAGCCAACAGGGTTCGGACGGAAGCGCCTTTATCCGCTATTGGGACGACGAGATGCACGAAAAGAACATCCCAGCCACCGAGATGACGGGCATTCGGCTGATGAGCATACATACCTCCAAAGGACTGGAAGCCAAGAATGTATTTATCCCCTTCTGCGACTGGAAAATGGAAGAGGACAAAGGCGGCAGCAAGTTATGGTGTACCATTGATGACCTGCAAACCGAAAACGGCGAAACCGCCATCATGCCCATTCAGCAGAACGGCAATATGGCGGAAGTTACACAGTTTGCCCCGACCTATGCGGACGAACATCAAATGCAACGCGTGGACAATTTCAACCTGATTTATGTTGCCTTTACCCGTGCCGCCGAACGGCTATACATTTACGCCCCCGTCACCCGAGTCAAAGACAAAGAGTCCGATGCGGGGCAGTTGATAGCCGGCAGATGCGGTTTGCAGGAAACCCTGAACGCCATGATTGACGGCAAGCAGATTGGCGGCGAAAACGACTATGCCGAAGTCAGTTATGGCGATGCCGAATGGAGCAGTCCGCAAGAAGGCAAGAAAAAAGACCTTAACCCCTGCTCCATGCAAGAGGCACAGGTCAAACAGGCACATTGCTACAGCAGTTCGGAACATATCGTATTCGAGCAGTCGCAAGAGTCACGCAAATACGGTTGGACCATAGGCACCGACCCCGACGAAGACCCCACTTTAGACCAACGCGCATTGGGAATAATCTGCCACGACATACTGTCCAAAGTCGAACTATATGCCACCGTTGAACAAGCCGAAGCCGCAGCCCGTGAGGCAGTGGATGACGCATTCAAGAGAGGGGTCATTCCCAACGAACACATGCGGGAAGACATACGGAAGTTGGTGTGCAAGACCGTTTTGCACCTCGGCGAGTACTTTACAGGCGACTGGCATGTGATGTGCGAGGAGAGCATATTATACCAAGACGACCAAGGCACGATTGCCGAGAAACGCATGGACCGCGTTATGTGGACAGCCGACCGCCAACGCGCCATCGTTTTGGACTATAAATTTGGTGCGGACAACCCCAAATACGACCGACAAGTCAGATGCTATATGGATATTTGCCGTCAAATGGGCGCCAAGCAGGTAAGCGGCTATCTGTGGATAGCAGACCAACAGCGCCTGGAACAGGTTAGCAATACACTTTTTTAATTTAGTACGCCATGGACAATTCTTTCTTACAAATAGTTACCGACAATCTGATTCGCAAAGCCAACGGAATAACCGAATTAGGGAAATATACATTAGTCTTCCCCATGCAACGCGCAGGGTTGTTCGTCAAGCAATACTTATCCCAAGTTCTGCAACAGTCCGCTCAGCCCAAGCCGATTACTCTACCCCGCATGACGACCATCGACTCGCTGACCGACAGCTTATGTCCCATGCAAAACGAAGACGAGATAAGCGCCATCTGCAGGTTATACCAAATATACAAAAAGCATACTTCACACAGTTTGCCCATAGATGCCTTTTACGGGTGGGGATTGCAACTGCTAAACGACTTTTCGTCGGTAGCCATGGCAAGTGTCAAGGGCGACGACATCATGCGTTGTACCGCAGAAATCAACCGTTATGAGAACTCAGGCATAGACGACGAGACACGCGAACGGCTGGAGAAATTACTCGCCATAGAAGGCAACAAAGACAGCATACACGACTACTTTGCCTCGCTATGGGAAAATCTACCCGCTATCTATCACGAGTTCCGCGAGAGCCAAGAACAGCAGAACTTAGGCAGTCAGGGCGACCGTACACAATGGGTAATACAACATTGGAACGACGATTGCATTCAGACAAAAATCAAAGACAGACAATACGCATTCATCGGATTTAACTACCTGCTGACCGCCGAATGGCAATTGATGAAACTATTCCACGACAACGGACAGGCACTATTCTACTGGGACGACGACCCGTCGTTTGAATTGGACGGCAATGTGTATAAATACATACACGAGAACATCCGGCATTTCCCCAACGCATTGGACTGTCCGGCAGAAGAGAAGCGTAAAGTGCCGCAAACGACCGTGGTTGCCTGTCAGTCGGACGCGGCACAAGCACAGTTTGTACACGACTGGTTGGAGCAGACGCAAGCCAACAGCGCCCCGGGCGACAAGACCGCTATTGTGATTGCCAAAGAGTCGCTACTGCAACAGGTCGTTTATGCCCTGCC
>JAKSNK010000045.1 GCA_024399835.1 Paludibacteraceae bacterium
CCCTATTTCCACGCTACTGCCAACGATGTGGATTGGTTGAAGAAAGTGCAAATGCAAGGCGCTATTCAAAAATGGGTTGACCATTCCATTTCAGTAACCATCAACTTACCGCAAGATGTGACCGAAGAATTGGTTGGTCAGTTGTACGAAGAAGCATGGCGTTGTGGGTGCAAGGGCTGCACGGTTTATCGTGACGGCAGTCGTGGCAATGTATTGGAAAGCGTTTCTAAAAAAGCAGAGAAGAAAGAGGACAAGAACGAACCTCACAATTGTGTTTGCTTCGACAACAAAGTGCGCATTCGTCCGAACGAATTGGAATGCGATGTTGTCAGATTCCAGAACAACAAAGATAAATGGATTGCCTTCGTGGGATTACAAGACGGCATGCCCTATGAGATTTTCACCGGTTTGGCTGACGACGAAGAAGGATTGATGATTCCTAAATCTGTCACCAAAGGAAAGATTATCCGTGTTACCCAAGAGGATGGAACACACCGATACGACTTCCAGTTTATTAACTCGCGTGGTTTTAAGACGACCATGGAGGGATTAAGTTACAAGTTCGACAAGGAGTTTTGGAATTATGCCAAACTCATCTCTGGTGTGTTGCGTTACCAAATGCCTATTGATCAAGTCATTAAGATGATTAGTGGCTTGCAGATGGATAGCGAAACCATCAATAGTTGGAAGGTTGGCGTAGAGCGCGCACTGAAAAAATACATCCAAGACGGCACAGTAGTGCAAGGTCAGGTTTGCCCATCTTGCGGAGAACCTTTGATCTTCGAAGAAGGATGTATGCACTGCCGCAAGTGCGGATATAGCAAATGCGGAGGATAAACATCTATCTTCACAAACAAAAAATCACCGATTGCAATAATCGGTGATTTTTTTGTTTTCTTGTCCAACTTTTATTCGATACCGCGAAGGCGTTTCTCCCAGTTCCATGCGGATAAAAGGACTTCTTCCACAGGAGTATCGGCTTTCCAACCCAGTACCTCATTGGCGCGTTTCGGGTCTGCCCATACTTGTTCAATATCACCCTCACGACGGCCGACAATCTCATATTTGAGATGAACACCGGACACCTTGATAAATGTGCGAAGGATTTCCAACACGCTCAAACCGCGTCCTGTTCCTAAATTGAAAATCTCGACTTGTTCTTCTGCCTTGCCTGAGAGCATGCGTTCAACGGCTTTCACATGTGCCTTTGCCAAATCTACAACATAGATATAGTCACGGATACACGAACCGTCCGGTGTATTATAGTCATCACCGAATACGCGTAATTTCTCCCGCAAACCGGAAGCCGTCTGAGTAACAAATGGCAACAAGTTGTTAGGTACACCGTTGGGCAATTCGCCTATCAATGCAGAGGAGTGAGCACCTATCGGATTGAAATAACGCAAGATAGTAGCATGAATATTGGCATTCGAATGACAGGTATCTTGGATTATTTCTTCGTTGATTTGCTTTGTATTGCCATAAGGCGACAATGCTTTTTGAATAGGAGCGGTCTCATTGACCGGCAAATGTGCTGCATCGGGCTGACCATAAACCGTGCAAGAAGAGGAAAATACAATATGTTTCACATTATGCACCGACATCAACTCAAGCAGATTGACCAGCGAACCGATATTGTTGCGATAGTACATCAGTGGTTTTTCCACAGACTCTCCCACTGCCTTGCTGGCTGCGAAATGGATAATGGCTTCAATATCCGGATAACGGGTGAATAAACGATCCAAATTAGGATAATCCAAGCAGTCTAAATTCTCAAAATCAGGACGACGGCCAACTATCTTCTCGATGCCGTCCAGCACTTCGATATTACTATTACTCAGATTGTCAATGATAACTACATCATAGCCCTGTTCCATCAGGCACACTACGGTATGCGAACCTATGTAGCCGGTTCCACCGGTAACTAAAATACGAGCCATAAATTAGAATAATTTAGCAGGATAAACACCCTTGTTAACCAATTCATTGATTTTCAGTATGAACTGAGGACGGTCTTCTGCATAAGTCACGCCAAACCATTGGGAGGTAGTATCCAGGACTTTGCAAGTTGCCTTGCCGGCACGGATCAACTCGTTCACAACGGTGGGGATATAGAATTCTTTCTTCATTTCTTGACCGTTTTCCTGCAAGAAACATTTGAAAGCATCCATTGCATAATCAAAATATTCAGGCGTAAAGCCCCACATATTCATGGACACAGGCGTATTGAGAGGTATTTCCGTATCAACGCTATCTTCCGTAAATACGATACGACCGCCCTTATCTTCAATCTTTGTACGCTCTACTACATCGGTCAAATAGCCATTGGCATCTGTTGCGCAGATACCGCGACTGACGCTACCGTTTTCGCTCAATGTATTTTGGATTCGATAGCCGACCATGCAATAGTTACCTTTGGTTCCTTCTATACTCTTCAGATAGTCTGCCAGCACTTTAAAGGAATCTTGACCATAAAAATCATCGGCATTCAGTACTGCAAACGGCTCATGAATAATATCTTTTGCCATCAATACGGCATGATTGGTTCCCCAAGGTTTGGTACGCTCAGGATTATAGGAGTACCCTTCCGGAACTTTGTCCAAAGACTGGAAACAAACCTCGCAAGGAATTTTGTCTTCGTATTTAGACAAGACAACTTTACGGAAATCCTCTTCGAAATCTTTTCTGATTACAAAAACGATTTTGCCGAAACCGGCACGCAAGGCGTCATAGACGCTATAGTCCATAATTGTTTCTCCGTTGGGTCCTAAGCCATCGATTTGCTTGAGACCTCCGTAACGGCTGCCCATTCCGGCAGCCAAGATAAATAAAGTAGGTTTCATAATATTATTTTTTATGGTTTTTTAATTTTTTTGATTCCCAATACTGCCGCCTGTGCTCCATATATTCTTGGCGTTTTTGCTCAAACTCGACACTACGCTGTTTCAGATCCTCCATAAAGTTCTCATACCTTGACTTGTGAATCAGCCATGTGCCGTATATTTCCGAGCAGTTGCCTGCAGTAACGAATGCTTGTATTTTGTTGTCACGCATGAACTTCATCAGGTCTGCATATTCATCTTTTGTCAGAAGTGACTGTATTTCTATTTGTTTTGTGTTGGTATAACCGCCCACCACTTCATATAGCGAGCAACCGCGACGAATGGTATCAACGATGTATTTACGAATGCGTTCCCACTCGGGTGAAATGATACAAACACGCTTTCGATTGCTCATATTCACGGTCAGATAATCTATTACCAAACCATTTATCCAGGTACCTATCAATCCGATAACCACCATACGGAAATCGTTGATTAAGAATGCCGTACAGCAAATGATTGCACCGCCGATAGTGACGGACGCACCTATGTCGAAATGAAAATACTTGTTAATGATTTTAGCGATAATATCCAGTCCGCCTGTGGAAGCGTTTATTCGGAACTCAAATGCCTGACACAAACTGAGCAATAGCACGAAACATACCAAATCAAACCACACATCGCCCATTCCCAGTCCGGCAGACATAACGGAGTCTTTTACCTGTTCCAGCACTTCTCCCGAACGGGACAACAGATAGGGATTGCCATTAGCGTCTAAAATCGTCCGTCCTTGCGACAACTGAATCAGAATATCCTGGTCGTAAATGACCCTGTGTGTAAAATTGGTATAGGGATAAATGCGGTCCCACAGTTGCACAAACGGACCTAATATAAGAGCGGTATAGACGGTCTTTGCGCCAAATTCGTTTCCTATCAGCAAGAAAGCCATTACCAGCAGAAACGCGTTGATACCCATTACCCAATAGGAAAAAGTATCTGCATTACCGCCGAAAAAAGTATTCAGTACGATACTCAAACCGGAAATTGTACCCACGATGATATGGCTTGGCATTAGGAAATAATACACCGAAGCGGCACCGAGCATCATTCCCAAGGACATCATTATCAATTCCTTCCAGAACTTTGTGGTATGCATTGCAGCCACAAATTCGTGCAACAAACCCGACCAATATGCAGTCGTAAAATATTGTTTACCTGTTTCCATCAGTGTATCAATGTACCCTGTTCCTCCGGGTGCATAAACGGTTTAACAATCAGCGGTATATGTTTATCCATTAACGGCTTAAAAGTCTTGTGATGCACTATTTGTGCCCCTTGCTCTACCAGTTGGGCTGCCTCCTGATAACTCATTTCGTGTATCAAATGTGCATCTTTCACTTTGCGGGGATCTGCCGAAAAGACACCGGGCACATCTTTCCACAATGTCACCGAAGTTGCGTCCAGCATATATGCCAACAACCCTGCCGTATAGTCCGACCCTTCCCTACCCAATGTAGTGCGCAAGCCGTCCGATGTGCCGCCTATAAAACCCTGTGTCACATAGATATGTGCAGGATGATTTGCCAAATATGCCCGAAGGAGCGAGGTCGATGTTTGAATATCCACATTCGCGCATCGAAATGCGTTGTCTGTGCGTAATACGGTAGTGATATCCATCCAATGGTTAGTCAAACCTACATGGTTGAGATAGGCACTTACGATACGCGTCGATTGCAGTTCGCCGGTTGAAACGACTTGGTCATAAAGTTGGTTGTACTGTGCATCTTCAAAGGGAGCATCAGGATAGAGCATACGGGTAAACTCCTCCAGCTGATTGGTTGTCTTGCCCATTGCAGATACCACTATCATCAAGTCATCTTCTTCATCGGAAATGATTGAAGATAAATGCCTGATACATTCGGCATTTTTGACCGCAGCACCACCAAACTTGTAAATCTTCATTTTATCCGAGATTAGCCATGCGAATTGCTGTCACGGCACCTTCTATTCCTTTGTTTCCCAATCTGCCGCCCGAGCGGTCTTGTGCCTGCTCTTTGTCCAAAACGGTCAACACGGAGAAGATTACCGGCGTAACACCTTTGGTATTCAGCATTGCCACACCGTTCGTCACTGATTCGCATACATAGTCGAAATGCGGTGTTTCGCCCTTGATAACACACCCGATTACGATGATGGCATCAAAGCGGGAACGGCGGTTGTTGATATTCGGCTGAGGGATCAAACGCCCTGCGGCATAGGTCAGTTCCACCGTACCGGGAACATGCTGAACCAGTATATTTTCCTCCAGCACGCCGTTTTCAATCAATGTCTGTTTGGCGCCGTCAGCCATCGGATGGGTATAATCGGCATTCCAATCGGCAACTATAATTGCATAACGCTGATGCGACAACACATCAGCGTTAGGCAGACACGAGGAGTCATATCGACTTAAATCCGTTGTCATTGTATATTCAATTAGGAGTGCAACTCTTATTGAGCCAGCATAATGAACTTGTCAATATCCTGAGCTTCACCGGATTGGGGATAATTGTCGCGAATCATTTCAAAGCATTTCTTTGCTTCAGCTTTCTTCTCCAATTCCATATAAACCAATCCTGCTTTTTTCAAGCTCATGGGAGCGATTAGTTCGTTTTTGGACTTGGCGGCAGCGTCAAATGCTTTCACGGCTTTGTCCAACTCGCCCATTTGTACATAAGCGTCACCCAGCAACTGATGGGAAGCGGGGTCAATCATCACATCGTCGGCAGAGAACTTCTTCAAATGTTCGGCTGCCTCTTCGTAATTGCCCAATTGGTATTGGCAAATGCCGGCATACAAATGTGCCAATTCTCCTTCTTGGAACATGGCATAATCGTCTGCAATTGCCTCAAAGCCGATGCACTCTGCATCGTCGCCGTTCAATGCTTTTTCCCAGTCGCCTTGGATGAAATACTCTACTGCTTTGGCGTTTTCATTGCTGGCTTCTTGTGCTTTGGGCTCTATAATGTATCTGTGCAGGCAGATAAAGCCCAACACTACCAATACAATACCGCCAACGATACCTAATAACAAGTTTTGGTGGTCTTCAATCCATTGACCTGCAGAACCGAGTGCCTCATTGACATTTTCCAATTGTTCGTCTTCTTTGTTAAATTTTTCTTTTGCCATAATTGTATATTGATTTATTATTTCCTGATAGTGTATTTACCGATAAATTCCGATAAGATATTTTTATTTATTCCATAAATACGCTGCAAAATTACTAAAAATTTATGATATATGCAAATTTTTTGTGAAAAAACAATCTAAAAAATATGCCACATTACTTTTTTTGCCTCGCATAAAAAATATGCCACATTACTTTTTTTGCCTCGCATAAAAAAAGTGCCACATTACTTTTTACTCGAGAAAACTCCTAAAAAATAGGATTTGAGACCTTACCTAATCTTTGTAATCCGACCACTTTCTCGCTACTCGTCTTTACCCTTTCGGGGACTCCGACACAGCGGATTCCGACGAGGTCACGGCAAGAAATATCGGCACGCCATTGAGTAGGCAGACTTCTCGGTGATAATAATCTGTTGAGTTTTCCGGTCTCGTAGCAATGCAGCACCGTTTTTTTTATATTCCGTGTTATATTTTCCTGTTTTGTATCAATGTAACCGCTTTATTTTGGTGTATGTTTGTGCAAGCTCTGTTTCGGGGCTCTCT
>JAKSNK010000046.1 GCA_024399835.1 Paludibacteraceae bacterium
CGACACAGCCGTTGTACAAGCCCACTCGGTAGGTATGCACATCGCCCGTCAGCAGGTTGCAGAGGCGATTCTGAAAGCCGTCAAAGAGGTCAAGAATGTCTATTACAAATCCGATGATACCTTGCCCTTCAAAGCCGACATCTCCGCCGAAGACAAAACCGGCTACTTAATTCACGATTCAAAACTGAAGATTGAAGACGAGTTTTGGAGCACGGAGAACGGATTGGAGTTTCGGATAGACTGGTTGCGCGGACAGAAGACGGGCTTTTTTGTTGACCAGCGGGAGAACCGTGCCTTGTTGGAGCATTATGCCCACGGACGGGATGTGTTGAACATGTTCTGCTATACGGGCGGATTTAGCGTGTATGCTCTTCGTGGCGGAGCCAAGACAGTCCATTCGGTAGATGTGAGCGAGAAAGCCGTTGAGTTGGTCCGCAAGAATGTAGAACGCAATTTCCCGAACTGTACCAATCACGAGGCATTTGCCCAGGAGGCGTTTGCCTTTATGGCAGATATAAAGGACAAATACGACCTGATTATCCTTGATCCGCCTGCTTTTGCCAAACATCGCGATGCCATCAGAAACGCTTTGCGCGGGTATCAGCGCATCAATCAGAAAGCGATTGAGCAGATTCGTCCGGGAGGTATCTTGTTCACTTTCTCCTGCTCGCAGGCAATTGACAAGGAGATGTTTCGTTTGGCAGTCTTCAGCGCCGCAGCAGCCGTAGGACGCAAAGTACGCATTTTGCACCAACTGCACCAGCCGGCAGACCACCCCGTCAATATCTATCATCCCGAAGGCGAGTACCTGAAGGGACTAGTTTTGCAAATAGAATAAAGGAAACACATATACCAACCTATCATGGCAGCACAAAAAGCAATTACCCGGTTATTCCTGAACAACAGATTCGTATTTACAATTATCCTGCTTAATGCGCTCATCCTGTTTATTCAGGAAATGGGCGTGAACACATTGTGGCTGAACACATTGGATGTTCTTTGCACCTTACTTTTCACGGTGGAAATGATTATCAAGCACAAAGTGTGGGGTGCAAAGCGTTATTGGAGCAACGGTTGGAACAGGATGGACGGTATTTTGGTTATTCTCAGTTTGCCGTCTATATTTGCGTATATATGGCCTGATGCCGTTTTTAATGTGCATTTCCTTTTGGCATTACGGCTTTTGCGCATATTCAGGTTTTTCCGGGTATTCCATTTGTTCCCGAACTTCACCAATATTCTTGACCACCTGAAATTGGCATTTCGGCAGGGGTTCTCTATTTTTGTCGGATTTGGTATTTTGCTGTTTGTGTTCGCGTTGATTTCGTGCGCCATATTTCATACTGCGTCTCCGACCTATTTCGGCAATCCGCTGGAAAGTCTTTATTCCATATTCAAGTTATGCACCATAGAGGGCTGGTATGACATTCCCGAAGCGGTCAGTAGCGGTTCGCCGAGTTGGAGCATACACCTTGTACGGCTCTATTTCGTGTCCATTTTAGTAGGGATGGGACTAAT
>JAKSNK010000005.1 GCA_024399835.1 Paludibacteraceae bacterium
GAATCGGTGAATCGTGGAAAAACTACCAAAAAGGGTCTGTCCCTAATTGGTAGTTCGGCGAATCGGTGAATCGGTGAATCGGTGAACTATAGTAGCCCGAAGGGCATATCGTATGTAACTGATAATCAATGTCGCTATCGAACGGTTAACGAACGGTCAAGCAACGGTCAGTATAGGATGAGCGAACGGTGGCGCTCAAAAACTACCAAAAAGGGTCTGTCCCTAATTGGTAGTTTTTCCACCGATTAACCAACAAAATAATAAGACAATGAGAGGAATACAATTTGAATTTAATGCGGAAGACATCGAAAATGCAGGTCGCGGAGCGCTATTTTTGAGCACGCTGCACCTGAACACGGAAGACTGCAAAGAACTGACCAAGGGGTATATAAAATATATCCGCCTTGGAGAAGAACTGCGCGCGTATCAGCCCGGAGGCGCGAAATACACCTTGGCAGATACCAGTTGGATAAGTTACCGTAACCAACTGCTACTGAAACGCAGTACAATCAAAGACAACATAGTGCTGTTTATGGTCAAAAAATACTTTGACGACTATTTGTATGTGTCAGTCCTTGACTTTCTATTTGGCAAGGGCAATTGGCAATCTCCCGACAGAGATGTACTATAAGATGGACAAGGACATATTAGACCGTGTTGGCTTGGTAGGAGCAGAGGCGATGGTGTATAGCGCGCTGCTGTATCTGTGCAAGAACCAACCATGGACAGGCAGCGCACAAGAACTGGCTGCCTTTAGCCGTTGTGGGAGTGATACTACAGCCCTTCGTATGCTGCACACTCTCGACAATAAAGGACTAATCTATGCCACTTTTATCAAAGGCGGAATCACGCAAGTAGCATTAAGACCTATTCAAAATGAATTGCAACCTATTCAAAATGAATTGCAACCTATTCAAATTGCAGAGGTTTCAAAAGAAAAAAGAACCAAAAAAGAAAATTATATAAATAATAACGAAGTGAGTGTGAGTAATGCGCACGCGCACGAGAAGGATTATTTATTATTAAATTTTGACGACATGGAAAAACTATTCCCCGACAAGATTCCAGCGAGCACGGGATATTATAAAATCATCGTTGGCGAGAAGGGTTATTTGCACCCGAAGAAGTATGTAAACGAGATGTACGAATACTATAATGCGCACGGTTGGGCAAGCGACAACAAATTGGGACTGATGCGCACATGGATGACACGCGAGAGCAGGATGCGCGGAGGCAGGCAACCGCAATTGAGCGAGGACGAGCAGATATACATGCGCACGCTGCTGGATGTAATGGATCAGCGCGTAGTGTGTCGTTTTTGCGACCTGTTGGAGCGTTTTGAGCTGACGGAGGAAAAAGCGGCATTCACTTTTCCCGAAGACAAGGCAAAAGCGGTGGCGGAATGGATGACCGCCTGCCGATTGGACGAGAAAATGAAAGCGTACGGGAGGCAGATGGTGGTGAGAATGGAGGGGAATCGGTGAATTGGTGAATCGGGGAATCGAGAAAAACAAGAGCGCGTTTCGCAACGGGCTCTTGCACAAAATAACACTATTTATCAATAACACACTAATTTATCAACAACCTCAGTATCGATATACATCAACAATATACATCAACAATATACATCAATAACCAAGGTCATCAATAACAAACCAGTTTATATCCTTTGCTATGTACAGCCAAGATTTTCACATTAGGGTCAGCACTCAGATGCTTGCGCAAATGGTTGATATAGACCGAAAGGGAACGCGAGGAGAAATAATCGTCCTTTTTCCACAACGCTTTCAAAATATGGCTACGCTCCACCAGATGTCCGTTCTTACGGCACAACATCAGCAGCAAATCATTCTCCCTGCCACTCAACCGGACCGCCCCTATATACTGGCGTTCGGAGTCAAAAGTCAAAGTCCCCAAGCGGAAGCGTGTTTCCCTGTTCTCCTCAATCACCTGCATCCGCCGGAGCATGGCGTTGATTTTGCACAGGATGACATCCATCGAATAGGGTTTGCCCAAATAGTCGTCACACCCTGCAGCATATCCCTCCAGGATATCCTCCTTCTCACCAAAGTCGGAGACCATGATAACCGGCATTTCCTTTCCGCTCTCGCGCAGTTCGCGAACCAGTGTCAGTCCGTTCTTTTGAGGCAGTTGCACATCCACCAAACACAGGTCGTACGCATTGTGCAATGCTTTGTTCAACCCCTCTTCGCCGTCGTAAGCACAATCCACGATACACGCATGCGACTGCAAGAACTCGCTAACCACCATGGACAAATTCCGATCGGCTTCACACAATAAAATATTCCTCGTTTCCATATTAAACTTTTAGATAGCTTTCACTAATTTAGATTGCTTTCCCGTAAAATCTTACACAAAAACCGTGCCAAAGGATAAAATTTTATTTGCATATATCAAAATTTTTTTGTACCTTTGCGCTATAAAAACGAAACGGTCATTGTTATGCAGTTATTACTAATCTTCACGGGTGGGACGATATCGATGATACAAGATCCGAAGACGGGTTCATTGCATCCGGCATCGCTGGAGAACTTCCGCGCATGCGTGCCGGAGTTGGCTTCGTCGTCGGTACATATAGACACACTGCCGTTTAATCCGCTGATAGATTCGTCGGATGTCAATCCTTCGCATTGGATAAAAATGGCTCAGACCGTAGCGGAACATTACGACCAATACGATGCCTTTGTCGTTCTGCACGGCACGGACACGATGGCTTATTCGGCTTCCGCCCTGAGTTTTATGTTGGAGAACCTGCACAAGCCCGTCATTTTCACAGGCAGCCAACTGCCGATAGGCGTGTTGCGTTCGGATGCCCGCGAGAATGTGCTGACCGCCATCGAGATAGCCACCGCACTCAATCAGCAGGGGGAACCGATGGTTCCCGAAGTGGCGATTTATTTCGAGGGTCGCCTGTTCCGCGCCAACCGCACGACCAAGAAGAACGCGGAGCAGTTTGAGGCGTTTGATTCGTACAACTACCCTTCTCTCGCCAAAGCAGGCGTACATATCACCTATCGTGAAGACCTGATCCGTTATGCCACCGACGACCGTCCTCTCGTTTTGCACGACAAAATAGACCGCAACGTGGCTATCCTCAAACTATTCCCGGGCATTACAGCCCCGCTGGTAGATGCTATCCTGCACACGCACGGGCTACGGGGTGTAGTGTTGGAGACTTTCGGCTCGGGTAACGCCCCTTCGTACGACTGGCTGTACCGCCGTTTGCGCGATGCCGTCGATATGGGTATCATCGTAGTCAACAAGACCCAATGCAATACCGGCACCGTTCAAATGGGGCAATACGAGGTGAGCCAAAACCTGATGAAAGCCGGAGTAATAAGCGGATACGACATCACGACCGAAGCGTTACTGACCAAAATGATGATTCTGCTGGGCGAATATACCGACCAACAGGAAATAATCACAAAAATACAAACTTCCCTTTGCGGAGAATTAACCATCAATCAATAAATCATTATGAGAAATTTGGAACCCAAAGGCGTGTGGGAAAATTTCTACGCCCTTACACAAATTCCGCGTCCCTCGGGACACAAAGAGCAGATTGCCTCGTTCCTGGTGAACTACGGTAAATCTCTCGGATTAGAAACCCTTCAAGACGAAATCGGCAATGTGCTGATTCGCAAACCTGCCTCTAAAGGATATGAAGACCACCCGGGAGTGATTCTGCAGGGGCACATGGACATGGTTCCCCAAAAGAACAACGACACGAAGCACGATTTCACCAAAGATCCAATCCGTGCTTATATCGAAGAGAACCGCGAATGGGTAACGGCAGACGGCACGACCCTTGGTGCAGACAACGGTATCGGAGTGGCTGCGGCTATGGCGATATTGGCAGACAAGAACGCCGTTCATCCCCCATTGGAAGCGTTCTTTACGGTAGATGAAGAGACCGGCATGTACGGTGCGCACGCCCTCAAGGGCGGTTGGCTGCAAGGCAAAATCTTGCTCAACCTGGACAGCGAAGTGGAAGGCGAACTGTATATCGGTTGCGCCGGGGGCGTAGATGTAACCGCCCGTTTCCCCTTTGAGCCGGTGGATGTAGAAGAGGGCGATATCGCTTTGCGCATATCACTGACAGGACTGAAAGGCGGGCACTCCGGCTGCGACATACACCTGCAGCGTGCGAATGCCAACAAACTGCTGTTCCGTTTCCTCAAAGTCGCCGTAGCCGAATATGAGGCACGGTTGGCTTCCGTACAGGGCGGCAGTCTGCGCAATGCCATTCCCCGCGAGGCAGAAGCCGTCATCACCATTCCCGCCGAAGGCAAAGAGGAGATGATGCAATTAGTCGATGAATGGGAAGACTTATTCATTCGCGAATACGACGGAGTGGAAGACAATATCCACTTTACCGCTACCGATATTGCCTGCCCGAAGCAAGAGATGCCGGAAGATGTGCAGGACTTTCTCATTCATGCCGTTACCGCGTGCCCTCACGGCGTGTATCGTATGATTCCCGAGATGCCGGATGTAGTGGAGACTTCCAACAACCTGAGTGCCATATTGATGAACGGCAACTGCGTGGAAGTGCTGTGTCTGACCCGCTCCAGCGTAGAGAGCCGCAAGGAAGAACTGAGACAAATCATCCAATCGGCATTCGCCGTTGCCGGTGCAGAGGTCGAGTTCTCCGGTTCATACCCCGGATGGAAACCCAATACAAAAAGCCGTATTCTGCAAGTGATGAAAGATATTTATCACAAAGAATTCAATACCGAGGCAAAAGTGATTACCATTCATGCCGGACTGGAATGCGGTATCATCGGACGCAACTACCCGGGAATGGACATGATTTCCTTCGGACCGAGTATCGAACACCCTCACAGTCCCGACGAGCGTGTCAATATCGCTACCGTGCAGAAATTCTACCACTTCCTTACGGCTGCCTTAAAAGAGTTGTAAACTAAACTCTTTATACAAAAAGAAAGCGGATTTGCATCGGCAAGTCCGCTTTTTTGTCTATTTATCGGAGAAAACCCGTCATTTTTGCACCTTAAAATACAGGAACGAGCCAATCGCCAAGAACACGAAATCGGGTAGCCATGCCGCCATAAAAGGCGACATTGTTCCGCTGACGGAGAAACTTGTGCTGACGGTGGAAAACAAAATATATCCTGCCGACAGTGTAATGCCTATACCCAGGTTCTTGCCCATTCCACCTCGGATTTTCTTGCAGGACATCGTGACTCCCAAGAGGGTCATAATGAACGCTCCGATAGGTGAAGCCCAGCGTTTGTGCCATTCGTTCTCAAACGCCTGCAGGTTGCCCGCTCCCCGTTGGCGCTGCCGCTCCATATAAGCACGCAGTTCGGGATTGGTCATCTGCTGCGCCTGCTCGGCGGTAATAAACAGTTCTTCCGGTTTCATCGGGATAATCGTATCTAAACGGTAGCCACGGTGCAAACTCTCGTACATGCCGTCAAAATCCCTGCGCGTGTAGTCCTCCAAGTGCCAATTATAGGCAGAATCGTAATAAATACGGTCTGCCGTAATGCGCATTTTGAGTACCTTGTCGTCAAAATGCTCCAACGATGCGCGATAACCCGTATTGATGGACTGGCGGAAAGTTTCTATATACAATACCGTTCCCGGTTCGACCTCCATCTGCACATTCCGCGCGTTTTCATCGGTAAAACTCTCAATATACTTGTCGGTAAAAGCAAGCAGTTTGCCCGAAGCAGGGGGAATAATATAACCCGCCATGACAAACAGCATGACAAACAGCAAAACAGACGAAAACAAATACGGCCACATAAGGCGCTTAAAACTCATACCCGTTGCCATCATCGCTATTATCTCGCTATTGCCCGCCAGTTTGCTGGTGAAAAAGATAACCGATATAAATATGAACAGCGGACTGAACATATTCATATAATACGGGATAAAGTAAATATAATAGTCCATCAGCACTTCCTTGAACGAAAGCTGGTACTCATAGAAATCGTCCATTTTCTCCGTCAGGTCAAACACAATACCGATGCTCAAAATCAGTACAATGGAGAAAAAGAAAGTCCCCAAGAACTTGCTGATAATATACCAGTCCAGGGTCTTAATTATTTTCCAGTCGATATGTCGGTTCTTCCAACTCGTCATAGCCGTGCGGTCAATTGCGGCATTATGCCGTCCTTCCAATGCTTGTAATCTCCTGCAATAATATGCTGCCGTGCCTCTTTGACCAAATTGAGGTAGAAGCACAGATTATGAATACTGAGTATTTCCAGTCCGAGCATTTCTCCGCTATGAATCAGATGTCTCACATACGCTCTGGAATAAGCATGGTCAACATAACTCGTTCCCTCGGGGTCCAATTCCGTGAAGTCGTCCTGCCACTTGACATTGCGCATGTTCATCACGCCCTGCCGGGTGAAGATTTGCCCGTTGCGTCCGTTGCGCGTGGGCATAACACAGTCGAACATATCCACGCCCCGTTCGATGCCTTCCAGTATATTCCAAGGCGTTCCCACGCCCATCAGGTAGCGGGGTTTGTTTTGCGGCAAGACGGCGTTGACGACCTCTATCATCTCATACATGGTCTGTTCGGGTTCGCCTACTGCCAGTCCTCCTATAGCATAGCCGTCGCGGTCCAAGTCGCGCAGGCGCTTGGCGGCATCCTCGCGCAAATCGGGATAGACACACCCCTGCACAATAGGAAACAAATGTTGACGGTAGCCGTATAAATCTTCGGTCGAATCAAATTGGCGGATGCACCTGTCCAGCCATCTGTGGGTCCGCTCCATACTGGTTTGCGCGTAATGGCGGTCGGCTGTGCCGGGACAACATTCGTCAAAAGCCATAACAATATCTGCGCCTATCAGCCGCTCTATATCCATCACCCCTTCAGGGGTGAACATCAGTTTGCGCCCGTCAATGTGGGACGAGAACTGGACACCCTCTTCGCTCATTTTGCGTATATCCGTCAGGGAAAAGACCTGATAACCGCCCGAATCGGTCAGAATGGGTCTGTTCCACCCTTCAAACCGGTGCAAACCGCCTGCCGCGTTCAGTATCTGCGTTCCCGGGCGCAAATAGAGGTGGTAAGTATTGCCCAATATGATTTGCGCCTTTATATCGTCCTCCAAGTCACGCCTGTGTACCCCTTTGACCGTTCCCACCGTTCCCACCGGCATAAAGATGGGAGTCTCTATGTCGCCATGATCGGTATGCACAACACCCGCTCTGGCTGAGGATTGGACATCCGTGGCTGTCAAGTCAAAAAAGGCGGGCATTTATCTATCGGGAAAAATGATTTTCGGTTTAAAAACTTTCTGTTCATCGGGTGTCATCCACGCATAAGCCATAATAATGACCGTGTCACCGACATGCATAAGGTGTGCAGCCGCCCCGTTCATGCAAATGCAACCGCTGCCACGCTTTCCGGGTATTGTGTAGGTTTCCAGTCGTGCGCCGTTCGTCACATCGACTACCTGCACGCGCTCTCCCTCCAGTATGCCACTCTTTTCCATCCACTCTTCGTCTATGGTGATTGACCCTACATAATCCAAGTTGGCTTCGGTCACCCGGACGCGATGAATCTTTGATTTAAGGATATTAACGAGCATTTTTCTTGGTCGGTTTATAGTTGATGACTATTTGTTTGCACTCTTCTTCGGTCAGCGCATCAATCTTAGTGTGGCGCGGCAATGGGTAATTGCCGTTGGCATCCTTGATATACAAGCCATATCGTCCCCTGAGAATCTGCATGTCGCCGAACTGTTTAAGCGGCGCTTTATTGTCCGCCTCCGCCAATAATTCGCGGACTTTGTCGGGGGTCAGCTGGTCGGGAGTAACGCCACGGGGAACGGACACGAACTTGCCCTTGAACTTAATATACGGTCCGTACTTGCCTACCCCATAGACGACTTCCTCGCCGTCCAACAGGAACAAAGCCCTATTTTTGACATCGTCAAACAGTTCCAATGCCTCTTTCAGCGTGATAGTGTATAGCGACTGTCCCTCTTTCAAGCTGGCAAAGCGCGGTTTGCCCTGGTCGGCATCGCCTATTTGTATACACGGACCGACCTTGCTGATTTTAGCGATAACGGGAGCACCCGTCTGCGGTTCGTTGCCCAACAGGCGACCGGCTATATGCCCTGCCGGAACAGAGTCTATCAGGGGGTGGAACTGCCGATAGAAAGCATCGACTGCTTCTACCCAATCGCCAACGCCCTCGGCAATACTGTCGAAAGTCTTTTCCTCCTGTGCCGTAAAACCGTAACTCATGATATCGGGGAACTGCTCCACCAAAAAGTCATTCGTCATACGACCCAAATCGGTAGGAATGAGTTTGCCCGTTTCCTGCCCGTAGGTTTCCTGTACCTGTTGGTCCGAATAAACGCCCTTGGTGATACTGATGACATTGACATTGCGCTGTTTACCCTGCACATTGCTTCGCTTGACATAGTGTCTGCTCTGGATAGTTTCCACGATAGACACATAGGTAGATGGACGACCTATTTCTAGATCTTCCATTTTCTTAATCAGCGTGCCTTCCGTGTAACGGAACGGTGCCTTGGTAAAAGTCTGTCTGCCGACATATTCGCAGCCGTTCATGAGTGCGCCTTCACGCATTTTGGGAACGGATACGCGGTTGGTCTCGTCTTCGTCATCCGATTGGACATACACTTTGGAAAAGCCGTCAAACAACATCGTTTCTCCCGTGGCAACAAAGATATGTTCCATCTCATCCGAAACCACCTCTATACGGGTTATTTCGATTTGTGCATCCGCCATTTGACTGGCAAGAGTGCGCTTCCATATTAAATCATACAGTTTCTGCTCATCGGGAGTGCTGCCTGCCGTATGGTTGGACATATAAGTGGGGCGAATGGCTTCGTGTGCCTCTTGGGCACCCTTGTTGGATGTCTTGTATTGGCGTGCCTGATGATATTTCTCTCCGTAAGCCGTGACTATCTCTTTTTTGCAGGCACCGAGGGCGAGCGAACTCAGATTGACCGAGTCGGTACGCATATAGGTAATCTGTCCTGCTTCGTACAACGACTGTGCAAGACGCATGGTCTTACTGATGGAGAAGTGCAGTTTTTTGACCGCCTCCTGTTGCAAAGTGGAAGTTGTAAAAGGAGGAGCAGGTGTGTGGCGCGAGGGCTTGGTCTGTATCTGCCCTATACGGAACTTAGACACCTGGCACTGATCAAGGAAATCGATAACTTCGTCTTTGGTATTAAAGCGGTGGTTCAGTTCTGTATGAAGTTTAACCAGGTGCTCGTCGGCGTTTTTCCCGACAAAACTGCCCAATACACGGTATTGCGAAGTTTCCTTAAATTCTTCTATTTCGCGTTCTTTCTCGACTATTAAACGCACGGCAACGGACTGTACGCGCCCTGCACTGAGTCCGGTCACAATCTTGCGCCACAGAATAGGAGACAATTCAAATCCGACGATGCGGTCCAATACACGGCGCGCCTGTTGGGCATTAACGAGGTTGTAATCGACACTCCGCGGATGCAGAATAGCTTCTTTGATGGCGGATTCGGTTATTTCGTGAAAGGCGATTCGTTCGGTCTTTTTGGGGTCCAACTCCAATACTTCCTGCAAATGCCAGGCAATGGCTTCTCCTTCGCGGTCTTCATCGCTCGCAAGCAACACTTTTTCCGCTTTTTGTGCTTCTTTCCGCATACTGGCAATCAATTCCTTTTTGTTGGGGTCAATCACATAGTTGGGGGCGTACCCGTTTTCAAAGTCTATTCCTATGTTTTTTTTGCCGACACCTTCTATATCGCGTATATGCCCCTGCGAGGACATGACATGATAATCTTTTCCTAAGATTTTTTCGATTGTTTTGGCTTTTGCCGGTGATTCTACTATGACTAAGTTTTTACTCATACCTGTTTTTTCATTTCGGGTTGCAAAGGTACAACAAAAAATTGATATATGCAAATTTATTTTAGAATTAAAATCTATCTTTTCTCACAAAATCACAATTTATTTGCGTATGTCAAAAATTGTTTGTATCTTTGCAAATCGAATAATAAACCAAAATAATTTTACGCCTATGATTGACCTTATTCTCGTTGTTCTGTTAGCGGTAGCAGGAGTAGTGCTGCTACTATTGGAGTTGTTCCTATTGCCCGGATTCGGGATAGCCGGTATTTCGGGTTTCGCATGCTTAATCGGCTCAGTCGTAGTCGCTTATCTTCGCATCAGCGCTACTGCCGGACATATAGCATTGGCTGCCTGCATCGTGTTGGTTGCCCTCGCCGTCTATGGTTTTTTGCGTTCGCATGCCCTTGAAAAAATGGCACTCGACACCACCATTGACAGCAAAGTTGATTTGGCTGACCCAGGCAAGAAAATTGAAGAACTAAAAAAATAACCCTATAAATTTGAATCAGTATGGAAATTCTTGAAATCTTTCTCGTGGTGGTAATCGCCATCCTGTTAATCATCTTTTTCTACTATGTACCTTTCATGTTGTGGATTAACGCTCAGGTGAGCGGTGTCCGCATTTCGCTGGTACAGTTGTTCTTAATGCGAATCCGCAAAGTGCCGCCAACCAAGATTGTCAACTGCATGATTGAGGCGCACAAAGCCGGACTGCAGGATGTCAAGCGTGACGGACTGGAAGCCCACTACTTGGCAGGCGGTCACATAGAGCGCGTAGTACATGCCCTCGTCAGCGCCAACAAAGCCAATATACAATTGTCCTTCCAGATGGCAACCGCCATCGACTTGGCAGGGCGTGATGTATTTGAAGCCGTACAGATGTCCGTCAATCCCAAAGTGATAGACACACCTCCCGTAACTGCCGTAGCCAAAGACGGTATTCAGTTGATAGCCAAAGCCCGCGTGACCGTTCGTGCCAACATACGCCAATTGGTAGGTGGCGCCGGCGAAGACACTGTCCTCGCCCGTGTAGGCGAAGGTATCGTCAGTTCAATCGGTTCGGCAGAGAGCCACAAGAGCGTGCTGGAAAACCCCGACAGCATATCCAAACTGGTGTTGTCCAAAGGGTTGGATGCCGGAACGGCATTTGAGATTCTGAGTATCGACATTGCGGATATAGATGTAGGTAAGAACATCGGAGCACAACTCCAGATGGACCAAGCCGATGCCGACAAGAACATCGCCCAAGCCAAGGCAGAGGAACGCCGCGCCATGGCAATTGCCAGCGAGCAGGAGATGAAAGCCAAAGCACAAGAAGCACGCGCCAAAGTGATAGAAGCGGAAGCATTGGTACCGCAAGCAATGGCAGACGCCTTCCGCAACGGCAATCTCGGCATTATGGACTACTATCGCATGCAGAACATGCAAGCCGATACCAAAATGCGTGAAACAATTGCCCAACCTGTAGCAAGCAGCAAGAAGAAAGGCGAATGACACCCTTCCGTGTCGCCATATTGCAATACCCGATAGTGTGGGAGAACAAGGTGCGCAACCTCTCTCACACGATTCGGCGCATCCGCCTGTTAGTCGGGAAAGCCGACTTGGCTCTACTGCCTGAGATGTTTTCCACCGGCTTTTGCACTTCGCGACCGGACTTGGCAGAACCGATAGACGGACCGACCATGCAAACATTGTCCAATGTGGCACACGAGACCGGAATAGCCATTTGCGGCTCGTTCATCTGCCAAGAAGGCGAACGGTTATTCAACCGCGGTTTTTTCATCCGTCCCGACAGGTCGTGCGAGTTTGTGGACAAAGCACACCTCTATGCGCACGGGGGCGAGGACAAGTTCTTCACCGCCGGACGAGAACGAACCGTTATCACTTACATGGGTGTCCGTTTCCGCCTGCTCATCTGTTACGACCTCCGTTTCCCTCTATGGGCACGCAATACGGCAGACAACACCTACGATATACTGCTCGTTTGTGCCAATTGGCCCGAGATACGCATTCCCTATTGGGACGCGCTGCTGGCGGCACGAGCCACCGAGAACCAATGTTACATAGCCGCAGCCAACCCTATCGGTGACGACGGCTTAGGACTGCACTACAACGGGCACTCCATTGCGTTAGGAACACGACTTGAGCCCTTGGCACAACTGCGACCCAATCAGCGAGGCACACGGATTGCACACTTTGACATAGACCAATTACACCACTATCGGCAAGCACTTCCGCTATGGAAAGATGCGGATCCGTTCACTATGACCAACGCATAAATTATACCGCCAATGATGCACCAATGGAATATATGGCAACCCGACGAACGGCAGTTACAAGCGATTACTGCCCTCTCGGAGCAACTGGACATATCTCTGCCTGCAGCACGCATGCTGGTGCATCATAATATTCTTACCGCCGAACAGGCACGCACATACATCCGCCCCTCGCTGGACGAGTTGCACGATCCATTCCTGATGAAAGACATGGACAAAGCCGTGGCACGACTTGACATGGCTATCCGCAACCATGAGCGCATCATGGTTTATGGCGATTACGATGTGGACGGCACTACGGCAACGGCATTGATGTACACTTTCCTACAAACACTGACCGATAATCTCACTTATTACATCCCCGAGCGGGAAACGGAGGGCTACGGCATTTCGTATCAGGGCGTTGACACGGCACAACAGGACGGATGTACACTAATCATCGCTTTAGACTGCGGAATAAAAGAGCACGACAAAGCACGCTACGCAGCCCAAAGAGGCATTAGCATGATTATCTGCGACCACCACACACCCGACGACACGATTCCTCAATGCGATGCCGTACTGAATATGAAGCGCGCAGACTGCCCTTATCCCTTTAAGGACCTTAGCGGTTGCGGTGTAGGTTTCAAACTTGTGCAGGCGTATGCCATGACCCACCAAATAGACAAAGAACGGTGGATTGCCCTGTTGCCCTATTTGGCAATGTCAATCGTGTCTGATGTGGTGTCTATGGTGGACGAAAACCGTATTCTCACACATTTCGGACTGAAACAAATCAATTCAGCGCCCCCTGTCGGCATACAAGCCATTATAGAGGTTGCCAAACTGCAGTCCAAGCAAATTAGTGTTCATGACTTGTTGTTCCAATTCGGACCGCGTATCAACTCCAGCGGACGCATGCGTTCAGGCAAGGAAGCGGTACAGTTGCTTATTGCCACGGACTTGCAGCAGGCACGCCAACTTGCCAACAACATCAACGACTATAACGGCGAACGCCGGCAATACGAACAGCAAGCCACCCAACAGGCATTGGAGATGCTGGCAGCCGACCCTATGAACGATTCGCGCCACTCTACCGTTATCTATTCACCCGGGTGGCACAAGGGAGTGGTAGGAATAGTCGCTTCGCGACTGACGGAAAATTATTACCGTCCGACGATTGTGCTCACTTCGGAAGACGGCGAGACCGTCAGCGGTTCGGCACGCTCTGTATCGGATTTTGACATTTATAGTGCTATCGACTCGTGCCGTGATTTGCTGACCGCCTTTGGCGGACACCTCTTCGCTGCAGGACTAAGCATGCCCTACAACCGGCTGGAAGAGTTTAAGCGGCGGTTTGAAGAATATGTGGCAGCACACATCTCTCCACGGCAGACGGTTCCTGTGATTGATGTGGAGCAGGAAATAGAATTGTCGGATATCACCAACCGTTTTTACCAAATACTGAGGTGCATAGAGCCATTCGGACCGGGCAATCCTCAGCCCCTGTTCGTCACACGCAATGTTATCAACAACCGCTATACCAAGCGCTGCGGCGAGAACGGCGAACACCTGCATTTAGACCTGACCGACCGGCAAGTCGCCATCTCCGGCATCGCTTTCCGACAGGGAGACAAAGCCCTGCATATCCAAAACGGCAACCCCGTAGATGTGTGCTATGAACTCAACCAAGAGACATTTAGAAATGTAACTTCCATCAAAATGATGGTAAAAGATATTCACCTGTGAACTGATGAATCGGTGAACTGGTGAGTTGGTGAACTGCAAAAAACCGATTAACCAATTAACCGATTAACCGATTAACCAACAATATAATTATGTTCAACGAACGAGAAACCCAAGGACCCGCCAGAAGACGCGGAAGTATAGAAGTTGTTTGCGGTTCGATGTTCTCCGGCAAGACCGAAGAACTGATTCGCCGTATGAAACGCGCCCAGTTTGCCAAACAACGAGTAGAAATCTTTAAGCCGGCTGTCGATGTACGCTATTCGGTAGAAGATGTAGTCAGTCACGACCACAACGCTATTCCTTCTACGCCGGTGGATTCCAGTCAGAGTATTCCTCTGTTGATTAACAATGTCGATGTAGTCGGCATTGACGAGGCGCAGTTCTTTGACATGGGCATTGTGGAGGTTTGCCAGCAATTGGCGGCACAAGGCATCCGTGTTATTTGTGCAGGGTTGGACATGGATTACAAGGGTGTACCTTTCGGACCTATGCCTGCATTGATGGCAATAGCGGAAGATGTCTATAAGACGCATGCTATCTGTGTACATTGCGGCGATTTGGCGTATGTGAGCCACCGTTTGGTAGCCAGCGAGAAGCGTGTCCTTTTGGGCGAAACGGACTCGTACGAACCCCTTTGCCGTCACTGCTACGAGCAGGCGATTGCAGCGGAGCAACAGTCGTTGTAAGTTATTGATAATCAATATCGCCTTCGAACGGTTAACGAACGGTCAAGCAACGGTCAGTATACGGTGAGCGAATGGTGAGCGAATGGTGAGCTCACCGTATAGGGTCCCCGAAGAACCTGTTCTTTGGGGAGAGGAGGAGCAACCGAGTGACCCAATTTGCATGGCAAATTCATTAGAACGAGGTTTGCTCCGACGAGGTGAGCGAATGGTGGCGCAAGTTTTTGGGGTGTTTTGTAAAACAAAAAAATCACTCTAAATCCAAAATTACAAATAAAATTTGTTTATTCCAAAAATTCTTTGTAATTTTGTGCATAAATGGATATGTTTTATAGATTAATTGAAAAATGATGAAATAATGGCATTCCCAAGGTATAAAGGAAAATTATAATCAATCTGGGAAATTTTTTATCATTTATACATTTTTGAGAAAACAAAAATATTGATATGAGCAGCAGAAGTAATGACCAAGGTCGAGGTTACGAGTTTATTTGTTTGCATGCATTGTACAAGGCAATTAGCGCGATTCGTTCAGCCCAAATTATCAAGAATAGCAGTTATCAAGCAGCAGAAAATGCGTGGAATACTCTTTCGCCCAACAATAAAATGCTATATGAACTTAGTGCAAAATCCACGATTGAAACTATTTTTGCGTTGGAACCAAATATTGTAGAAGAAGATAATGATACACTAAACTTGTATATTCAAACTGATCAACATGGTGAAAATGCTGATGTCCGCGACATCATCATTGAAAGGAAGGATATTATTTGGGAGATTGGCTTGAGTCTAAAACACAATCATATGGCTGTGAAGCATAGCCGTTTGGCAAAAGATTTGGATTTTGGTCAAAAGTGGTATGGTATTCCTTGTTCTAACGACTATTGGCGTGATATTAAGCCAATATTTGACTTCTTACAAAAAGAAAAGGAAAAAGGAACATATTTCCGCAATTTGGCATCCAAGGAAGAGCAAATATATGTGCCACTCTTAAATGCCTTTATGAAAGAGGTAAAAATGCAAGTTGCAGAAGACAAAGCAATACCAAATAAACTTGTGGAGTATCTGCTCAGTAAGTATGATTTTTACAAAGTTATCAGTCTTGATAGTCAGCGTATCACGACCATACAATCTTTCAATATGTATGGGACATTAAATAAACCAAGCAAAAAGGAATCCCCAAAGATTATAGTTCCGTCTATTGAATTGCCAAAAAATCTGCTTCACATTGGATTCAAGCCGAACAGCAAGACTACAATCTATATGAGTTTTGATAAGGGATGGCAATTTTCTTTCCGTATTCACAATGCCAAGGACATCATTGAACCCTCTCTCAAGTTTGACATCCAAATTGTAGGAATGCCTACCGAAGTTAACATTAAGTATAATTGTAAATGGTAAATTATCATGGCAAATATCATTAATGCAATAATAAACATCATCAATCATCGCCAAGCATTTAATGGAGCGGCTCTAGTGGGTAATGCAAACATGATGAATGCGAGAGGGGTAACACTTGAACATTTTGTAAGGGATGCATTTGCAGGAACATTTGGAAATCCAGGCGGTACTCAAAGATGGGTAAATACTTGTTTTTCATACTTAGGGGGCGGAAATACTCCTCCTGATATGATTCTTATGGGTAGTGATGCCATTGAGGTAAAAAAAGAGGATAGTGTTGGACAATTACAACTAAACAGTTCTTTTCCAATGGATAAATTGTATCATAATAATCTTAAATTATCCAAGGCTGCCTCTAATTGCGATGGCGGGAATTGGATATCAAAGGATATTTTATATGTAATAGGTACAGACCCTCATACTCAAATAGGACCAAAGAAACTTTGGATGATTTATGGTGACTGCTTAAGTGCAAATCCACAGGTATTTCAATCTATTGAAAATGATATAACTAATGCTATTCAATCAATCCCCAACTACAATTGGGTTCCAACAAATGAACTGGCAAAAGCCGTGAATGTTGATCCATTAGGAACAGTAGATTTGCGTGTAAGAGCAATGTGGTTGCTACAACATCCTAACGATCTCTTACAAAGTTGTATTAAAACATGCATCCGACAAAACGGAGGTCATTATGCGAATCCGCAAATTTTTACATACAATAGGAATGCATCTTTCCAAATGTATGTTCTCATGACATTATCCAAATTCAATAGTCTTCCTCAAGTTGACATACAAAACATCTTAAACCAAAGAAGCAATAATTTGCTCATAGAGGATGTCGCAATAGCTAATCCTAACAATCCTGCAGTTTCTTTGGATTGTAAACTAATTTGTTATTCTCTTTAATATGAAATTAATCAGTCTTTTTTCCGGAGCTGGCGGTTTAGATAGAGGATTTGAAAATGCAGGTTTTCACACCATAATCGCTAATGAGTTGGACAAAAAGATTTGCCCTACTTTTCATGCTAATTTTCCAGATACAACATTAATTGAAGGGGATATTCGTAACATAAACGAGGATGTCTTTCCTCAGCATATTACAGGAATTATCGGTGGACCTCCGTGTCAATCTTGGAGTGAAGCTGGCACTTTAAGAGGTATTGAAGATGCACGTGGACAATTATTTTACGAATATATCCGTATTTTGAGAGCAACTCAACCTCTTTTCTTTGTAGCAGAGAATGTATCAGGAATGTTGGCTGCTCGTCATGCCAATGCTGTTGCCAAATTTTTACATTTATTTGATGAAGCTGGATATGATGTTAATTTGAAAATGCTTAATGCTAACGATTACGATGTACCTGAAGATCGAGACCGTGTCTTTTATATTGGATTCCGTAAAGACCTAGGCATACATAACTTTGAATATCCACAACCCCAAGAACACAAACCTACTTTGCGAGAAGCTATTTGGGACTTGCGCAAAACGGCTATTCCTGCGCAAGAACATAATAGAACCAATGGTGATGCTTGTGTTGTTCCTAATCATGAGTATTTTACAGGCGCTTTCTCACCTATTTTTATGTCTCGTAATCGTGTGCGTGATTGGGACAAACCGGGCTTTACTGTACAAGCAAGTGGACGCCAATGCCAATTACATCCACAAGCTCCAAAGATGATAAAAATAGAAGCCAATAAACAAATCTTTGTGCCGGGTCAGGAGCATCTATACCGTAGAATGTCTGTGCGAGAAGTGGCAAGAGTACAAAGTTTTCCGGATGATTTCCGCTTTATTTACGAAAAAGTGGATTATGGTTATAAAATGATAGGGAATGCTGTTCCTGTCAATTTGGCACACCATGTAGCGACAAGCATAATTGATTGTTTGCTCGCTCATAATATTCACTTGGAGTAATGAAAGTGTGTTCCTTCTTTGCTGGTTGTGGAGGTTTAGATCTTGGCTTTGAAAAAGCGGGATTTGAAGTCATTTGGGCAAATGAATTTGACCCTACTATTGAAGCCACATATCGGCACAATCATCCTAAAACAATTTTTAACAATGCGGATATATGTACAATTCAACCATCTGACATTCCCGAATGTGATGGCTTTATTGGCGGTCCACCATGTCAAGCATGGAGTTTAGGTGGTAAGGGATTGGGACTAAGGGACGCACGAGGAAAAGTGTTTTTGGAATATATTCGTTTAATTAAAGCCAAACAGCCCAAATTCTTTGTAATAGAAAATGTTGAAGGTATTTTAACTGCACAACATATTAAAACATTTAATTCATTTATTGCAACCTTATTTGAAGCAGGGTATATTGTTACTTATGCCCTTCTTAATGCTAAAGATTTCAAGATACCCCAAGAACGTAAGCGTGTTTTAGTTGTCGGCATAAGAAAGGAACTTAATAAAGCATGTCTTTTACCTAACCCAACAAGCGAAAATATCATTTCTTTGCGCCAAGCCATCGGAGATATAAATGAACAACCACGCATGTATCAAGATGGTGAAAAAGTCAATCAAGAATATGGCAAATATCTCAATCATGATGTTTATTCTGGTGGATTTGACGAACATTTTATGGCTCGTAATAGGGTGAGAGGATGGAATGAACTGTCCTTTACGATTCAAGCACAAGCCAAAAACGAACCTTTGCATCCACAAGCACCTAAGATGGAATATATATCTGCTAACCAGCGTATATTTGTCAAAGGTAAGGAGTATTTATATCGCCGTTTAAGTGTTCGTGAATGCGCAAGAATACAAACTTTCCCAGATAATTTCCGTTTTATATATACAGACATTAAGGATGGTTATAAGATGGTTGGAAATGCAGTGCCTCCTCGTTTAGGGCAAGTTCTTGCTGAATGGATAGATAAAACCCTAAAATAGTACAAATAGTTGGTCTATAGGTCAAAAAAAATCTACAAACTGACTAAAATCGTATGACTACAGATTAAAAATCTATTTGGTGGCACTTTTATTTGTGTATGCCAAATTTTTGTTGTATATTTGCAGAAAATAAGCGTATGAATTCATTTGGAGATAATTGGACTTTTACCAGTTTTGGCGAGTCACACGGAGTAGCCGTCGGAGGCGTATTAGACGGAGTACCGGCAGGCATATCCATCGACATCGACCTGATTCGTCACGAACTGACACGCCGCAGCGGTAGCGGGCAGACAGGCGTCTCCCCTCGCGCCACCCACGAAAAAGACGAAGTAGAGTGGCTAAGCGGTGTGCTGGACGGCGTGACATTAGGCACTCCCGTTGCTTTTATCATCCGTAACACCAACGCCCACCCCGAGGACTATGAATGGATGAAGACACATTTTCGTCCCGGACATGCCGATTACACCTATCAGAACAAATACGGAATACGCGACTGGCGCGGGGGCGGACGCGCCAGCGCACGCGAGACCGCTTCACGCGTAGTTGCCGGCAATATAGCACGGCAGGCATTAGTCGAACAGGGCATTACCATTCATGCCGAATTGGTACAGGTAGGCACAGAAAAAGACCCTACACGCTTTGACCAACTCCTGCAATCCGTCCGGCAACAGGGGGACAGCATAGGCGGTATCGTCCGTTGCACCGTTGACGGACTGCCCGTAGGCGTAGGCGAACCCATTTTTGACAAACTGCAAAGTCACCTCGCCGCTGCCATGATGAGTATCAACGGCTGCAAAGGATTTGAATACGGGACAGGTTTTGATATGACCCCATCAGGCAGCGACCTCTATCTGTCAGAACAAGCACCTTGCACCACATCAGGAGGCATAGAGGGTGGTATCAGCAACGGACTGCCTGTCATTTTCCGTTGCGCCTTCAAGCCGGCTGCCACGCTCACCCGGTTATACAAAGGACGGCACGATAGCTGTATAGCCGTTCGCGCCGTCCCTGTAGTGGAAGCAATGACTGCTTTAGTCCTTATCAATCTAATACGATAGGTTTGTGCTGAGGAACAAGGGCTTTCATAATGCTCCATGCTATGACATAAGCCACTCCGCAGAAGCAGAACATGATAAAGTATCCCGCAGGTTTACCCGTGAAGCCCAAGAACGAGAATGCCTCTCCGGCTTCCTCGGCATAAGTGAACAAACCACCTGCACATTTCTGAATAATCAAACTTCCTACTCCACCTGCCATCGCACCTATACCGGTGATGGTAGCAATGGTTGATTTGGGGAACATGTCTCCCACCGTAGAGAAAAGGTTAGCCGACCATGCCTGATGTCCGGCACCGGCAAGACCAATCAGGATAGCAGGCCACCATGCGCTGTTGAAATGGATTCCCAACGGCTGAGCCAACAGGGCAGCAATGGGGAAGAAAGCAAACAGCAACATGGCACGCATACGGCCCGAATAGGGTTCCATTCCGCGTTTCTCCACAAAAATCTTAGGCAAATAACCACCGAAAATGGAAATGATTGTCACAATCGCATAAAGCGTGAAAATCAACGCCATTCCCGTGCCGGAAGATGCCTTATAACCAAACTGATTTTGGAAATACGAAGGAGCCCAGAACAGGAAGAACCACCATACGCCGTCGGTAAAGAACTTGCCGGCAATAAACGACCAGGTCTGCTTGTATGCCAATGCCTTCCAAATGGAAATACTCTTCTCCTGATTAGCACCCGCAGGAACAGCTTCTGCCTCGTCATCCTGATGGATATAACGCAGTTCATCTTCGTTCACATGTTTACTGTTCTCGGGTTTATCATACATAAACTGCCAGAAGAAAATCCAAATGAAGCCCAATGCACCAATGATGATAAATGCCATTTCCCATCCGTATGCTTTAGCCAACGGGGGAATGCACAAGGGGGCAGCAAGTGCGCCCACCGAAGCACCGGCATTAAACAAACTCGTAGCAAAAGCACGGTCTTTCTTGGGGAAATACTCTGCTGTCACCTTGATGGCTGCAGGGAAGTTACCCGCTTCACCCAGCGCAAGAATACCACGGCACAAGAGGAAAAGGTAAACACCCGTAGTAGCAATAGCCAACGCGGCATTACTGCCCGCCTCTACCGCACGCATGGCATCCATATTGGCAAAGCCCTCCAAGTGCATCGTAGCCCAACCGCACAAAGCGTGCAGGCAAGCACCGAGAGACCAAACAAAGATGGCAATGATGTATCCTTTTTTAGTGCCCATCCAGTCCACAAACTTACCGGCAAACAGACACGCGACAGCATAAAAAATAGAGAAGAAACCCGTAATCGTTCCATAGTCTGCATCTGTCCAGTGGAACATAGGTTTGATAAACTCCTCATAAGTTAAAGACAGCACTTGGCGATCCAAATAGTTGACCGTCGTAGCCACAAAGAGCAACGAACAGAGCCACCAGCGCCAATTAGTCATCAGTTTTTGTTGTGTACTCATAGATAATTATGAATTTTGAATTAAGAATTAAGAGACAAATGATTATAGACTACGAATTATGTCAAAGCACTCTTTGCACTTGTTGGTAACATAAGTCCAATCTTGGGCTGCCAGCACTTCTTTCGGGAAGAGTTTGCTACCCATTCCGACACACAGAGCACCTGCTTTGAACCATTTCTCCAAGTTTTCCTTCTCGGGGGCAACACCACCGGTAACCATAATCTTGGACCAAGGCATAGGAGCCATCAAGTCCTTGACCATGTTCGGTCCATAAACATCACCGGGGAAGAGTTTGGTAACTTCGCACCCTGCCTCTTGGGCATTGAAAATCTCAGTCACCGTGCCGCAACCGGGGATATACGGAATGTTCATTTGTTGGCACACTTCCAGCACAGGCATAGAGAAACATGGTCCCACAATGAAAGCGGCACCTGCTTCGATAAAGCGTTTAGCATCTGCACCACGCACTACCGAACCAACACCTATCTGCATATCAGGCATTTGTGCCTTAACCAATGCCTGCATCTTAACAAAATTGTCGTAAGCGGCAGCACCACGATTGGTAAACTCAAACATGCGCACTCCGCCTGCATAGCAGGCCTTTAACACATTCTCGCAGATAGCATAATCTGCATGATAGAATACGGGCACCATCTGCCCCTTGCATTTATCGCTGAACACGCCCATTTGCATTTCCTCCTGCTAAAGATTCAACTTCATCTACGGAAACCAAGTTAAAGTCACCGTTTATCGTATGTTTGAGCGCACTGGCTGCTACTGCAAACTCCAATGCCTCGCCTTGCGTTTTCTTGGTCAGCAGACCATGAATCAAACCGCCCGAGAACGAGTCACCACCACCTACGCGGTCAATGATAGGATTGATCTCGTAGCGTTTGGACTGATAGAACTCCTTACCGTCATAAATCATGGCTTTCCAGCCGTTGAATGTAGCACTATATGACTCACGGAGAGTAGAAACAACATACTTGAATCCAAACTCCTTCATCATCTGCTCAAAGATACCTTTGTATCCCTCAGCATCCGTGTTTCCTGCTTCTACATCAGCATCGGGTTTGAAACCAAGACAAAGTTCGGCATCTTCCTCGTTGCCAATACAAACATCTACATATTTCATCAAGGGGCGCATCACGCTGATGGCTTTTTCGGATGTCCATAGTTTCTTGCGGAAGTTTAGGTCAACCGATACCATAACTCCATGACGCTTAGCTGCTTCGCAAGCCAGGCGGGTCAGCTCGGCTGCCTTGTCCGAAATAGCAGGAGTGATACCGCTCCAGTGGAACCACTGAGCACCCTCCATAATAGCATCAAAATCAAAATCTTCAGGATTGGCTTCGGCAATAGCGCTGTGCGCACGGTCATAAATAACCTTGCTGGGACGCATAGAAGCACCCGTCTCGGCATAGTACAGACCTACACGGTCACCGCCACGGGCAATAAACTCGGTATGCACACCATAACGGCGCATCGCGTTAACCGCAATCTGACCAATCTCATGTTTGGGCAGTTTGCTTACAAAATATGCCTCGTGACCATAATTGGCACACGAAATAGCCACATTCGCCTCACCGCCACCGGGGATGATACGAAAACTCTCTGTCTGAATAAAACGGTCGTTGCCGTTCGGAGAAAGGCGAAGCATCAATTCGCCTAATGTAATAACTTTTGCCATAAATCTATCGTTTAAATGTCTTTTGCTTAAAATTGGAAATAATTATTTGCATTGTTGTAGCAGATATCCTCCACCATTTGCTGCATGCGTTTCTTCTCATAGCCGGTATAAGGAATCATACCGTTCTCTATATCGTTGCCCAATATATTGCACAATGTACGGCGGAAATATTCATGACGCGGATAACTCAAGAAGGAGCGACTATCTGTCAGCATACCTACAAAGCGACTGAGCAGACCTAAATTGCTCAATGCCATCATTTGCTTCTCCATGCCATCCTTCTGATCAAGGAACCACCAGCCCGAACCAAATTGAATCTTACCTGCTACCGAACCGTCTTGGAAATTGCCCAACATGGTGGCAATAACCTCGTTGGCAGAAGGATTCAAGCAATACAAGATAGTCTTAGCCAAACTATTCTGCAAATTCAGTTCGTCCAAGAAATGGCTCATTGCCTTAGCGGTAGTGAACTCGCCGATGGAGTCAAAACCGGTGTCTGCGCCCAGGGCGTTGAACATCTTGGTGTTGTTATTGCGGATAGCACCGTAGTGATATTGCTGTGTCCAACCGGCAGCGTAGTCCATCTTTGCCTGACTGAACAAATAAGCATGCTTGTACTTGCGAATCTCCAATATGGTCAATTCCTTGCCTGCAAGGGCTTTTTTCATAATCTCATTGACCTCGGCATCGGTGTATGGTTCGTCATAGAACTCCTCTATACCGTGGTCACTGAGTTTGCAACCCATGGAAGCAAAGAAGTCGTGGCGTTTCTGCAGTGCATCGTTCAATGTCTTAAAGTCCACAATAGCCACTCCGCTAACGGTTTGCAGTTTGTCAATATATGCCTTCCATGAAGCGGCTTCAATATTCATGGCAGCATCAGGACGCCATGCAGGAATCATGCGCGTTTTGGCATCCTTTTGTGCAGCTACCATCTTATGCCACTCAAGCGTGTCGGCAGGATCATCGGTAGTGCAAACAACCTTCACATTATAGTGCGCCATCATGCCTTGCGGGCAGAACTTGGGGTCATTGGCAATCTGACGGTTACATTCCTCGTAAATCTCTTTTGCCGTCTCGGGGTTAAGACGCTTGTCAATGCCGAAAGCGGTCTTCAACTCAAGGTGAGTCCAATGGTATAACGGATTACGGAATGTATATGGAACCGTTTCTGCCCACTTCTCGAATTTCTCCCAATCGGAAGTGTCTTTGCCTGTGCAAAAACGCTCATCTACACCATTACTGCGCATTGCACGCCACTTATAGTGATCTCCCATCAACCAGATTTGAGCAATGGACTCAAAGCGTTTGTTCTCAGCCACCATTTGAGGAATCAAATGGCAGTGGTAGTCAATAATAGGCATCTTCTCCGCATGCTCATGATACAACTCTTGAGCAGTCTCCGTCTGAAGCAAAAAATTTGAATCTAAAAAGTCTTTCATATTGCTGAATTATTATAAAATAGTATATATTTCGTTTACGGACGCAAAATTACAAAAAAAATCGCTAACAGATGTGGAAAAATTGACACTTTTTGTATAGAACATTTTTTTGCATAAAATGGCAAATAAAAGTGTGCTTTACTTGCACATTCCAAAAAATCTTTGTATCTTTGCACACTATTTCGCACAGAGCATGACTTCTGCCTCTGACATATTATATCCTATCGAGCAGGAATTTCGTCTGTTTGAGAAATCATTTGAGAAGACCTGTCACAGCAATCAGCCGCTATTACAGGACATTATGCCCTATGTACTATCCAAGAACGGCAAGCGATTACGCCCTCAATTGGTATTGCTGGCAGCCAAATTATGCCGTGGAGTTACCGACAAGACAATAGACACGGCGGTGGCAATGGAAATGCTGCATACCGCTTCGCTTATTCACGACGATGTAGTGGACAACAGCCCGCTGCGGCGCGGTAGCGAGACTATTCATACACGGTGGACCAACAAGGTGGCTGTACTGGTGGGAGATTATCTGTTGGCGCGTGTGATGCAGTTAGGAATACAACTGCGCAATACGCGCATTTTGCAAATCATTGCCAACATAGGTGCATCATTGTCATCCGGCGAATTACTGCAACTGCATACCAAGGCGACAATGTGGATTAACGAGGAGCAATATTACAAGGTGATTGAACAAAAGACCGCTTCCCTCTTTTCCGCTTGCACGGAGGCAGGCGCCGAATCGGCAGGTGCTACCATTCGACAGACTTCTGCCCTGCGGAATTTCGGATTTCATTTAGGCATGTGCTTTCAGATGAAAGACGATGTATTAGACTATTCGGATAGCGAGGAAATAGGCAAACCGTCAATGGCAGACATTCGTGACGGCAAAGCGACGCTACCCCTGCTGATTGCCTTACAGCGTGCTCCCGAAAACGAAAAGCAGATTATTCGGCGCAAAGCGGAAGAGTTGGCACACACCGAGGCAAAAATCAATGCCGAAGCGGCAGAGCAGGATGTTAAGTCTTTCGTTCTCCGTTACGACGGCATCCGTTATGCCTATCAGCAAATGCAAAAACACAAAGAGCAAGCCATTGCTGAACTTGCTCCTTTTCATGACAGCCCTGTCAAACAGAGTCTGTTGGCACTATTGGACTATTCCGTCAATCGCTTGCAATAAGCATCGCGCAGCGTGTCATCGGAGATGGCATCCATTATATCTTGCATAAATGCCTGCACTAACATCTGTCGCGCCATTGTAGGATCAATGCCGCGTTGCTGCATATAGAATAACGCAGATTCGTCCAATTGTCCCGTTGTAGCACCATGACCGGCTTTAACATCGTCGGCATAAATCTCCAACTGCGGACGGGTACGCATAGTGGCATGTTCACTCAGCAACAGATTACGGTTGGTCTGCTCGGCACTCACCTGCTGGGCATTAGGCATAATTTTCAATTCCCCCATAAACTCCCCCTGCGCTTCATCGGCTAATACATACTTAATCACCTGCTTACTAACTCCGCCGCCTATATCGTGGTGCATGCGCGTGTATGTGCGCACGCAGTCCTTTCTTTTAAGATAAGCCAATACATAAATCTCCGTACGGCAATTAGTACCGGCATGGTGAATCTCAAGGGTATGCGCTGCAGAACGCGGTTCGTCAGCCGCAGCCACCGAACAATCTACCACCACAATGCGTAGAGACGACCCCTCCTGTTGAGTGATATGCAGGGACAGGTCGGGTTCGTTAAAGAACACCAACTCTTTATGTTCGTCTTTATTCAAATTCAGCATAGCCCTTTTCTTCCAATTCCAATGCCAACTCTTTGCCGCCCGTCTTGACAATCTGCCCATTGGCAAGCACATGCACAAAATCCGGCACGATATAATCTAACAGCCGTTGATAGTGCGTTATGACGATAGACGAATTATCCGGCGTTTTCAGCCGGTTCACACCGTCTGCCACAATACGCAACGCATCTATATCCAATCCGGAGTCTGTTTCGTCCAGGATACTCAAGCACGGTTCCAACATCGCCATTTGGAAAATCTCGTTCTTCTTCTTTTCTCCACCGGAAAAACCTTCGTTTACGGAACGGTTATTGAGTTTGTCAGCCATCTCAAGCAGTTTTTTCTTCTCGCGCATCAGGCGCAAAAAATCAGTAGCAGACAGCGGTTCTTTTCCTTCGTACTTGCGTTTTTCGTTTACTGCCGTACGCATAAAATTCACCATTGACACACCGGGTATCTCCACCGGATATTGAAAACTGAGGAATACACCTTCCCGTGCCCGTTGTTCGGGTGGCATTTGCAACAGGTTCTTACCTTTGAGCCACACTTCGCCCTCTGTAACCTCGTATTGCGGATTGCCGGTCAATACGGCACTCAGCGTAGATTTGCCGGCGCCGTTAGGACCCATAATAGCATGCACTTCACCGGCTCGAATGGTTAGATTAACGCCTCGCAAAATCTCTTTATCTTGAATAGAGGCGTGTAGATTTTTAATAACTAATAATTCAGACATGATAACACTGTTTCCCCCACTGCGCGGAGGGTATTTTTATCTATATTTCGCATATTGTCTTGGCGCGTATGCCACCAATAGGGAAATCCCGAATTGGCTTTGGCATCGTAATGGATAATATCCACACAGGGAATGCCGGCAATGGTGCTGACATAAAAGTGATCGTCCATAATAGGATATGCCGTTTGCGTGGTAAAATGATTGCCATACCCCAATCGAGTGGCATGTTTCCATATTTTCTCTACATAGTCCCCTGCACCTTGCATCGAGTAATATTCCTTCGGGAAAACAGCATCAGGCGCACCCACCATATCCAATAATATACCGTACTCGTAATGCTCGGAAACCGGCTGTTCCTCTCCATACGCAAACTGCTCTGCCCACAACTGTGAACCCAAGCACCATGTATTCTCGCGCTGTGTGCCGGTATAGAAAGACGGTGTACCCATGTCTTCGCAGTCAAAGAAAACAATGTCTATCGCCCTTTGTCCTGCTTTCGTTTCAGCCGTTGAATCGCGTTTAAGACCTATTTGGCGCGCTACTTCCAACAGCACACCTACACCACTGGCACCGTCGTTTGCTCCGGGAACACCCTGAAAGCGTTCTTCATACACTTCCTCTTCGTCACACCATGGACGACTGTCATAATGCGCACACAGCAGGATAGCCCCGGCTGTACTATAACCCGGGAAATGACCGATAACATTATAAATAGGTTGCTGCTCACCGGCATAATTGATACGCGTGCCTTGCTGCAAGGTCACTTCTGCCCCAAACGAGCGTAGTTTTTGCACCAGATAAACTACACATCGGGTATGCGCATCCGACCCCGGTACACGCGGTCCCCAATGGACTTGTTCTGCCACATAGCGAAATGCCGAATCGGCAACAAAATCAGGATGAGCAACGGTTTGTTCCTTGCCGGACTTGCCACAGGAGCATGTCAACGCCACTATACCCACTAACCCTATTAACTTAATCAATTGATTGGATTTCATATCAACGAATATTCAATTCACTCACACTACGATGTTCCTGAATAGCCAGGATTGTCTCTGCAATCGGGTCAGCAATGCTGACAATATGCACTTTGCTGCAACGGGATTGGTCAAATGGGATAGTATCGGTAAACACTAATTCCTCCAAGGCACTATTGGATATATTTGCACACGCATCGCCGGACATGATACCGTGTGCCACCAATGCCCGTACTGAATTGGCACCGTTCTCCTTCATCACTTCTGCCGCTTTGCACAGCGTGCCTGCTGTATCTGCCATATCGTCCACGATAACGACATCCTTGCCGCGCACATCACCCAATATACGAATTTCACTCACTTTGTTAAAATCCGGACGGTGCTTGTAGCAAATCACCATCGGCACTTCCGACCCGACTATGTCGTGCATCTTTTTGCAAAAGGCAGCAGCACGCTTACTGCCACCCACATCGGGGGATGCCACAATCAGGTTTTTCAAATGCAGAGACGATACATAGTTAGCCAATGTATTTGCCCCGTACAGATGGTCCACCGGTATATCAAAGAATCCCTGAATCTGGTCGGCATGCAAATCCACCGTAATCACACGGTCGGCACCGGCTGTTTGCAGCATGTTTGCCACCAATTTGGCACCGATGGACACACGGGGTTTGTCTTTTCTGTCCTGACGCGCCCATCCGAAATAGGGGACAACGGCAATGACTTTATATGCACTGGCGCGCTTGGCGGCATCAATCATCAATAGCAGTTCCATCAGATTGTCGCTGTTGGGACAAGTGGATTGTACCAGATAAACCGACTGTCCGCGAACAGATTCTTCAAACGAAACGGCAAATTCGCCATCGGCAAAACGGGCAATGTTCAACTTGCCCAATTGACACCCGAGATGTTGACAAATACGCTCTGCTATAGCAGTTCCTTTGCTGCCGGCAAACACTTTGTAGGGATTTGTTTCTGTAACCATTGTTGTATATTTTAATTGTTTTATGCAGATATTTGTACTGCTATTCCCTCTGCTGACAGAGGTGCAGCAATTTGTTCCATTTCTGCTTTGGACAGTTTTTCCAAATCAGATACGGGAGTGGCACGGTCAATCACATAAATCATCACTTGTCGGGGGCGCAAATGACGCACCACCCTATACCACTCTTGCAGTTGCTCCGGCGTTGTGTTGTCGATTCTTTTCCCCTTGTACTCACCTCGCAGGAAACAGGTTTGCAAAATAAAGTCGCCCTCAAATTTCTCCAATTGCTCTACAATCTGTTCAACGGTAAGCATCGGATTGACCGGCTGATCTATCCTGCGCATCATTTCGTCTTCTGCAGCGTCTAATTTCAGAATACGGTTATCCGCCAGCATCAATGCCTCACGCACATCGGCGCGCACTAATTGGGTTGAGTTGCTGAGCACGCTGATTTTGGCAGAGGGACATAACGCATCACGCAACTGACGAGTTCCCTGCATAATCCGCAGAAAATCAGGATGCAAAGTCGGTTCTCCGTTCCCCGAAAAAGTCAACACATCCGGCGGAACGGTCATTTGTTCCAATCCCGCACGCAATGCCTCCATATACTCGTCGTATGAGGGTAATTGCGGATGCAAACACGGACTGTTGAACCCGCACTCGCAATACACACAGTCAAACGAACATATCTTATGATTCGTCGGCATGAGATTGATACCCAGCGAAACACCTAACCGGCGAGAATGTATCGGACCATATATGATTGAATCGAATAGCATATTCATTACATCGTTACTATCCCCAATGCCTTGCAAATAGCCGCACGGATATCTATCAGCATTGGTTGGACTTGCAGTATATTTTGTATGGCACTCCAATCGTTTTTTTCTTGTGCCTCTTCCAATTGTTTTTGCATCGCATCTATACGCCCCGTGACAACCGTCAGTTTGAGTTCCAACAGCAGACGGTCAACCAATCCCGGCAACTCCTCCGATTGCTCTGCATAAAGTTTGCTCAATTGGTATTTATCCGCTATCAAATCCACCGCCAAATGATTGATTTGCATATTGTCATGGTGTAAGAAGAAATTTGCTGCCACAAATTTATCCTCATGATAGTGCGCCACAAAATCGTCCAATACTTTTTGGTAAAGAGGATTATTCGGAATAATTTCATCGTTTTTCAGTTCGGCGATAATATATTCTCCTACGGTAATAGGTTGCCCACCCTCCAAAGCATACATCGTTTTCTCTCCGTCACGAACAATTACTTGTAGCAGATTGAGCATGTTTTTGTCAAACTTACTATTATACTCCTGTCGTGCGATGTCTGTAGAAGAATACATTAATTCTGCTAAATCATCTTCTTTGTTTTCTTCCGTATTATCCGTCGAAAATTGTGTCGACTGATTAGAGGCATTTTCCATCTTGTCTCGAATCAGTTTATTAACCGTCTTTAACAATGTTTTTTCGTCAGTATCATATATTCTTGCACAATTCTTAATATACTGCAAACGAACAGGTACACTGTGTACACATGCTACTGATTGTAAAACACTTTGCAATATTTGACCTCTTCTTATAGGATCACCTTGTATCTCGTCTGCAAGTAACTTTGTTTTAAAACGAATAAAATCTTCTTGATGTTCCTCAATATATGCCGTCAACTCCTCCGCGCTGTGCGTACGGGCAAACGAATCAGGGTCTTCTCCGTCCGGCAGCAACAGTACGCGAACATTGATTCCTTCCTCCAATATCATGTCTATTCCGCGCAAAGCCGCCTTGATACCTGCTTTGTCGCCGTCATAGATAATCGTGATATTATTCGTAAAACGGTGCAATGCCCTGATTTGCGGTTGGGTCAATGATGTTCCTCCGCTCGCCACCACATTCTCTATGCCGGCTTGAAACATCGAAATAACATCCATCTGCCCCTCTACCAAATAGCATCTGTCCAATTTGGAGATTGCCTGCTTGGCTTGATATAGTCCGTATAGACAATTATGTTTTTCAAACAATGGGGAAGTCGGCGAATTGACATACTTGCCTACCTTGTCGTTATGCACCATGATACGACCGGCAAAACCTATCACCTTGCCCGAATTATTGAAGAACGGGAAAATGACACGCGAGTGAAAACGGTCGAACAAACGGCCATCTGACCCTTTGACACAAACACCCGTGCCGATGTACGGAGCATTTTGGTTGTCGTTCAGCAAATACTTATCTTGAAAAGATTGCTTATGCGCCTCAATGGTCAGCAAACTCTTGTCCGGCGAATAACCTATTTGGAATTTATGAATGATATCGTCCCGCAATCCGCGTTGCCGCAAATAACTCAAACCCACCGCTTGACCTTCCTGCGTTTCCCACAGTTGTTGTTGAAACCAGCGGTTGCACCACTCGTTTACCACGAACATACTCTCGCGGTCGTCCTCTGCCTGTTTTTCGTCAGCAGTCAACTCGCGCTCCTCTATTTCGATATGGTAACGCTTTGCCAAAATGCGCAGAGCTTCAGGATAATCGCATTGTTCTATTTCACGGACAAAACCCACAACATCGCCTGCCTTGCCGCAACCGAAACACTTGAAGATACCCTTGGACGGCGAGACGGTAAACGAGCCCGTTTTCTCGTCATGAAAAGGACACAAACCTATCAAATTGGCTCCCCTGCGCTTCAGCGTGACATAGTCACCCACCACCTCCTCAATGTGGGCTGCCGAATAAATGCGTTCTACCGTATCGCGTGGAATCATCTTTAATCCTCCGAGTCCCAAAGATAAAAACCTAATTTAATCGACCAGTTATCAAACCGCCCGCGAGTAATGCGGTCCATGTCCAATCCCGACAATCCTGCCACCTTGCTGCCCTCCAACATCTCTCCGTACGAACCGTAACGATAGGGATTAATCAAGCCGAAGTCATAGCCGCCACGAATAAAGTACCGTCCGTATTGGAATGCTGCGCCTATGCCCCATGTGGCATTCCATCTTCTGTAATAAGTTGCCATATCGGCAGCATTGTATCCCATCACATATGTATGAATCTCCTGTTCGCTTTGAGTATTGTGGTCACGCAGAAAATCTTGCGCGGCATACTTGGCTATCCATGCTATCGAAGGACCTGTATAGAATGTCAAATAGGTATTGCCTGCTATCTCAAATTTATACTCAAACTCCAGGTTCAAGTCCACCGTATGTGCCTCCGACTTGGCACGGTAGTCAAAGTGCAGAAAATCGCTCGGTCGCCCTTCCGGCGTGTAATAATAGTCCTGCCACGGCTCCGTATGCGTGGTGAACGAGTAGTTTAATGCCGTATAGAGACCGAAACCTTTAACCAGATTGACATCATATACAAAACCTATCTTGACACCGTTCAAGGGAGATTTTTCCAACTTGGTCTTATCCATCGTTTTCAATGGATTATTCAACCGCATCAATTGGCGGTCAAAACCGAACTGCACCCCTACGGCATGCGTTACTTCTCCGTACATAGCCGTTGAAATGGCTAATAATCCTAAAACAATCCAATTCTTTTTCATATTTCTTTTTTGCGTTTATTGCGTTTTATCTTCGTTTGCATCACCGGCTCTTCTTCCTCTTCCTCCGATGCGGAAATGGCTTTTTGCACAGGGCGTGCCGTGCGGGGCGGGTCGCTGAAAATATCTTGCCAACCGGTCGGGCGTTCCTGTTGTGCCCAGAAAAAGCCCAACAACCGGGTGTCTTGCCATTCAATCTGCGACATCGGGTATAGAGTGCCCGTCGTTTCTGTCGTAAATAGTACATGGTGAATCTTGTTCTTTTCAAAGAACATATCCACATAACTGCTTTGCGACTTGTTCACCCCCACATAACTGCTGTCTGCGTCACGGGGATAGAAGATGGTCTCTGCGTTGCCGCTTACCAGCACTTCTTTCAGTTCCCCGTTGCGAATATACGCCGTCAGTTCTTGACCGGACAACTGGTCAAATTCGTCGGGTCCTTCCTGTTTGATACCCAATGCCGCTCCTACACCGTGGGCATGATCGATTGCGCCATTTACTACATAGACAAAAATCGTATCTGCCGATATTTGGTTTTCCTTGCTCCAGCACACCGGCTCTTTGTACATCGTGGCGATGGAGTCCTTGCCGCAATATACCATCGAATCGCACACAAACTGAAACTCCTCATTATACGCCCTCACCGTATGAAAAGCGCGCACTTGTCTGTAGAGCGAATCGCGATATACCGTGTCCGGCACTTGTGCCACTAACACCGAATCTACCCATATGCTGTCTTGTGCCACTATGACAGTATCTACAAAAGGTATTTGCTCCGTAAATAGCGTGTCGGCATGAATATAGGTTTTCTTCTCTTGCGACCAGTCTATCATATATGCGCTGTCTGTGGCAAAACCGGACTTTTCCTTCTCGTGTACGATGCCGTAATTGCCCAACAGGGTCATTTTTTGTACGGTATCCTGCATCTCCATGTGTCCGAACACATTGCCCAAGCCGATTTTTTTGTCATAATAAATCGTGTCTCCCGTCAATTGTTTGCCGTCGGCATGCAGTATCAAGCTGCGTGAAAGCAACATCGACCGTTCCGTAGAAGTGTTATACCAGCCGTCCGAAGACAATATCGTCGTCTTGTCCTCATATACAATCGTAGTCGGACAAACCAAATTGGCAATATTGGTTGCCGTGTTATAAACCAATGTATCTGCATCCAGCGTAAAACTCTCATTCTGCAAATGCACACTGTCATGGAACAAGGCACGATGGGTGGACGGGCAATACGAGCCCCATACCGACGACAATTGGTTCACATCATCCACTATCGTACCGCCCGTGAAATAGTATGCCAGATTCTCGTTACGGTTGTAGTTCATACTGTCGGTCTGCAGTACGGTGGTGATATGTACCAGCCGGACATTGCGGCGCAAGCGGGCAAGGCGGGTATTGCCGTTGTAGTAGAGCACATCCCCAAAGCCCTCCAATGTGTCGCCTTGCACAAAACGGATATGCCCGAAGGCGTCAAAGGAGTTGGTCTTTTCGTAGAAATATGCCGAGTCGCAATACATCAGCGCGTTCTCATGACGGAAGCGCACATCGCCCTTCAGCAATTGTGCATCCGGCAGACGGTCTTGGTCGAAACTCAGCGTTTCACAATGCTCCAGATACACCAAATCCTGTGCACTCATCCGACCAATGACTGCAACCGTCCAAACCAATATGACTATTATCTTCTTCACTCTAATCCCGATTCACCGACTCACACTCTCTTAATTCATAATTCAAAATTCTTAATTATCTCACCCGATTCCCCTCCTCAATGCACCCAGCCGGGATATTGGAAGTCACATCCTCGCCATTTCTCGTCGATATGCACATAAGTTTCCTGTTGCTTCTTTTGAATCCAATTCTGAATAAAGTCCCTGCTCAACTGGTTTTCCAGCATTTGTCGGATTATCTGAAAATCGTCCACCAGATTGGCTTTGTGTACCTCGTTTTTGGATTTCAGTTTGACGATGGCGCAAACCTCTTTGTTCTTCATCTCATCCATCATGATAAACGGTTCGGAGACCTCACTCACTTGCAGTTTATAAATCTGCTTGGCAACCTCTGCAGGCAGGTCTTGGTATTCAAACTTGCTCGAACCCGTATTGGGGTTCATCATTACGCCTGCATTCATCGCGGTTTGTTTGTCTTGCGAGAACAGCACGACTGCCTGCTCAAAAGTGGCATTGGCGCTGTCGCGGATGACGGAGCGGATGGAGTCCAGTTTCTGCAACGACTGTATTTTGTCCTGTGTGGATACACGGGGGCGCATCAGTATATGCCGGCAATTGATACGCTCGCCTTTCTTTTCTATCAACTGAATGATATGGTAGCCGTATTCGGTCTCCACGATTCGGCTCACTTTTTTGGGGTCCGTCAGGTTAAATGCCACATCGGCAAACTCTGTCACCAATTGACCTCTGCCCACAAAACCCAACTCGCCGCCGCGTTTGGCACTCTCCGTATCTTCCGAATACAGGCGCGCCAATGTCGAAAAATCCGCCTTGCCCGTTTGTACACGCTCCGTGAAATCACGCAACCGCGACCTGATTCGCTCTGTCTCCTCACGGGGTACAGCCGGCTCAAAACTTAATATCTGCACTTCCACTTGGGCAGGAATAGTCGGAATCGAATCTGCCGGCAAACTGTTGTAATAACGCCGTATCTCTGCAGGGGTCGGCTTGATATGTTCGGTCAGTTTGCTCTGCATTTGCTGGATAATCATCTGGTTGCGGACGGTCGTCATCAATTCTTCGCGTATTTCGCTTTGCGATTTGCGGAAATACTCCTCCATTTTTTCCTTGCTGCCTATTTGGCTGATGTAGTAGTTCAGACGCATATCCACCTGGTGGCTCACAGTCGATTCGTTCGCTTCCACCGAGTCTAACAATGCCTGGTGCAAAAATAGTTTTTGTATCGCCATCTGTTCGGGTATCACGCAATACGGGTCGCCGCTGATGGCTTGTCCCTCGTACTGGGCACGCAGGCGCTCCTCTTCCACTTCGCTGCGCAAAATGGCTTCGTCGCCCACTATCCATATTACCTCGTCTATTACATTGTCTGCCATAACGGACAGGGTGCATAACAGCAGCAGTCCGACGCATAACATTCGTTTGGTCTTATTCTTTTTCATATCGTTTCAGTTTGTTGAAGCGGATGGCTTCTTTATACAAATCGTTTCTATACTCTTCCAAAAAACTTATTTGCCATTGGTTGCGCAATATCTCGTTGATTGTCTCTTGGGCATACTCCATCGGCATCAAGTCTCCGGGCATGCGTTTGTCCGTCAGTTGCAAGATATATACCGAAGTGGAATCTTCCACCACTATCTGGCTTCGTTGGCTGATTTGTTTGCTGAAAACATCCGTTTCCACCGGCAAATACAGCAATACCTGGTTGGTCGGACGCCATTCGTTGGGAAAATATTCATATCCCGAAGCGTACTGATAGGCATATTTCTCCACCTTTTCTATATTGGCATCGTTCAGTTTGGTCAGCCAGTACTGCAGTTTGTTGATATTGGGTGCGCCTTGCGGAACGACCAACAGCACTCCTCTGATGATTCCCTCGCGCAAACGCAAACGCTCCTCGTTCTCTGCATATACGCGTTGTACCGTTGTGTCGGGCCAATGTTTGGGGCAATGGCGGGACACTAATTTCTGCTCATAAGCATGCACATATAGCGAGTGACGGTAGTCCTCTACCAGTCGTTCTATTTCCTCGTCGGCACGGTCACGCGCCTCGTCGTATTCCAGCAGGCGGATGCTCCATTGGCGGATGTATGCCTCTGCCATTTGTGCGCTGTCTTCGGGAGTAGTGGCGTTCTTGGTAACGGCATACAGTTCCTCTTCTGTCAGCATCTTGTCTTTTAGCGACACTACCACGCCGTCCGTCTGCTGGCGGTCAAACCAGCGGCACGAAGTCAGACACAGTATGACTAACAATAATATGCTACCTGTTTTTTCGTATTTCATACATCAAATGATTGTCTATTGTTTGTGTGGGGCAGTTGGGTAACGGCAATTGCGGGGCTGGCACACCTTCTGCGTTCAAACTTACATCGCTCACCTCCACATGTATCTCGTCCCAAGTGCCGTCTGTTAATATGCTGTTCAACACGGTGGCTCCGCCCTCTACCAGTACGGAATGAATCCCCCGCGAAGCCAAGTCTGCCAATACATACTGCCAGTCGGTGTTTTCTCTATATACAATGGTCTCCGCTTCGTCCGAAAATATCCTGCTGTCCATCGGCACCCGTCCGCGCCTGTCCAGTAGTACACGAATGGGGTTTCTGCCTGTCCAACGGGTGGTAGTCAGTTTGGGATTGTCTTTTATAGCCGTACCCGAACCGACCAGTATTGCCATGTTCTCTGCACGCATCTTGTGTACTATCTGTTTGGTCAATGGAGTGGAAATCACCAGCGGACCCCTCTGTAGCGCCTTTGGCGCGTCCTCTAACCCGTAGGCAGCTCTGCTGCCGTCCTCTCTATCCAAGTACCCGTCCTTCGTCTGTGCCCATTTCAGGATGATATACGGTCTCTTCTTCTCGTGCAGGCACAGGAAACGCCTGTTCAACTCGCGGCATGCCTCTTCCATCACGCCTACTGTCACTTCCACCCCCGCTTCGCGCAACATCTTCACGCCGTTGCCTGCCACCAGCGGATTGGGATCCAACATACCTACCACCACTTTGCCGATGCCTTTCTCTATTATCATTTTCGCGCAAGGCGGCGTTTTGCCGTAATGGCTGCATGGCTCCAAATTGACAAACAATGTGCAATCCTTCAACCGATTCCCCGATTCACCATATCCCCGATTCACCATATCCCCAAGGCACTCCACCTCCGCATGCGGACCGCCGTACTGCCTGTGCCAACCCTCGCCTATTATCTTCCCGTCTGCATCTGCCAGCACCGCCCCTACCATCGGATTGGGTGCCACATAATACTCCCCAAGGCGCGCCAATTGCAAAGTTCTTTCGATATATCTTGCGTAATCCAACATTTTTTTGTAATTTTGCAGTCGATTTTAGTCCTTTGGTAGCTATGGATGCGATGATTAACCAAATTATTTCCGACCTCAGTTCCGCCTATTCGCCTGACGAAGCAAGGGAGTTGGCGTACTGGATTCTTGAAGAATCCACCGGCTTGACACGGACTCAAATCATAACGGACGGCAAAGTTACAAAAAAAATTCCAAATTACAAAGTAATTTTGCAAAGAATTTTGAAAAAAGAACCAATTCAGTATATTTTTGGGCATACCGTATGGAGAGGACTTGATTTGAAAGTCACTCCGGCAACCCTTATTCCCCGTCCCGAAACGGCTGAATTGGTAGATATTATTTCTTCCTCTTCGGCAGAGCATATTGCTTCCTTTATGGCAGGTGGTGTGACAAGGGGTTTTACCGACAGTCGACCGACAGTCGACCGACAGTCGACCGACAGTCGACCGACGGCGAACCGACGGCGGAAGCCATCGTTAAGCACCCGTGCATTAGACATCGGCACGGGGTCGGGGTGTATTGCCATAGCCCTCAAGCAGCAGCACCCCGAGTGGGAGGTATATGGCATGGATATCAGCCGTGAGGCACTTGCCGTCGCACAGGAAAACGCACAACGCAATCATACTCAAATTAACTTCTTTCAAGGGGATATTTTTACCGATGAAATCAGGGATTTTGACATCATTGTCAGCAATCCTCCATACATCCTCGACAGCGAAAAAGCGAGCATGGAAGCCAATGTGTTGGATTACGAACCGCACACCGCACTCTTCGTGCCGGACAACGACCCTTTGCGCTTTTACCGGCAGATTGCCTCGCTCAAAAAAGCACCTTGTCTGTTCTTTGAGATAAACCGGCAAATGGGACAACCACTCTGCACCATGTTGCACGAATTGGGATACACGGATATTAACCTGCAAAAAGACTCTTATGGAAACGACCGAATACTCTCTGCCCGAATTGATTGCTAAAGCAGAACACTATACCGCATCCGCCGAACATTGTATAATGGACATACAACTCAAACTGCGCCAATGGGAATGCACTTTTGCCGATGAACAGACGGTTATTTCGCATTTAATCCAACGCGGTTTTATCGACGAGCAACGCTATGCTTCCGCCTTTGTTCACGACAAACTGCTATTCCACGGATGGGGGAAAATCAAAATGCAAGCCGCCTTGCGAGCCAAGCATATTGACGACTCGTACATCTCTGCCGCACTCGATAATATCGATGAAACGGACTATTTTGACACCTTGGGCAAGGTGGCTAAGAGCAAAAAGAATGCCTCGCGCGAACAACGGATACGATTCCTGCTGCAACGCGGTTTCTCGTACGACGACATCAGAAAGGGCGGGTTCTTTTGACTAAATGACAATTTCTTTTGACAATTTGACAAATTCTTGCGCATGCGCTTGCGTATGTAAAAAAGAATGTGTACCTTTGTACGCTTTTTTGAGAATTTACAGAAGAATATTTAGAGAATAGTTTAAGGTATGAAAAAGATTGTATTGTTTTTTGCACTTGCAGTATTGACATTAGCGGCACAGGCACAATTGCCGTACGACACCCAATTTACCCAAAATCATTTTAACGACCCGCAGACGGTTATTTCCAAATCGGAAAACAGCCAATGGAGCGGAACCGGTCGTATTCAGTTAGGTCCGGCATCTATTATTGAATCTATTATCGGGTCTATTCTTCCTCCTGAGGAAAACGAGGTAGTCATTGCACTTCCTGCAATGGGATTGCCGGATAAGATTTATTTCAATCGTGCCAATGCAGGAACCGGCACTATGAGTATTCTTGAGAGCACGGACCACAGCAATTGGACAGGTGTATGGAGCAAAGAGGTAGAAGGTTCAATCGGAATTGCAAAAACCCCAGACTCTGCTCAACTGAAAAGCAGCACACGCTATATCAAACTGCACTTCAACGGAACCAAGACTTGCTCATTTGGTGATTTCTCCGTTTCCGAACTCAAGTCACTCAGCGTAGGGTCGGACGAGATTTATTTCACCGATGCCATGGTGGATGACGCGTTCCAGATTAAGACAGTCAATGTTACTTGGACCAATATAATTGCGGCAGTTTCCTCTTCCGATTCACATTTTACCGTTTCTGCCAATTCTGTTGGCGGGAAGAACAAAGAGAACCAAACAACCTCGCTTGCCATTACTTACAGCCATAACGAGGCAGGTGAGCATAACGGACAAATCATCATCGAGGGCGAAGGTTGCAAAGCCGTGATTGCCGTTCACGGTAAGACTTCCAAATTCAACCAAACACTTGCTTGGGAAGAGTCGTTGGGCGAATATCCTACAGGCGCGAACATCACGCTGCACGCTTTCAGTAGTCAGGGATTGCCCGTACAATATGTATCGTCCGACTCGTCGATTGCCTATGTGGACGAATATGCCCATGTAGTTCCCGTTTGTGCAGGCACGATAACGATTACCGCTACTCAGCCCGGTAACTACAAATACAATGCCGCCGAACCTATTTCCAAGCAGATGACTTTCCTGCGCATGAATCCCACTATCGCCGTTTCGGCTGCAGGACTGATATATGGACAAAAAGTCAAAGAATCTGTTCTGACAGAGACCAACGGACTTGTGCCGGGTACGCTGACATGGATAGATTTAGACCCCGAAGCTACCTTGAATGCGGGTTCATATACGGCACAAGTGCTCTTTACGCCGAATGACAACTGCATGTATAATACCATCACACGCAATGTACTGCTCGTTATTGACAAGGCAGACCAGGTTATCTCTTGGGAGCAACCTGTTACCGAACTCAACGAGGGCGAATACACCTCTCTGAACGCTTTTGCTTCCAGCGAACTGCCTCTGTCCTATGCCATGACCAACTGCATTGTGGATATTGACGGCAATACCCTTTCGGCATTGGAAGAGGGCGAGACTACCATTATTGCTTTCCAACCGGGAAATGAGAACTACAACCCGTCGGCTGTGGCTATGCAGACATTTACCGTTCATGCCTCCGTGGCACCTGTTACCACACGCACGAAGACGGTAACTTTGGACGAGTTGGAACAAAAAGGTATGAAATATATCCACCACGGCGTGATGTATTATAATTACCAAGGTACTACCTACGATGCTAACGGAAAAATCATTCATTAATCATTTAACATACTAAAAACAACCACTAACAACAATTTTTATGACCCGTAGCCCTTTTCGGGTAATAAAAGGGAGAAACAAATGAATAAAAAACTTTTTACTTTCTTCGTAGCCCTATGCTGCTCCATGATGATGGTTGCGCAGGACTATCTCTGCTTTACGGCAGTATCAGCTAAATCGGCTGTATCGCTCCAATACGAGTTGGACGATTGGACATTACCCACCGTTGAGTATTCGTTGGATGCTCAGGCATGGAAACCGTTTATCATCGGAGAAGACACCATTCACTTGGATGCTATGGGCGACAAAGTGTATTTCCGTGGCACCACAGGTCGTTGGTCATTCGGTACCGACCGCTATGTACACTTCACCATGTTAGGAACGATTGCCGCTTCAGGCAACATCATGTCATTGATTGATCCTACCTGCCAATTGGTTTCCATTCCTACTCTCAGCTGCTTCAACAGCTTGTTTATCGACTGCACCGCTTTGGTATCTGCTCCTGAGATGCCTGCAGTTGACCTGTTGGAATACTGCTATCAGAACATGTACAAGGGTTGCACCAAATTGACTGAAACACCCTATCTGCCTGCTTCCAAATTAGTGGAATACTGCTACGCAGGTATGTTCGAAGGTTGCTCCGCACTCAACCACATGAATGTTAATTTCGAGCGTTGGAGCCCTGCTAACGCTACACTCAACTGGGCTAAAGATGTTGCCCCGACCGGTATTTTCGACTGCCCCAATACTTTGGATTCTACCAAGATTGACGAGAGCCATATTCCTTTCGGCTGGATTCGTCAAAACTTCCCCGGCACTCCCGGTTTGTTCTATCGCTATGAAGCCAATGGCAAAGTGGTTGAGGTTCCCGTTGACAGCATCCAATACATTCACTTCGAGAAATCCGAGAGTGAAGAGGCATACCAAATGTCTATCCTCACCAACGACGGTGCTATCGTACGCACTTACATCAACGATATCGACTCCCTGTCTATTATCGGTTATGTAAACGATGCAGACAACACCGAGGCATTGAACCAAAACGATATCATGTTCCTCAACGATGCAGACAAATATCCTCTCAATGTTGAAGACTTCAAGAACGGTCTGCCCGTTCTCGGTTTGGAAGGTCAAAACCTGATTGTCAACGGCAAAACTTATCCGTTCGATCCTTCTGTAAAAGCAAGCATTACATTCGACACCAAGCGTGTATTCGCTTCCAGTTCTGTAGATGTATGCAGATACCAGTTCCCCTATATTTGGGTAGAAGCCGACAGAACGGCATTTGATGTACCTGCTACCAAAGAGTTCACCTTCAAAGGCGCAATGGGTCGTGACAGCATTCACGCTCTGACCGTTACGATGTTTGAGCCGGACTTGTTCACCACCACCCGCGACACGGTGGTATGCTTGAACGAACTGCAACGCGGCTTCGTATGGGCAGAAGCAGGTCACACCTTCACCATCAACGAGACCACTTGGGAGAAACCTCTCCGTTTCGTGGACCGTTGCATGGATAGCGTTATCACCTACAATGTAGCACTCCGTCAAAACGCTGCCGAGGTTATTCAACTCTTCCCCGATGTAATCGCTATTGACAATCCTGCCAACGAGTTCTCTTCCTACCAATGGTACAAGAACGGCGTGGCTATCTCGGGCGCTACCGGTCAATACTACCAAGACCCCAACGGACTGAACGGCATCTATTATGTCGTTACCAACGGCGGTACCACTCTGGACGCTTGCAGTTGCAACGGTTACTTTGATGCAGCCCCCAATAACGGCAATAATGTTGCTAAACGGCTCGTCAACGAGCACCTCGTTATTATCATGCCCGACGGCGCTATGTATGATGCAGAAGGCAACCGTCTATAATCGTCAATGTTACACCTTAATATATTTATAGGAGATTTATGAATATGAAAAAATATCTGTTTATGTGTGCTTTGGCGACGATGACCCTCGCTATCAATGCACAAGAAGCCAATGAAGTTGCTGTAGCAGAACCTGTTGAATCTTCGAATGCTATAGCCGAACCTGTCAATCCACTGGATACTATCTATGTGGAACCCATCGAGGGAGCAAGTCACTTCCTGCTGAACTTCGGTGGCGGTATGAACACCCTGCTCTACGCTCCCGGCGATGCTAAATGGTTGCCCGGTGCAGGAGCACAGTTCCAATTGATGTACCAATACATGTTTAACGAGAACTGGGGACTCGGTTTCGGTGTCGGATTCTCCTCAATGCGTGCCCGCGCCATATTGGACGACATGTCATATAGCGAGGCAGCCACCAACGACAATGCCATGCCCAACTATAAGAACTATACCGCAATCGTTTCGCGCAAGGGTGTCAAAGAGATCCAAGACATGATTTCTATTGATGTGCCTGTTCAATTCTTCTACCGCAAGCCGGTGAACGATTTCTGGGCATTCAATATGGGTTTAGGCGTAACCGTTAATTTCCCGATGTGGAGCCAATGGCAAGTTAAGAACGGTCAATACGAGTTGGACGGTATCTACGGAGAGAATATCCCCGTTATTGCCGGTTCGCTCAATCCCGATTACGGACACAGATTGTACGACTACGATGCCAATGGCGAGAAGGGTGCATTCGAGCACATGGAGAAAGTGAATGTAGGTGTTCAGTTAGACCTGGGCGCTACCTATCGTATCGCTCGTATGACCGACTTCTACTTCGGCGTATATGGCGCATATCAGTTCTTCGGTTCAGTTGCCAAGAGCGAAGTAGCCGCTTTCAATGCCAATGCCAAGATGGGTGAAGATCCTCACTATATCGGCATTCTGAATAGCAATATGGTAACCAAAGCCGAGAAGGGTAGCATTATGGAACACGCCTGCGTACATCCTTTGGAAGTAGGTTTGAAACTCGGTTTCCGTTTTGCATGCCGCGACCACAAGGCAGAGATGGCTGCCAAGATGGCTAAATTCGCCGAGAACCAAGAGGCAGACCGTATCGCCCGCGAGAAAGCCGATGCAGAGCGCATTGCCCGCGAGAAAGCAGAAGCAGAGCGTCTGGCACGCGAGAAAGCAGAAGCAGAGCGTTTGGCTCGTGAAGCAGCCGAAGCAGAGCGTTTGGCTCGTGAGGCAGCAGAACGCGAGCGCCTGGCTCGTGAAGAGGCAGACCGTCTCGCTCGCGAGAAAGCAGAAGCAGAAGCACAAGCCAAACAAATCTCGATTGTACTGCAAGGCGTTCACTTCGAGCACAGCAGTATAGAGCCCATCTTCAATAAAGATGCAGACGAGGCATTGACCAACCTGCGTACCTATCTGGAGCAACACCCCGAGAAACAACTTGTATTGACCGGTCACACCGACAATACGGGTAGTGCAGCCAGCAATATGGTTTGGGGTCAAAAGCGTGCAGAAGCATACCAAAACGCCCTCTTGAAACTCGGTTTCAATCCCGACCAAATCATTACGGAGAGCAAAGGTCAAACCGAACCTATTGCAACCAACTCCACCGAAGCAGGTCGCGCTAAAAACCGCCGTGTAGAAATGAAGATGGTAAATAAATAATCCATCTCACATACATAAATAAAAGGTCGCCCAAAATCGGGCGACCTTTTATTATGTTATATTTATGTTATATCAATGTTATGTTGATGTTATGTTGGTATTATATTGATCTTAGCATTCAACAACGGAAAGACAGCACTAAAAACAATCGGTATAAGAATAAGATAACTGCCATAAATAAGCCCAAGAGACTATAAAAACACTACGAGAGGGACTATAAAACAGTACTGAGAGATAATTATTATAGAATAGTAAGTACTAAGCATTGAGTTGCTTAGTACTATTCTTTCTCCAGCGGAAGAAACCTGCTACAGCAGCCAAAGTAGTCATCAGCAGATATACATCCCATCCGTCTCCGACAGGAACGGGTTCAGTAGGCGGCTCCCAGTGTCCGCCATTTTTACCGATACGCCGTGCCTGAGTCTTATACTGATACTCTTCTACCGTAGAGCCGGCATCAATACTTTCGGCAACGGTAGAGAATTGTCCCTCGCCCTCTTCACCAAAAGTCATTGCAGAAGTAGAACCCATGTCTTGCACAAATGTTTCGCCATAGTTAAACATATTGTCTTCCATTTGGAAACAATTCTGTTGCTCGTCTCCACTATAATAATCCGATACATAACCGGCTTGCCCCCAAGAGGCAGAGTTAGACAAATCAATGCCATAGGCATGCGTAGGAAGTAAACCTCCTGCGCATACCATAAGACATATTGCTATCTTTCTGTTGTTTTGCATATCAATCCTTTTTTTACCTACAAACTAATAATTATTGTTTCACAAACTTGGTTGTTTTCTCATTTAGCATAACCATATATACGCTATTGGGCAGCATGCTGATATTGATTTCACCCTTTCCACTGACGGTGGTAGAAGTGAGCAATTTGCCGTCAGACGAATAGAGTCGTACGAGCGTGTTGGCAGCAGCGTGCTCAACATGCAGATACTCCCTGTCAGTCCATATATATGCGTTATCTTCTATTGTTTCGTCGCCGCCGGTAGTCGGTCCCGGATTGGTGTGTCTAACAATCACAAACCGCTGCATATTCTCCGAGCCGGCATTGGCGTTAAACATATAAGTTTGGTCTTCCTGCAGAGGAGTCTCAACTCCATTGGTCAAATCTTTGAGGTAAAGATCTTCTCCAATCACCGAAGTGACTTTGAGTTGATATGTATTTCCTTCGCCTGCATCAAAGCCGATGTGCGTACCTTCCAGATTGTCGGTAGCCACCACCGCCATTTCGCCAAACTCCTCGCTGGTATAGAGGTTCAGCAGTCCGTCGTTAAACATCTTGTACGCATCGTATCCGTTGTCGTAATCGGCGGTAAAGCCGTCTTTCTCCAACAGGTAGATATGATCGACGCCGCTATTCTCGCCGTAAACGGTCAGTCGTGCACGATGACGCAGTTCTTCCACTTTCTGCCGGTGCGCTTCAGCTATACTGTCACGACGGAACTGTGCGTATTGTACTGCCTCCCAAATTTCGTCGCTAACACCTTCCGGCTTGTTGACCGATGCCTTGCGTGCCGGAATCAGCAAAGGTGCGTTCATATCATCTTTGCTGCCCATCGGCATAGCATCCCATACATGCTTAGCATAGTCGAAATGCACGGTCGCGCCGGAGGGTTGGTCGGTATGAATACAGATGCCCTGCATAGGAGCAATCAATGTTTGCTCCGTCTCCAAATAGGTAGCAGCCAAAGCAGGAATAGCGGTAAAGGTACCGGGAGCACCTGCGTTGTCGGTCAGGTGATCCCAATCGCCACCTTGCGTAGCATTGTTCCAGTCGTTCCAGCTGCCTGAATTATACAGATAGAAGGTCATATAATCCAAGTTCTCAAAGTCTTCCTCCGTAAACAACTTGACATCTATAGGAGAAGTGTAGCTATTGGCAAACATATTGTCGCCCCACATGCCGTCACCTTCGGTATAAGTGAGGTGCAAATCGGCTTTACCCATGTTCAACGGACCTGTGAAATTGTAAACGGGTTTGCCGTATTGTGTGATAGCATATCCCTGGAATGGCTTGAGGTGCACGGGCTGAGAGGCGCTCTTCAAATTGAGCCACCCTTGTGGTTCGTTCCATTCGTACAACCAAGTCACATAGTCCACTGTGAAGTCTGCACCATTGACAGGAATACCGAAGTATTGCCAAGTAGCATCCTTGTTGGCACCGCTATCCAGACTGCCCTTTGAGGCATATTGCATAGTAAAACGAGGTTGGTTAGGCCATTTCTCTATTGCCTTTGGTAATACACGGAAATAACCTGTATGCTCCAAAGAAGATTCGATAAATAGCGATTGGTCTAAGTCTTGAGGAGCCACACTGCCATTATAAATAGTCAAACCACCTTGTGGACCAATAATAACATATCCATATTGTTCCCAATATGTATCATTATTGATTCTCATAGAATAAACTTCTACCGGATTACTGATGTAAACGGTATCATTTATCACAACTTCATTAATCATAGTGGGAGGTGTTTGCGGTTTCTCTTCGCCAGCACCAATGCGCCAGTTGTTGACATTATTCCAATCTCTGTCCTCTGAGCCAACAAAGGTATAACTACCTCCTGTAGTGATTTTCAAATGAACAGGAATAGAAATATCATCACCTACAGATGTAACAATATGTATTGTATCTTTGAATTCTGTCGGCTCCATCCATTTTTCTTTGCTTGCCAGTACAAATGTAAATGTGCCATAGTCACCGCAAGCATTATCCGTTGGCTCTTGACGCTCAATTTTCAGTCCACCATGATTGGTGACAATAGCGCGGATGATAGGTTTATCCGAATAATCTACTGTGAACGGACGACGATAATTGTCATTGATGTGGAATTCTTCGTCTATCTTGCCATATTCAACATTAGCACGCATATATGAACTTTGATGTACTTGCACATTACTTATGGTATAAACACCGCTTATTATCAACTCTGCTGAAGTGGAGAAAGTCAAACTTTGCAAAGTATCATTATGTAAATCAACATGCGCTGCACCATTCTCATGAATTACGCCATATTCTTTGGTCTTGCCATGAATATCTGTACCATTGATATAAACAACGCCAGAAACACCCATTCCACTCATTGTAAATTCTACATCACTATATGGTACACTATTTAAATCAAATGAAACAGATGGATTCCTACTATACAAAGTAAATTGAGCATGAGTAACTGTTGTATTACACGGTTCTCCTGCTGCACGAACATAGATATTCTTGGTTTCTTCGATTGCACTATAGACAGTCCCTTGCGCTACAATTGCTTTAATAGTAGCACTACCCGTGCCATTGATATGCAATACATATCCCGAAACGGCATCTCCAGTAACAGATGCTATGGTGCCTGTTGTAGTATAAGTAACAGGTTGATTATTCTGATTGCCTGCTGCATCTATTGTATAGGCGGTCAAAGGCACATCAATTGAGAACTGACCCGTAATAGGATCTGCTTCATAGCCGGCAAAACTTTGATTCCAAACAATCGATTGAGAAGCTTTTGTAATTGTGAATGTCTTTGTCTCGCTAATTGAAGCAAAATATCCGTCTCCCACAGTAGTAGCAGTAATATTGACCGTGCCGGATTGGTGCGCATAAAGCGAACCGTCGGCAAGCACCTCTACAATTGCAGGATTAGCAGATTCATAATTAACCGCTAATCCACTAAAGGCAGTAGCCACATTGTTGGGGATAGTAGTTAATGCCTTAAAGGTAAGAGCATTGCCACCATTCCATGTGAAGAAGTCTGCACCTATCCAATGGGCATAGAGCGTGGTAGGACCTGCCACATCATACACATGCGTGCTTGTACCTGTGCTACTATAATATTGAGTGCCATCAACTTGTTGGTCAAAATATCCCTGGAAAGCATGTCCTGTGCGCTGCAAGGCAGCAGTATTGGGCATCGCACTACCATAAGTGGCAGTTACCATCTTTGTAGCTCCACCCTCATAGTTAGGATTGAGCGTAACGGTATAAGTGTTGGCAGTCCACTGTGCATAGAGAGTAGCAGCTTGGTTCAAATAAGTCCACTTGCCATTGGCATCGGTATAAGTAGTATTAGCGACCAGTGTACCGTTGTTATTTACCACCTTAGTGCCGCCTGTAGTAGCAGTATAGAAGCCATTGAGCGTGTAACCGGTACGGGACATAGCAGGTGCTTGATCTAACTGTGTAGCCATGTATGCCACATGGATGGTATTATCCGGCGTACCGCCGTTGGCATCTAAAGTGACAGATGTGCCGTCCGACACATAGAAAGTCTGTGTAGAGGAAGCGGTAACTAATGTATCATTGGCTTGAATAGTAGCCGTAATGATGACAGTACCGCGTTTGAGCGGATGAATTTGTCCGTTAACGATAGTTGCTACAGTCGGGTCGGAAGAGGAGAAGGTGTAGGTCACATTCTTCAACTCATCATTGTTGTCATTGTATGCTTTTACTTCGGGTGCGACATCTGTCATACCGATATTCTTGGCATCCCCGCCGTATTGCCATGCAATAGTAGGAGTCCATTTGTCTATGGTCTCGCAATAGACATATACACGCTGTTTCTCTGCGCGGTTGTAAATAGCCAAGGTGGCTTCATCCGTGCCCACTTCGTCAGAGTGGTAAGTGACCGTAATCGTCTTTTTACCACTTGCTGCATCCGTGCCCGGTACATTATCCGGGCTCATGGTAATCTTGCCGGTTGTGTTGTTACTTTGCAGACGAATACGCTGGGCTAAATGATAAGTATCATCGTATGTATAATAACCTGTATTCTCACACGCGCTATAGTCAATATCAAAGGTTGCCGTAGTAGTACCGCCCTTTAAGATTTTCTTCGGGTATAGATCTGTGACAGAGGGAGCGATAAACTGTTTACGCGTTACATATAAACTATAATCTCTTGATAGGGTAGCCCATGAACGCACGCGAATATACTTAGCATTCTTAGCATTAGGATTAGCATCCATTGAAACAGGATTAACATTATGATTTTCAGGCACTATTTTATGCCAATCATCATCATTTCCTGTATTAGATACCTCTATCACCACTTTATCACCTGACAATGACCAATATAATTGATCTCCTGCTCCGGTTAAGTTCCAACTTACACTATTATTTTTCACAGACCCCTCTGTTAGTTCCAACGCATTACAACTTCCTACAAATTCGGCAACATGAACGGTAAAGTCAACTTGACCTGCAGCATATTTATAGGTCTCTGCTTGGGTGATTTGGCAATGCACCGAACCCGTTGTAGCCGCAGCGTAGAACGCATTTTGGTCGGGATAGTAGGTGCCGTAGGTTCCACCGTCCAATTGTGTACCCTCAAAAGGTGTATTTTTATGTTGCGAAGAAGGACTGACCATAATACCGTCGCCCAAATAGATGGTTACTTCGTTGTTGTCATACACCGTACTGCCTAAAGTAACGGTAATAGGATTGTCTATTTTCGTAACGGTGAAGGTGAAGGACTTGGTTGTTAACGGAACTAATGAAGATTCCGGTTGGGTAAAGGTCAGCGTAGCCGTACCTGCATTGAGGGCAGTAACGGTCTTGGTGTCTTTGTCGTATGCGATAACCTCAGTACCATTATTGACCGAAGAGGACAAGTGGCTCTCAATACGGAAAGTCATGTTTGCGTCCGTATTGGTAAAGGTATAAGCATCAGTAATCGTACCATCTACCTTCAAGCCGTCTGCCGTAGTCTGGTCATAGTTCGCCGTAAAGGTCGGTGTCAGTTGAATAAAGGTAAAGGTCTTATCCATCGTCTGCTCTTTGAAGTTGTCAGAGGCAGGAACCGTAGCACGAACTGTAACAGAGCCGGGATTATAAGTTACCAGTTTACCGTCTTTGATGTCAGCAATACCGGCTGGGATTTGCTCAATAATCGTATAATTAACCGTACCTGCCTCGGTGTTGGAAGAAGTAGCGGTCAGCACATTAATATCTTCCGTTGCTTTGTAAGGACCTGTAGAAGCCGTCCAAGTGATAGTGGGAGTGGCTTTGTTGATAGTGATGCTGACATTGTCGTTAACACTATTGTACAAGTCGGCATTATCCGGTGTCCAAACCACTTGGTAGGATTGTGTTCCGGCAGGTTTGACTCGTCCGGCATCAGCCCAATTGAACGAGCCGGTTACTGCTCTCTCGGAACCTTGGTAAACAACCTTAGCCGAACCGCCTACCAATTGACTTTGTGCCAACGCCGTGCCGTAAGTAATCGCAGCAGGTGCGGTGGGGAAAGTAACGGTAGGAGTTGCCTTGTCAATCGTAATGACCTTATACTTAGACACAGCATTGTAACGCTGACGGCCTTTGCCGTCTATACCGTCTTGAGAAGCGGTAACTGTTACCGTGCCGGACTTCAATATATTCAGTTGATTGCCGTTGATGACGGTAGCGACAGACGCATCCGAAGTGGAATAAACCACGGGATAGGGGTTTTCCTCGGTGCGTACAGCATCGGTAGTGGCATCAAATGTAATAAGGTCGGTAGTGAGTTTGGTACCGAATGTTTGATCCCAAGTCATTGTTTGTACCGGTGCAGTGGCTTTGCAATGCACGGTGATAGTCTTTTTCAGAGTTTCCGTCTTGCCGTCCCAAACGGTAATGGTGTAATCACCGTCCTGTACCTCAGCAGGAGCATAGGTAACGGTAATAGTGGCACTACCTAAATCACCGCAATCCCCTACAGTACCGGTAGCCGGACTAAAGGAAAGGTATGGATTATCGGATGTATATTCCAACGGACCTTGTATATTGGTGTAATCAATTGTAAATGTTTTAGATTCTGCAGATGTAGTGGTTGTAGTCAAAGACAAGGAAGTGGGAGTGAGCGCCAATGTTTTTGCCATCGTGAATTGCCCACTTCTAATCTTCATATCGTTATTTGCATCTGTGGTACAATAAATAGCATATGACTCCGGTTTGATAGTATATGCTTTATTATACCCCGAAGCAGATGCTGGCGGGGTAAACGATTCTAATTCGTGGCTTTGTACATTACCTTGTGCATCGAGGTAATATTCTGAAATTGTTGCCGTACGATAATTTGCAGCATCACCACGAATAATCTCTATTTGCACATAGTCAGAATGAAATGGAATAAGAATTGTGGCGGGGGAAGAACTACTAAATTTATATGTACCAAAAGATTCGGTAGGTGCGCAAGCCTCATCGGGGTTGCGGACAACTACTTTCTTCTGCATCTGGGCTTGGGCATAGCCATTGCCTTCGGCAGCGGTTGCTATCACATAACAGTTACCTTTCCCCACTATTTGCAAGTAAGAACCATTAACCACTTTTACCACACTTTCGTCCGATGACTGATAGGTAATAGCATTGTGTGCGGTAGCGGTCAACTCCTTATTGGGGTCGCCTACAGCCAAACCTTGCAGAGACTGTTCCCAAGTGATGGTCTGTTTCAACAAATCGGTTACATAAATATATTTTGTCGTTGTGCCGTAATAGCGATCATCGTCAACCGTACCTGTTAAAGTAAGGTATGACCCTGTAGGCATAGACTTGATACCTGTAATCGTACCATTCACATTGTCAATAGACAGATATTGTTCATCTCCTGACGAAACGGACAACGTAACGGCGCAGCCATCCGTTACATCCAAGACATGGTTTATTGTGCCTTCTGCCAATGTGAGGGTGTATGGGTCTTCTTCTGTCCACCAATCCATCGTGGGAGTGTGCTTAATGGTGATACCGGTTATTGCTGTTTCTACCCGATAGACATCATTGTAGATAACAATTTTTCCCTCATCCGTATCTGCTGTGGTAGAGTGATACGATACTGTAATATCTTTTGAACCATTAGTGCCGTCGGTTGCCTCTGTAATAGAAGATTGGGAAAGGGTAAATTTAGGATTTGTTGAACTGAGTTTTAATGTTCCTCCATTACAGAAACTCCAATCCACATGCAATGTAGCCGTTACCGGCTCCTCATCATCTACATAAATAGGTTCACCTGTTGGTTTCTTGTCAATAGTGATACTTGATGTAGAATTCAAATAAGTCTTACGAGAAACTTTGACATTTTGAACGTAGTGGGTAAGCGTAGCACCTGTTTTTGCATAAAAACGGATGTTCGTTGTACCAGCCGGAAGATCATAATCAAATGGCTTATATGAACCCGATACATCAGGATTGGCTAAATCGGAATAACTAGAGCCATTATTGGTGGAATATTGAATATAATAGTGCCCTTTCGTACCAGATGTATATGCCTCAAACCAAACATGTTTACCTTCTACAGTTATAGGATAACTTGCAATTTCGACACCATCGAAATCGAAAGTCCCGGTCGTTTTACTTTTCTGGGCTGGAGCATCTACTACATAGCACACCTGTTCTGTCGCTTGTTGAACCACAATAGACATAGTAACATCACTGGCTGCCTTGTATTTATATGTTTCGGCTTGTGACAATGTCCATGTAGCCGTACCAAGATAGGCGTAAGATGTTACCTGTGTTTGGGCGGCATTCAGCGTAGCGATAGTATTCCCTACCGTTTGAGTAGCGACAATAGGTGTATTTGTATTGTTGGACGAAATGGTTACATTTTGCGTAGCATCCATATACATCGAGCCGGCGTAAGAGGCAGTAATGGTGTTGTCGCGCCGGTTGATGGTAAGAGTATGAGTTGCAGTTTTCTCTTCTGAACTGGTACCTGCAGATTGCTTGAGTTCAAGAACTACAGTTCCGGCATCACCCAACGAAAGGGTAGTACCACTAATTGCCGGTTTTACAGGAGTTCCACTATGACTACCGGAAGCAGCAGTCCATGTTTTTACTTCATATTCCTTGGTACCATCACTTGTACTGGTCCACAATGTATTGAGGTCTATGGCAGCATCGTCCACTAATTTGCTTGTCGGCACATTATCCGTAAAAGAGGGAGTCATGTGAACAGAAGCAGTAATGGTACCTGTACTCGATGCACCATTTTTACCTGTTAATGTAATGGTAGACTCATGGTTTCCGCGTGTAGTCGTGTTTTCTGTTGCAGTAAATGAGAGTGTTACACTCACAAGATTATTACTATAAGAAGCCCCTGTCACTTCCCATTCCGGATTGGAAGAAGTCACACCACTAAAATTACTTATAGATGTTGCATTCTCAACAGGGAATGTGAGCGTAGCCGTCTTGGTTTCTGTGCGAGCGGTAAAACTAACCGATTGCGCTTCGGCAGGATGAATAATAACATTAACTACTTGCCAATAGGCATATAAGGTCTGTCCTGTAGTTATTTTAACTTGCGACTCTGTGGTGATTCGCGTCCCTCCTCCACTAGTTGCTGTAAACCAACCTTGGAAATCATATCCGTCGCGAGTCGGTGTGGGACAGGTATAATAACCATCATAAGTTTCTTGTATGGTTTTCTCGCCCTTGCCATCTATGAAACCTTCTTGTGCGTCATAGGTGACATTATATTTGTTCGCTGTCCAAGAAGCAGTTGTACTCTTATCTCCTGTACTTCCTTTTGGAATTGAGACAGGATTCCATCCACTGAAAGTATAGCCAGTACGAATTAAAGAAGAGAAAGTTATTGTATCGCTTTCTATATTATACGTTGAAGGATTAGGATTACTTACTCCAGAAGGAACTCCGTTATATGTAATAGAGTAGGTAATTGGGGAGAATTTGGCGTAATATCGTATTTCACTATTGGCTTTAATATTATCAGAAGTAAATGATGCGTCATAAGTTTTTAAACTAGTCGCACCTGCATCAGAATACCACCCCTTAAATTCATATCCTTTAGCACTAAGAGCAACATAATATCCATATGCTGACAAACCGCTTTTAGAAGACACATCATATGCATAATAATCATACTCACTTGTTGGCTTACCATTATTTACACTCACATACACACCTCCAGGAGTTAATCCTTCTGCCAAAGATTTCCCTTTGCTATCAGATGTATTAGGTAGCGCATATGCCTTAGCCGTTCTATCTGCCCACGCATTACCCACTCCGCAGAGGAGGAGGGAGGAGAGGAGGAGGGTTTTGGCTCCACTAAACAAATTGCTTTTCAAGTTAAAAATCTTTCTCATATCTTTTGTATTTTAAGTTACTATGTATTGCTTAATCTATGCTTCTACTACCGATGTACTACCGATAAAAGAAGGGGATGAGGTAGTGTTTATAACTCTTGTTAAAGATTTGACTAAATTAAAGTTTGTCATATCGTTTTGTATTTTAAGTTACTATATTATTTCAGTTTATTCAACAAATCTTGTGCCGTGATGTCATTCATTTTAGTGAACGCAAACCACTTTTTGCCCAAATCTTTTAAAGATGCTCCTATGTGGTATAGGTTCTCATCTATCAACAAGAAACGATCATGTGCCTTGTTAATATGTCTTGCCATCTGAAGCAGTGTAGGCATTTTTTGCCCAAACTGAAGATTTTACCAATTCATCGATAGAGAAGTATTTCGTTTTCGATTGACATGTTCTATTTGTTGCTTAATCTATGCTTCTACTCCCGTTCTACCCCCGTTAAGGGAAGGGAGAGAATATTGATCGGTACCAGTTGCTATACTCATTACTATAGTATATGCATGTGCGCGAGGGCGCGCGTAAAAAGAATTTTCGTGCAAAGATACACAAAAAATAACTATTATGCAAATACTATGGTCATTTTCCAAAGAATCGGCAATATAATCTTAAAAATAGTAAGGTTTTTGTTTGGTTAAAGAGTAGTCGGAGGGTTAGTCCGACTACTCTTAACAAGCATCCTTGCGGACGATGTACTTATTTCAATACATAACCGTTTGTTTCAATACAGAACTTATCTCAATACGGCACCGTTGATGTCGTATTCGATATGGTTCTTTCTGATAACAACGCGGTTGTGACGAATGAACTTCTCAACACGGATTGCCTCGAAGACATCCTTCAGACCTACATGCTCAACATCACGAACAATCTTAACAGGAATGAAGTCAGCATAGACGCTTTCGTCAATCATGAAGAATGCGTGGAAAGAAGACATGTGATATTTACCTTCTGCCTCGTCAGCCACATAATTGAGGACATTGGTTTCACCCAAAGTGAGGTTGTAAGCATTGCTCAAATCCATCGGACGGAGGTTACCCTCGAAGGAAATAGCACCGGCAATATTGAGGTCACCCTCGCTTGCACCGAATGCAACCTGACTGAAAGTAGGATTGATAGTATCCTTAGCCACCTTAATCAAGTACGGTTGACCTGCAGTCATGATACTAACAGGTTTAACATTAATCAGCAAGGTATCTTCGGAAGCATTCATCATAGAAGTTGACATAGCCACCACTTCGGCGTTCTCGAACGGTGTGCCAACCAAAGAAGGCAACGAGAACGGCAAGCAGATGGTAGTCCATTCACCAGCGACGAAACTCATATTGAGTGTAACATCACGGACAGCACCTTCTTCGGCAAGTTTCTCAAATATCTCGGTATTGTCAAACGGATCGTCGTTAAATTCCATTTCGGTCTGTTCCTTAGCAACCTCGGCAAATACATTGTAGGTATTTTCCTCCAAGATAGCCAACATATCGTAGATGTTGCCAACGGTATCCAAGCGTGCCAGAGTGGTATCCAACATTTCCTGAAGTTGCTCACTAAGAGGTTCGAAAGCAGACATACCGCTTACGACAGAGTCTTTGGCTTGCTGACGGAATTCCTCGAAGAGGTCGTCGAACTTGTCTTGTGCATACAGAACGGTATCACCTACCTGTTTAGGCGTTACGCAAGAATCGATATTCTGTTTGGATTCTTTTTCCAGTTCGTCCAGTTTCTCAGCCCAAGGTGCAGGAACGAAGTCTTGCAACTCGTCATGTCCCTTGATGTCAGCAATCTTTTCGTCGATGTCATTCTTACCCTCGTTGCGAGCATCCATAAGTTCCTGTTTCTCTTTCTCAACAAGATTGTGGATAGAATCGAGTGCTTCGTTAAGGATTTCGTTCAGCGAATCCAAGGAAGAGGTCTTGTCCAAACTGTCTTTGTATTGGTCGATGAGTTCTTTGAGTTCGTCAGAGATAGGCAATTCCTGGTAAGGATCTTCGGAGATAACAAGTTCTTCGGCAACCTTGTCGTCGATTTTCTCTTTATCATCTTCTTTGATACCATCGATAAACTCATCGAGTTTGTCTTTGAGTTCTTCCTCGAGTTCTTTTACCTCTTCGATAGATTCAGCATCATTGATTTTCTCTTTGTATTCGTCCAAGATGTCCTGCAAGCTGTCGAGTTGCTCAGCGGGCACTTTGGTGGTGTCACCAATGAGTTGAGCGCCGAGACTATCTACGAGAGCGAGAGCCGTATCCTGTGCCAATTGGAGGCGTGTACGCTCTACGACTTCAGCGAGGACAACAATCTTGGCTTCGTGAGAAGCGTTCTTGATGACAACATCAACGGTATCCATACCAAACTCTTGGTCAGCACCGGCGGTATAAGTAAAGACAGAATTAAATACTTTAGCTTCGCTTGCGTTGGTAGTGATGTCCTCCAAAGCGATGTGAGCGTTATCGCTACTGAGTTTGATAGTATAAGGATCGCAAGTGCTGTAATCCAAATCGAACGAACCGCTAACGGTGCTGTCGCGCAAGATATCGTACAGGATGACAGTATCTTGTACAGGTTTGAGGTATGTATTGCGAGACAGAGTAACATGTTTCACAAACTTGGTAAGTATGCTACTGCCCTTGTCGAAAGTAAATGCAGTAGCATTGGGGTCCAACTCTACAGAATAAGTCTTGGAGTTGCTTTCCAAACCGGTAACTTCGGCTACCTGGCTCCAAGCACCGTCAACCTGCTGCCAAACAGTCATTGTCGTGCTGACTTCCATAGCTTGTTTGCGGGCATTGAAGGTCAAAGTACCTGCAACGCCGTTGCCACCATTAGGAATATTTTGAACACCATAGGTATTAACGGTCATTTCGTCTTGAGCAAATTCGATTTCGTCGATGGTGCAAGGATTTTCCTCCTCATTAACCATTACCATCATAGAATCCTCAGCAGCGAGGTATTTGTAGTCCTCGTCCTGGTGGAGATACCATTTAGCCAAACCGTTCTTCTCGTTGGCAGCCCAAATTTGGTTGTCCTCAGGATAGTAGGTAGCATATTCGTCAGCGCCTTCGCCATTGACAACACTATAAGCGGAGTCGGCATTGGACGGAGTGATGTAAACAAAGATACCGTCATTCCACAACATGTTTGCCATATTGGTAGAATCTCCGTCCATTATGACGATGAACTTATTCTCGTGTTTGCTAACGGTGAAATAATATTCAATGAATCCTGCGCGCACGAGGGAAGTTTCGGACTGCACAACGGTGAAGTGTGCCTTACCTGCATTGACAGCGATAGCCGTGTTGGATATAGGATCAATCTTAACAACAGAATCTACGCCATTGTTGATGGGATCGATTTCCAGCATTTCCAAGTTGAGAACAACAGACATAGGATCCAAGCTCATCACATTGAAAGCGTTGAAGACAGTGTCACCCACCAGCATTGCCTTTTCGTCGAAAAGGATGTCGAAGGTAGGAGTAGCTTTTTTAGCCGTAACAACAATGTCGCGGTATGCCTCGTTGTATTGGTCACCCTGTACAGACTTGATACGAATGGTGTATTCGCCTAAAGCGGTAGCGAAGAAAGCAGAGTCAACAATGTGTCCTGCAGTTTTGTCACCGGCAATAATTTCGTAAGCCAATCCATCGCCAACATATTCGTCAATCACATCATAGATGTCAAAGTATATGGGATTGTTAACAGGGTCAACAGAAACCTCTACGGTATCCAGATGGTCCTCCTTGAGAATGAGAGTAGGATCAGCACGCTTTACATTGACAACCAACGGGTTGCTGTAAGCAGATTTCTCGTGGCAAGATTTAGAATCATCGCTATGATCTTTGAGTTCGTCAACATAGGAATATACCATGTAGGTACCTGCTTTTTGTGCGAAGAAGTCCGTACCGTTAAGGAGTTCGCCACCTTCAGAAGCAGCATATTTGAGGGTGTAGTGCGAACCCTTGTTCTCAAAGAAAGGCACAACATTGAGCGTTTGAGGATTCTCGGGATCGAGCGTAACATCAATGGTCTGCTCGGTGCCAATCATACCGGGAGCATTGGGGATAATCTGGTATGTTACCACAATGCTCTTAATCAGCAACATACTATTGGTTCCCGAGGAAGGAGTATGAGTACGGTATGCACACATAGGAATCACCACCGTGTCAGCCGCATTACCCGTTACATTGCTTGTAACGGTTGTGTAGCCACCCGGCTCAGTATTAAACGAAGTGCTACCCACCTTGACTTGCGTACCTCCATTTAAGGAAACCCAGCAATCGTGCCAAGCAATAGCATTGTACATCTTAGCAGCGATAGCGATTTTTGTAACCTTAACTTTTACATCCTTGTCGGCGATAACGGTAAAAGTGTAGTCTTTGTACTCTTCATACGCATAGCCGCAGTCCAACACGGTAACATCCGGCTCAAACATACTCCCTGCTTTGGAGGTCTTAATTTCATTCGCCGTTGTGCCATGCTCACCATTGACACCACGGAAAAAGATTTTGGAATGGTTCATAGTGCCAATCATGACACCATCCTCAATGTGAGACAAATCCTGGTTTTTCAATGTATTGACATTCGCCGATACATTCATGCCAACTGCACCAATCAACAATGCAGCAAACACACACAAACTTTTTGTAAATTTTTTCATTTGTTTTTTTGTTTTTTGGTTTTTAAGTTAAACTTGATTTTTGTCAGTAAACATAATCGGTATGTTTAGTTTTCGTATATATTGTTACACAATAAACCACAAAATGGAACACAAAGATACAACAAAAAAACGACATACGCAAGCATATATGCGTACATTAGGACATTTTTTGCCAAAAAGTCAAATAGTTTTGTCAAAAAGTCAAATAGGCGCCTTATTTAATGCGAAATTCTACCCCCCCCCATACTGGCTTGGAAGGCAGTCTTTGACACGCTTGAAAGCACGGAGAAAAGTTTCCTGACTACGGAAGCCGCAGGCGGTAGCAATCTCTCCCAACGAGAAGGAAGACGATTGATTCTCCATCAAGGAAACGGCATAGTCGATACGGAACCGATTGATGTATGTATGGAAGTTAACCTCTTTGGCAGTCATGTATTTGCTGAAGTATGTGCGGTTGGTACCCAACGCCCTAACCACGGCTTCCCGAGAGAGGTCAGGGTCGGTGAAGAGTTTCTCCTCAACCATGAGGCGATTTAACTTGACTTCGATGTCGTCAAAAATGGGTTTCAACGCTTCATTTTCGTCCTTTTCATCGGGAGAAGTCGTCTCCGGCTCGAGGCGTTCAAACCGGCTCTTTTCGTCTTCGTCCCATGTGATTTGTTCCTGTCTATCCGCATGCCAAGCGATATAAACGGCTATGACAAGTGAGAAGACGCGTTCCACAATAAGCATCCACGGCTTGTAGTCGCTTCGCATGTATGTAAAAGCCACCACGACGAAGTAAGCCACCAACAGCAGCGCAAGGTAACCCAACCAATGGAACTCCCTATACTCCACACTGGAATAATGCTGCTCCAACTCGCGTTTGAAAATCCAATCATGCTTGATAAACACATACAACATGACGCAGATATAAGTCAGCCAATAGAACCGCGCAATAGGCAAGGTAACCAACGAAATATCCCATCCATATCCCCCCTCTATCAAACCGTGAATGACCGTATAAATCAGCAAGACGACAGGGAAAATGACAGACCACAAGATATGATAGACTCTAACCGGCGCCAATCCCTGGAAAAGGGTATACATGAAGATAGTCAAAGCAGGAATCAGCAGAATCTCCTCAAACTGCTCCATACAAGCGAATAAATACGGCATCCCCTCCCAAAGTTCTCCTGTTTCAATAAAACTACCATATTGCGGCAAATAAAAGAACACGAACAGATATTCCAGTCCTCTAACCAAAATGACCATTCCACCCATCTTACGCACTCTCGTTGCCGGAGTGAACCCCGGAAGGGCGTGTACCGGAACTTTGGAAAAGAGCAGGTAGATTCCTATCATCAGGATAGCCGACGTGAGCATACCATAGATAAACCAGTTCGCCAATAAAAAACTACTGTTCAGATAAGTTGCCATATATGTGTATTTAGTTCTTTTTTACCCTGTTATGAATGAATAGTCCCGGCAGAAGCGTTTCCACGCTACCGTTGATGACCGGTCCGACAAAGAAGAGTGCCGGAGTGGACCAGACATCGTTTTTCCAAGTTATCCGATACGACAAAGGTGCCTGTCCCGGTCGTGCAGGATTGCGCTTGTTGACCAGCGTTTTGCCCACGCTATTGATAAGACCGCTGAGGTTGCCGACCACGGTAAAAGGCGAGTCATTTTCGCGGAAAGCGCGTATATCGAGGTTGTCGTACTCCATGCAGAAAGTGCCTTCCGCCACCAACTTATCGCCATGGTAATCAGCCGTAAGGCGACTGATGTCGCAGCCAATCTTCATGCCCACCAGCGGATAGACCATGCCGTCCAAGAAATGGAGGTCAAGGTTCTGTGCCCGCAAGGCAATACGCCAGTCGCACGAAGGGTTGACCGTCATGTCAAAGCGGGCATCGGCAGAGCCCTTGCCGACACGGCAACGGGCAAGGACATGAATGGTGGAATTGGGGATAGCCGTGACATTATTGACCGTCAACGAGGTATATCCCAAGTTCATAACGCCTACGCTCTTTTCCGTGAGAGCCGTCTCGACATGAATGGAGTGTACCTTGGCATTCACGCGATGTATGACGAAAGGATAAGTGAGGTTGACGAGTGCCGCCTGCGGCAACTGATAGGGCTGCTTGGGCTGAAAACGCGAGTCCCTAAACACCTTGAGCGACTGCACATCGGCATACAAAGTATCCAAAAAGAAACCCTGTTCAAGAGAAAACGCCTCCTTGACGATGTTCTTGGACGAAGTGTGTATATTGTTAACCGTCAAGTCTATCCACGAAGCAGGTATATCGCCCATCCGGTGCGCCAAGTCCCACTTGGAAGGCAAGTGGCGTATGCGCGTTTTGCCCATCGAGAAAGAGCCGCCGTTGTCGTAACGGATATCCGACGCCACGACCGACAAAAGCGAATCAGGCGTGACAATCTCCGCACGCCGAAGAGCAAAGCTATAGACGGAATCGTTGTAGTGATAAGGAATCTCGTCAATCAGACTATACCCCACTCCACAAAAAACAAACGACACACTATCCGTGTGCAGGCAGAAAGCCGTGGTGGAAGACTGCACATCCATCTCGGCATTATGAATAAAAATCGTATCGACCACCAAGCCCGTAATGAACTCCAAGGCAGCGGACATATTCGCCTGCTGCAGTTTGTCGTTAATTTGCGCCATTTCCTCCTGCGTGGTATGCCTGCGGCGAGACGATGCAGCGTCCTTGTTCTCGTCGATACACATAGTGGCATAAGGGCTGTCGAAATGGATGTCACGGATGTCCATCTGCTTGACCGTATTGAACTTGGCGACATCAAACCCTCCGACACGAATCTTCCTAACCCCCGCATCGATATACTCGGTGCCCAAACTGTCCAATTGGGAGTGAATCTGCACATTGGCAATCTCCAAGCCCCCCTGCGGCTGCGCCCGTACCGTATCTACCGACAAGGACAAATGCGCGTCGGGGATATACATGTCAACATCACGGAAGAGGAAATGGAAAACCGAGTCGTTGTAATGCGGCAGGCGGTCACGGATATTGTAACCCAAGTCGTAAATACTTACCGTACACTCGGGCACGGAAAGGCGAAAAGAATCGTTATAAGCAGAAGCATCAATCGAAGCCCCGTCAATCGTGATACGGTGGACAACCGCGTCGTCAATAAAAATACGCGCAATGGAAAGTATATCTTCCAGCCGTTGCTTACGCTGTTCGCGCACAATCGAATCCAACTGTTGCCCCTCAGCCCTCTCCAACGAATGGAAGAAACGCGTGGTAATATGCGGTTGCGTAATCGTCAGCCCCTTAAGATGCAACTGGCGGCGAATCAACCAATCGTAGTAATTGATACCGTCCAAAGAGAGTTGCTCCACCCGTGCCTGCAAGACCGTGTGCGTAGCCGTATCCGAGAAAGGAAGAGTGTCGGAACAGAAATATACATCACGGATAAACGCTTCGCCCGTAAAAGCCGAGACATCTATCTCACCATAAGAAATACGGAGCGAATCCGCCGTGGCGATGTTCTGATCCAACTGCCTGTGTACCAGCACTTCGAGCCAACGATTGGTGAGCGCCACAACAAGGACTGCCAGCAAAACAACCGAGGCAACCGTAATCGCTATTTTGTATGGTTTTTTCATAGGACAGACGCGATGGAGAGTACGCCGATGCAAGATTTCGGTGCAAAGGTACAAAGAATTTTTGGAATACGCAAATAAAAGTTTGGAATACGCGATAAAAATATATGTCTTTTCGGGCAGAATAGATATATTATCTATGTTTATGGCACACTATCGGGCGATGGGTGCTTGCACACAATAGACCGAGAGAGAGACATAACAAGGGCATAGCCCTGCCCGAAAAGACATATATTTATCGCGCATTTTAATAAACACTAAACAGCGCATTGGGGGGAATGCCGCAATCAGCGGCAGGCGGAGTCCCAATACGCAAAGCAGTTTAGAGGACGGCACAGAGTGCCTACAGGTTAGAGGATCGCTGCGCTAATGAAGATGGAGTATGGAAGATGGATGGCGTCAGCATCAAATTTATATAATCAACCATTTATGTACCGTATATGTACCGTATATGTACCGTAAAAGACACGGAGAGAGAATACAAATCTAATATAAATAAATAACAAATAATAAGCATTGAATTGGCGCGGATGGAATAGAGGGAGGGAAATTGGGGAATGGAGAATTGGGGAATTAGTGGGAGAGAGACGAGTTTTCGAGGCGTCGAAGTATCGAGATGGCGAGAAAAGCGAGCGACGGGTATTGAACACCTTGAGCGAGTTGAGTGTTTCTATGAATTTAGAGGACGCTGCGCTACAGTTTAGAGGACGGCAGAAAAAGAAAAATGCGGGTTTGGAGGGAAAAAAGAGATTTTGTGGCGAAAATACTTGCATAATTCATTTTTTTGTTGTATATTTGCAGAGTTTTTATGCGCAAGCGCGCGCGTGATTCATGACACAAGGGAGTTGGGGACAAATAATAAACAATAAATAATAAATAATAAAGCATTGAACCGGCGCTGAGGGGAAGAGAGAGGAATGATGGATTGATGGATTGATGGATTGATGGATTGATGGAATGATGGACTGAAAGTTAAAAGAAATTACACAAATAAATTTTATATGGAAGAACAAGAACAACAAGAAAAGTATGATGGCTCGAGTATTCAAGTGCTCGAGGGACTGGAAGCGGTGCGGAAAAGACCTGCGATGTACATCGGTGACATCTCACAAAAAGGTTTGCACCACTTGGTTTATGAGGTAGTGGACAACTCCATCGATGAGGCATTGGCAGGTTTCTGCAACGAAATAGCCGTTCACATCAACGAAGACAACTCCATTACCGTACAAGACAACGGACGCGGTATCCCCGTAGATATGCATCCGAAAGAACACCGTAGCGCATTGGAAGTGGTAATGACCGTTCTACACGCCGGCGGTAAATTTAACAAAAACAGTTACAAAGTCAGCGGCGGTCTGCACGGCGTAGGCGTAAGTTGCGTAAACGCATTGAGCAAAAAAATGCATGTAGAGGTTTTTCGTGACGGCAAACTGTTCGCCCAAGATTACGAAAAAGGCAAACCCCTTGCCCCCGTTCACAACATCGAAGCAGCCGAAGCAGAAGGCAACTGGGAACAAGGCAAGACCGGCACATTCGTACACTTCTTCCCCGATGACAGCATCTTTACGGAGACCGTCTATCAATGGGACATCCTGGCTAACCGTATGCGCGAGTTGGCATTCCTGAACGCCGGCGTGAAGATAGTACTGAAGGACAAGAGAGCACTCAGGAATGATGAAATGAGCGCTTCGCTCAATGATGAACTGACAGATTGCAAGTATAAACACGAAGTATTTTACTCCGAAAAGGGACTGAGCGAGTTCGTGCGCTACATAGACCAGACCCGTGTGCCCTTAATCAGCGATGTCATTCACCTGAGCACGGAGAAATACGGCACTCCCGTAGAAGTTGCCATGATTTACAACAGCGACTTTAACGAGAATGTCCATTCATACGTCAACAACATCAACACGATAGAAGGCGGAACACATGTAGCCGGTTTCCGTTCCGCCCTGACGCGTGTGATGAAGAAATATGCCGAAGACAGCAAACTGCTGGAAAAAGCCAAACTCAAAGACAAAGACGGTAACGCCACCATCGACCCGAACGATTTCCGCGAAGGATTGACCGCCGTTATCAGCGTCAAAGTAGCCGAGCCACAGTTTGAAGGTCAGACAAAAACCAAATTAGGCAACTCAGAGGTAGCCGGCATGGTCAGCAGCGCCGTAGGCGAGGCATTGACCAACTACCTGGAGGAACATCCCGACGACGCCAAGCGTATCGTAGAGAAAGTGATTCTTGCCGCACAAGCGCGTATCGCAGCGCGTAACGCCCGTCAGAGCGTATTGAGAAAGTCTCCCTTAGGCGGCGGAGGACTGCCCGGCAAACTGGCAGACTGCGCCAGCAAAGACCCCGCAGAGTGCGAGTTGTTCCTGGTCGAGGGAGACAGTGCCGGCGGTACAGCCAAGACCGGCCGTGACCGTATTCACCAAGCCATTCTGCCCTTACGCGGTAAGATACTGAATGTGGAGAAAGCCATGGAGCATAAAGTATTTGAGAGCGAAGAGGTAAGAAATATCTTTACCGCCCTCGGCATAACTTTCGGCACAGAGGACGACCCGAAGGCACTCAACCTGAGCAAGATCCGTTATCACAAAGTAATCATCATGGCCGATGCCGATGTGGACGGTGCGCATATTGCCACACTGGTAATGACATTATTCTTCCGTCACATGAAAGAGGTAATAGAACAAGGTCACCTCTACATAGCCATGGCTCCGCTATACCGCTGCTCCAAAGGTAATTACTTCGAATACTGCTGGAACGACCAGCAACGCCACGATTTTATTCAGAAATACGGCAACGGCGACGAGAAGCAAATCAAGACTTCCCGATACAAAGGTTTGGGTGAGATGAGCGACGAGCAACTATGGGAAACGACCATGGACCCCGCCCGCCGTTTGCTCAAGCGCGTGACCATCGAGAACGCCGCCGAAGCCGACCGCACCATCGCCATGCTGATGGGAGACGATGTGGCTCCGCGCCGCGAGTTCATTGAAGAAAACGCCACTTACGCAAATATAGATGCATAAACAACTCTATCTGCCTAAGAAAAATTCAAAATACAAACAATACAAACAATACAAAATAAATATATGAATGTTGCGGTTTATTGTTCAGCAAAAGATTCGATTCCCGAAGAGTACAAGCATTTGGGAAGAGAATTAGGCAAATGGCTGGCAGAGGAAGGTCATCAGTTGGTCTATGGCGGTGCCACAGGCGGACTAATGACCCGAGTAAGCGAGTCGTTTAAGCAACATAAATCCGACAGTCAGCAAATAATAGGCGTTATTCCTCCACGCATCAAGGCATCCGGCAGGCAAGCCGACAATTGCGACGAGTTGATAGAAGTGGAGAATATGGCGGCACGCAAACAGACGATGCGCCAAACAGCCGACTGCTTTATTGTTCTTCCGGGCAGTTACGGCACATTGGACGAGATGTTTGATGTTATAGCCAGCGGCACGGTGAGCGAACATAAAAAACCAATTTATGTAATCAACTATAAAGGGTTCTACGACGAACTGAGACAACTGGCAGACAAAATGCGCGCATTGAAGTTCCTGCCTGCAGAAGAAGTTTATCAACCCATTTATGTAAATTCATTGGATGAATTGCAAACAATTTTTAAGGTATAAAAAACATTAAATTTTACAAATATGGATCTATTCTTTTTAAAAGCGTTATTACGCGGTAAATTAGTTACCACCTCCAAATTCGAGGAGACCTTAGACCAAGTATCCGTCAATGCCAAACGCTACCGCGAGGTAGAAAAAAGCGACGAGTTGAAAGAATTCTTAGCATTGGAAAAGAAAGTGAACGCTCCTGACTTTCTTGCCAAAAAGAAAGAAATTACAGAGACCCCCTACAAGAAAAGCGAGGAGTACAAAGTAATGGAAGAGTTCAAGAAAATCTGCAAGGACCAGTATGTCCGCAAATACCTGCGCAACGGCAGCGAGGAAGGCAGAATGAGCGTACAACGCTTTATGGAACTGAAAGCCAAGACAGAAGATGCAGAGTTTCAGAAACGCGACGCCTTCTGGAAGAACCCCAAACGCTGGGAGACCACCGAAGAGGGCAAAATGGAAGAGCGCTACAACGCATTGAAACAGTCGGAAGACATTATCTTCTTCCTGGGAATGGATGTCAAGAATGTAGAAAAATGGGAACAATTTGAACTGGCATTTGAAGACGACTTCGAATGGGCAGGGTTAAGCAACTCTCAATGGAAAGCCGGATTTGTCTATCCCAATGACGATTTCAAGCATGTACACTCCTACAGCAACGAAAAACAAGCATACAACAACGGCCGCAATGTGGAAACAAGCGACAGCATTCTGACTATCAGAACAAGAAAAGAAGCCAAAGAAGGACCCGCTTGGGATGCCAAGAAAGGAATGATAATGAAAGAGTTCCCGTTAACCTCGGACGCCATCTATACGGACAAAGTTGCCATCGAAGAAGGCAGCGTGGTACAAGTTAAATGCCGCTGCAGAGGTTTGCTAAACCACGGAATCTATCTCCGCAGCAAGAGCCATGTGCCCTTTATCTCCCTATTCGACTATACGGGAAGAAGACTGTACTGCGGCGTAAAAGACAGTTTGAAACACGACAGAAACCTGAAGATGTTGGACGGTCTGCAGCCCATTACGCAAACCATCTTTACCGTTTCCTGGCAGAAAGACGAGATAGTATGGTTTGTGAACAACCTTGAGGTTTACCGCACCGCCAATCTCATCCCGAAGGGAGAAAAACTGTACCTGAACATGTATTCATTTGCATTTGAAAAAGAAAGACATGCCGGCGAAGGCGAGTTGAATGTAGATTGGGTACGCGTTTACAATGTTAAGAAATAATTCGGTCCGAATATGTTCCTGATAGCCGGGCCCTGTGCCATTGAAAATAGAGACACGATAATGCACACCGCAGAAACCCTGAAACGGGTGTGCTCGGAGTTGGATATACGCCTATTCTTCAAGTCGTCGTTTGACAAAGCGAACCGCACTTCGCTATCGGCACGCGGGGTAGGCATGGACGAGGGACTGAAAATACTATCTGAGGTCAAGCACGAATTGGATTTACCCATCCTGACGGATGTTCATGAGAGTTGGCAATGTGCCCCTGTAGCAGAGGTGGCAGATGTATTGCAGATACCTGCTTTTTTAAGTCGTCAGACCGACTTGCTGCAAGCCGCAGCGCGCACAGGGCGTATCGTGAATATCAAGAAAGGTCAGTTTATGGCACCGTGGGACATGAAGGGGGCTGTGGAGAAGATAGACAGTTCCTCTGAAGGGAGAAGGAGTAAGGACTCTATCTGGCTGACGGAACGCGGCAGCAGTTTCGGTTACGGTCGATTGGTGGTAGATATGACTTCTATCGTCGAGATGCGCCGCTTGGGTTATCCCGTGGTCTTTGATGCCACGCACAGCGTACAGCAGCCCTCGACACAAACCGGCGTGACCGGCGGTAACCGCGAGATGGTACCTTATCTATTACGCGCCGCGATGGCGGTAGGCGTAGACGGTATTTTCATAGAAACCCACCCCGACCCCGACCAAGCCATTTCAGACTCAGCCAATCAGGTCAAACTGGCGGACATACAAAACATTTTGGCGGAAGCAAAACAATATGACATACTCAGAACGCGCTAAAGCGATTTTTGAAGAAGAGATACACGAATTTGAGCGTCTCAAAGAGACTTTGGACGAACATTTTGACCACACAGTGGACCTTATTTACCATTGTACCGGCAAGCTGGTCGTAATGGGAATAGGCAAAACAGGAATCATCGGTCACAAGATGGCGTCCTCGCTCGCCTCTACCGGCACATCGGCTATATTTGTGAACGCAGCCGAAGCGGTACACGGCGATTTAGGCATGATCAGTCATGACGATGTGGTGCTATTGGTCAGCAATAGCGGTTCGACCAACGAAATACTGAATGTGATTGACCCGTTACGCAAGATCGGTTGCACGCTGATAGCCATGACCGGCGACCCCTCTTCCCCCTTGGCTCAAGGGTGCGACGAGGTACTGCCCGTACATGTAGATAAAGAAGCGTGTCCGTTAGGGTTAGCGCCAACCACCAGCACTACCGCCGCCCTATTGATGGGCGATGCACTAATGGTCTGTCTGATGGAACGCAGACATTTCCAAGCGGAGAACTTTGCCGTTTATCACCCCGGTGGCGCTTTAGGGCGCAAGCTGTTAGGCAGAGTGAAAAACTGCATGACCACCAATGTGCCCAAAGTGCAATTAGACACGCCGTTCAGAGACCTTGTTTGCGAAATGAGCGACAAACACTTGGGAATAACCATGGTGTATGACGGAACAACCTGTATCGGCATTATCACAGACGGCGACCTGAGACGCGCTATACAAAAATACAACGACTTGCACATTACCGCCAAAGACATCATGACACCTTCGTACAAGAAGATATGTCAAAACGCCCTGCTGACCGATGCTTTAGCCATCATGGACCAATACAACATCACCACTCTGGCAGTAACAGAAACCAAACAGACAGACGAAATAATCGGCATCATATCCATTCACCATATTATTGACTTCGCATAATGTTAGAAACTATCCGTATTTATTGCAAAAACACGCGTGAGTATTACAATATCCCCTGCGGGACATCCCTAATGGAACTCTATCACAAGATTGGCGTTCAACTAAAATATCCGGTTGTGGCTGCCCGCGTGAACTATAAGTTACAGAATTTGAATTTTCTAATCTACAAGCCCAAAGACATTGAGTTTTTAGACGCTTCTTCGTCAGGCGGCATGCGCTGCTATGTGCGCACCTTATCGCTGGTAATGGCTTGTGCCATCAAGGAGTTGAACGAAGAATATGACTTGCGAATAGAGAATGCCATTTCCAAAGGATACTTCTGCACGATACGCGACCGCAAAGGCGACAAAGTGGCGATTGACCACGCATTCATTCAAGCCATCAAAAAGCGAATGCAACAGATTATAGCCGAGAACCGTCCTATCGTAAGCGAAGAAAAGCAGACCAAAGAGGTGATTCACCTATTCAAAGAGCGGCACGAAGGGGAGACAACGCTATTTGAGACATTGGGTAATCCCTATTGCCGATACTACCGTATGGGCGACTATATCGACTACTACACCGGCGCATTGATGCCTGCCAGTGGATACATCAATATATTTGAGTTGGAACCGTATTTCAACGACATGCTACTCCGTATTCCCTGCCGCAAAGACCCTGTCAAGTTGGAAGAGAATGTTCATCAGGAGAAAATGTTCAGCATCTTTTCGGAATACAAAAAGTGGAACAAACTGATTCATATCCGCAATGTGGGCGAGTTTAACAAAGCATGCAAGGACAACCGATCGTTTGAGATGATAAAAGTGAGTGAGGCATTGCACGAAAAGAAAGTGGCACAAATAGCCGACCAAATCGCCAACAGAGAACATCGTCCCAAGTTCGTATTGATTTCCGGTCCCAGTTCGTCCGGCAAGACAACATTCTCGATGCGACTGAGAATCCAACTGATGGTGAACGGCATACAGCCCGTAGTCATATCCATGGATAATTACTTCGTCAACCGCGAAGACACCCCGAGAGACGAAAACGGCGAATGGGATTTCGAGCACCTGCACGCATTAGACCTGAATCTATTCAGGGAACAGATGAACGACCTGATGTTAGGCAAAGAAGTGGAGCAGCCCTTCTACAACTTCGAAACAGGCAAACGCGAGTGGAGAGGAAACAAACTGCAACTCCAACCTGACCAAATATGTATTTTGGAAGGTTTGCATGCCTTGAACCCCGAACTGACAAGGAACATCCCTAAAGAAGAGATATTCAAAATCTTCGTGAATGCGCTGACAACGGTCAATCTGGACAACCACAACTGGATTCCGACTGCCGATGTGCGTCTGATTCGCCGTATTGTCAGAGACTACAATTATCGCGGTTATTCAGCCATTGAGACGATTGCCCGATACGAGAGTGTGCGCCGAGGAGAAGAAAAATGGATTTATCCCTATCAAGAAGAAGCGGATGCGATGTTCAATTCTGCCTTGCTATTCGAATTAGCCGTGCTCAAACGCCATGCAGAACCTATATTGGCGGAAGTGCCCAAGTATGTAGATGAATACACAGATGCACACCGACTGCTGAAAGAACTGAGTTATTTTGAAGCCGTTCCGGACAAAGAAATACCACCAACCTCCTTCTTACGAGAATTTGTCGGCGGCAGTTCGTTCCAATACTATTAAAAACATGAAAAAGACACTTATTTTCATTCCTATTGCCCTCGCGGCGGTTATTGCTACCACTATCATGGTGGTCAAAGCGCAAGAACCGGAAGAAATCGAAGCCCCGACAAGCAGCATTTTTGAGGCAATGCCCAATGCGGTTATTCACCAAGACTCTGCCATTACGCAACTGATGGAAGACCATTGGAACGGAACGACCAGAAGCGAACAAGAGATGCAGGGTTGGCGTGTGCAAATCTATTCGTCAAACAACCAATTGGCAGCCAAGCAAGAAGCAGAAGCACTGAAAGAGAAATTGGAGAAAGAGATTGCACAGCCCATTTATATCAATTTTATGCAGCCCTTCTGGAAAGTGCGTATCGGTAATTTTAAGACTGTAGAAGAAGCACGCGCTTATCTGAAAGAACTCATTGAGATTTATCCCGAATTGCAAGCCGAATCATATCCGGTGAGAGATGTTATAACCGTGAAGAAATGAACCTGCAAGCATTCACACCCGATTCCAACACGACCGATGCCATTGCCGAACAAATAGCGTCCGTCATTCAACTAATCGGCGAAGATCCTTCGCGGGACGGATTGCAACGCACGCCTGAACGCGTGGGCGAAGCGATACAATTTCTGACCAAAGGATATAACGAAGACCCCGACAAAATCCTGTGCTCTGCCCTATTTGAAGAGGATTACCGGCAAATGGTGGTAGTGAAAGACATTGAGTTCTACTCGCTATGCGAGCACCATTTATTGCCATTTTTCGGGAAAGCACACATTGCCTATATCCCCAACGGAAAAGTCACGGGGCTGAGCAAAATAGCACGCGTGGTGGATGTCTATGCACGGCGGCTGCAAATCCAAGAACGCATGACCACACAAATCAAAGAGTGTATTCAGCGGACATTGCATCCATTAGGTGTGATGGTGGTAATAGAAGCCGAACACCTGTGTATGCAAATGCGCGGGGTGCAAAAACAACATTGCATCACCACAACTTCGGATTTTACGGGGGCATTTAACCGACCGGAAACGCGAGACGAATTTCTAAAACTTATTCGCAATTAGTGCATTACGAGAATCTTCACCACCGCATGACGGTTGTCGGAGACCTCGTTGCAGAAGACACTATAGACACCGCTGGCAACCCGGCGTCCGTCTGCCGTTTTGCCGTCCCAAACAGCCAGACCGCCGTTGGAGCGTGTTTCGCATACCAGATTGCCTGCATTGTCCACAATATGCACGACCGTTTCGTCCATCAAACCGGTAATTGTGATGAGACCGTCATAATCCGGACGAATGGGATTAGGATAGGCATAAATAGACGAATAATCTTCAAACGGCGAAGCAGCGTCGCTCTGATATGACATCAACCCTTTGCCCGTACCAATAAAAACTTTGCCGGTAATAGGTTCGATTGCCAAACTGAGAATATCATTGCTTAACAAAGGGGAATTATCCGAAGTGAAATGATGGATAGTCTCCTGTCCGTCAGCCGAAATCAAAAATACACCCGAAGCAGCCGTACCAAACCATTTGCGATTGGCACCATCTACGGCAATAGAGGTAATCTGTTCGGTTTCCAATAAGTAATCCGCCAAATTAGTACCGTCGTTACGCGCAATCTTAATACGCTCACAACGGTCACTATGCTTGAAATCAACGGTAGAAGGAATTGTAATCACACCTGTGGACAATGCCACCCAAAGGGTACCTTCCTTGTCCTGCGCAACAGCATAAATGACTTCCGGCTTGACCACTTTGCCGTCCTGGTCCGTAAACGAGCCATGGAACACACTAACATCGTCACTACTATTTTGCGGTGTGCCGTTATCGTCCAGCAAAATCAAGCCCACTTTGCCACGCAGATTAGGAATCCATTTATAATGCGAATTGCGATTATCAATAAACATTTCACCGGGAGTGATAGCAATGAATGTTCCTTCGTCGGTTTTGACATTCATCTTATACCAATTACCTATGCCGGTTTCTTTAGCAGACTGCAATTGCGCAGGATTGGCGACATGCACCAAATTACTCTTCTCCACATTCAGCAACCATAAGTTCCCCATCTCGTCGAACAGCGCACCGTCCGTACGCACATAGTGGTGCGCCATAGGACTGGTAGGAGCGGCTGATTCCAATGAACTATTTGTATGGCCATATTGATGCAACACCTTGGTACCATAGCACTCAAGCAAACCAGTTCCGAAGGTTGTGACATAAAAATGCTCCGGATCAAACGGGTCAACCGCCACATTCATCAAGTCAAAGATATATGTACTGTCCAACTGTAAATATACCTGATAGGAAGAGATATTTTGCCATGTATCGTTGGTAATATCATAAATCATGATATCGGCATCTCTTTTTGGGTTTTCGTCAGCCCACCGTTGTCCGGGAACGACATATAATCTCTGATTGGCAATCTTCAGCCGATAGGGTATATTGACCAGCGGACCATCCACATGGAATGTTTGTGTGCCGGAAGAGGTTTGGAGTACAATGCCGTCGGTAGCAGTAGCCAACCAATATGCGCCATTGTGTATGCTGATATCCTGAGCAACATACACACTCGGCAATGTCTCCACCTGATACATGTCGTTTAAGACATAAATACCCGCCTGAGCAGCCATGACATACAGACGACCGTCGGAATTGCGCAAACCCCGATAAGACCTATCAGCACTTATTACCTCCCATTGCCCATTATTGCGATGCAACAACTGATTGTCAACGACAGCAAACAATTCGTTATTCCAAACTGCCACCGATGTATATGCGCTATTTTTCTGAAGTATTTTGGTCTGATTCCAATTGCGATAGTCCATCCTATTATCGGCAAGAGCAGCCGTAAACAAAGTATTATCGGAAAGGGCAAACAACGAATCTGCACTAAGTGCAATACTCAGCACATTGATGTCCGAACCGTCTGTGCCGATATAATAAGTATCCTTAATTAAATGTTTGTTAATGTCAATTACCATAATGCCAAAGGGCATTCCCAAGTACGCCAAACCGTCAGCAATAAATATACTATTCGCCGATTTTGATTTGGATAAATTCTTCTGCTGCAAGTCGGTCAAAGCAGAAAAAGTACCGTTCTTATAAAAATCCACCAATCCGTCCGCATAAACCACCAGCAGTGTTTTAGAAGGAGTATCGTATGCTATTTGCACAATATCCGCTCCGTTCATTCCATCCTGCTTGGAATAAGTAGTAACTTCTTCTGTCTGCTTATCCACAGAGAATAGCGCATTGCCTGCCAAACCATACACTCTGTCGTTGGCATCAACGACGGTAATGACTTCGCCATACGCCAAGTGTGATTTCCATACAAACATGCCTGCATCTATTGCCAACAGATGTCCGGTCAGTATCAACAAGAGAGACAAAAGAAGTTGTTTTTTCATCCTAATAACTGTTTAAGTTTTTCCATTGCCCGTGCGCGATGGCTGATGGTATTTTTAACATTAGCGGGCAGTTCGGCAAAGGTGGCATCATAGCCCTCCGGGATGAACAACGAATCGTATCCAAAGCCCCCTTCGCCATGTTCTTCGGTAGCAATAGAACCGCAAACGATACCTTCCACCTGTTCGTTTTTGCCCGATCTCAACAGAGTCACCACGGTGCGAAAGCGTGCCGACCGGTTGCTGATGCCCTGCAATTCACGCAATGCTTTCTGTCGATTGGCTGCGGCATTGTGTGCATCCCCTGCCCAGCGTGCCGTATAGACACCCGGCGCTCCATTTAACGCATCTATCTCCAAACCCGTATCGTCCGCAAAGACACCGTCTATCGAACAGGACGAAGGACGGGTTGCCAACCAATCCCACACATATTGTGCCTTGATGAGCGAATTCGCCTCAAGTGTTGTGCCAGTTTCGTCTATTTCGTCGGTACACCCCAATTCAGACAATGACAGTATATGAAAAGTCGAAGGAAGTATTTTCCGTACTTCCTCCAATTTATGCGCATTATTTGTTGCAAAAACCAAATTCATATTATTCGATAGCTTCGGCTATTGAATTAGCAATCACACACATCTGTTCACTGCTTAATTCCAACTTGGGGTTGGTGAACACCATGTCTTTTTCCTTGTCCAACGGAACCAAATGCACATGCACATGGTTGACTTCCATTCCCAGCACAGCCACACCTACCCGTTTGCAATTAGTGGCTTTCTTGATACCGGCAGCCACTTTCTTGCAGAACAGCATCAACCCAGCCAACCGCTCATCGTCCAAATCGAAGATGTAATCTGCCTCCGGTTCCGGCAATTTAGGAACAACCAAAGTATGCCCTTTTTTCAACGGATTGATATCCAAAAAAGCATAATAATTCTCGTCTTCTGCTACTTTGTAACTGGGTATTTCACCATTGATGATGCGCGAAAAAAGTGTCATGGCGTATTAAATGCTAATTTCCAATATTTCAAATTCAATAACTCCGGCAGGCACATTGACCTCTGCCACTTCACCAACTTTTTTCCCCATCAGTCCCTTGGCAATCGGTGTAGTAACAGCGATTTTCCCCTCCAGCACATTCGCTTCGCCTTCGGTCACTATCTGATATAGTTTTTCCTGTCCGTTTTTGCGGTTTCTCACGCGTACCTTAGTTAATATCTGCACATCGTCCGTTTTGATGGACTTTTCGTCTATGATGCGTGCTTCCATAATGCGTCCTTTCAGAACAGCGATTTTGCTTTCCAAACGCCCTTGTTCCTCTTTGGCGGCATCGTATTCGGCGTTTTCGCTCAAATCTCCCTTGTCACGCGCCTCTGCGATTGCTGCAATCACACGAGGACGCTCAGTACCCTCGAGGAACTGCAATTCATCTTTTAGTTTTTGAAGACCTTCTGCGGTCATGTAAATAGTTGCCATATTTCTTTATTATTAATACCTAATCAATATTTCCTCTGAAGGATTTCAGAAGCGATAAATGCCTTGCGTACCTCATCTATGTTTGTGAGGTCAAGCAGTAATTTTTTTTCGTTTTCGTCCCGTTCTTTCATATAAAGAAAAAATCCATAGTTGAGGGGTTTTTCTAAAAACATCAGGAAACTTCACAGCCTCCTGATGCCATTAAACCTAAACCTTAACTATGAAAATTTTATTTGTTTTCGAGTGCAAAGGTACTGCTTTTTTTTTACATGTGCAAATTTTTTTGCAAAAAAGTAACTTTTTTATGTGATTTATTCCGTTTTGCAAGCTATTTGATAGCACTTTTGCACAAAATATTGCCTTTTTTATCGATTTTTATACATCTCTTCGTAGTATTTTTCATACTCTCCCGAAGTGATATTGTCCATCCATTCCTGATGATCAAGATACCACCGAACCGTTTTTTCTATTCCCTCCTCAAATTGCAAAGACGGTTCCCATCCCAATTCGCGTTGCAGTTTGGTAGAGTCGATGGCATACCGCATATCGTGTCCGGCACGGTCGGTTACATAAGTAATCAAATCCAAATCGGCACCTTCGGGACGACCCAACAGGCGATCGACCGTCTTGATAACCACCTTAATAATATCAATGTTTTTCCACTCGTTAAATCCACCAATGTTATAAGTATCCGCCACATTGCCCTTGTGGAAAATCAGGTCGATAGCACGCGCATGGTCCTCTACGAACAGCCAGTCACGCACATTTTCCCCTTTGCCATAAACAGGCAGCGGTTTGCGGTGACGGATATTGTTGATGAACAAAGGTATGAGTTTCTCGGGGAATTGATACGGTCCGTAGTTGTTTGAGCAATTGGTTACGATAGTCGGCATACCGTAAGTGTCGTGGAAAGCACGCACGAAATGGTCGCTCGATGCTTTGGATGCGCTATACGGGCTATGAGGCATGTATTTTAAATCTTCCGTAAAGAATTTCTCTCCGTATGCCAAGTGGTGTTCGGCAGACGAAGCGGTCGTGGTAAATGGCGGTTCAATTCCCTCAGGATGCGTCATCTCCAAGGCACCATACACTTCGTCGGTGGAAATATGGTAGAAACGCTTGCCCTCAAATTTTTCAGGCAGAGATTCCCAATAGAGTTTGGCGGCTTGCAACATAGACAAGGTGCCCATCACATTTGTCTTGGCAAAAGTAAAAGGATCCTTGATAGAACGATCTACATGGCTCTCGGCTGCCAAATGAATAACCCCCGTCACATGCTCCTCTTTCATTAAAGCATATATGGTATCAAAGTCGCATATATCTGCCTTTACAAAGCGGTAATTGGGCTTGTCTTCAATGTCTTTCAGATTAGCAAGATTGCCTGCGTAAGTCAGTTTGTCCACATTGATTATCCGATACTCCGGATACTTATTCACAAACAAACGAACCACATGACTTCCGATAAATCCGGCACCGCCGGTAATAATGATGCTTTTCATACTATATAATGTATTTAATTTGTTTAAAGTGATATGTTTTCCTTTCTCCATTGCGTTTTTCCAACACCAATTCTCCACAATCGGTAATATCCGATATCTTGGCTTCAAACGATTGATTGGAACGCTGCGCGTTCATAGTCGGAGTCAAATCCACCTCGCGCTCCTCCCAATAATGCCATCCGTCTCTACGATACAACACAGACATGTATTCGTTCTTGCAATTATCCGTCGTAGCAACCAATTCCGATAGGTAATTGACCAAGTGCTGCATAACGGATTCGGCATCATAATCATTTCCCGTTATCTGCTTCAGCGAAACAGGATTGGGCGCATCGCTTTTCCATTCCGTCTGATTCAAATTAAGTCCGATACCAACAACAGACTCCTGCAGGCGATTGCCACAAAGGGTGTTCTCTATCAATATACCTGCCAGTTTCCTATCCTGATAATACAGGTCATTGGGCCATTTAACAGACAAACCGGACGGTTGCAGTGCGTATATGGTGCGATATAATGCAAGGGCAACTAACATATTCCATTGCCACTGCTGCGTGGCGAGTAGCGGCACATTGCGCCACCGCATCGAGAAGAGCAGATTCTTGCCTCGTTCACTCTCCCAACTATTCCCTAATTGTCCCCTGCCTGCACACTGATAATCTGTGCGGACGATATCCACATCCGAGTGCCCGTGCAGATAATCATTGGTGCTATTTGTTTCGGCGATAAACATCCAATAAATACTGCTCTATAGCGTGCTTTATCTGTTGTCCCGTGCCGTTTGAACTGCTAACCAAGACAGCAAATACGAGTTGATCTCCATTTGGCATATCCATATATCCGGCATAATTGCGTGTGCCCTTGATGGTGCCCGATTTGGCATGTACCTTCCCCTCCAACTCCGTTTTTGCCAACAAAGTTTTTAGCGTGCCTGTTTTTCCGCTGACCGGCAACGAGCGAACAAAAGCCGCATGCTCTTTGCTATGCGCCATATAGCAGAGCAATTGCACGAAATTGTCGGCGCTGAGACCATTCTGTGGGGCTAACCCGCAGCCGTCCAATATGCGTGCCATAACCAAATCCACACCACGATTTAACCAAAATTGTTGCATATATTCGGAAGCATGCTGTATGGTACACGGCACTTTGCTTTGTGCGCCTAAATTACGAAACATCATTTCCGCATTCAGATTGACGGAATGCAGATTGGTTTGCTCAACAATATCCGACAGAGGGGCTGAATAGTGGGTATAGAGTAATGTTTTGGTTTTTCCATCCGACTCTGACAAATAGCCGGCACTATCCCGCACTGCAATACCTGCCACCCGTAATTGGGCAGACAAGTGCTGCGCCAATAACAGCGAAGGATTAGGTATATCGCCACGCACGCCAAACACACCTAAATTTGAAGGAATACATCCCGTCAAATAGCGACAGTTCTGATATGGTAATCCATGCACATAAGCACCATCGTAATCAATAGCAGTACAACGAATATGATTCTCAAAGTTCAGTCCGGGAATAGTAGGGAAGGTTCTAATCACCTGCGCCACACTACCTACAGCACCACTCTTGAGTTGGATATTCATTGTATTGTCCAAATAGGACAAAGCAAAAATGCCGGGTGCATAGTAATTACCAATGTCCTCGTATATCCATCCGGGGTTTAAGGCATCGCCGTCGTAATACGACCCGTCGCCAATTACCTTGCCGTCAATGCGCTTGATACCGGCTTGCTGAACAGCATTGACCCACTGACTCAAGAAAGCACTACCACCCCAATCCTTTCCTCCCAAAGTGGGGTCTCCATGACCAACAATGTACAGATTGCCCTGTAAAACGCCATCTTTGATTTTTCCGCTATACTGCAGATAGGTAGGATAGCGGTAATTGCTACCCAATAACTCCAATGCCGTGGCAGTGGTAAAAAGTTTCATTGTCGAAGCCGGAGCAATCAAATTGCCTGAACGATATTCGTCTATCTTGACACCATTGCTAAGCCGACACACTGCTACGCTGACATTCGCGTATTTAATATAAGGTGAGGCAAGGAATTTATCCATTGCCGATTGGGCAAGGACAGTGCTGCTCCACAGCAACAATATGTATATCGTCACTCGTCTCATCCTGCAATGATCTGATTTCGTACAATGTTGATAGCTTCGTCTATATTGCTGCATTGACGAAGGTCTATTTCCGGCATAATGGTCATTGTAACGGGATGACGCGTAACCGATTTGGCATGACGGTTCATCACTTCATAACATCCGTCCAACCGAATCGGTATAACGGGCAAGTGCAAATCCCACGCAATCTGAAAAGCGCCACGCTTAAATGGACCAATCTCGCCGTTTTCCGTACGAGTTCCTTCCGGAAAGATAACCGTACTGACACCGTCCGTTAATTGTTTCTCCACCTTGATCAAACTCTCTGCAGCTGCTTTGGCATGCCGCCGGTCAATAAAAATATGCCCTGCTGCACGGCAAGCAGTACCGACCAAGGGAATACGACTAATTTCCTGCTTCATCAGCCACTTAAAGACAACAGGCAACCAGCCGTATATCACGAAGATATCAAAATTAGATTGGTGGTTGGATACAAAAACATAACTCTGTCCACAGCGGATATGCTCTACCCCACGCACTGTCACGGGAATAAAGAACAACCGGCAGAAACTTCGTGCCCAGAATGCCTGTATGCGATTGAGCCACCAACTATTTTTCCACGGAATGCAGACAATAGTAATCAACGCACACACAATGGTCAGCACCAGCAGAATAGGCAGGGCTATCAAGTACTGATATAGGAGTTTAATTTTCGACATTATATTTCATTAGGAATCCACGGTACATCGCACAAATACGGCGTATCTCGTCCCAAGTCTCTTCGCTTAGTTTTGTACCAATAATCTCGACCACCCGTCCGGCAGCGATGGTACCAATCTCGCCGCAGCGGCGTATATCAAATCCGTCGCTGAGGGCATGCAAGAATCCACCGGCATACAAGTCTCCTGCACCGGTGGAGTCGGTACACGAAGTGGTAATGGCACCTATTTGATAGCGTTTATCTCCCTGCTGCACATAACTGCCGCGTTTGCCCACTTTGACCACAGCAATGTCGCATTGTTGAGCGATGTTTTGAACGGACTCTTCGGGATTGAGGTGGGTATAAGCGAAACTCTCGTCCTCGTTGGCAAAAACGATGTCCACATATTTACGCACCAGTTCTTTCAAAAAGGCATGGTTCTCGTTCACCACATTATACGATGCCAAGTCCAATGAAATCATACAGCCAGACTCTTTTGCCAGTCGAATGGCTTTCTCTATCAAGTCGTGGTCCTGCACCAGATAACCCTCGATATGGAAAATATCGTATCCCATGAAGGCGGCTTTTTCGATGTCTTCGGCGTGCATATCCGCAGCGGCGCCCAGATAAGTAGCAAAAGTGCGTTCACCATCGGGAGTAATCAGTACGATGGAGCAGCCGGACATCTTATCCGATTGCAGCAGTAAGGGTTTGACACCGTTTTTTATCAAGTCTTCACGATAAAAGTCTCCCACCTCATCATTCCCCACTTTGCCTATAAAAGCGGCTTTTCCACCCAATTGAGTAATCGCGGTTATGGTATTACTGGCACTACCACCGGCTACCATTTTTTTACGAACCGACAGAAAACGCGTCTGAATCTTCTCGCATTGTTCCATCGAAATCAGATTCATTGAACCCTTAGGGAGACCTAATTCTCGAAGGTCATCTTCGCTAACTTGGAGCAAAATATCCGTCAGGGCATTTCCCAATCCTAATACCTTTTTCATGCTATTTTTTTGTTTTTTTGCTATTAACCAGGTCTTTTTGATGCCTTCCGTGAACTTTTTTACAGAAAAAATGCATTTTTTTCGAAAAAAATTTGGTTATATGCCAAAAAAGCAGTACCTTTGCATCCGCTTTTGAAAAAAAGCATGCTTCCTTAGCTCAGTCGGTTAGAGCATCTGACTGTTAATCAGGGGGTCCTAGGTTCAAGTCCTAGAGGGAGCGCTGAAATGTTAAAATGCAAGTCTTGGTTATTCAAGAACTTGCATTTTTTGTTTTCTCGCCTCCGTAATTTTTAGCGTACGCGTTCGCAATAACTACCGTCGCGTGTATCTACGCGGATAATCTCGCCTTCGTTGATGAACAGAGGCACGCGAATTTCTGCACCTGTTTCGAGTTTAGCGGGTTTGAGAGTATTGGTAGCGGTATCGCCTTTCAGTCCCGGCTCGGTATATGCGACAGCCAGTTCAACCTTGGTTGGCAACTCGGCAAACAGGACCGTATCGGTGGTAGCATCACTGACTACATCGCAAACCATACCGTCTTTGAGGAAATCAACACCCGTAATCAAATCATGGGCGATAGGAATTTGCTCATAGGTCTCCTGATTCATGAAGATATAGTCATTGCCCTCTGCGTACAAGTACTGGTAAGGACGGCGTTCTACGCGCACATCTTCCAGTTTCTCACCAATATTGAAGCGGCGCTCCAATACGCGTCCGTCCACTACATCTTTGAACTTAACGCGCATAATGGTGTTACCTTTGCCGGGTTTAACATGTAAGAATTCAATTACAAAATACAAGCGTCCGTCCATACGGATGCAAACGCCGTTTTTTACATCTTGTGAGTTAATCATATTACCTAAATTTTGTTTATTGTATTCAATTTGAGCACAAAGGTACAAAAAAATTTTGATTTATGCAAATAAATTTGTATCTTTGCAGTCTTAATTGGTAGAGAATGCGCTTTCGCGATATCATAGGACAAGAATCGGTCAAACAGCAATTACGGTTGAGCGTGCAGAAAAATCGGATTCCGCATGCCCAACTGCTATGCGGACCGTCCGGCATCGGCAAACTGCAATTGGCGATTGCCTATGCGCAGTATATCGCTTGTCAAAATCGCTCTGAACAGGACAGTTGCGGTGTGTGTCCGGCATGTCTGCAGTATCAAAATCTGCAACATCCAGACTTGCATTTCGTTTATCCCATTGTCAAAACCGACTCGGCAGATGTGTGTGACGACTTTGCAGAGCAGTGGCGCAGTATCATCATTGACAAAGGGTACTTTTCATTAGAAGACTGGTATGCCGCATTGGGGGCATCTACCAAACAGGGTATGATTTATGAGAAAGAGAGTGAAGAGATACTCCGCAAATTATCCCTTAAAAGTTTCGGCAACGGATATAAGGTAATGATAATCTGGCAACCGGAAAAGATGAATATCGCCTGTGCCAACAAACTGCTCAAACTGCTGGAAGAACCGCCACAACAGACCCTTTTCCTTTTAGTCAGCGAGCACCCCGAAGAGTTGCTTCCCACTATCCTGAGCCGACTGCAACGCATAGTTGTTCCGCGTTTGGAGGAAGAACGATTGGCGACTCTTTTTGCGCCGGACATTGCACATATTGCCAACGGCAGTTACCTCGCCGCTCAGCAAATAACCGACCTTGCCGATGAGAATAATCAATACTTCACCGATTTTGTAGCGCTGATGCGCCGTGCATGGCTGGTAGGAGTGAAGCAGGACTATAAGGCACTGCAGGAACTGCGCCAATGGTCCAATGATATGGCAGATGCCAAAGTGGGGCGAGAACGGCAAAAAGCATTTCTACAATATACCCAAAAGCAAGTAAGGGAGAACTTCATCTATAATCTGCATCAGCCGGCAATGAATTATCAAACGGCAGAGGAAACCGATTTTTCCACCAAGTTCGCTCCTTTTATCAATGCTGCCAATGTCGAGCCAATTATGAACGAGTTGGACAAGGCAGAACGGCAAATTGCACAAAACGGCAATGCCAAGATGATATTTTTTGACCTTTGTCTGCAAATGATTGTGTTAATAAAGAAGAAATGATATGAACGACCATTTTACATTGAATAATGAATCGTGCCAATTCTCCGAGAAAGCATGCCGTCGTAACTCGGCGCACATGTTGCCTGTGGTAGATTGGTTGAGCGACCTTCCTGAGAATGTGCAGGAGACGGACATTGTGGAGGTACAATTCAAGAACACCCGCAAGGGCTACTACCACAACGCCGAACATCTGCCGTTGGAGAAGGGAAATATGGTGGCAGTCGAAGGTAATCCCGGACACGATATCGGCGAAGTCACCCTGACCGGCCGTTTGGTACTCAACCAGATGAAAAAGTACCACATTGACCTATCCCGATACGAGGTGCGCACTATTTATCGTCTTGCCTCCGAGCAAGACCTCAAGAATGCCGATATGGCACATGCCAAAGAGCATGCCACCATGATAGAAGCCAGACGGCTCGCCAAGTCGCTCGGATTGGAAATGAAAATAGGCGATGTGGAGTATCAGGGCGACGGCACTAAGGCAATCTTCTACTATATAGCCGACGGTCGTGTAGATTTTCGTCAGCTCATCAAGGTGTATGCAGAGACATTCCGTATCCGCGTAGAGATGAAGCAAATCGGCGCACGGCAGGAGGCAGGTCGTATCGGAGGAACGGGTCCCTGCGGACGCGAACTATGCTGCTCTACCTGGCTCACCCAGTTCAATAGTGTAGGAACCGGTGCAGCGCGACTGCAACACTTATCGCCTAATCCGCAAAAACTCGCAGGACAATGTGCCAAACTCAAGTGCTGCCTCAACTATGAAGTACCCGTATATGAAGATGCCAAGGCACGAGGAGAAGTATTAGGGTCGCCTGTAGAAGAAGCACCACAAGAAGAAATAGGATTTCAAAATGCCGTAGGCGAGGACGATGTTACTCGCTTTGACAAGAAACGCAAGAACAATCATCGAAATGACCGTCAAAAGAATCGTCATAATCGCCCTCAGCGCAATTAGCATGCTGTCATGCTCCAATCGAGTAATGTTCTCATCTTTTCAGCCGGTTCCTTTGGATGGATGGAATATGGACTCTGTAGTCACTTTTTCGGTGCCTATCACGGATACCGTAACGCCCTACGACATATTGCTGCATATTCGCCATACGGATGCGTATGCGTATCAGAACATGTGGCTATTTGTGGAAACACAACATGCAACACGCGCCACGCGAGACACCATTGAAATCTATCTGGCAGACGATCGCGGACACTGGTTGGGTAACGGTCGCACTACGGTAGATATGCCCGTATTGCTAAAAGAGAATTTTGTTTTTACCGATTCCTTATACACCCTGTCTATCTGTCAGGGCATGCGTGACTTGTCCCTAACAGGCATATCGGATATTGGCGTGGAAATAGTGAAGGCAACCGACAATCATGAGTAAGAACAAACTAAAGAAATTCGCGGAAATGGAGGCATTTACCAATGTCTTCCAGTGCGCTATCGGGCGGCTCAATGCAGACGGCAAGTTTGAGTCGCACGAAGACACTTCCGTCGAACAAATGCGGGGACACTGGTGCGAGAGTTTTTTTCATAACACCCATCCTATCGTGCTCGAACTGGGTTGTGGCAGAGGCGAATATACCGTAGGACTGGCGGCACAACACCCGGACAAGAATTTTATCGGTGTAGATATCAAGGGGGCACGCATGTGGGCAGGCGCCAAACAAGCCACAGACAACAACATGACCAATGTCGCTTTTCTGCGCACTAATATAGAAATGCTGCCAAGATTTTTTGCGCCTGACGAAATCAGCGAGATATGGATTACCTTTCCCGACCCGCAGATGAAGAAAGCCACCAAACGGCTGACTTCCTCGTTTTTTATGCAACGCTATCAGCAATTCCTATGCGACGGCGGACTGATTCACCTCAAGACAGACAGTCCGTTCCTATCTACTTATACGCGCGAGATGGTGCGTATCAACGGCTATGAGGTAATAGCCGATACTAACGATTTATACCACACCACCCCACTACCTGAGTTGGCAGAGGCGACTGCCCTGCAGACGCATTATGAGCAGCAGTGGCTTGAGCGCGGTATGACGATTAAATACATCACATGGCGACTTGCCCATCGCAGTCAATGGGAAGAGCCGACTATCGAAATAGAAAAAGACACTTATCGTTCTTACGGTCGAAATTATGTTTCCACAACAAATCATTGATGCTCTCCGCCATGTGCGTTATCCCGGCACAGGCAAGGATATAATCGAAAGCGGGATGTTGGAAGACGACATCCGCATTCAGGGATTTGATGTTTCCTTTTCGCTAATTTTTGAGAAGGACAACGACCCGTTTCTTCGTTCAGTCATCAAAGCAGCCGAGGTAGCGGTAAAAACATACGCAGAGCCGAACGCTGCCGTTACTATCCATACCAAGTTTAAGAAGCATGCAGCTCCGGTGCAGGAGGAGGCATCACCTATTCATGCCAAGCATATCATCGCCATTCACAGCGGCAAGGGCGGTGTAGGCAAATCCACGGTGGCAGCCAATCTTGCCATCGCTTTAGCCAACCGCGGATATCAAGTAGGACTGCTGGATGCAGATATACACGGTCCGTCGCAGCCCAAGATGTTTCATACAGAAGACTGCCGTCCCTATTCGGTAGAAGAGGGAGGTCGCACATTGATAGAACCCATTGAGCAGTATGGGGTCAAGATGTTGAGTATCGGATTTTTTGTAGATCCGCAATCTGCCGTAGTATGGCGAGGGGGAATGGCATCCAATGCTATCAAGCAACTCATCCAGGACGGGCACTGGGGCACACTCGACTATTTCCTGATAGACCTGCCTCCCGGCACATCGGATATTCACCTTACGCTGGTGAACGAGCTGCATCTGACGGGTGCTATTGTCGTAACAACGCCGCAGCCGGTTGCACTGGTCGATGCACGCAAAGGAGTAGATATGTTCCAAAACGAGAAAATCAATGTACCTGTCTTGGGAATCATTGAAAACATGTCGTGGTTCACGCCGGCGGAATTGCCAGAGAACAAATACTACCTGTTTGGCAAGGACGGCGGTAAAATGCTTGCCGAAGAATTGCAGGTTCCCCTGTTGGGGCAAATACCTCTGGTTCAATCTATCCGCGAGGCAGGCGATGAGGGGACACCGATAGCCATGCAGGTCGGTCATCCTGCAGCCGATGTATTTGACGCCATTGCCGCTCAACTCTAATTGCTATCCATGAGTACTATCAAGGCAACCGAATTAGGAACGCAATCCATCCGCCAGTTATTGGTCAAGTATGCGTTGCCGGGCATTATTGCAATGACCGCGAGTTCGCTGTACAACATAGTCGATTCGATTTTTATCGGTCACGGTTGCGGAGCGATGGCATTGTCGGGACTGACGGTGGCAAAGCCGCTAATGGATATATGTGCCGCTTTCGGCAGTTTGGTAGGTGTAGGTGCCAGTACAATGGTGGCAATCAAACTGGGTGAGAAAGACTATGAGAGTGCCAACAAGGTATTAGGCAATGTGATTGTGCTGAATGTATTGCTGTCGTCGCTGGTGATGATAGCGGGATTGGTATTTTTGGATCCTATCCTGTATGCGTTTGGAGCCAGCGAGGTCGATTTGGTGTATGCACGGGAGTATATGCAGATTATTCTGTACGGGAATATACTGACACATATCTATTTCGGTCTCAATAGTGTATTGCGTTCGATGGGTCATCCTCGTTCGGCAATGGCTTCGACCATAGTGGCAGTGTTTGTCAATATCGTGCTGGACCCTATTTTCATCTTCAAGTTTGGTATGGGAGTACGCGGAGCGGCGTTGGCAACGATTATCTCGCAGGCGATAGCGGTAGTATGGCAAATGATGATTTTTTGCAATCCGCAAGAGGTTGTCCATTTTCACCGGGGAATATGGCGACTTGACAAGCAGATTACCCGCCGTGCGCTGGAGATTGGCACTTCGCCGTTTCTGATGAACCTGGCGCATTGCTTTGTGGTGGTAATTATCAACAACTGCCTGATGTTGTATGGAGGGGATATGGCGAAGGCATCGTTTGGTATAATCAACCGTTTCACTTTCGTTTTTGCCATGATTGTAATGGGACTCAATCAGGGTATGCAGCCGATAGCCGGGTATAACTACGGTGCAAAGCAATACGGGCGTATGTGGCGTTCGATGCATTTGACGGCTATCTGTGCGACATTGGTGATGGCAGGTGTATTCCTATTGGGAGAAATGGTGCCGGAGCTGATGGTAAAGATGTTCACGCACGATGCCGAGCTCATTGCGCTAACGATAACTCCGACGCGCATATTGGCATGCTCAATGCTGCTGGTAGGTTTTCAGATGGTGACGGTCAATTTCTTCACTTCAATCGGGATGGCCGGTAAGTCTATCTTTTTGAGCTTGACGCGTCAGGTATTGTATTTGATTCCGTTGGCACTGATATTGCCGCATTTATTTGTAACCAATCCGATATTGGGTGTATGGTGGGCACTGCCTATCAGCGACACTATTTCTGCTCTGACGGCTGCGATAATGCTTATTGTTGTGCGACCGAAGTTGAAGTAGAGGAAATAAATTTGCGTATGTCATTTATTTTTTGTACCTTTGCAGCGTGAAAAATACGGAAAAGTGTATTTTTACACACATGTTTTCATAGGAAAAGTGTATTTTTATGCCATTGTTTTTATAGGAAAAGTGTATTTGTATATGTTAAAGCGCAAGATTTACAGTCAGTTAGAGAATTATCTCCGAAGTGATAGTCATAAGATGCTCATCGTAGATGGAGCACGGCAGATTGGCAAGTCATTTATCATCCGTCATGTGGGACAGAAATTATTCCCTAATTATATTGAGATTAATATGGAGGAGGATAAGCAGGGGAGTCGTCTTTTTGCCAATGCGCGTACGGTGGAGGATTTTCTGATAGCTCTTAGTACAATAGCGGGTGACAGAATGCAAGATAAGTCCACAACATTGGTTTTTATTGATGAGATTCAGGCGTATGACCATTTGCTCACATTGGTTAAGTTCTTAATGGCAGATGGTCGGTTTACATATATTGCCAGCGGTTCTCAATTAGGCATTGCATTATCTTCTACCCAAAGTCTCCCGATAGGTAGTATGCAGATTTTACACATGTATCCGATGGATTTTGAAGAGTTTTTGTGGGCTAATGGTGTAGGAGAATATGCGATAGAGCAGATGCGCCAAAGTTACATGCGTGGTGAGTCGTTGCCGGAGGATATGCACAACAATATATTAGGACTTTTTCGTAAGTATCTGCTGGTAGGAGGTTTGCCTGATGCAGTAAATGCGTATGTAACGGAGCATAATATAGTTAAGGTTCGTATGGTACATACGGATATACATGCGTTGTATCGTCAAGATGCAGTTAAGTACGAACGAGAATCCGGTCGCAAACTCAAAGTTCAGCGTATTTATGATATGATTCCCTCTAATTTAGAGAACAAGAAAAAGCGTGTAGTAATCAAGGATATTGAAGGTAAGATAGGCAAGCGTATGTCTAATTATCAAGACGAATTTGATTATCTTATTTCGTCAGGCATTGCGTTAGAGGTTCAGGCGATTAGCCAGCCGATGTACCCGTTGATAGAGAGTTCGGGGAAGAATCTACTGAAGTTATATCTCAATGATATTGGACTTTATACAGGTATTTTGTATCGCAACAATATCCAACCAATTATAGAGGATAATTGTAGCGTCAATTTAGGTTCAGTATATGAGACGGCAGTTGCACAGGAGTTGCGTGCACATGGTTTTAATCTCTATTATTATGACAACAAAAAGAATGGTGAGGTGGATTATTTAGTTGATGATACCGACCATTTGTCTGTCATGCCTATTGAGGTCAAATCCGGTAAAGACTATAAGATACATAGTGCATTGGATCATTTTTTAGGCGTGCCATCGTATCGTATTCGCCGGGCATTGGTATTGAGCAATGAGCAACGAGTTTTTGTAGAAGGTTGTACGCAATATATGCCTATTTATTATGTTATGTTCCTTCGTCCCAGTGCTACCGACGATGCTCAAGTAATTACTTTTTAACCCGTTTTTTGGGTAGGGGGTCGGTCGAGGGTTGTTAACTACTATGCTAACCAAATACCAAAGAACCGATCATAAACAGAATACCCTTCAGCGGATTTTTGGATAAATTCTTTTTCCATTAAGACCTTAATCGCAGCACGAACGGTACTTCCTGCGGATAGTGCATATTTATTCAGGAACTCTTGTTTATTAGGTTCCTTTACAATGCGCTCTTTGGCAATAGCTTGAAGCACACGCAATTGATTGGTAACTAATAATGCGCAATAATTTTGGTATGTAAATTGATTTTCCTCTATTAAGTTGCTTATGCATTGCTGAACTATTTCTATTGTTATCTGCTCAACATCCATAGCATATAAGCGATTTAAGACCGCTTGGATATACCATGTATGTGCCGACAATACCGTATATAGGAAATGAAAGGTCTCTGTTGCCATGTGTTGGTGATGCGCTTCAAAATGATGTGAACAAAAAGCATAATACGCTTCCTCCGGAATAGATTCGAGGTACATCATTTGGGCACTTTGATAGAAAGCCCGTTCAACAGAAGAGAACATTTCAATCATCATGTGCTTTTGACTACCGGAAAAAATAAAGAATACATTCCGGAGATGTTGTATATAAGTGCGCAATATTTCCTCCATATTATCTTCCGGGTAATCTAATATCCGTTGAAACTCGTCTATTGCTACATACACAGGTTTATCGGCATGTTCCATATAAGAGAAGATTTGCGCCAATGATATTGTTTCCTCTTGCGGGTTGACCATTGAAACACCTATTTCCGGTTGTCCTGTAATAGGGTCTGTAGCAAAACTGAATCGCAGTGATTGTAGCACTTGCATCACTCGTTCACGCGCCGAAGGAGAGCCGCACTGTCCTATTATGGCACGCCCCATGTGTTCTATAAAATCTTTCAGGCACTCTGTTCGGTAGATATCTACATATATACAATATGCCTCTTGAGGATCAATAGTTGCAAATAAATGTCTAATCAATCCTGTTTTTCCCATACGCCGGGCGCTCAATAACACAACATTTCGCTCGTTGTATAGTGCAGAATGCAAATCTTTGGTTTCTTTTTCTCTGTCACAAAAATACTCTGGGGACTCATACCCACTGATGATGAACGGATTTCTTGGGGTAAATTTAGACATAATTAGCTAATTACTAATAAGATACAATACCATTTGTTGATATAGCAACTTTTATGCTACATGATTTTCGCTGCAAAGGTACAAAATGTTTTTCATATCTGCAAATAAAAAGTACAAAATTGTGTTAGCTCTACTATTGTTATTGCGGATAGAGGGAGAAAAAGTGTGGGAAAAATCCCCCGGCAGGAATGTTGCGGATAGTTTAGATTTGTGATTTGTGATTTGGGATTTGTTATTTGTTATTTGGGATTTGGGATTTGAGAGATTTGAATTAAGAATTAAGAGTTAAGAGAAAACAAGACCCCGGGGTACCGAGGTCTTGTTTTTGAAATACATGCGACAAATCATGCTTTTTGGCGGCGGCGGTAGGAATAGAAACCATACACACCGGCTAAGAGCAA
>JAKSNK010000006.1 GCA_024399835.1 Paludibacteraceae bacterium
CCGTCCAAGCCGGGAATCTTAACGGCGTGCTTGGTATAATAGAAATTTTGCGGTTCTTTGAAGTATTCTACGCCGTAAATGCGGTTGAATCGACGGGCAAACAAACGCGCCATTTCCATATTTTGCTCCTGGTCCTTTCCCACAGGCACTTTGTCTGCTTTGTGCATCAGAATATCGGCTGCCATCAGCGTCGGATAGGTCAGCAAACCTGCATTTACATTGTCCGGCTGTTGGCGAACTTTCTCCTTAAAAGATGTCACGCGCTCCAACTCGCCCAAATAAGCGTTCATATTGAAGTATAAATACAACTCCAATACTTCTTTCACATCACTTTGTATATAAATAGGTGCTTTCTCCGGGTCTATTCCGCAAGCCAAATACTCTGCCAATATCGTTCTGGCGGATTGGCGGATATTTTCTGGTGTCGGATGGGTGGTCAAACTATGCCAATCGGCTATAAAGAACATGCAATCGTATTCGTCTTGCATGCGCACGAAATTCTTGACTGCTCCGAAATAATTGCCTAAATGCAAATTCCCCGTTGGGCGAATACCGCTGATAACTCGTTCCATAAATCAATTACCCTCCTCTTCTATATCTATCGGCAACGAGCGGTCGATGCTTTGCTCCAAGCACGACAATGTCTCCGTATTGGAAACGCCGTCAATCTGCTGAATACGAGCCAATAAGCGCAACAGGTCCTTGTCATTCTTGGCGAACATCTTAATCAACATTGCGTATGCTCCCAAGGTATAGTACTCTGCCACGACCTCTTTTATTTCCTTCAAATTTTCCACTACCGATGCATATTTGGTTCCCGAAGTCAGCTGAATCCCGACGATAACGCACCTGGTATAACCCAACATCTCTGCATTGACCTGATATGCCGACCCTAAGATAACACCGTTGTCAAACATCTTTTGCACACGCTGGTGGATGGCTGCACGGCTCACGCCACACTGTTCAGCAACATTCTTAAAAGGAATACGGGCATTCTGCGTAATTATAGACAGAATCTTGCGGTCTAATTCATCAACTTTTTCCATAATTTGATATGTTTTGTCAACAAAAACTATAAATTCGACGGCAAAGTTACACTTTTTTTTGGATATATGCAAATTTTTTTGTACTTTTGCAAGCAAAATGACAGTAATTTATGTCTATTGACGAATATATTGATGCTCATTCTTCGCCGGAACCGCTCTTATTGCAAGCCATCAGCAGGGACACCAACCTGCATGTTTTGAATGCGCATATGTTGTCCGGGCATGTTCAGGGACGCATCCTGTCAATGCTCAGTCGCATGATTCGGCCGCATAAAATACTGGAATTGGGTACTTTCACGGGATATTCGGCTTTATGCTTGGCAGAAGGTTTGACTCCCGATGGCGAATTAGTTACCATTGACCGCAACGACGAACTCGAAGACACCATCCGCCATAACTTGAGCCAATCCGAATACAACGCGCAGATCAAACCGATGTTCGGCGATTGCAAAGTCATCATTCCTACCCTGCCCCACGACTTTGATCTCGTCTTTATTGATGCAGACAAAAGAGAATACAGCACTTATTTAAATCTCGTCTATCCGCACATCCCGTCAGGTGGCTGGATTTTAGCGGACAATACGCTGTGGGACGGACATGTGATTGATACTGCGTACGACAAAGATGCACAAACGCTTGGACTGCGGCAGTTCAACGATGCTTTGACACAAGATTCACGGTTTGAGCAGGTGATTGTACCTGTCCGTGACGGATTAACCGTCATTCGTAAATTATAGAAATTATGAAAAAAAGAATAATATACTTACTCCTTTTGACTTTGTCAATTACGGCAAAGGCGGATTTGTTGACAGATATTCTGACAAAGAAATTAGATGCCCAAGCGCTCAGTTCCCACGAGATGGACAGCATACTCAACCCTGCTCCGTCCTTGTCTGCCGAAGATGCCCTGCTTCCGCAAAACAGATATTCGTTGGACCACGATAGCGCGCAAAAGATATTTCGCCATTCATTTTGGGCAAACTATGTGGTAAAAGACCATAAGAAGGGCGAAGATATTCCTGTATCGGATACTTTGATTCGCGAAGCGGAAATATCTCCCAACGGACAATATGTAGTGTACGGCAAGGGGCAAAACTTATTTATATATAAGGTCTTATTCAAAACGGAAGTACCCATTACCACGGATACCAAAGACATCTTCAACGGAATGAGCGATTGGCTGTACGAGGAGGAGTTTGGCATTACGCGGCTCTTTTGGTTCTCCCCCGATTCCAAGCAGGTGGCTTTCGTCCGTTTAGACGAGCAATCGGTTCCTACTTTCTCTTGGCAAGTATATGCCGGCAGACAATATCCCGACATGAAGTCCTTGCGCTATCCCAAGGCAGGTACTGCCAATGCCCAGGCAAGCGTGTGCATCTACGATATTTCCACCAAAGGGATTCGCACGATCAAACTGCCGGAATTGCAGGATAGTTACATTCCTCGTCTCAAATGGCGCAGCGAAGACGAACTCATTATTGAGCGTGTCAATCGTGACCAGACAAAAATCGAAATATTCTCCGCCAATCCCAAATCTACCGTCTGTACTTCGTTATACACCGAAGCGAGCGACAGATATTTCGTGGATTACGAACTCTTTGACCAGTGGCAGTGGCTAACCGACGGGCGGATGGTTATTCTCAGCGAGAAAGGCGGCTGGAGACAGTTGTATCTCTATTCGGCACAAGGATATGAGCAGAAACTGTTAACCCCTGCCAACATCGATATTACGCAGGTATATGGCGTTGACGAGAAATCCGGTTTGGTGTACTACCAGGCAGCGCCCAATCCTGCCGAGAGACATCTGTATGCCGTCAATCTGAAGAGCGGCAAGATTTCCTCGCTCACTTCTCAAGCCGGCACACATGCTTTGACCTTTGCCAAAGACATGAGAACGGCGATTGATTGTTACCAAAGCGTATTAACCGCCAACCAATACACGCTGTACGAAGTAAAAGCGGACAAACTCGCTTCGCCCAAACTCATCAAGGATAACAAAGACCTTGAAGCCGCGTGGGCACAAACGGGCTTAACCGGCAAGCAATTCATCTGCATTCCCACCGAGCGGGGCGACACTTTGGACGCTTGGGTCATTTTGCCCAAAGAGTTGGCTGACATCCATAGCCGCTCTGCTCGCAAGTATCCTGTTGTCCTGATGCAATATAGCGGACCTGCCAGCCAACGCGTTCTCAACACATGGAGACATCGTTTTGGTCATTATCTTGCCGCCCAAGGGTATATCGTGGTCAATGCCGACCCTCGCGGAACGGATTGTCGGGGGCGCGCGTGGCGCAACGAGACTTATATGAATTTAGGGCAAAAAGAGGCAGAAGACCACTTGAGCGTTGCCCGTTTCATGCAACAGCTCCCGTGCGCGGATAGTTCTAAAATAGCCATGATTGGTTGGAGTTACGGTGGTTTTCAGACCATTCGTACCATGTGCGAACAGACTGCCCCGCTTATCAAATGCGGTATCGCTATTGCCCCGGTTACCGACTGGACACTCTACGATACCGGCTACACCGAGCGTTTTATGCGCCGTCCGCAAGTCAACGACAAGGGGTATCAGGCAGCCGACCTGACACAAATGGCAAACCGGCTGCAGGGACACCTGCTTCTTGTGCATTCCACAGGCGACGACAATGTGCATTTCCAAAACACCCTGCTGTTGTCCGATGCACTGGTCAAGGCAGGAAAACAATTTGACACACAATTATACATAGACGACAACCACTCATTATTGGACAAAACCAATAACGAGCACTTGCACCGCAAAATATTGGATTTCTTAAAGAAGAACTTATGAACATCATCATTATAGGTACAGGCAATATCGGCGCCGCAGCGCAAAAAGCCATTCTTGCTGCGCCGGACATGAATTTAGTGGGCGTGTATCACCATAACGAGATAGACAAGATTTCTTGTGCCGCCTCGTCTGTTGATGTGGCACTCCTTTGCCTTCCCACCCGCGAAGCGCCGATGTACGCGGACAAACTGTTACGAATGGGTATCAATACGGTGGACTCGTTTGATATACACACACAGATTGCAGATGTGCGCAGCAACCTTATGGAGATTGCCAAGTCCCACCACGGCGTCAGCATTATTTCTGCCGGTTGGGATCCGGGCTCGGACTCCATGATTCGTGCGTTATTGAGTGTTTTGGCGCCGCAGGGACAAACCTATACGAATTTCGGACCGGGGCGCTCAATGGGGCACACGGTCGCTGCCAAAGCCATCGAGGGGGTCAAAGACGCCCTCAGTATTACCCTTCCTTTGGGGCACGGCAAGCACGGAAGACATGTGTATATCGAGCTGCAAGACGGATACCTGTTCGAAGATGTCAAAAAGCGTCTTTTGGCGGACGATTACTTTGCCCATGACGAGACGGAAGTCGAATTGGTGGACAATGTCAATACCTACCAAACTACCGCACACGGTGTACTATTGGAGCGTGACGGAATGGCTGCACAATTGGACGGACAACACCTTCAGTTCGAAATGCGTATCGACAACCCTTCCCTTACCGCGCAGTTCATGGTCGGATGTGCCCGAGCCGCCTATCGGCTCAAGCAGGAACAACGGTACGGCTGTTATACCACCATCGAATTGGCACCTGTTTGGATGTTACCCGGAGATGACAATTACAACATACAACAATATGTTTAACTATTAACAACTAACTTTAAATTATTAACAATTATGTCCGAAAAACAAAAAATGAACATCCCCGCCATTGTGGTGATGTACCTTTTGTTCTTTATGATTGCCTTTGTTACCAACTTGTGTAACCCGATGGCGGTCATCGTCAAGAACTATTTCAGCGTCAGCAATTTTGCGGCTCAGTTGGGTAATGCTGCCAACTTTATCGCTTATGCGGTAATGGGTATTCCCTCCGGACTGTTGCTGAAGAAAATCGGGTATCGCAAGACTGCCCTTTTAGCCATTTTGGTTGGCTTTATCGGAGTCTTCTTGCAGTATGTATCCGGTTGGGAAAGCGTATTGAGTTACGGTGTTTATTTGGCAGGTGCTTTTATTGCCGGATTCTGCATGTGTATGCTTAATACGGTGGTTAACCCGATGCTCAACACCCTCGGTGGTGGTGGTAACAAGGGTAACCAACTCGTACAATTCGGTGGCGTGTGCAACTCGTGTGCCGCTGTGTTGGTAACCATTATTATGGGTAGTTTGATTGCTGATGCCACCAAGGCACAAATCGCTGACGCTACACCTGCTCTCATGATTGCCTTAGGCATCTTTGCCGCTGCATTCGTTGTCTTGGCTGTCGTTAAGTTCAAAGAGCCCGAAATGGCTGTCGAGGAGAAGGCAGACGAACCTGCCAACGGCAAGCACATCACGGCTTTCTCGTTCCGTCATTTTGACTTGGGTATTTTGGCTATTTTCCTCTATATGGGAATCGAAGTGGGTGTTCCTACTTATGTGATGCAGTACCTCACCACTGCTCCCGACGCTGCCACTCCCGGGTTGGGTATTGACGCAGGCATCGTTGGTATGATTGTGGCTATTTATTGGTTATTGATGTTGGTAGGCCGTCTTATTGGCGGTACGATTAGTGGCAAAGTGTCTTCTCGCGCACAAATCACTTTTGTCTCGGCTTTGTGCCTTGTATTGGTGTTGTTGGGAATGTTCTTGCCTCAAAACATTATGATTAACATGCCCGGTATCAGTTGGGCTACACTCAGTGTTATCACGGCACAAGTGCCTGTAGGCATATTGGCATTTATCTTGGTCGGTCTGTGTACCAGCGTAATGTGGGGCGGTATCTTCAACCTTGCCGTCGAGGGCTTGGGCAAATACACATCCCTGGCATCCGGCGCTTTCATGACAATGGTGTGCGGTTGCGGTATTTTGATTCCGCTGCAAGGTAAATTGGCAGATGTACTTGGCAATTTCATGCTAAGCTATGTCATCGTGCTGATTTGCGCTGCATATATTTTGTTCTATGCGCTCATCGGCAGCAAACCCGTTATGCCTAAGGGCTTGGAAAATAACTAATTGATATTCGTATCAAACTCTTCCCCGCAAGGGAGATAAGCAAGGAGGTCACCCATACGCTGTTTCAGCCGAAGGTAGGCCTCCTTTCCTGTGCAATGCATCGTGATATAACGGCTGCCCGATGCTATCAAGCGCGCCGCCAACCGATCGAGGTAGTCGTTTTCTTCTTCGTCCGTCCACCCCGACTTGGCTAAATGCATTCCGCCAAACACATACTCGGGTGCATGACCTATAATGGCTGCCGCTTTATTGACCACATTCACGATTCCGTGATGAGCACAACCGGCAAACAGGCAATACATACCCGCCTCCTCTATTATCATATTCTGTTCGTGCAGAAAAGCATCATTTTCCTCGACACTCGCTCCGAACATCCGCCTGTTGGCAGGGGGATAGAGTTCTGTTGCACACACATCGTCAAATAGCAGTATATGCTCTGTCAGCGGCGTTTCTCCTTCGCAAAAAGTGATTTGCGGATGTTCCCGCAACGATACATCCAAACCAATATCTCGCAATCCGCTCTCGCGCAGCGACAGATGTTTCTCAAACGCATGCTTCTGTACATATACGGGGGCTGTTCCGTTACATTCCAAGAAAGTGCGCAATCCGCCCCCGTGGTCATAATGCCCATGGGAAACAACTGCCCAATCCACTTTCTCCAACGGACATTTCAGTTGCCGTGCATTAGCGGCAAAGGCAGCCGTCTGTCCCATATCAAACAGCATAGTACCCCCTTCCGTACGGATATACAAACTCAAACCGTGTTCTACCGACAACGGTTGAGAACCTATGTCATCTATCAACGAAACAACTTGCATGGCGGTTAATTTTTGCAAAGATACGAATTATTTTTGAAATATACAAATAAAAATTTGTAACTCTCGTTTTTTTTTAGTAACTTTGCAACACTAAACATATTGCAAATATGAAAAAACTACCTTTTACCTTATTCACCGTTTTATGTTTCATGCCTCTTTGGGCGCAAACGGACGGCTACAATGCCGATAAAACCAGTTATACCACTACGCTTCAGCACACGCCTTATTCATCCGAATCGGCATCATCATCCGCACAAACCGTGCAGGTTACCAATGCCGAACCGGTCATCGTCCGTTCCGCTGCCAAAGCCAAGTTTCAGTGCGACATCGACTTGTCCGGCTCTATTCGTGGCGGACGCATTACGGCGGACAACACTTTCGGCTACGCCTCTACCGGCTCTTTGCCCGAAGGAGGAGCAGGGCTGGACATCAAATTAGGGGCACGAACTACCGGCATGGCGTTTGTCGGTATCGGAATCGGCGCGCATAGCGATTTCATGCAGGGAACGCTCAAGTACAACATCAACCGGCAAATCATACGCGTACCCGCTACTTTCTACGAATGGAAATTGCCCATTTATTTCAATACGCGAATGTATATTCCTACCACCTCCTCCACCATTTTTCCTTTCTTGGAAGCATCCGTCGGGGGCTATGTGCTGCTCAAGGACGAACTGAAATTCGACTTTACCGACATGCCGGGCTATTCATGTACCGAGACATGGCACAACGATTCCAAAGGCGGTTTCTACCTGCAGTTAGGTGGCGGTTGCGAATTCAACCGGTTTACCACAGCATTAGGGTGGCGGCTGTTTGCCGACAGAGGGACATCATTCAGTTACGGTTATCTGAGCGTGGGCGTCAGGTTATAAAACATTATTTGCCATGAAACAGACTACTTTTATTGGAACCACTTTTTGGGGAATCCCTGTCATCGTACTGTCCCTCGCGCTTTGTTTGGCTTCGTGCCGGTCTTCTGCGCCTGCCGAAACGGACATCACCGACCGCTCACTATGTCCCGTTGCCGAATGGGACACCGCCAAAGCCATACTAATGCACACGCCCGGCATTGAACTCTTTGACGGAATTATCCACCCTACCGCCGGACTGTTTGAGAACTATTTCAATGTCGATTCTGCCGCAGCCGAACATCGTCACTACATCGATTTATTGCGAGCCAACGGCATTCGTGTCTATACCGTCTCCGACATCCTCCAATCCATGCCCATTGATACGCTGCGCACTCTTGTCGAACAGGTCCTTCACTACGACCTGACACGCCTCGCACCGCAGGACACCGCCGAAGTGGGCAATTTCTACCGGCTGCAAACTATTCGTCAGATGTCTCGCGAAGATTTGATTCGCTGTTTGCTCTTACAACCGACCGTCGAGTTGAGCAAGGTTGACAACAACACGGGCTACGAAGCCGTCTATCGCCACGATGCGCTCATGAACCTCTACTTCACCCGTGACCAGAGTATTACCACACCGCGCGGACAAATCATTTGTCAAATGAACTCCAAGCAGCGCGCTCCCGAGACGCGTATCATTCGTGCTTGCTACCGCGCCTTGGGCATCACACCTGTTTTGGAGATTAACGGCGAAGGGCGGCTCGAGGGAGGAGACTACCTGCCTGCAGGCAAGGTGTCACTCATTGGCTGTGGCATGCGCACCAACAGGGAAGCCATTCGGCAAATCATGGATGCCGACGCCTTCGGACACGATACCGTCGTCATCGTTTGCGACCATAAGCACTGGCAAATGCAAATGCACTTGGATACCTACTTCAACCTTATCGACCATAACCTCTGCACAATGGTCAGCAGCCGGCTCTATGCTCACGAGGGCGAACCCGAATATGTAACGGCGGACATCTATGCACGCGCCATCGGTGAGAAGACTTACCGCTGCATTGCCTCGCAAATATCGTTCGTACAGTGGCTGCAGCAGCGGGGCATGACAATCATTCCTATCGACCAACAGGACGAACTGCATTATGCCAACAATTACCTCACCGTCGCGCCACGGCACATCATGGCGGTTGGGGGACAGTCCGAAGCGTTTCAAAAACGCCTTGCCGATGCCGGAGTAACGGTCGAATGGATTCCTTTAGAGCAACTCATCGACGGCTACGGCGCTGCACACTGCATGACACAAGTGCTCTCGCGACAACCGCAACAGCACTTCAATACCGACCTCTTCTATATCCTTTCCACCAATGTCACTTCGTCTTTCGACAGCAACGGCAAGGAGGTTTATAATGCCGTTCTCACGCAGGACGAGAAAGAGCGTATGCAGCAGGAAATAGATTTTATCAAGGCACAATTGGGCGATTCGCTCAACCTGTTTGCGCCGTTCTATCATCAGTTTACCATGAACGCCGTTCTACTGCCTAATGACTCGTTCGCACAGGCGTTCGACTTTGCCAAGCGCGACATACAACGCCAATTCAAGCACTACTTGCGCCATACCAATACCGACCGACCTTTCTTCCTCGCCGGATTCAGTCAGGGAGCCATGTTTATCCCCTACTTGTTACGCGAAATGAGCGAACGCGATTATCAGCGCTGTTTAGGGGCGTATATGATGGGCTATCGTCTGACACGACAGGACTTACTGCATCACCGCATCGCTGTCGCTCATAGCGAACTCGACGGCAAGGTTATCTCCTTCAACTCGGTCACCTCACCCTCTCAACAGTGGGACTTCGTCAGTGGCAACGCGGCTGCCTGTATCAATCCTCTCAACTGGACCACCGACGGCACACCCGCTGTCCTGTTCTTTAACGACGACACCATACACATTGTGCAGGACACTTGCAGCCATCTGTTGCTATGCGATGTCAACCCCGATCGATACACCCTACCCGGAGCGGAAAAGTGGTGGGAACACGGTTGCCTGCACCACTGGGACATCCTCTTTTACAACCAAGCCCTGCATGACAATATGTTAAAGCGTGCACGCAAATATCGTCAACCACTATAACACTTCAGCCATTTGTTTATGAAACACTACCCTTTGACACAAACACAATTAGGCATTTACCTCTCCGAAACTGCCGCCGAAGGCAATGGCGATTACAATATCAATCTGCTTTACTACCTTGACCCCGAAGTGGAGACCGAACGGCTGGTTCATGCTTTGCAACAAGTAGTCAACCATCACCCGTACATCAAATCGCACCTCGTTCAAACCGACAATGGCGAAATAATGATTGAGGACCATAGCGATGCCGCACCCGTTGTACGCAAGGTGTCTGCCGATTCGCGCGAAGAAGTGCTACAAGCCATTGACAAGCCGTTTGATTTGCTGCACGACGATTTGTACCGATTGGTTATTTATACGCTTCCTGACGGCAGCCGAATGCTCAATATCGACTTTCACCATATCCTCTGCGACGGCATGTCCACACACAATTTCCACGAGGAAGTCAGCCGTGTATATAGCTCCACATTCATTCCCGAACTTGAACAATATGGCTTTGAAGAAGCGTTACAATCCGTGGAGCAACGGCAGGGCGACACATTGGCGGAAGCCAAAGAGTGGTATGCCCAAACCTTCTCTGCAGGTGCAGAGTTGGACAGTATGCCGTTGCCCGATTTGCCGCAGAGCAAAGAGCCCTCCTCGCAATGGCAAACCGAGTTCATTTCCATAGATGTCAACCCTGCTGCACTTCAACAATGCTGCGAACAATCGCATGTGAGTGTCAGTATTCCTTTCACTGCCGCCTTCGGGCACTTGCTTGCCAACTACACGGCGTCCGAGCAAGCCCTCTTCGCCACTATCTACCACGGCAGAGACCGTTCGCACCTCAACGCGACGGGTATGTTCGTCAAGACACTGCCTGTGCTGATGAAAGCGGATTGTTCGCTCTTACAACTGCAGGAACAGATTCGGGGCGCACGCCAACGCACCGTCTATTCATTTGCCGAAGTCACCAACGATTTGGATTTGCACCCTCGTGCATGCTTTGCTTACCAAGCCAACTTGCACATGTACCACCTCGTTTTGGACGGAAGGGAACAACGCGACGAGTTCGTACGCAAACACCGTCCCGGATTCGACCTTATCGTGAATGTGATACAAGTCGCCAACGACTACCAAATCAAGATTGAATACGACACCACCGCCTATTCCTGTGCTTTTATCCATGAGTTCTGCACTTGTTATGCCAATATACTGAACGGTCTTCTGACCGGCAAAGACATCGCCCAAGTGGCACTCGTCAATGCCGGGCAGCAACAGGTTTTAGACAGTTTCAACCCTCATCCTGTCGAGCAAGCCGAATCGGCTACCGTGGTCGATTTGTTCCGGCGAATGGTCAATCTGCACCCCGACAATATCGCCGTAGTCTATAGGGATAAACAACTCACTTACAAAGAATTGGACATGCTAACCGACCGCTTGGCTGCACAGATTGCCGCTACTCCTTCTGTCAAGGTGGTCGCTATTCTGATTGAGCGTAGCGAACAAATGGTTATCAGCGCTTTGGCTGCTCTCAAAGCCGGTGCTGCTTATCAGCCGTTGGATTCCAATTACCCGCAGGAACGGCTATGTTTCATGGTCAAAGACAGTGGGGCACAGGTCCTTGTCTGCAATCACTCATTGATTCAACTCATCCCTGCATTTGCCGGCACTGTCATTGAATTAGAATCCATCAGTCCATCAATAGCCACGAAAGTGGCGCATCAATCCATCAATCCCTCATCCCCCTTTATTCTCCTCTACACTTCCGGCAGTACGGGAACTCCCAAGGGGGTGGTATTGCAGCAGCACAATATAGTTACTTTCTGCCATTGGTACAGGCGGTTCTACCAACTGACTTCCGACAGTCGTGTTTTGGCATATGCTTCTTTTGGGTTTGATGCCGATATGATGGACCTCTACCCTGCCCTCACTACCGGTGCTGCCGTAGTGATTGCTCCCGAAGAGATACGGTTGGATTTGGAGGCATTGAGTCAGTATATGACCGAACACGGTGTTACGCATAGTTTTATGACCACACAAGTGGGGTATCAGTTTGCCTGCAATTTTGCCACGCATCCTACGCTCCGTCACCTCAGTGTCGGCGGTGAAAAACTTGCCTCGTTAAATCCGCCTGTGGGGTATAATTTTTATAATGCCTACGGACCGACTGAATGTACTATTTTTTCGACTATCTGTCAGGTTACTCACAACGAAGTGAATATCCCTATCGGGCGACCGTTAGACACCTTGCATGCCTGTGTAGTCAACCGGTACGGTCAGCCTTTGCCTTGGGGCGCTGCCGGCGAACTGATTATTATGGGAGACCAAGTAGGACACGGCTATCTCAATCAGCCCGAAAAGACGAACGCCGTTTTCATCACTTTCCGCGGCGAGCGCGCCTATCGGACGGGTGATATAGTCCGTTATCGTCAAAACGGAGATATTGAGTTTATGGGCAGACAGGACGGACAGGTCAAGATTCGCGGATTCCGTATTGAACTCAAAGAAGTAGAAGCAGTCATTCGCCAATTCCACGGCATCAACGATTGTACCGTACAGGCGTATGATTTGGAGGGTGGCGGCAAGTATATCGCTGCATATATTGTCAGCAACGAGGCGGTTGATATAGATGCTTTGAATGCGTTTATCGAGGAGCAAAAGCCCCCGTATATGGTGCCGTCCGTAACCATGCAGATTGACGCTATTCCGCTCAATGTCAATCAAAAGGTGGACAAGAAGAAACTGCCCAAACCGGAAATGCGTGCCACCGAATCGAAAGAAACTGCCCCACACGCCCTAAATATATTGGAGACCCAATTAGTCGAAACGGTGCGTTCGCTCACCGGGCAGGAAGCCACTGTGAATGAGCCGCTGGTGTACTATGGACTGACCTCTATTCTGGGTATGCGATTGAGTATCATGCTCTACAAGCAATACGGTATCAAGATAGCAGGAAAGGATTTATTGGGCAAGACCTCTATACTGGACATCGAGAATCGTATCTTAGAACGCATAACCACCTCTCAACCTGCTCAACCTACTCAACCCGATCAACCCGCTCAACCCGCTTCTCCTTTCCCTCTCACCTTTGCGCAACAGGGGGTGTACGCAGATTGTATGATGAACCCCGGCACTACCGTCTATAATATTCCTATGGACATCACTTTGCCCAAAAGCATAGGCGTTGAACGGCTGCAACAGGCGGTAGAAAAAGTGCTGTCTTTGCATCCTATGCTTTTTGCGCAGTTTGCGGAAAACGAGGACGGGGAGACAGTACAGAGTTTCCCGTTATCTTGCCGACGGCGAACCGACGGCGAGCCGACGGCGAGTCGAGAGATGAGTGAGCAATTATTAACCGATTACAAGACTCATTTCGTGCGCCCGTTCGATCTAAAAAAGGACACACTGTTCCGAAGCGAGATTATTGAAACCGAGAAGACGCTCCATTGGCTGTTGGATGTTCACCACCTGGTATGCGACGGCGGGTCGGAAGATGTGCTCTTGCAGCAGGTTCTCGCTATCCTGCGTGGCAACGAGCCCTCTGCCGAAAACTGTTCCTATCAGCAATTTGCCCAACTACAAGCCGAGCAGGATGCGCGCGGCGAGATGGACGAACATAAACGCTATTTTGACGCCATGTTGCAAGAGATGGAAGATACGACCGAAGTGCCCGGCAACCGCACAGAGGGCAAAGGGCACATCCGCGAGTGTTACCTTCCTATTCCTGCCGAATTAACTTGTATGAACACAAATGCCGAAGCATGGAATGACGCCACTTTTTGGTTTGCGGCTACGGCATACACCGTCGGACGATATGCCGGAGTTAAAGATATCTATATGACTACCGTAAGCAACGGTCGGCAAGACCCCGAGATAGCCGAGACGGTCGGCATGTTCGTCAATACATTGCCAGTAGCGGCACATATCCGCGACCAGAAAGTACGGGACTACTTGCGCGAAACGGCACTTATGTTCCACAATACGATTGCGCACGAGAATTACCCGTTTGCCCGCATTGCAGCCGACTACGGATATACCGCCAATACGACTTATGCCTACCAGTTAGGCATTATTGCCAATAACGAAATAGACGGTCAAGCGGTCAGTATAGAGTCCTTCGGATTGGATACGCCTAAGTTCAATTTGGGCATTTTCATTGAGATGTACCACGGTGAGCCGTCGTTGGTACTGCAATACGACGATGCGGTATATAGCGAAGATACCATGCTACGCCTGCGCGACAGCATTATGGCAACGGCACAACATCTGTTAGCCGATTTGGATGCACCCGTTCGGCATATATCCATTATGTCGTCTAATCAAGAGGCAGAAGTGGCATCATTAAGGCATGTCACCGACAACCCTGTCAGCGTACCTACACTGCATGAAGGTATCAGTCGTTGGGCAGCACAAACGCCGGATAGCGTGGCTGTTATTGCATGCGACAGAACACTCACTTACCGCGAGTACGACCTTGCTGCCAACGATTTGGCGTATGCCTTGCAGCAGAAAGGGGTGCAGCCGGGTGACCGGGTAGTACTCTTATTGCCGCGAACATCGGATTTCTTAATCAGTATGTTTGCGGTACTCAAATGCGGGGCGGCGTTCATTCCTATGGATCCGCAGTACCCTGCAGACCGAATTGCATACATCCTAAGCGATAGCAACGGACGGTTTGTTATCACAACTCATGAACACATGGCAGACTACCCTAACCGCGCCTTAGACATTCGTTCCCTACTCAATCCGTCAGCCCACCAATCCATCAGTCCATCAGTTCATCAATCCATCAGTCCATCAGACTTGGCATATCTCATTTATACCAGCGGTTCTACAGGCAAGCCCAAGGGGGTTATGCTGCAGCACAAAGGTATATGCAACTACCTGACTGCCCATCCTGCCAATCCGCACACTTATGCCGTAGCAACCAAAGCGAAGGCGGTGTTATGCAGCGCAACAGTATCCTTCGACCTGAGTATTCTGGAATACGGAACGGCACTCTTTAACGGCAAGACGGTTGTTTTTGCCAACGAACAAGCCACTACGGATAGCAAACTGTTGGCACAATTGTACAACGAAACGGGTGCCGATGTACTGAGCGGTACGCCCAGCCGCATTGAAGCGTATCTTGAGATGGACGAGTACAAAGAGGTGGTACGCCGTTGCAAAGTGATACAGATGGGCGGCGAGAAACTGCTTGCTTCGCTGATGAAGCGGCTGCAGGAAATGACCTCTGCCAAGATATTCAACATGTACGGTCCGACAGAGATTACTATCTGCTGCAACGCCGACCAGGTCAACGACTGCGACGAGGTGACGGTCGGTCGCCCACTGCCGAACTTCACCGAGCGCATTGTCGATAAAGACCTCAACGAGTTGCCTGTTGGCGTGGCAGGCGAACTGCTCATTAGTGGGTTAGGTGTTTGTCCTGGATATAACAACCTGCCCGACAAAACTGCCGAAGCGTTTATCACATGGCAGGGCGAACGCGCTTATCGCTCCGGCGATGTAGCCAAGTGGACGACAGACGGCAAAGTCATTATACTGGGCAGAACCGACCACCAGGTCAAACTGAACGGTTTGCGTATCGAGTTGGGCGAAATAGAGACCGTAATGGCACAACAGCCGGGAATCAAACAGTGTGTCGTACAAGTGCGCAAAGTGGGCAACCAGGATAAATTAGTCGCATACTATACCGCCAACCCCGACTGCCCGGCACCGGAAGTACAGGACATCAAATCAGGCATGGCAGAACATCTGACCCACTACATGGTACCGGGTGTCTTTGTCCGCCTGGAGCAGTTTCCCATTACACCTGCCGGCAAGGTAGATATGCGCCACTTGCCCGAACCGCAAGTAGAGGCGCAAGGCGAGTATGTAGCACCCGTTACACAGGCAGAGAAAGACTTCTGCGACATCTTTGCCAAAGTGCTCAAAATAGAGCGCGTCGGGGCAACCGACGACTTCTTCGCTTTGGGAGGCACTTCGCTGGTGGCTATCAAAGTAGTCATTGCTGCCGAGAAACGCGGTTATGAAATCACTTATTCGGATGTGTTTGCTCAACCGACCGCACAGGCGATGGCAATCTTCGTGGGAAACAACGAGCATGCCCAACCTGCAACTACCGCCGACGAGGCGGCAACAACTGACGACGAACCAATGCCGGATATCACGGCAGTAGCCGACGCGCAACAGTTTGCGCCATTGCTGCAGGCAAACACCCTGCAGGCATTCCTCAATGGCGAACGGCAATCTTTAGGCACCGTCCTGCTGACAGGCGCAACCGGGTTCTTGGGCATACATGTACTATACCGTCTGCTTACCGAAACAGATTCCGTCGTTTACTGTCCGGTACGCAGCAAGGACGACATGTCCCCCGATGTGCGCCTGCGCGCATTGCTGTTCTACTACTTCAGCAACACCTTTGACGATATTTGGGACAAACGACTCTTTGTCATCGAGGGCGAAGTCACCCAGCGCGAATGGATGGACACGCTTGCCGTACAGGCGGACACGGTTATCAACTGCCTTGCCAATGTCAAGCATTTCTCGACAAGCAACGACATCGAGTTTGTCAATGTCGAGTCGGTTCGCAATCTCGTTGTATGGTGCTGCAAAAATCATACGCACCTCGTACATATATCTACCACCAGCGTGGCAGGACGCAGCATTGACGGCAAACCCGACCCCTCGCACCTGTTCAGCGAACAGGAATTTGAGATAGGACAGACATTGGACAACCGCTATGCCAAAGCCAAATACGACGCGGAAAAACTCATACTGGACGCTATTCTGCACCACGGTTTGAACGCCAAGATACTGCGCGTTGGCAACCTCTCGGCGCGCAATAGCGACGGCGAGTTTCAGGCGAATTTCCAAAGCAACAACTTCATGGCTACCCTGCGTGCCTATCATACTTTGGGCTGCTGCCCCTACGCGCTGTTGGATATGCCGTGCGAGTTCTCGCCGATTGACGAAGTGGCAGACGCCGTACTGCGACTGGCTACCACGCCCAAAGAGTGCGTTATCTTCCACCCCACCAATCCGCACCAGCAACTTATGGGCGATGTACTCAACGAGGTGCATATAGGCGGCAGACAAATACAACCCGTAGAAAAAGAAGCGTTTGACCAGGCAATGGCAACGGCAATGGAGGACGAAAGCCAAATCGACCGTCTGCGCCCGCTGATGGCATATAACCAAAAGGGCAATCAGGCACCGCGTTCCATCCATGCCACCAATGCCTATACCACACAAGTTCTGCACCGGCTGGGCTTCCGCTGGAGTGTCACTTCATGGGACTATGTGCAGCAGTTCATTCACGCTATCGACGGATTAGGATATTTTGATTAAAGAATTATGACTATGAATCATATTGAATTAGCACACGATGTTTGGCAACAAGTGCCGGCGTACCGCGGATTAGTTGGCAGCACTATGCCGGAGCGGTTTGAAGACCTGCCGATTATCAACAAGCACAACTACCTGCTTACCTACCCTATGACCGAACTGTGCCGTCCGGGTAGCATGGACGAGATACACCTGATTGGTGCCAGTAGCGGTTTCAGCAAAACGGGGGCAGTCTTTTGGCCTAAACGCCCGTGCGACGAGAAGGACTATATACAGAGTATCGAGAACCTGTTCGTCAACGCCTTTCACATAGACCGGCGCAAGACACTGTGCCTCGAGTGCCTGGCTTTCGGTATGTGGATAGGCGGAATGCAACTCGCAACGGCTATTCGTATGATTGGTCTGACCGAGAAATACCCGTTTACCATTGCCACTCCTGGCTTGGACTTGCGGACTGCCGTCGAGGTGATAGAGGCATACCACGACCGCTATGAGCAAATAATGATAATCACCAACCCGTCCAATATACCCATTATTACAGCCCTTATTCAGTCCAAAGGTATTCACCTGTCGGCGGGAACGGTCTATTTCCCCGTTGTGGGAGAGTATTTTTCAGAATCCCTGCGCGAACATGTATGTGCCGAATACGGACATCCACTTGAGCGCACGGAGGTCTTGCGCACGGGCTACGGTAGCGCGGACACGGGCGAAGTGTCGTTTGAGACGGAGCGTGCCATTCGTATCCGCAAGTTCTTCAGTCACCGTCCCGAACTGAGCAAACAACTGTTCGGAACGGAAGACACGCCTATGATGCTGGAGTTCAACCCTGCCGCCTATGTGGAGATTCTCGACGGGCATATAGTAGTGACCAAGGATCAGTTCATACCGTTGGTCCGCTACGATACCAACGACTGCGGCGGTATATTGCGGCGTGAAGACTTACGCGGTATAGTGCCCGACGAGTTGCTTGACCCGATGCCCGAACAGTGGATGTATGTTATGGGTCGTGCCGACAATGCCGTTATCTTCTACGGAACGAACCTAATGATTGGTGAGATGCAGCAGTTCCTGCTGAATTTAAGCAGCCAAGAGGGCTATGGCGGTCTTTATACGGTACACGAGAAGGTAGAAAAGGATATATCTTCGTTTGAGTTTGTCATTTATACCCGTGGCACGGAGCATGCAGACGAGGAGCGGTTCAAGACCCTATTGGTGGATTATCTGTGCGGGAATAGTGCCGAGTTTGCGTTCAAGTACCAAAACCTGAGCCGTTCGTCCGACCGACCGCTGATAACCGTCCGCACTGCCGACATTTCGCAACTGCAAGGCAACCTCAAGCACCGCTTTGTTATCTAAGCATTCGATAATCAAATACATGTAGCTCCACCTCATGCCTCTTCTAAAATTCCACCGGGCATTTCTCCACCCCAGCAGGGAGGAAGAAAGTTTAGAGTTGGAACATGAAATAGAGGGAAGCGGATTGAGCGGGTTGAGCGGATTGAGCGGGGAAGAGAGATATGCGGGACAAGTCGCGGAGGATAAGTTCAGGGTGTACGACACCCGTTTCCCAAAAATCATTGGCACCGGCAGGGGTGGTGCGTTTCATGAAATGGTACACACTACCCGTCCGATACGGCTTGAACCAAGTATGCTTATCGTCCATCTGCCGTAGTTCGTCCAGACTGCGCGCCTGCACACCTACCCACACATCTGCATTAACAAACTCGTGCAAAACCTGTTCGGTAGTAAGAGGAATGGAGGTATTGCGCATATCCTCGGCATACCGATATGCAAACCCCGCATCCCGGAACAACTGCCCCATATAAGTTCCCCCTGCCGGCACATACCATGTACCACGGAAATCCTGTCCGGACAAGATAGCCGGGCGCGACGAATCGGTTGACTGCCGAATAGAGTCCCTGACAGCCGCATACTCTCTGCACACCTCGTCAAAGATACTGTCCGCCTGCGGCAGTTTGCCCACCAATGCACCTATCACGCGAATCCACTCGGCACGCGCCAACGGCGACGATTCCATCCATTCGTTGATATAAACGACAGGTGCATCCTGCACTTGAGTAATCGACAGATTGGCGTCCGATTGTGCATAAGTGGACAGCAGCACCGCATCTGCACGGGTCAGCAGCAACCGTTCCCTGTCCAAAGACATACTGTTGCCTAAATCCGTCACACTGTCCGGCAAAGGCGTATAGACCAGCGATTTATCCGAAACACCGACCAAACAGTCCAAAGCACCCAATTCGTGCAAAAAACCGATATGCGTACAACCGTTACACGCCAGCCGCCGATACGGCTGTTCCACCCTATAAGTCGCCATCACCCTATCCGTATGCCAAGGGTCGAAGACGGTAACGACACAAGCAGAGCCGTCCTGCACCAACCGGAAACCGGTAGCATAGCGATTGCCTTCGGGAATGGTCCGAGACGAAGAAGTGGTGCATGCCACCAACGACAGCACCACCACAAACATATAAATAAACCGCTTACAGCACATTCAAAACCTGCTCCTTGATTTGCTCCAGGATATCCTTCATCCTAACATCCAATATCTGCATCTCCGACTGGTTGGATTTACTGCCCAAAGTATTGATTTCGCGTCCCATCTCCTGCGCTATAAAACCGAGTTTCTTGCCGACACCTGTTCCGTCGGACTGCATCGTTTCGCGGAAATACCTGATATGGTTGGTCAGACGCACTTTTTCCTCCGTTATATCCAGTTTCTCCAAGTAATAGATGAGTTCTGCCTCCAGGCGGTTTTGGTCGTACGCGACCGACACTTTTTTGTCGGTGCTACATCCCTTGTCGCCTATTTGGCTCAGGTTGTCCATCAGCCGGCGTTTGATATTCGCCACCCTGTCCTTTTCGTACGGTTCGACCTCTGCGAGCAGTTGGGCAATGCCGTCCAGTTTTGCGGTAAACATGGTTTGCAACGCTGCTCCCTCCTGTACCCGGAAAGCCCTAAACGCCTGCAACGCGTCCCGAATAGCACCCTGCAGCATGTTCCACTCGTCATCGGAGATATTCACATCCCCTGCGGTCAACTGTATCACTCCGGGAATACGCAATATCGCTCCGATGAGGTCCTGGTTGCCGGGCATACCGAGCGACTGCTGCAAGTCGGTCAACTCGTGGTAGTAATAAGCAAACGCCTCCTTATTGATAGGAGCAAAAGTATCGGCAGAAGCCGTGCCGTCCAATGTTTGCGTATAGATGCTTACATCCACTTTTCCCCGTTCCAAAGGGGCAGTCAGCATAGCACGGATTTCCGGTTCTTTGTCGCGGAACAACGAAGCAATCTTGAGATTCAAGTCCAACTGTTTGCTGTTCAAACTGCGTATCTCCACAATCGTCTTGTGGTCGGCAAAATTATACTCGGCTTTGCCGTAGCCGGTCATTGACAGTATCATTTTCCTATACAGAATTTGCTGAATATATTGTTCAAAACCTCTTGTGAAGTGATTTGTCCCGTTATCTCGCCCAGGGCATCCAAGCATGCCCTCAAATCTTCACTCAGCCACTCTCCGCTCAAGTTATCCTTCATTCCCCGCTGCATGGCACGGATGGCATCCAAAGCGCGGCATAACGCCTCGTAATGGCGCATGGACGAAATAACCGTTCCCCCGGTGCGCAAATGCGACGCCTCGTCCGCCAACAAGCGCTTGAGCGGCGCGATGTCTCCGTTTTTAGCCGATATGCACAATTGACCGGGAACGGTCAACAAGTCGGATTTGTTATAGACAGGAATGACGACCTTATCCGCAGGCACATCCGTCAGTTCCGTCGTTTCGTCGGTCGGGTCCATCAGATGAATGACAATCTGTGCTTTGTCAATCGCCATCCGGCTGCGCTCGATGCCCTGCTGCTCTATCTCATCGTGAGTCGTGCGCAGTCCTGCTGTATCTATCAGCCGGAAGAGGACACCGTCTATCACCAATGTCTCTTCAATCGTATCACGGGTAGTGCCATGTATATCACTCACGATTGCTCTCTCCTCTCCCAATAAAGCATTCAGCAGGGTCGATTTACCGACATTCGTTTTCCCGACAATAGCCACCGGGATGCCATTCTTGATAGCATTGCCCGTCTGAAACGATTCCGTCAATTGGGACAGTTTATTCTCTATCTGTTCCGCCAATGTCGTCAATTCGCTCCGATCGGCAAACTCCAAATCTTCGTGGTCGCCAAAGTCCAGTTCAAGTTCCAGCAACGAAGTCAGTTTGAGCAAATGCTCCCTCAGCACAGCCAATTCGCCGGACACGCCACCACGCAACTGATTGAGAGCCAAAGCAGCCCCCTCCCGTGTTTGCGCGGCAATCAAATCGGCAACTGCCTCCGCCTGCATCAAATCCATCTTGCCGTTCATGAACGCCCTTTGGGTAAACTCGCCTGCCCTCGCCGCACGCGCACCCATGTCAATCAACCGCCGCTGAATCTCCTGCTGCAAGTACAGACTGCCGTGGCAACTGATTTCCACCACATTTTCGCCCGTAAACGAATGAGGCGCTCTGAACACCGTAACAACCATGTCGTCCAAATCGGGAACGGAACAGAAATGTACCTGTCGGGGGAGTTTTTTACGGCATAACCGTTCAGCCAAAGAGACGGCACACGGTCCTGACAACCGCACCACGGCAATTGCCCCTACACCATAAGCGGTAGATAAAGCGACTATTGTTTCTGTATCCGTCATACCACGCTATCCGAAAAACAGCGCAAAGGTACAAAAAAATTCGCATATATGCAAATAAAAAAAATCCCCTCTCCGCAGAGAGGGGACCGAATAACCGCCTCAACGAATGCGAGACGAGACAACCTGCCAATTGATAATCAGCCACAAATTGTCGATATAATCACCTCGCCGGTTGCGGTAATCCAAGTAATACGCGTGTTCCCAAACATCCGCTACCAGGACAGGACGAAGTTGATGTCGCAGCGGGTTGTCGTCGTTCAGATACTGCTGAACGGACAAATGTCCTTCATCGTCCATCACAAGCCAAGTCCAACCGCTTCCGAACAGCGTAGTAGCCGCCTGCTTAAATGCCGTGCGCATGGCTTCCATCGAGCCGAACGACTGCTCAACGAGAAACAGAAACTCATCGGAGGGATGTTTGGCGTTCTTACCAAGATTGAACTGCTCAAAAAACATCATATGGTTCCACGCTTGACCGGCGTTTTGGGCAACAGGTCCCGTAGTCGCTTTACGGGCGATGTCTTCCAAGGACATGCCTTCCCACTCGGTAGCGGGAACCATACGATTCAGATTGTCAATATACGCCTGTGCATGTTTGCTATAGTGCGTTTCCACCGTAGCGGCACTCATCATAGGGGCTAAATCGCCAAAGTTGTACCCCAATAAGGGAAGAATAAACAAAGGATTCATAGATAATTCATTTACAGGTTAAACAAACAGGTTAAATAATAAGTTAAACAACAGGTTAGCGGGCATTCTATTTCAGATTTTCGGACTGATCTACCCACAGTAGGCGCGACGCATCATAGCCACGACGCTGTATCTCGCCCAGCAGCATTTCTTTCTGCCCGTCCGTAATAGACGGAGTACGGCTCAAAATCCACAAATAATCATCTGAACCGCCACCCACTAAGGACAGATTGTAATCGTCCTGAATCCACAACACACGATAATCGGAATAGAAAGGTCCAAAGAACGAAACACGCAACAATGCCGGAGTGTCGGTCAACTTGGCATGCCCCTCTGACATCTTATAGCGTTGCCCCTTCCAACCCGAATTGACAACACGAACAGAGCCATCCGAATTGAGACTATAATATGCCATTGTGTTGGTCATATTCCTCTCAAACGAATGGTCAATACGCGCAATCTCATACCATGCGCCCAAATACTGCTGTACATCCAATGCGGCAACCGGCTGAACATCTACCGTTCTACCGGGAGTACATGCCAACAACGGGAACAACGAACAAAACAGAAAAGAGAATAAAGGTCGTTTCATAACAGTTAAGGTTTTAAAAAGTAAATAATTAGTTAACTCCGTTCCACCCCTGCAGTAGGTGAACTTAACTACGATACATCAAAAGTCGTGCCAAAACAAACAACCTGACACAAAAAAGCAGTCGGACAAAGGAAATTATTCAGATTTGCATTCGGATATAAACCAGACATACCCCAAAGCAAACCCCATTGCCACCCCTATTCCGTCTGCCACGAAATCCCACCAACTGCCCGAACGGTAGGAAAGGAAGTGCTGGGCAAACTCCATTAACGCGCCCCATACCAAGGGAATAAAAATGCAGCATACATACCCCACAAAAGGATATCTCCCCTTCACCGCGCGCGAAGACTCAAAACTCATGGCAAACGACAACAGCAGAAAGAGAAACGCATGGACATACTTATCCGCATTCGGAATACGCGAAGACATATCCCCTGAAGAGACAGGCAGCAACAGCAGCAGGGCTATCCCCACCCCCACAATCAACGATATCGGATAGGTTCGCAACAGTTTCATACCACAAAATTACAACAATATTCGCATATTTGCAAATAAAATTTGTATAATTAAATCTTTTTTCGTATTTTTGCAGTCGCTAACATAATCAATCGAACAATGAAACACCCAATTACTCTATGTATGGTCGTTCTGACCGGTTGGCTGATGAGTTCATGCAGCATCACACAAGCCGTCAAACTAAAAGATTGCCAATACTCCTATTCGCACATCTCCGATATTACATTTATGGACATGGTCGGCAAGGAGCGCCGTTCGATTGCAGGCATCGCCCAAATGACCCGCGCCATAATGGGCAAGACGGACAAAGTCACCTTAGGTTGCACCATTCACCTAAAAGTCAACAACCCCAACAAGCAGACCGCGTCCATGGACCGGCTCTTCTATACCGTGGCATTAGACTCCATCATGATAGCGGAAGGATGCAACACAGAGGCATTCATCGTTGCCGGCGAGAGTAGCGCAGATATGCCCCTTAAACTGAGCGTGGACATAAAAACCCTGCTCAGCAACCATTCACGCAGCACGGTAATCAATATGCTGAAGAACTTCCTCAATATGAGCGACACACCCAGTATAGTGACCGTCAATCTCAAGCCGGTCATTCGTGTAGCCGGCGTATCAATGGCTATTCCCAAGAGTATTCCTCTCACATTCGAGTACGGCGGCAAGCGCAATAAAGCGCAGCAATAGCAACTACCTTATATCGTATAGTCCAGGCAGACCCGCTGGACGGTAAACGGACGAACCTTGCCATTAGCCACCGCTACATGAGCAGGGTGAACGGCATACGCGCGCAACGCTTCCTCAGATTCCAATGTGCAATCCAACATCAAGTCGCAATTGGAAGTATCAATGCGCCCGTCTATCTGCACATGCACATCCAACAATCCGGGGACGACCCCTTTCAGTCCTTCCAAACCTTGTTTGATTTCAGACATAATGACTTGACGCTCTGCTGCCGCTATTTCGGGATTCAGTGTCCAAAGAATAATGTGTTTAACCATAAGAGTAAAATAATAAATAATAGATAATAAATAATAAGCCCGCACTAACGCTGAGGGGTTGGAGAGAGAGTTGGGTGTACGAACAGTGTTTAGATTAGAGTTTAGAAATTATATATCAGTAGCGTGGCACCGATGGCAGTAGCCAAATGGCACGCTTTCATAGGCAATCCTACGCGCGCATAGTCGGTAAAGCGGTAACCGCCGTCGGTATAGACAATCAGATTAGGCGGCGTGGCAATCGGCGTGGAGAAACTGGAACTGACACTCATCATCAGCACAATCATCAGCGGTAGCGGATCAACACCTAACTGCTGCGCCGCCTGCCATGCTACAGGAAAGAACATGGCACCGCACGCCGTATCGGAAATAACCTCCGTCAACAGACTGCTGACCACACACAAAATCACCATGACCCACACCGGATCAGATTGGCAGACAAGTAACAATCCGTTCACCAACTGTCCGGCAATACCCGTCACCTCTATCGCCATTCCCAGCCCCACCGAGCCGGCAAAGACAATCAAGATTCGCCAATCGACTTCTTCAAACGCCTGCCGAGCGGTACAACAGCGCGTAAACATCATCAGCAGTCCTGCCAGCAAAGCACAACTTGCCAACGGAAAGCCGGGAATACTGCACGCCGAGGCAACCAGCATAGCCACCATTATACCCAAACTCAAATAAGTACGCCAAGACTGGGCAGACGAACTGACGGCATTACCGTTCTCGTCGCGAAGAGTATCGTCCGTATTCGTCATATTGCTCACACGCTCCGGCAACAAACGCCGCAGCAGAATCACCACCAAGATATCCACCACTACGCAACAGATAGCCACAGGAAAGGGTGCAAACAAATTGAGTACGACACCCGACTTGGCAGCATACATCGACGAGATAATCAGGTTGGGAGGCGTGCCTATCAGAGTAAACAAGCCACCTATCGTAGCAGCATACGCCAGCGGAATCAGCAATTTAGAGGGTAAGATATGCAATTTGTCCGCCCATCGCTGCACTACCCCCTTGAACAAGGCAGTAGTCGTAGTGTTACTCATGACTGACGACAACAGACTGACAGGAATCATCAGACGAAGAAGCGCCACGACATAATTACGCGGTACACCCATCAAATGGCGCACCATCCAATCTAATGCACCCGAATACTTTAGTCCCGCTATCACGATATACAGCACTCCGACCAACAAAACACTCTCGCTGGCAAAACCTGCAAATGCCTGCGAAAAGGATATGCCCGGAAGCATAGCCAATGCAGCCATGATAACGAAGAATACCAATGCAGGCTGAAGGTCGGTAAATATCAGCACGGCAAAGGCAGCCAGCGCCAATACAATGACCAACCAGGCAGATAAACTTAAACCCAACAACATCGCCTTATTTCAAATAATAGTCAACAGTCGTAACAACGCGCACGGCTTTCATCCAAGGTTGATTGCTGTCGGACTCGACGGAGAACTGACCCTGGCTGGCGCTGCGAATAGAACCCAACGAGCATTGTGCATCGTCCGCAAACTTCTGTGCCACGGCACGCGCATTCTTGGTTGCCTCTTCCACCATTTCGGGTTTGAGTTCGCTCAAGCCGTTGAACTGATAGTCGGTGTCCCAACTATTCGAATTGAGAATAACATCTTGCGACAGCAATTCCACCTGGCAACCTTGATTCTGAACCACCTTATCAACATCTTCAGTGGCAATAATCAGCGAACGGGAAATCGTATAGCGGTTCGCGGGACGATGTTCATAGTAACCGTTCCAATTGTCGTTGATGTCAATATTTCCCAACGACAAGTCCGACTCTTTGAAGCCCTTGGCGAGGAAGAAAGTCCGTACTTTATTCTCCACGCCGGACAACTCTTCGGACAAAGCGACCAAGTCGTTTCCGCTAACCGAGAACCGGAACGACGACACCACATAGTCCGCTTTGACGGTACGGGTGGAGAGCCCCTTGACGGCTACGGCACGGTCACGGTTGGAGAACTGGTGAATACCCATGTAAATAAACAACCCCGAGAGGGCAATGCCCAGCGCAATCACTAAGGCAGGAAACAGTTTGTCTTTCATAATCTTTGTTTGTTAAAATGTTAATAATGTTGTTTTAGAATGTAATACTATTTAGCGTAATTTATATTTCTCGAAATGTGCGCGTGCATAGGCAAAGTAGAACACCAACCCCAGTGCATAGAAACCTACCCCTGTCCAGAACGCCGCATAATAGCCGCAATGCTCCGACACCACTCCGCCTATCAGCATTCCGACACCCATGCCCAAATCCCAACTGGTCAATATCGTCGAATTAGCCGTACCGCGCTGATTATGTTCGGCTAAATTGATAAACATCGTTTGAAAAGCAGGCCACATGTGCCCGTTGCCCAAACCGATAACGAACGGCGCAACATAATACCCTATCGGATGGTGTACTGCGGCAAACAGAATAAAACCACATATACTCACAATAATTCCCCAAGTGGCATTGCGGACAATCTTTCCTTTGCGCAACGAGCGGCTACCCGTCAACCGCGACACAATAAGACCTATCGCAAACAGAGCAAAGAAAACTCCCGTACCTGTAGTGATACCCAAACGCTCCCTGCCATAAATAGCCACATAAGTAGAAAGGATACTATAGCAAAATGCCATTGAGAACATCACAAGGAACAACGCCCAGCCACGCAACAACAAGAACCTGTCCAACGACAATGTCTGTTGTCCACGGACTATCTCACGCGGACGGAGGTGCAAAGTCGAATCAACGATTACTCCCGCCAGCGAGCAAACCAACGACAAGGCAAACAACATCTCGTAACTCTCGTAGCGCGAGAACAGCAGCAAGCCGATACCGGGCGCTATTGCCGTAGCGATATTATTGCTCAGTCCGTAATACCCAATCCCTTCTGCCCTTCTCGACGAAGGCAATGTATCAATCATTACGGTAGATAAACTTACGCCACAAGCACCAAAGGGAGCACCGTGCAACATGCGAAAAATGGCAAACATGGTCAGACTGCCTGCTATAAGGTATCCGCCAAAGAAGATACAAGTCAAGAAATAGGTTATCAACAACACGGTTTTGCGCTGCCAACTATCCACGACATACCCGCTAAAAGGACGAATGAGCAACGCCGACAACGCATAGCCAGCCAATACCAACCCTATCATGTCCTTGTCCGCTCCAAACGAGTCCTTCAAATAGAGCGGCAACAAAGGGGTCATCAGCATAAAAGCGAAGAAAAGCAGGAAATTGCTTATCCACACCTTGATATATTCACTATTCCACAATTTATCTTCCATATTAACTAATTATTCCTCCCCCCACCAATATGTTATTCTGATAGAAGACACAACTTTGCCCGGGTGTAACAGCCCATACGGGCTCGTCAAAGTATAACTCACAGCAGTTTCGACCGTCGGTCGACCGTCGGTCGACCGTCGGCAAAGACCCACATAACACCCTTGCCAACTGCGGAACAGAACGGTAACGGATTTGCGCCATTACCGGTTGCGAAATATCGCCATGAAAGATGACATCATGCAATTGAACCGCTTTTGTATAGAGTTCGTCGTGCGTTCCCAAAGTCACCTCATTACGCTCAGCGTCTATACGCGTCACAAAAGCCGGTTCGCCAATTGCTACCCCCAAGCCCTTGCGCTGACCTATCGTATAATTGGCATACCCGTTATGGCAGAAACGGGCGCGTGTGTTGCGAAGCGCTTCCAGTTGCGGAGACAAAATGTATTCGCCCTTGTTTGTCGGCAAATCAAGAAAAGAACGGTAATCGTCGCGTATGAAACATATATCCTGACTTTCTCCCGACTGCGCCAATGCGGTCAGTCCCTTGCCGGCAAGGTATTCCCTAACTTCCTTTTTGGTCATATCACCCAGCGGAAAGACTACCCGGCTGAGTTGGTCAGGCGAGAGTTGCCACAGGAAATAAGTCTGGTCTTTCTTTTCGTCCGCCGCGCGGCATAGTTGACCGTCGCGGATACGCGCATAGTGCCCCGTGGCGATATAGTCACAATGCAGGCGGTTTGCCTCCTCCATCAGAGCACCGAACTTAATGGTACGGTTGCACAACACGCAGGGATTAGGGGTGCGACCTGCCAAATACTCCTCTCGAAAGTACCGGATAACCGTTTCCTCAAAGCGGTCGCTGTAGTCCACTATATGGTGTGCAATGCCCAACTGTGCCGCCAAACCGATTGCCGATTGCAGCATGGCATCCGATGTATAGCGTGTCCGGAAAGTGCAACCGATGAGGTTATACCCCTGCTCCCTAAGCAACAAGGCAGCAGCCGTGGAATCGACTCCGCCGGACATTGCCAACAATATGGACGATTGCGAGTTAATAGCGGTAATTATTTAGACCATTCCAACATTTTCTGTATCGGCAGCAGCGCCTGCTTTGCCAATTCCGCTTCGACCGATACAACAGGTGATTCGGTTTGCAGGCAACGGAGCAACTTGTCCAATGTGTGCATACGCATGTATTCGCACGCGTTCTCGGTATTTATCAGCCGTACACCGGGGCATGCCCGGCATATCTCATAATCCACCCCGTCGGCGGTCATCACTATGTATGCCTTTTCGGGATGTGCCTTGACATAATTGATCAAAACAGCCGTAGAACCCACGACATCGCTGTTGTCAACAATCTCTTTGCGGCATTCAGGGTGGGACAGCACCAACGCCTCAGGGTTTTCCGCCTTCAATTTCAGCAGGTGCTCCAACGAGAAGCGGTCGTGCACATGACAGCAACCGTTCCACAAGTCCATTTGCCGCCCCGTCTGCTCATTGATATAACGACCCAAGTTTCTATCGGGTCCGAACAGGACAGGTGCATCCTGGGGCAGACGATTGACTATCTTGAGGGCATTGCCACTGGTAACAACGATGTCGGACAGCGCTTTGACCGCAGCCGATGTATTGACATAACTGACAACCAAATGCCCGGGGTGTGCCTCTTTCCATGCGCGCAAATCAGCCGCTTGGCACGAGTCCGCCAAAGAACAGCCGGCAGCGACATCGGGGATGAGCACTTTCTTGTCAGGACACAAGATAGCAGCCGTTTCTGCCATAAAGTGTACCCCGCACATTACAATAATATCGGCATCGGTCCGCTGCGCCTGTTGCGCCAACGCCAAACTGTCTCCTATAAAGTCCGCCACCTGCTGGATGTCAGGACTTTGGTAATAATGCGCCATAATGACGGCATTCTTCTGCCGGCAGAGGTCACGAATCTGTTGCTTAATGTCTTTGTCTTGCATTGCCTAATAAGTCGTAATAACGACCGTTTTTGAGGATGTAAACACTATGTTGATGAAGTATTTTTTCGACCGATGCGGTACGCTCAACCACGGGAAGAGCCGACGGCTCCTGCCCTGTCTGCTCGACCAGCACATCGTCGATAAATGCCGTATAATCCCCGTCGCCGCGCACGCAGACGCCAATCGCCGTAACCGTCTGACCGATGCACGAAGCAGGCAGAACCAAAGCGGTCGGCTGCCATGTAGCAGAAGACACAGCCGGAGAGTAATACCATGTATTCCCGACCAATGCCGCCAACTGCACGCTATTCGTGACAGGAGAGACCTGAACATACGCCGATAACGAGAGTGCCGAGGATATTTCTATTTTGGTCTGAGAGAACTGCATCAGATAATCATTGCCGTGAAGCGTGCCGGTTACCTGCAAACTGTACTCTCCCGAACGATGAACCGTGTTATTCAAGGCATACGAGGCATTGCCGCGGATTGTTTGGTCGCCGTACAAGCAAGGATCTACGGGGAAGACACCCTCGCTCTGATACTGCCCGTTCACCATATTGTACCGAGTCCGTTTTTGCTCAAAACTATTGCGGTAATAGACAGGTCCCAACGAATAGGGAACAGGCACATCCGTGGTGAGCGTTTGCTGCCCTTTGAGTACGCGCGTAGCGGCACCTGCCAAACGCAAATAGAAATCCGACGAACACCAAATACCGTCCGCCGACATAGTCAGGAAATACGAATCGGTAGGTATCATTGTCCAATCCTCAGCCGCCTTGAGAATAGCCGTTCCTTCGTCATATTCGTCAAACATGGCAAAGTACATATTGGTGCAACCGGCATTCTTGATTTCCTGCACCTGTTTCCACATAAATTTTCCCGCCAATCGGGGTGCCTGGTTGATAGAGCCGCTATTCCATGTTGCCCACCCGAAGCCGGCAAACAATACCGGCATATAATCCACCTGATGCTGCCTGCAATAAGTGACATCGGCATTCATCAATCCTATAAAGTACTGATATTCGCTTTCGTTGCTGAAGCGCCCCACATACCACGGGGAAAGCATATCGCACGATGTATAGACATCGGTATATCCGTCCGAAGCGGGACGAGCGTCGTTGCGGTTTTCCCGCCAATAAGTAGGCACACCGCCTATCACATAGCACCCGCGGCTATGCAGGAAGTCAATCAGCGACTGTGTGCGGGCAGCATCGCCAGGACGGTCGGTAAAACCTATTCCCCATATTTCCACCACAGGTTGCCCGTTAACCGTTGCATAAGAGGGAGACTGAGTCAACGCATTATTCTGCTCGATATTGTACACCCAATCGAACTTAATCAGATCTGCCCAAGTGGTTTCCAAACCGTTGGAAGAGATGTCGTAGCAAATATAGAACAGCCGACTGTTTTCCTCCGCCGAGTGCTGAATCTTCTTCAAGTGGCATTGAGCGGTTTGCACTACCGATTTCATTTCGCTGCCGATAAAACGCTGTACGGCGACGCCGTCAATGCCATTTTGTGCCATCATGGCAAAGTGGGAAGCAATAACGGCACTATCCTCAGAACGGTACAGCACAGACGATTCGCCATTGCCCAATGCCGAGAAACCCGTTTGTGCAAGAGCAGAGAACGGATAGTCGCGCACATCAGGATAAATCTCAAAGGTATGATTGTATTGGCGCGGCCAACGAGTTTGGTCAGGAGCAATATAATCGTTACCCCAATGGTGCCAAAAATCCGTTTGTCCGCCCACCTTGAACCAACATTGATAGCCGGCGACAGATTTCCCTATAAACTCCGTTCCCGAATGGTGCGTTATAGCCGGCTCGGACAACGGATCCATCGTTCCTTCATAAATCTCAACACGGGCGATATAGTTATTGTCGTTGATACGAAAATCGGCACTTTGGTTTTGGGCACGGCGGAACGAAGCATCGTTCACAGCCATTGTGACGGTCATCCACTCGCGTGTACCGGTTTTCTGTATCTTGGCATCTACATAATTCTGCCCGTTCGTGCCATTGTACTGGAGTTTCATTTCGCCATTGCCTTCGTTCCAATAAGTTACCTTGAAAATCAACTGATGTACGGACGACGGCACTACGCTTCGGTCCACCATAAAATACCCATATTTGCCGGTGGGGATACAAATACAGCCACGATTGTCTTTTGTCGCAAAATAGGTATATGGTTCGTCGTTCGGGTCATTCTTCATAAAGTGACTCATATTGAGATTCTGCTGGGCGCTATTGGCAAATTCCACCCACGCTTTCAGTTCTGCGGCTTTTGCCACACAGACGACAAACAGCGTTGTCAATATCAAACAAACGGTTTTCTTCATCGTTGTAACCAATAAGAATAAATATCTTCAAACTCTATCAGGCACTCCAGCGGGAAACCAAAAATAGTATAATTCTCTCCGCGAATACCTGCAGGAAGCATTGTGTCTGAATAGCGCGCAATGACGGTATCCGAGACAGCCAACGGCGAAACGGCAGACACATCTTCGGCACTCAGCCGCTCCGTATTCAGTTCCTGACTGAACAGAAGAGACTGATTATCCATTTTTACGATGCCTGACGCACAGGCGTGCGACAATGTTCCTACATAAGCGCCACTCATTATCAATCGCTTATCGCCCTCAGTCCAATGGTTGTCTTGTATCACGGCATTGATATGTCGGACATGCTCTGCCCCACTCTTCCCAAGGATAATATCCACCATCGTATATGCCGTATCCATCGGCAGCAATCCGTCCGCCGTGCAGGACACAAAACTCCTGTGCAATGTTTGCAACACCTTGCCGTGCCGAACTGCGTAATCGTGCGTATTACCGACCAATAACTGTCCCTGACGGTTCATGTTGCACATGCCAAAGCCGCAATCGTCGTCCGAGCGCCACGGGTCACGGCGGTTGTAATTGATTTGTTCGCCTATATATGCCAGTTCATACCCATCGGGAACAGGTCTTGCGCCCGGCACAATACCGCCTGTCAAACTGTCAAAAGCCATCATACGCGGTCCGCGCACCTCGTCAAAAGCATCTACCACCAACATAGGGCGATTATTATTCGACGCACGAAAAGCCGACACAACAGCCGAACGCAGACTGATACCACCCTCGTTGCCTGCCGCCACACACATATCGTAACGAATACCGTGTGCCATCGGCATAGCAAACGCGCTACTGTCCACGCGAATACCTTCGTTCCACAATCCGTCGTTCTCGCGCACATAGACGATATAGTATGACGGCACGGCTTCCTGCTCCAACGAGTCTTTTACCGGCTGCCACAACAACCGCAACGAATCGCCGTCTATCACCGTATGCAGAGCAGTCGGTGTCAAAGGTTGAGGAACGAAATGCGTGTCATACCGTCGGGCTAAAAAGCGACCGATGCCTTTGTAAACCGCCCGCGCCACGAATTGGCGGAAAGCAGGATTGAGGGCATAGCGCATGTCGGCATAGTTCTGATGGGAAAGCAGTTCCAGCAGTACGGCAGGCACTTCGGGGTCGCGTGTCTCGCCATAATTGGCATTGCGCAAGTCGCGCCGAGGCCATATACTGCAATACGACCTACGAATATCGTTCACTACTTGTGTCATAATAGAATCAGCCAGCATGGCACTCACGGTGCGCGGTTCGCCTGTAGGCAACCGACGGCTGCCACTACGGTCGTGATTGGTATAGATGAGCAAAGTGCCTATCAGACTGTCATTCATCGTTGCTCCGGCATCGGTGTGAAACGCCAAACTCATGTCCAACGGGATGCCTAAGCCCGGCATTTTAGGATTAACCGAACTTTTGCCACTCAGGTAGTTCACCCACCCTCCACGACAGACAATATCGTTTAAGTAGTCGTTGTAGGTCGTATCCTTTACCCACACTTCGTCCGGCACTCCGATTGAAGGCAACCAATAGCGCGCCGCCTCCATATAACGGGGATAACCGCTTGGACCTAAAGTATGTTCGTCCAGCAACATGTACTCCACCCCTTTGACCGACTCCACCAAGCACGAATCCTTATCAACGGCACACAAATAATGCCACACTCCTTCGCCTATCGAGGTATTGACTTCATACAAAGTATGATTGACGGCAATTGTTTGCAGTTTGGGATGACATTTTTTAAGCCAACGCACATAAACCGATCGGTATCCCGGCCGAACATACGCACGAGGTTGCATAACGACGGCACCTGCGTTCTCCAACATCGGCACTAAATAAGGCGCCGTAAATGAGGAAGTAAACAAATCTTCCACCGTTGTCCACACACGCGCACGCTGCCAAGTCCAACGCTGTTGGTCCCGGTTATAATACATGCCGTGACTGCCCCACAAAGCAATCGCACGACCGTCCAACCCCTGTTCTACCGAATACGGACGGGACAAGGGGCGAACCAACGGCTGTTCCCTCCTACCTGCCAACACAATCGTGGCAGCAAAGAGACCTACTATGAGCAAAAACGATTTTCTCATTTATTTAGACCGCAAAGTTACTAAAAAATTTGCGTATTTGCAAAAAAAAGTGTACCTTTGTGCAAATAATTTGTAAAATGATGTCTGCAGAAGAAATTGCACAACGCCAAGCCATTGCCCGAGAATTATTTCATGCGGGATATAACTGTTCCCAATCGGTCTTTGCATCGTGTGCAGACTTGTTTGGCATTACCGACCGCGAGTTGGCTTTGAAGATGAGTGCCTCGTTTGGAGGAGGCATAGGTCGCATGCGTCTCACTTGTGGAGCGGCGTGCGGCATGTTTATGTTGGAAGGTCTGCATTCAGGCAGCGCTACGCCGCATGATGCAGAAGGGAAGAGAAACAACTACGCGCGTGTGCAGGCATTAGCAGAAGCGTTTAAGCAGGAGAACGGCGCGTTGGAATGTGCCGTATTGAGTGGTATGGCGCCGAACGGACCGACCCCCGAGGCGCGTACAGAGGCGTATTACCACAAGCGCCCGTGCGAGGACCTCGTTGCCTCCGCAGTCGGCATTTTTCTGCAGCAAATAAGCAAATAAATTTGTATATCTCAAAAATTTGTTGTAACTTTGCAACAAAATATAATAACGAACAAATTAAATCGCCTATGGAATAAAACAAGCAAGAAATTTGCACAATAGATAATTTAGCGTTATCTTTGTTTCACACATTCTATAAATTTCGGCAAAATTTTTATATGTGTAACTGTGAAGTAAAGTTCAACGCTCACTCGTTCAGAGTGGGCTTTACTTCGTAAATTCAGTTACAAGGGTGTTTGCCGATACCTATAGAATGTGGATTAAAAAGTTTAGTCCACTTTTTTGTGCCTCGTCAAATAACGGACTGCAAAATTCTTTGTCAGTTCGGGCTTACTTACAAAGAACAAATGAATTAGCCCAATTAATTATTTATTTTAAATCCGATGCTCGATGGAATATAAGTGAGCAAATGAAAAAATGAAAAAAATATTGGGAATTATTGCACTTTGTGCTATGTTGATTGGTGGTGCTACTATTGCGAAAGTTTATGCAAATCCTGAGCCAGAACCAGAACCTACTCCTATGCCAGAATATTCTTGTTCTACAGTGGGAAATTATTCATGCACTCTTAAGTGTTACTACAATGATCAACCTGTTGTTTGTGCCGTGAATTACAACACTTTTGCAATAAATGTGCAATATAAATGTAAGAATTCTAAAGGGGATATCACATCAGGTCAAATCTATTGTGGCGCTAAAGATGGTCAAGAGAAAAGAAGTTCTCTATATGGGAAGTGTGGTGATTGGTACTTAATCGAATATAGTGCTACTAAGTGCGAATAATAAGATTTTCTAGCCCCGTTAATGTTGGCGGGGCTTTTTTATTCTCCTTTTTGCAATTCATGGAGCAGGACAGCACGGACGAAGCAGGCGAAATGTTGATAGGTGACTTTTACAAGATACTGCTTTTAGTAATTTAGTCCAAATGCCCAAAGAGGGATGACATTGGAGTAATCCTAATGTAATATGCACTAAAAAAATTCTTATTCTCTTTTTAGCAATTCGCGGAGCAGGGCGGCATGGACGAAAAAGGCGCAAGTTGGTACTACATGTGCAATAGTTACCACTCCCTATTGTCTGCTTTACCATAAATTCGACCGTCGGTCGACCGTCGGCAAAACCCCTATAAATACACACAAAAAATATAGTTGAAAATCTATTTAAAAATCTTTATTGAAAATTTAACACAGAAAGGGGAGGAAATAAGGAACGAGCGATGGGCATCGAACGCCCTAAGCGAGTGATTAGAGCATATAAAAATCACAAAATATGACGAAAAAAAAAGACTGCCTAAATTTGCTATTAGGCAGTCCTTTTTTTACAATAAGATTTTGGCTTATGCGCCAAAGTTATCAAAGCGGATATCCTGGTCATCCACACCAAGCGAATGCAGCAGGTCAACCACCGTCTTTGCCATCATTGGAGGACCGCAGAGGTAATACTCAATATCCTCCGGAGCATCATGCTGTTTGAGATAGGTATCGCCCATCACAGGAGCAATGAAGCCGGCAGTATATTTGATACCCAGTCCGTCTGCCTTGGGATCGGGACGGTCCAAAGCCAAGTGGAAATGGAAATTGGGGAAATCCTTCTCCAGTTGCAGGAAATCATCCAAGAAGAAGACCTCGTCAATAGCACGCGCGCCATAGAAATAGTGCATTTCGCGGTCGCGGCACTGACGCGTCTTGAGCATGTGCATGATTTGAGCACGCAACGGAGCCATACCGGCACCACCGCCGACCCAAATCATCTCTTTCTTGCTGTCATAAACAGGATGGAACTCACCATAAGGACCACTCATGATAACCTTGTCACCCGGTTTGAGCGAGAAGATATAAGTAGAGGCAATACCGCAAGGTACATCCTGGAACTCGGGTCCGTTGGGGCACTGGTCTTTCGGCTTGAAAGGCGGCGTAGCAATACGGACGGTCAGCGTGATAATGTCACCTTCGTCGGGATAGTTAGCCATCGAATAAGCACGAATAGTGGCTTCGGTATTCTTCTGCTTCAATCCGAAGAGTTTGAAGTTCTTCCAAGCAGGCAAATAGAGGTCACCTATCAAATCCTTATCCATATCGCGGTCGTAATCAATATCGTACTCAGGAATACGGATTTGTGCATAACTACCCGGCTCGAAGTTCATGTGTTCGCCAGCAGGCAGTTTGACCTTGAACTCCTTGATAAAAGTAGCCACATTCTTATTCGAAATAACCTCGCACTCCCACTCTTTCACGCCGAGCACAGACTCGTCAATCTTGAGTTGAAGGTCATTCTTCACCTTAACCTGGCAACCTAAGCGCCAATGGTCTTTCTGCTGCTTACGGCTGAAATGCACGGTCTCGGTAGGCAGAATCTCTCCACCACCCTCAAGAACCTGGCATTTGCATTGTCCGCAAGACCCCTTACCACCACAAGCGGAAGGCAGGTGTACGCCCGCTGCGCCCATAGAGGCAAGCAAGGTACCACCGGCAGGAATAGAAAATTCCTTGTCGCCATTGACAATAACTTTGACATCTCCACTGGCTACCAAGTATTTCTTGGCAACGAGCAGAATAACTACAAGCAGGAGTATTACAACGAGGAATACTACAACTGCATAAATAATTGCTTGAATATCCATAGTTGTTCTCCTTATTAAATATTAAGTCCGCTGAAGCACATGAAAGCCAGAGCCATCAAACCTACGGTGATGAAGGTGATGCCAATGCCTTGCAATGGCTTGGGAACATTGTTATACTCCATTTTCTCACGAATACCGGCCAAGCAAACAATAGCCAGCATCCAGCCCAGACCTGAACCGATTGCAAAAGCAAATGCGTCACCGAGGTTAGCAATGGCTTTGACGTTTTCGGGGTCTAACAGAACGCGCTGTTGCATAAAGAGCCTGCCACCCATGATGGCGCAGTTAACGGCAATCAGCGGAAGGAAAATACCGAGGGTGGAATACAGAGAAGGACTCACTTTCTCCACAATCATCTCTACCAACTGCGTGATAGCGGCGATGACGGCGATGAAAAGAATGAAACTCAGATAACCTAACCCCAGAGGTGCCAGTACATGAACCTGCAACAGGTAGTTGACGGGCAGCGTAATCGTCTGAACGAAGATAACGGCTACACCCAGACCGGCAGAGGTCTTAACATCTTTCGACACGGCAAGGAATGAACACATGCCGAGGAAAAAAGCGAAAATCATATTGTCCGCAAAAATGGTGCGAACGAATAAACTAAGAGCATGTTCCATTATTTACCCTCCTTATCATTTAATGAGCGATGTGCCCAGATTACACAACCTACCAAAATCAATGCCATTGCAGGCATGAGCATCATACCGCAATTGGTGTATCCATGGTCGTAGCACCATTGAGGAATGACTTGGAAACCAAGCAGTTTGCCCGAGCCAAGCAATTCACGAAGGAAAGCGACAATGACCAAAATCATGGCATAGCCGAAGCCGTTGCCAAGACCGTCCATCAGACTGTCTTTCACATTGTTGGTCATAGCAAACGCTTCCAAGCGACCCATCAGAATACAGTTGGTAATAATTAGACCGATATACACACTCAATTGCATAGCCACATCGTAAGCAAATGCCTTCAGTATCTCGGACACGATAGTTACGAGCGCTGCGACCACAACGAGTTGCACGATAATACGGATACGCATCGGGATACTCTTACGAATGAGGGCAATCACCACATTGGCAAGTGCCACGATTATCGTTACCGAAATACCCATCACGAGGGCGGGCTTGAGTTGCACCGTTACGGCCAGTGCCGAACAGATACCCAAAATCTGCACCAAGACGGGGTTATTGGCATTCAGAGGACCTAAAAACGCCTCTTTGGTTTGTTTACTCAGCATTTTCTACCTCCATTTCTTCTACTTCCGGAGTTTCCGGAGTTGCCGGACAAGCCGGTTTTTGGTTCAAAAATTCAGCATATTCGGTTAGCGAGTTGAGCAACATGTCGTTGACACCGGTAGAGGTGATAGTAGCACCAGCCCAAGCATCTACCTGTTCCTGTCCGTCGTCGGCTTTCTTGCCGGCTTTGAGAACAGCCACACTGCGCAAATGACCTTCTGCATCGTTGATATGCTTGCCAAAGAAGCGACTGCGGAAGTTCTCGGTGGTAATTTCTGCACCAAGCCCCGGAGTCTCACTCTCGTGACCGAAGTTAATACCATAGATAGTATTTTTGTCTTCATCCAAAGCAACATATCCCCAAATGCCACCCCACAGACCTTGCCCCTTCAGGCGAAGCACATATTTGGTAGCACCGTCGATATGAGCCACATACAAGGGCAACTCGCCAAAGGTTTGCTCTTCTACAATCTGCTCATACAAAGCAGCAGGGTCCGCGCTGCTATAGTCCACATTCAACGCCGTAAGGATTTGCTTCTGCACATCCAAGCGTTGGTTTGCCTCCTGACGGGGCTTAAGTACCTGACTGACTACTGCCAGCAGGACGGCTACTATCACGACAAGAACAGTAGCGTATGTTATCGTATAAACATTAGAATCTGTTTTCATAACTTGCCCTCCTTTATCTATTCATACGATGTTTAACATTTCTGCGAACCACGCACCAGTCAATGAGAGGAGCGAATGCGTTGCCAAGCAAGATGGCAAGCATCATACCCTCCGGGAAACCGGGGTTCAACACACGCACCAAGATGACCATAAAGCCAATCAAAGCGCCATAAATCCATTTGCCACACTCGGTACGAGCGCCGGTTACAGGGTCAGTAGCCATGAAGACGGCACCAAACAGCAAACCGCCACTAATCAAGTGCATGTACCACGGATAATTAGCAATAGCCGTGTCGGGTCCAAACGCATTAAAGAGCGCAGCGGTCACACCCGCAGTAGCCAATATACTCAGCATCACTTTCCACGAAGCGACACCTGTCATCAGCAGCAGGACAGCACCTATCAGTATAGCCCAAACGCAAGTCTCACCAACACAACCGGGCATCAGTCCGTTAAAGGTCTCCCAGAACGAAGCGTTCTCGGCAGCCATGCCTGTACCCAACTGGGTCAGCGTAGTGGCGCCTGACCAACCGTCTATAGCCGTTGCTCCGTCCCAGCCCCATGTCGAGCCCAAGCGGACAAACACACTATCGCCGGTCATGCTGGCAGGATATGCAAAGAAAAGGAACGCACGCGCGATAAGGGCAACATTGAAAATATTGTAGCCCGTACCACCAAAGACCTCCTTGGCAAAGATAACCGCAAAGGCGGTGGCTATTGCCACTTGCCACAACGGTGTATTAATCGGCAATATGAGCGGCAGAATGAAACCAGTTACCAGATAACCCTCTGCCACTTCTTCGTGCTTAATCTGAGCAACGATGAACTCAATTCCCAAACCTACAATGTAGGAAACAAGATAGAACGGGATAATAGCCAACACACCAAAACCAAGTGCTTTCCACCACAATGCGCAAGTCATGCCGCATGCCAATTGTCCCGTTGCCAGCAGATGTTGGTAACCGACATTGAACATACCGAACAGCAAGCACGGAATTAATGCCAATACAACAATAATCATCGTGCGTTTGCTATCGCTGCCGTCGTGAATCTGTGCGCCAACCTTTTTGGCAGTAGTGGTAGGAGTGAATAGGAAGGTATCAAAAGCATCGTAGAAACTGCTCAGTTTCTCGAATTTACCACCTTCTTGGAAGTTCTCACCGAACTTCTTCCAGAATTTATAAAACTTTTCCATTACTCAATCTCCTTTCTCATATAATCCAATGCCTCGCGTGCGATTGCCTGCAGGGGCATTTTGGAGGTACAAACATATTCGCACAAAGCGAAATCTTCGGGAGCAACTTCGTTAGCACCCAATTCAATCATCTTGTCCAGATTGAGAGCAATCATGGCTTTAATCAGTTGCTCAGGATAAATATCCATCGGGAAGACTTTGTCGTATTCGCCACTAACAATGATAGCGCGACGACCGCCCTTGAGGCGTGCATCCCATTGGTATTTGCGTTCTCCGAACAGCCACTTCATCATGCAGTTGTCTGCAATCATCTTGGCAGGGTCGGTCAATCCGAAATGGAACGCATTAAACCGCGGGAACATCCATCCCATAAACTCATGCGTATCAGACCCTTCGCCGATAACAGTGTACATATTCGGATAAACGGAAATGACATCATCCATGCCAATTTGGTGTCCGCTTAAGGCGTTGCCTGCAATAAAGCGGCAAGGCACTTCCTTGTGATAATTGGACTCCAACAGCGCACTCACGGGCATGCCGGGCAGCACATTGTAGTACATTTTACCATAAGCCATAGGTCCAACTAAAGCCACTTTTTTCTGCATATCTACAATGCCTTTGGCAAAGAGACGGCCGATAAGTGCCAAGTCCTGAATACCGATAGTCCAAATTGTCTCGCCCTGTTTCATAGGACGAATGTGGTTGATTTGCACGCTCGGGTTGCCTGCCGGGTGCGCACCTGCGACCTCGTACAGCACGCAGTCTTTCAGTCCGCGGAACTCGGGAGCAGCAGCGCCGTGACGAATGCCCACATAGACGGTGGCAATCTTGCTCAAAGCGGTTACTGCAGATTGCAGAATAGCACCTTGTCCCTTCAGTACCCACTCATAATCGGGTGCCAACGGGGCAGAACAGAACGAAGAAATAAAGATAGCTTGCGGCTCTTTGTTAGGCAGCGCGATACAATCGTAAGGACGCTGTTTAATCAAAGACCATAAACCGGATTGAAGTAAGATGGACTTCACATCTTCTTGGGTTTGAATAGCACCAACCTGTGCCTTAAAGTCCTCATACTCAATCGTTGCATCTGCAGCGATGTTGATGGACATTATTTTACGGCGGTCACCGCGTACGATGTCCTGTACTACACCCGAAACGGGCGAAGTGAACAACATTGCCTCAAATGCCTTGTCGTGGAAGAGGGGACTACCCGCTTTCACTCTGTCACCGACTTTGACCTCCAGTTTGGGAGTGATGCCGGCGAAGTGGTCAGGAACAATCCGAAATACATCCGGGCGACTGATACTGCCGAGCATCAGTTCCGCCTTTCCGTCCATTGGAAGATCAAGACCACGCTTCAAGTTGATTTGTTGCATGATATTAAAAATTTATTATTGTGTTTACGCTTTTATAATCTACATCACTCTCTTGCCACAGCGATATATGCCAACAGCCGTCCTCCGTGCTCGCAATCCAACCCGCAACCGACGAAGAAATTCGAAGAGGCATCATCTATGCATGAATACAAGGGTATTTCCTCTGGCAAAGCCCTCGGTATGCGTTGCAGCAGTGTGACAGCGGCAAACGAACGAGCGATACCGTTCAGTTTATTATACACGGCTTTCAGCGTTTCACCTGAATCGCTGATATCGTCTATGACCACGATATCCCTACCCGTAAAATCGACATCGGGTATGTAATCCCACACAAAATCTTCGCGAGATTGGGCATTATACGAATGTCCCTTCAGATAATACACTTCGTTGGTTAAATCACCCAAACAATCAAACAGGCGAGACGAAAACCAAACTCCGCCGTTCAGCATAACAACAAATACCGTATCGGGACCGATGACTTGGTTTTTCTTCAGTCGCTTAGCCATACGGCGTATGGCGCGACGAACACGAAATTTGGAATATTTTATAGGATACTTATTCATACTACCGAAAAAATGAGCACAAAGGTACAAAAAATTTTGGACATTTGCAAATTTTTGAGCACATAATTTTTTCTAACTTTTTATATGGTCAAATCCACTACCGAATACACCATTCACATTGGAGCAAGAAACAAAAGCATCAGGGTCGATTTGCTGAATGAGTTTGAGGATAGTATTGGTCTCATGTTTGCGCGCTAATACGGTAACCACGGTAATGGGTTGTCCACTATACCACCCTTTGCCGTCCAGCAATGTAACGCCACGACGGACAGTGGACGAAATGGCTTGAGATATTTCTTCGTGCCTGCGAGAAAAGATAAAGAACTGTACGGATTGTCGCACACGGTTCATAAACCAATCCAACGCCGCCGTATAAGATACCGTCATGCTCAAACCGCACAAGATACGCTGGGTCTTATAGTCGGTCACAGACTGCATTCCCAAATCAACAGTAGCAGGAACAGGCAGGAAATACGCGCTGAGGATAATCACCAAATCACAAAGAACCAGTACTTTGCCCAGTCCCACATCTTTGTAATGATTGACAATCATTGCCACGATATCCGTTCCGCCCGAACTGCCGTTACACAGCATAACGATTCCCAGAGAGAGTCCAAATGCCACACCGCCTATGATACAGCCCAACATGGGGTCTGCGATAATAGGTACTTCGCGAATAGGAATAAGACGATACCAAAAAGCAACAACCAAAACGCCAAAGATAGTACGAATACAGAACCTCCAACCTACAGTAAAACCTGCAACAGTCAGCAAGAGAGCATTAATAACCACCGTCGAAAGCCAAATAGGAATGGCACCGTTATAGGAAGCAAAGAGTGTCGGGAAGAAACCTTGTGTGGCGTAATAAATGGCTGAACATATACCCGTCAGTCCGCCACCAACCAAAGCGTGCGGAACAAATATCCAGTTAACCATACACACAAACGGACAAAGGGCAATAAAAATGCCTATATACTCCAGCACGACAGCCACAAAATGGACTTTGGGGTTATACTCCTTGTGCGGATTAGCGATTTGATTGACTAAGGGCTGACTATCCATTATGCTGACTATTTATCGTATTTGGTAATTAAGTTGCGGTCACCCCATCCGTTATCCACTCTACCTACAGGAATCCAAAACTTGTTGTTGCGCACCCATTCGGCAGGATAAGCGGCTTTGGTACGCGGATAAGCATGTACCCATTCGTCTGCCACTATTTCGTATTCGGCATGAGGAGCGTTCAACAACACATTATCAACAGGGTCTGCCGTACCGTTCTCTATTTCGCGTATCTCGTCGCGAATGGTCAACAAGGCAGAAATGAACTGATCCAACTCATGTTTGGACTCGCTCTCTGTGGGTTCTACCATGAGCGTGCCGTGTACGGGGAACGAGAGGGTTGGAGCATGGTAACCAAAGTCCATCAGCCGCTTGGCGATATCACTTTCCGTTATGCCGACAGCATGGAACTGACGGCAGTCCAAAATGAGTTCGTGTCCTACCCTACCGTTGGCACCCGTATAAACGATGCCGTATGCCTCTTTGAGTTGTGTCGCCATATAGTTGGCTGAAAGAATAGCAGCGGCAGTAGCATTGCATAACCCTTCGCAACCCATCATGCGAATATAGCCATAACTGATAAGCGCCATATTCGCGTTACCATATAAGGCAGACGAGACACGATTAAGGTCTGCGGTAGGCATGCAATCTGCCAACGCGGCTGTGCAACAGATAGCACCTACACCGGGACCACCACCACCATGAGGAGAAGCGAAACTCTTATGCAGATTAAGGTGGCACACATCTGCGCCTATGTAACCAGGATTAGTGTAACCTATTTGTGCATTCATGTTGGCACCGTCCATATAGACCAGTCCGCCATTGTCATGAATGATTTGGCACATTTCGCGAATCGCCTGTTCAAAGATACCGTGCGTGGACGGATAAGTTATCATACATCCTGCCAAACGGTCTTTGTTTTCTTCGGCTTTGGCACGCCAATCTGCAAGGTCTGTATTGCCGTTCTCGTCACATTGCACGACACACGGCACAAAGCCTGCTTGTACGCATGAAGCCGGATTGGTACCATGGGCAGAAGCGGGTATAAGCAATATATTGCGTTCACTTTGGCGATGTTTACGCAGGTACTGACGGATGGTAACAAGTCCCGTATATTCGCCGGCTGCGCCCGAAGTGGGTTGCAGGTTGCATGCAGCAAAGCCCGTGATTACAGTCAACTGGTGTTCCAACTCGGTCAGCAATTCGCTATAGCCCTCCACTTGTGCTTTCGGAGCCAAAGGATGTACGGCGCCAAAACCGGGCATCGTGATAGGAATCATGGCAGAAGCAGGATTCAGTTTCATCGTGCATGAACCTAACGGAATCATCGTGTGGGTAAGAGAAATATCCTTGCGGTCCAAACGCTTGATATAGCGCATCATTTCCGTTTCTGTATGGTAGCGTTGAAAAACTTCCTGCTGCATATAGTCCACAGGGCGGAGATGCTGCTCTTCGATAGCACATAAGTCAAACGCCTCTTCGCTGTCTTCGTATTGCGGCATACCGTCTGCCAGTTCGGTAAACAAGGCAATCAGATCGTTCATATCGTCCAAAGTGACCGTCTCGTCCATGCTCAACCCGAACCAATCTTTGTCGTAGTAGAAATTGAATCCTTTATTTTCTGCAGCACGGCGAACATCTTTAAGAGTCAACCCTTCGGGCAGACGAATTTTGAGTGTGTCAAAAAACTCGGTATTCTCCTGCACAAAGCCGTATGCTTGCAGCATTTCACTCAAATAAACGGATTTGCCGTGTATGCCTTCGGCTATTTGCCTCAACCCTTCTGCACCATGATAGACGGCATATAATCCTGCCATGACAGCATTAAGGGCTTCGGCTGTACAGATATTCGAAGTGGCGCGTTCGCGCTTGATGTGTTGTTCGCGGGTTTGCAAAGCCAACCGGAAAGCAGGATGTTCGTTTTTATCCTTGCTTAATCCGATAATACGCCCGGGCATGTCGCGCTTATATTCGTCACGCGTTGCCATATATCCGGCTGTCGGACCGCCAAAACCCATAGGTAAGCCCAAGCGTTGTGCGCTACCGCATACTATATCGGCATCAAGAGGACGCAACATGGCAAGTGCCATCAGGTCGGCTATAACGGTCACTTTGAGTCCGTGCTCGTGACATTGGTTGATAAAATAGGTATAATCCTCTATGCTGCCATCGGCATTGGGGTATTGTACCAAAGCACCCATATAGTCGGCTGTAGGAACAAAAGAAATATAATTGCCTTTGACCAATTCAATTCCCTGCCCTGCTGCACGCGTTTGCAAAACAGACCATGTATTGGCGAAGACATGTTCATCTACAAAGACTTTGACTGCACCCTGTTTAACCTGTTCCTTGCTCCGCAGATTGCGCATCATCGTGACGGCTTCGGCGGCAGATGTGGCTTCGTCCAACAGCGAACAGTTAGCCAACGGCAAACCTGTCAGTTCGCTGATCATCGTTTGGAATACGAACAATGCTTCCAGCCGTCCCTGACTGACTTCTGCCTGATAGGGGGTATAAGAGGTGTACCAAACGGGGTTTTCAAGCACATTGCGTTGAATGACAGCAGGAGTGACGGTACCGTACCAACCGCGTCCAATCAAACTCTTGTACGGCAAGTTCTTAGCCGCCAAATCAGCCATGCTGTCCAAATGTTCCTGTTCGGTAAGCGGTTCGTCTAAATCAAGAGGTTGCGCAAGGCGTATATCGGCAGGAATAGTCTGTTCTATAAGTTGGTCAACCGACTCTACACCAATTACTTGACACATTTGCTGCTGGTCGCTATCGCTCAAACCGATATGCCGATTTTTAAGATAATTAACTTGCATTTTATTGAGTATTTATATTGAATGCTATTAGGGCTCTCAAACTCCACCATTAGAGATGAGATTCGCATACAGAGCCATTAACTTCGCTCAAACGGACAGGGAAAGTAAAATAGGTATCAGGGTAAGGTTCGTCGCGCAGGGTAAAATGCCACCACTCCGTATCAAAAGGTTTGAAACCGTGCCGTAACATAGTTTCACGCAACAACCGGCGCATCGCCAATTGGTCTTCATTCAGATCTGTATAGGTCGGATAGGACGACATACCAAACCAATCAAATGTACCTCCCATATCCACTTCACGCTCCGTTGCCATATCAAATAGCGTCAGATCAACCGTAGAACCACGCGTATGACTGCTATACTCACATATAAAACCTTCCGGGAAGAGGCGGTCTTTCGCTAAATCCGGATAGAAAAACGGCTTCATTATCGTATCGGAAACATCCTTGGACCAACGGACAAAATGATCCACCGCGCATTGGGGACGGTAAGCATCAAATACTTTGAGCAGATACCCCTGTTGTTTGAGTTCGTCACTCACCATTCGTAACGAGTCCGCCGCCTGACGGGTCAGCAGGGCTATCGGTTCGTCATAACCGTCTATGCGCGTGCCTACAAAATTATAGGTAGAATGGTAGCGTATCTCCAAAATGACATCAGGAACAACTTCCGAAATACTGACAAAGCCATATTTGGTTCCCTCAGGCACAGCGTTCCTATTCGGTACACACGATACCAGCAGGACACAAGATACTATTACTAAAAATCGATTTAACAACTCTCAAACTGCTGCAAAAAACGGACATCATTCTCAGAGAAAAGGCGCAAATCCTTAACACGGTACTTGAGATTAGCAATCCGCTCCACTCCCAATCCAAACGCGAAGCCCGAATAGACCTTGCTATCTATACCGCAACTCTCCAACACATTCGGATCTACCATACCGCAACCAAGTATCTCTACCCAGCCCGTTCCTTTACAGAAAGCGCAACCCTTACCTCCACACAAATCACACGAGATATCCATCTCGGCACTCGGCTCGGTAAACGGGAAATAAGACGGACGCAAACGAATCTGCGTTTCCGGTCCAAACATCTCTTTCGCAAAATACAACAATGTCTGACGCAAGTCTGCAAAGCTCACATTCTTAGCCACATACAGCCCCTCCACCTGATGGAAGAAGCAATGTGCGCGTGCCGAGATTGCTTCGTTACGGAAGACGCGACCGGGACACAACACACGCAGAGAGGAAGAAGCATCCGAGGCGTTATTGAGCGATTTAGCCCAAGCGGTCATCACACGCGTTTGAACGCTGGATGTGTGCGTACGGAGAAGAATATCCGTGGGCTTTTGCACGCCCTCTTCTTTCTCTATAAAAAAGGTATCTTGCATGTCGCGTGCAGGGTGTTCAGGAGCGAAATTCAGCATACCGAACACATGCTTATCATCTTCAACTTCAGGACCGTCTGCCACCGTAAAACCGATACGGGAGAAAATATCAATAATCTGCTCACGCACCAATGACAACGGATGTCTGGTACCCAAGCCAATCGGGTCCGGCGTACGGGTCAAATCGGTTTTAACCTGACTGTCTGCATTCTCCTGACATTGCTCACGCAACTCGGTTATACGCGCCTCAAATTCCTGTTTAAGGCGATTTAGGGGCGCACCCCATTGGGCTTTTTCCTCCTTGGGGAACAACTTAAATTCGTCAAAGAGTTGGCTGACCAGTCCCTTTTTACTCAAATATTTCTGACGCAGGGCTTCTATTTCCGGTGCATTAGCAGCATGCAAATCCTGCAACTCACGATGCAAGGACTCAATGCGGTCTTTTAATACTTCACTCATAATTGCATTCAATAAAACACGCAAAGATACAATTTTTTTTTTGATTGCACAAATAAAAGCGCATTTTTTCTCTAAAAAATACACTTTACGGCTGGTTCATTTGGAAAAACCAAAATTTTGTTGTACCTTTGCACGCTATTTTTTGTATCGCGCGTATATGCGTATGATCGAGCGTGCACATATAATTGGTCTCTTGCTTCTGTCAGCCCTTCCCCTGTGGAAGATGTCAGCGGCTGTTCCTGCCGATTCGTTAACCGAAGCGGTCAGGACGGACAGTTTGGCAACCGACACACTACGCATAGACAGCATAATGACCGACACACTCCCCAAAAAAGACAAATTGGAGCATCCCATTCATTACAATGCCAAAGACTCAATTGTGCTATTGGGCAACGGCATGGCTATCATGTATGGTCAAGGCGTAGTAACTTACGAAGACATGGAGTTGAATGCCGAAAACATTCGCATGGTACTGGATAGCAGTTTGATTTATGCCAAAGGACGACTTGACACCATCGAGAATGAAATAATAGGCAAGCCGGTCTTCAAGGACGGGAATGACAGTTACGAGAGTTTGGAAATGGCTTACAACATGAAGACCCAAAAAGGTTTCATTCGCGAAGTAACTACCGAACAGGGCGAAGGATATGTCGTGGCAGACAAAACCAAAAAGACCCAATCGGATGTTATGATGATGGCAGGCGGGCGTTATACCACTTGCGACGACCACGACCATCCTCACTTCTACCTGAAAATGACCAAAGCCAAAGTCAAGCCCGGCGACTATATAGCCACAGGACCTGCCTATTTGGTAGTAGGCGATGTGCCTGTTCCTATTGCCATTCCGTTCGGTTTCTTCCCGTTTACAAAAACTTATACCAGCGGACTCATCATGCCCTCCATCGGCGACGACTACACACGAGGACTCTATTTGCGCAATATAGGTTATTATTTCGCCATTAACGACTACATAGACCTCGAGTTGACAGGAGACATTTACACCAAAGGTACATGGGCGGTCTATGCCACAAGCAACTATGCCAAGCGGTATAAATTCCGCGGAAAAGTGGATGTTAATTACCGCGTGGATAAGACCAGCGAACGAGGCATGCCCGACTATTCGGAAGCCAAAAACCTGAAAATCCAATGGACTCACCAGCAGGACAGCAAAGCCAATCCCTACTCCACTTTCTCGGCGAGTGTCAATTTCTCCACTTCCGGCTACAACCGAAGCAATATCAACAGTTATTACAACGGCGAACTTAACTCCGAGAATACCAAGTCCAGTTCTATCAGTTACACGCAGCGTTTTCCAAATAGCCCGTGGAACATATCCTTGAGTGCCTCGCTGACCCAACGGACCAAAGACTCGACCATATCCCTTACTGCTCCCGATTTGAGTGTGAACATGTCGTCTATCTATCCCTTCAAGCGCAAACATCGTGTCGGCAAAGAGAAATGGTATGAGAAAATCAAAATGTCCTATTCCGGCAACGCACGCATATCGTGCAATGCCATCAAGGAAAAAGATTTTCTCCATTCTGACTTTGCGCGCGATTGGCAGACCGGCATCAAGCACTCCATTCCCATTTCCGCCAACTGGATGCTGTTCAAATACCTGAGTTTGACCCCATCTATCAATTTGACCGACAGAATGTATTTCCAAAAAGTTCACCAGGAATGGGATGATGCTGCCGGTATGGTCAGGAAAGACACCACTACGGGATTCTATAATGTGTTTGACTTCTCGCTTTCTGTCGCCCTTTCCACTAAGTTATACGGTTATTATATACCCTCGCGCAAATTGTTTCCTCACAGCAAGGTCGATCGTTTCCGCCATGTGCTGACACCGAATATCAGTTTCTCCTATCATCCCGATTTCGGCAAATCCTTTTGGGGATACTACGACACTTACAACGAGCAGATATACGAGAAGAACAGTTTAGGCGAAGACTCCATAGATGCTATCACCGGGCAAAAAGTGCTCAAGACGGAGGTTATGCGCGAATACTCCTGTTACGAGGGGGCAATGTACGGAAACGCGACACGGGGTCTGTCCGCTACACTTAACTTCGGTGTGCAGAACAACCTCGAGGTCAAGGTACGCAACGACAAAGACACTACTGGCAAAGAGCCCTACAAGATTTACAGTATCATCGACAATTTCGGAATTACGGGAGCATACAACTTTGCCGCAGACTCAATGAACTTTAGTAACTTTAACATCAACTTGCGACTGAAAATACCCTTTGTCAAATATACGCTCAACCTGTCCACCACGCTGGATCCCTACATGTACGAATACGACATCAAGGGCAACCCTGTACGAACCAACAAGCAGTATTGGCACAACAAGCGATTCCCGCATTGGAGCGGTACCAACCTCAGCTTGAGTTATACCTTCAACAACCAGACTTTTAAGAATTGGTTTGGCAAGGACAAAAACAAAAACCAGAACTCCACCCAAGACGATGGCAACATGGACGAAATGAAAGTGCAGAACAACGGCAGTATGACCAATGCCAAACGCGGCGGTCAGCAGGATACGCAATTGGACGAGGGGTATGTAAAGACCGAAATACCATGGTCTCTCACACTCAGTTATTCGGTTCGCTATGCCGACCTCGCCCATACAAAGGACAACTTTATTGACAGCAAGATGCAATACAAGATGGGACTGACACAAAACCTCAGCATATCCGCTTCGTTAGGATTGGGCAAGGGCTGGAAAGCCAGCATGACCACCAGTTACGATATAACGAACAAGAAATGGTCTTACACCAACTTTAATGTCTCCCGAGACCTGCATTGCTGGAACATGACGGCATCGTTCGTGCCCTTTGGACCCTACAAAAGTTACAACTTCCATATCGGCGTAAATGCTTCTATGCTCGCCGACCTCAAATACGATAAATCAGATACAAGTTCAACCAATAAAAAAGTGTCATGGTGGTAGAAAATCTTAAAGTCGTCACATTGGTGTACGACATACATAACGGAGAACAAATCTTGGAACAAGTCACGGCAGAGCGGCCGCTTACCTATTGCCACGGTGAGAAAATGGTTCCTGCATGGGTCGAAGAGATTCTTGCGGGCAAGGCAGAAGGCGAATCGTTTGACGAACCGCTGTTTATGGCAGAAGGACACCCCCTGCACGGACAGGATGTGCGTTTCCGCGGACAGATTATCCAGATACGCGATGTGATGGATTGGGAATTGGAATGGATACGCAACCCCGAAAAACATTGCGGCGGACATTGTCATGGCGGTTGCCACGGCGGCGAATGCAAAGGAGATTGTAAAGGCGATTGTCAGGGCGATTGCCAAGGGAATTGCGGAGGAGAATGTAATAACAATAACGAATGTAAACACAACAACAATGGCGAACATACTTGCTCTGGTGGGAAGGCCTAATGTAGGCAAATCCACCCTATTTAACCGATTGACCCAAACACGCCGTGCCATCGTCATGGACGAAGCGGGCACAACACGCGACCGGCAATACGGTCACGCAGACTGGTGCGGACGGGAATTTTCCGTCATCGACACGGGCGGATGGGTAGTCAATTCGGAAGATACATTTGAGTCTGAAATCAATCGGCAGGTCAATCTTGCCATCAAGGAGGCAGATGTCGTGTTACTCCTGGTCGATGTGAACGAAGGGGTCACACAATTCGATATGGAAGTGGCACACCTGCTGCGACAGTCCAAGAAAGAATGCGTATTGGCTGTCAACAAAGTCGATACTTTTGAGTTGCAATACGGCGCACCCGAATTTTACAAACTCGGTTTAGGCGAACCGTTTATCGTCTCGGCTGAGAACGGACTGGGCACAGGCGATTTGTTGGACGAAGTCTGTTCGCGGTTCAAGAAAGACGACAACGGAGAAGACATAGAGGACCTGCCGCGCTTTGCCATTGTGGGAAGACCTAACGCCGGCAAATCGTCCATTCTGAATGCTTTTGTAGGCGAAGAACGGACTATCGTAACCGACATTCCCGGCACGACACGCGACTCTATCTATACGCGATACAATAAGTTCGGCAAAGACTTTTACCTCGTGGATACCGCCGGTATTCGTAAAAAAGCCAAAGTGAACGAAGACTTGGAGTATTACTCCGTCGTACGCTCTATTCGTGCCATCGAAAACTCCGATGTCTGCATTCTCATGATAGATGCCACAAGAGGTATTGAGTCGCAAGACCTGAATATCTACTCGATCATACAAAAGAACAAAAAAGGATTGGTCGTTTGTGTCAACAAGTGGGACTTGGTCGAAGACAAGTCCACCAAAGCCATCAAGTTCTTTGAAGATGCCATTCGCGCACGCTTGGCACCGTTTACGGACTTCCCGATTATCTTCTGTTCGGCACTTACCAAACAGCGTATCTTTAAGGTTATCGAGACCGCTCTGCATGTCTATGAGAACAAGCAACGCAAAGTGCCTACGGCGCAACTCAACAACCAATTCCTGCCGTTGATAGAGAACTATCCGCCACCGGCTACCAAAGGTAAATACATCAAAATCAAATATTGTACCCAACTGCCCAACACACAAGTGCCGACCATCGTATTCTTTGCCAATCTGCCCCAGTATGTCAAAGAGCCCTACCGGCGTTTCCTGGAAAACAAACTCCGTGAATGGTGGGACTTCCTTGGTACTCCCGTGCAACTGTTTATTCGGGCTAAATAAAAGTGCTGTTCTTATCGGTAGTATATCGGTAGTACATCGGTAGTATAGCGGTAGTATAGCGGTAGTACAACGGGAGTAGAACGGGAGTAGAACGGGAGTAGAACGAATCATGAAAATACTTGGAATGACATATTACGGTAACGCTCATCACTTCACCATGAAGTGCGACGCTTCGTTGCTCAACCAGCGCAAACCTTTCTTTGTGCCGGATTGGTCTTCCGATATGCGTTATACGCCATGTCTCGTCGTACGCATTTCGCGCTTGGGCAAGTGTATTGCCGATAAGTTTGCCCACCGTTATTATGACGCAGTCGCCGACGGATTGGACTTTGTGGCATACGACCTACTGCCAACCGAATACGCCCAAGCCACGGCTTTCGACAATTCCTTGTGCGTAGGCGACTGGTTAGAACCCGATACTCTATCCGAGCAGCAAAAGGACATTATCGCGCATGCTATCCGGCAAATCAGTCAAGTAGTAACTCTTCGCATGGGAGACATCATTTACATAGACCGACCTGTCGAAGCCGTTTCTATACACCCCGAACAAATCATCGAACAAGACCATTTATACTGCAAAATCAAATGAAAAGAACATCTGTCATACTATTCCTACTCTGCCTGTCTGTAGAACTGTTGTCGGCACATACTTATGTGTCTTCATCCGTATTGAGTGAGGGTAATCTGGTCAAAATACAAGTTTCTTCCTCCGGCGTTTATCGTATCACCTACGAGCAGTTGCAAGAATGGGGGCTCAATCCCAAAAACATCCGTGTGTTGGGTTATGGAGGTAATCTTATTCCTCAGGATTTTACCCTCGCGCACACCGACGATGTGCCGTCTGTTCCGTTCTATATGCACACGGGGGCAGACGGAGTGTTCTCGCCGGGCGACTATATTCTCTTTTATGCCGAAGGACCGGTAGGATGGGAATGGAACGGCAAGTACTTCGTTCATACCCGCAATTGCTACGCCGACTACGGATGCTATTTTTTGAATGACAATGCAGGCGAGCAACGCCTGTTGGCAGAAGGCAAAGCCGACGAAGAAGATGCTTTATACGACAATTACACCTATACAGCCCTTCAATTGCATGAGCAGGACGAACGCAATTTGGTGGATGTCCTATACGGCGTAGAGGGTGGCGGTCGCGAATGGTACGGCGAGATACTGAATACGATCAAGCCCAACTGTTCCGTTGCCTTCAAATTTCAGGATGTCGATACGACCATGACAGCCGTATGCCGTGTAGATGCCGCTGCCAACTGCAATGAAGTTACAAACATGAACGTACAGGTAGGAGGTGTCAAACGCTCGTTCTCCTTTATGCCGTTAGAGGACTTTTATACCAAAGCGACCGAAGGCGCTATCAACATAACCAATGCCAAAGTATCCAACTCGTTCTCGGTACAACTCAATTATCAGTTTACACAAGAGAATGCCATTGCTTACCTGAATTACATCGAGATGCAAGTACCCTGCCTGTTGAATATGCGTGGGAAGAATGTACTCTATATACGCAATACCGACAATCTGAAGCAGCCGGGCAGTTCATGCTATCACCTGTCGGGAGCAGATGCTTCCACACAAATTTGGGATATGACCGATCCCGAACAGGCATTTATAGTGCCTACTACTTGGCATAACGACACGCTGTGTTGGTTGGGCGCTAACCGGCAGTCACAATTGTTCATTGCGGTACGAACCAATACTTCTACCGGCTCGACGCCTGCGTACATCGGCAAAGTGCCCAATCAGAACTTGCACAAACGATTGCGTGGAGCACAACATGTGATTATCACTCCTGCTGCTTTCCGCAGTGCTGCCAACCGCCTCAAAGCCATTCATGAATACTATACCCCTGACGAGCGGTGGGAAGTGGTAAGCGACGAAGAAGTGTTTAACGAGTTTAGTAGCGGTACACCCGATGCTTCCGCCTTCCGGTGGATGATGAAGTACTTGTACGACGAGTTTGCCGGCACCGACAATGCTCCCAAGGACTTGCTGTTATTCGGCGACGGGTCGTTTGACAACCGTCAACTGTTGACCACTTCGCCCTATCCTACTCTTCTCACCTACCAGGCACATAATTCACTCGTCGAGACCAACGCGTATGCTACCGACGATTATTTCGGTTTCTTGGAAGACAATGACGGTATCATCGGTTCCAATTGGGAAGATAAACGGGGCACTATGGAGATTAGTGTTGGACGATTGCCGGTCAATACGCTCGAAGAAGCCGAACAGGTAGTCAACAAGATTCAAAACTATCTGTCCAATGTTACCGCAGGCAGTTGGAAGCAACAGACATGCTTCCTTGCCGACGATGGCAACCAGGGGCTGCATGTCACTACTGCCGATGTGGCAGCCGAAGCCCTGAGACAAACGGCACCGGACTTCACGGTCAACAAAATCTACTTGGACGCATACGTACAGGAAACATCTGCTTCAGGCGAGAGTTACCCGTTGGCTTACAACCAGTTCACCAATATGCTGCAATCGGGCGTTATGCTGATGGACTATGCGGGACACGGCTCGGCAAACAATATATGCTCGGAGATGTTCCTTACGCGCAAACAGGTGGAAAACATGTCCAATGCCCACTTGGGACTATGGATGTTAGCCACTTGCAGTTTCGCTCACTTTGACAGGAAAGAACCGTCTTCTGCAGAATCTGCCGTTCTTAACCCTATCGGTGGCGCTATTGCCGTAGTTGCGGCAGACAGAACCGTTTATGCTTCCGAAAACGAGAAAATCAACAGGCAGTTCTGCCAACGCCTGTTTGAGCATGACGACCCCTTCAATTATCCGTACACGATTGGAGAAGCGTTACGATTGGCGAAGAATGCCATTCCCAACAATATGAACAAACTGACCTATGTTTTGCTGGGAGACCCTGCTTTACGGCTTAACTATCCCGTTAAGTACCAAGCCGTCATTTCCCAAATGCCCGACACATTGCACGCTTTGGACCTCGTTACCGTCAGCGGATATATCTCCAATGGTGATTTGTCGGATGCTACCGGCAGAGCAGATACGGTAGATTTCAACGGATTGCTGTCCGTCACTATCTTCGACAAGATACAGAAGGTTCTGACTCACGACAACGACGAACCGGCAGAAGAGAAAAAAGTCATCAAGACCTTTATGGACTATCCCAACAAGATTTTTGTAGGGGAAGCCGATGTAGTCAACGGTCGGTTTACTTTCACATTCCGTATGCCGAAGGATATCCGCTATAATATTGCCGAAGGTCGCATGGCACTCTATGCCGTCGGTACCGACAGCGAGGGACAGGCAGAAGCCATTGGGCACAATACCGACTTTGCCGTGGGTGGTTCGTCACCTTGGATACTTATTGATGACAAAGGACCCGATATTGACATGTATCTCAATACGCCCTTGTTCCAGAATGGCGACTGCGTCAATTCCACTCCGCACTTCTATGCCTCTCTCTACGACGAGAACGGCATCAACACCATCGGCTCAGGCATCGGACACGACTTGTTGCTCGTTTTGGACAACAGCACCAAGTTGTCGCACAATCTGAACGACTACTACAAAGCGGAAAACAACTCTTACCAACGGGGAACGGTCAGTTATATGCTGCCCGAACTGAGCGACGGTAGTCATAGTCTGACTTTCCGTGCATGGGACTTGAACAACAACGCTTCTACCAAGTCGCTCAGCTTCTCGGTAGATAGCGAGCAGGGACCCGAAGCCAAACAGGTTATCGTCTATCCTAATCCTGTTTCGCAGTTCGGTACGCTCAACCTGTATCTGGTCAATGACCGCCCGGACGACTATCTGACTATCAACCTGACTATATACAATATGGTGGGAGCCAAAGTCTGGTCTGCCGCACGACCCTTAGACGGACAGACAATATCCTTCTCGATGGCACAAACAGCCATCCCTGCCGGCACATATATCTATCAATTCACTATACAAACCCCATCACAAGAGTCCCAACGCTATGGCGGTAGGATTATTGTGTACTAAAAACAAACTATTTTTGCCTATGATGCATCTCTAAAAAAAAGTTCTTTTACCTATAGTAATCTATAGAAGAAATCAACCGTTTAATCAACATAAATTATTTGTATTATGAAAAAAATTCTTTTAATGCTAACTGCAACCGTAGCCCTTTCGCTGAATACATGGGCTTACGATGTTAACCCGATTATTACCGCTATGCCGGCACTCACCATTGCGCCCGATGCTCACGGAGCCGGTATGGGTGACATTGGTGCTGCTACCACGGCGGACATGAACTCACAGTTCTGGAATGCCGCCAAGTATCCCTTTATCGAGGACAAAGGAGGTATATCTGCTTCTTATACGCCTTGGTTGCGCAAACTGGTCAACGACATTGACCTCGCATATTTGGCAGGTTTCTACCGTTTTGACGACAAGCAAGCCATTTCTGCTTCGTTTACCTATTTCTCAATGGGTAAAGTGAGTTTGGTTTCCGCGAATATGGTTGACCCGTCTGCCGATTATGTTTATGCGGAAGCCAAACCGAATGAATGGTCATTGGATGTCGCCTATTCACGCAAATTGCACGAATATGTATCTATGGCTGCTACATTGCGCTTTATGTATTCGGACTTGAACAACGGTATCAACTATTCCGGTAGCGGAGGCGAGAGCAAAGAGATGTATCCCGCTTGGACTTTTGCAGCCGATGTATCGTTGTACTACCGTCAGCCGATTGAGTTGCCGATGGGAACCAGCCACTTTGGCTTAGGTTTCATTTTGTCCAACCTCGGCGGTAAAATGTCGTACGACAAGAATGTGACCTCCAACTTTATCCCTGCTCGTATGCGTCTTGGTGTCAGTTACGAAATTCCGTTTGACAACTACAACCGCTTGATGGCTTCCGTTGAGTGCGACCGTCTGTTGGTGCCCAGTACCTACTCTGTTTATACCGAAGACAAAGAGAACTATAAATGGAATACTGTTGACCAACAGGAGTACTCCAAAGTATCTTCGCCCAAGGGCTGGTGGCAATCTTTCAACGATGCTCCCGGAGGTGCCAAAGAGGAGTTTAACGAAATGCGCTGGGGTGTAGGTCTCGAATATAGTTACAACCGCCAATTCTTCGGGCGTGTAGGTTATAGCCACGAGAACAAGATGAAGGGTAACCGCCGCTATGTAACCCTTGGCGCCGGCTTCAAACTGTCCATCGTCCGCTTCGATGTAGCATACTGTATCGCTACCGCTGCCTCCAATCCGTTGGACCAAACCATGCGTTTCACTCTCGGATTTGACTTGGCAGGTATTAAGGACCTTGTTAATAACAAACGATGAGAATAGGATTCGGATATGATGTGCATCAATTCACCCCTGACCGCCCTTTGTGGTTAGGGGGGATTGAAGTGCCTTCAGAGCAGGGGCTGTTGGGACACTCCGATGCCGATGTCGCCATTCATGCTCTCTGCGATGCGCTGTTAGGTGCTGCCGCCATGCATGATATCGGGTATCATTTTCCCGATACTGAAGGAAATGAATTTGAAGGCATTGACAGCAAGATTCTGCTCCGTCGCGTGATGGATATGATTCACAAGGCGGGATATGGTTTAACCAATTGCGATATCACCATCGCTGCACAAGCACCCAAACTGGCTCCGTATATTGATAGTATGCGGCAATGTTTGGCTGATGTGATGGAAGCCGCTATCTCGCAAGTGAGTGTCAAAGCCACTACTACCGAACATTTGGGATTCGTAGGAAGAAAAGAAGGTATAGCGGCGTATGCCGTTGTTTTACTACAAGAAATATGAAAAAACACATTAAAATCGTAGCGACCATGGTCGCTCTATGTGGTGCCGTCTGCTCTATGCACGGTGTCATCGTCAGCAGTCAGCAAGGAACTGCTTTTTCGGTCAAGAAAGACACTTTGATTAACGAGGACAGTGCTATCGTGATTACCACGATCTGCTCGCCTATCTGCTCGTCCGTCGCGCGCGTGTACGCTATTGATAAGGAGAGCGAACAACCTTGGGTACTCGTTCGCACCATCAAGTCACCCGATCCCAAAATGACTTTCCCGGAAGCGTACTTTGAACATCGCGAACTCAAATGGCGTGACAACTCGTCGCAACTGTTAGACGAAGAGGGGAAATGATTTGTCCTATCTATTTAGTGGGATATATGGCAGCCGGTAAATCGACTGTCGGGCGGTTGCTTGCCGATATGCTCGGTTGGCACTTTGTGGACCTCGATGACGCTTTCCTGCAGATTCACGGCTACACAACGGCAGAATATATCCGCCAATTCGGCATAGACGATTTCCGACGCAAGGAGAAATATGTGCTCGAAGATATTGCCGACATGTCCCCCTACGAGCAAGTCGTTTACGCTACGGGGGGTGGTTATCCCTGCTACGAAGACAATATGGAGTGCCTCAAGGAGTTAGGCACATCCGTCTATCTCCGCTGGAATGCCGAGGACTTGGTCAGCCGCCTTATGCTGACCGATTTGAGCCAACGGCCTGTGCTGCAAGGGCGAACCAAAGACGAACTGCTGACCTTTGTGCAACCGCAATTGGAAGCGCGCGAACCCTTTTATGCACAAGCGGACTATATAATAGAAGCCCCGGGATTCATTCCCGAGGCAGACCAATTAATTGCTGAACAAATATGTCAATTGCTGAAACTCAAGACGAAATAATCGAGGAATTTGCCTCGTTTGATGACTGGATGGACCGCTATTCGCTGTTGATTGAATACGGCAACGGGTTAGAACCTCTCCCTGAAGCAGATAAAACCGACAAAAACCTGATTGACGGCTGCCAGTCCAAAGTGTGGTTTACCTGTGAACTCGTTCAGTCTGACCAACCGGCTCAACCCGTTAAACTAGCTCAACCTGCTCAACCCGTTGTTGTCTACCACGGCGATAGCGATGCTATCTTGGTCAAAGGTATTGTAGCGTTGCTCATTCGTGTGCTGAGCGGACATACGCCGCAAGAGATTGTAGATGCCGATTTGCATTTTATTGACGATATCCAACTGCGTGAGCACCTCTCCCCCACCCGTACCAACGGACTCAACGCCATGCTCCGGCAAATGCGCCTTTTTGCACTTACCTATACACAGAAAAAGTAAGAGATTATTTCTTGCCGATACGGTTGACACAGAATATGGTCAGTCCTACAGCGACGGCACTGATGGCGACCAGAAAACCTACATCACGGATATCCAACACGCCACGGCTGATACTGCGATAGTGGTCTTGTATTGTGAGCCAATACATACTGAAGCACATCACAACGCCCAATATATATGCTACTATCTGACTGCCAGTAAAACTTGCCATCAGTATGCCCAACGCCGTAAAAGTCATACTAATCAGCATCAAGCCAATCATACTCCCGGCAAACTGACCGCCGTCCACATTGCCAACCGGCTCTGCCAACTGACCCACCACTACATAATGCACGATACACGGCACAATCGCCAACAGCGTCAGCAACCATGCTGCCAAGTATTTGTGCACAACCATTTTCCATACATTTATTTTCTTGGCGCGTAGCAAGTCCCACATACCCGATTGCCTCTCTTCGGCAAACAGACGCATCGTGAGCGCAGGACAAAGCAACATCATCAGCCACGGACTCATCTCAAACATGCCACGCAAGTCGGCATAACCGCTGTCGATGATGTTCCACTCTCCGGGAATGACCCACAGCATCAAACTGACTGCCAACAGATACAACCCGATTACGATATACGCAATGGGCGTTGTAAAATAGTATGTTAACTCTTTTCGGAACACTCTGAGAATTATGAATTAAGAATTTAGAGTTAGTCCTTTACGGGTGTTTTGGGGAACATTATCCAGAAAGCCGCCGCTACCACCAACGCAAATCCCGCGAAAATGAACCACGACATTCTCCAGCCGTTCCACAACTCCATCGGAGTAGCACCCATGGCTTGAGGGGTATAAACGAGTTTGTTGACCACCACTTGTGCCAACAGAGTGCCTATGGTCGCACCAAAGCCGTTGGTCATCATCACAAACAGCCCTTGTCCGCTGCTGCGCTGGGCAGGATTGGTCTCTTGGTCCACATAGAGCGCACCGGATATATTGAAAAAGTCAAACGCAAATCCGTACACGATACAACTCAGCACGAACAGCAGCACACCCGGGAAACCAGGATTACCTAAGCCGAAGAAACCGAAACGGAGCACCCACGCTATCATTGCCATAAACATGACATTCTTGATACCGAACTTCTTCAGGAAGAAAGGAATGGTCAATATACACAGTGCCTCGCATATCTGCGAAATGGAAATCAGTATGCCCGAGTGCTGCACGCCAAAAGTATTTGCAAACTCCTCAAAAGCGGCGAATGAGCCCAAGAACGGATTAGCATACCCGTTCGTCACTTGCAGACACATTCCCAACAACATTGAGAAGATAAAGAACAGCGCCATTTTCTTCTCTTTGAACAGCGCAAACGCCTTCAGTCCGAGGGCATCGGCAACGGATTGGTTGCCGCCTTCGTTCTTTATTTCGCACTTAGGCAAACTCAACGCATAGAGTGCCAGCACAATACTCAAACCGCCGCTAATCACAAACTGGGCAGGCGTATCCATTGCGCCGACTATATCTACTATCCACATAGTTACAATAAAACCGACCGTACCAAATACGCGAATGGGCGGGAAGTCCTTAACGGTGTCCATATCGGCTTTGATGAGCGCGTTAAAAGCCACCGAATTGGTGAGTGCCAAGGTGGGCATAAAGAATCCCACGGAAGCGGTATATAGGGTAAACAACGGTGCCAACTGCACACCTTCGCCTGCACGGAAAGCATAGAGACCTGCCGCAGCCATGAAGATTCCGGCTAACCCGTGACACAACGAGAGCACTTTCTGTGCTTGCATCCATCGGTCTGCCACAATGCCCATGATTGCAGGCATGAACAAACTCACTATACCCTGTATCGAATAGAACCAGCCGATACTCGGACCAAAGCCATGGGCACCCAAATAGCGACCCATAGAGGTTAAATACGCTCCCCAAACGGCAAATTCGAGGAAGTTCATGACAATTAGCCGAAGTTTAACATTTTTCATAACTAAAACTCACTTGTAAAATGGAACCGTATATATTGATAGTCGTTTTGTGCCATGTTGAGGATGTAGGCGCTGTCTGCCATAAACACATCTCTGCCCTCTTTGTCGGTCGCCATATATTGTGCTTTGCGAGACTTGAACACGCGCATTTCTTCTTCATCCACGGGGTTGCCCGGTTCAGCAGGTGCTATCCAGCACGCCTTGTACATTGCCATGTTCTCCCAGCGGCACTTGGCGTTGTACTCGTGTTCGAGGCGGTACTGAATAACCTCAAACTGCAACTGTCCCACCGTACCTATTATCTTGCGCCCGTTGAGTTGGCTGGTGAATAACTGTGCTACGCCTTCGTCCATGAGTTGGTGAACGCCTTTGTCCAACTGTTTTTGCTTCATGGGATCGGCGTTCTCTATGTATTTGAACATCTCCGGCGAGAAGGACGGCAGTCCCTTGAAGTGCAAGTTCTCGCCTGCGGTGAGTGTGTCGCCTATCTTGAAGTTCCCCGTGTCGGGCAGTCCGACTATATCGCCGGCAAACGCCTCATCGACCGTCTCTTTCTTTTGTGCCATGAAACAAGTCGGGGCAGAGAAACGCATTTGCTGGTCTTTGCGCACATGCTTGTAATAGACATTGCGTTCGAACCGTCCGCTGCATATCTTGAAGAAAGCGATACAACTGCGGTGATTGGGGTCCATGTTGGCATGTATCTTAAAGCAGAAACCCGTAAAGTTCTCCTCCATCGGATCTACTCTGCGCTCGATGGCGTCAATGGGACGAGGCGAAGGGGCGTTCTCCACGAAGAAGTCCAACAGCTCCTGCACGCCAACGGTCTTGTATGCGCTGCCGAAGAAGACGGGAGCCAAATCGCCTGCCAAATAGGCATCTTTGTCAAATTCGGGATAAATGGAAATCAGGTCTTTGTTTTCATCCGACAAGAATCTCTCGGCGCCGGCGGTCTGATTTCCTACAGCGTAGCGGTCAAACAGCGCAGCGGTCGTGAATTTGGCTCCTTGTCCGTCGGTCCAGCTAACAGGCGTAACCGTTATGCCCAGTTCCTGCTCCACTTCGTCCATCAGGTCAAAGGGGTCTTTGCCCTCGCGGTCCATTTTGTTCATAAAGACCATGACGGGCGTTTTGCGCGTGCGGCACACTTCCATCAGCCGGCGTGTCTGTGTCTCTACGCCCTTGGCGCTGTCTATGACGATGATAACGCTGTCCACAGCCGTCAGCGTACGGAATGTATCTTCGGCGAAGTCCTGGTGACCGGGGGTATCAAGGATATTGATATGATAGATTGTGGAATTGTCGCCCCCGGATGATTTCCGGTAGTCAAATCCCATAACCGAAGTAGCAACGGATATGCCACGCTGTTTTTCTATTTCCATCCAGTCGCTGGTAGCGGTCTTTTTTATCTTGTTGGACTTGACGGCTCCTGCCACATGAATAGCGCCTCCGTAGAGAAGCAGTTTTTCCGTCAATGTCGTCTTACCTGCATCGGGGTGACTGATGATGGCGAAGGTGCGGCGTTTTAGTATTTCCTCTTTGTAATCCATACAGCGCTATTATCTGAGTTTGGCACCAAATTTCTCCTCAAAGGTCTTTTGCAGACGGCTCATGATGTTTTCTATCTGTTTGTCTTTTAGGGTATCGTCTTTGTCCTGCAGGATAAACCTCAAAGCATAACTCTTCTTGCCTTCTTCGAGGTTCTTGCCTTCATAGACATCAAATAGCGACACACCTTTCAGCAACTTGCGCTCAACCTCTTTAGCGGCTTTCTCCAAGTCGGCAAAGAGGATGTTCTTGTCCACCAGCAGCGCGAAGTCGCGTTCCACTTCGGGGTACTTGGGCAGGTCTTCTATTACGGGTTTGTACTGCTTGTTGGCTTTTATCAGCTGGCCCCAATAGAGGTCGGCGTAATAGACGGGCATGTCGATGTCAAACTGTTTGCACAACTTGCCGTCCACGATAGCCATGTAGCCGAGTATAACGCCATTGGGCTGCTTGATAACCAGTCCGTCACTAAAGCACTTGACGATACCGCAACAGGTCTCTTTTTCGGGCATTACGGCGGGCTCTAACACCAACTTGCCGACAGCGACACCCAAACGGCGAAGGATATTGTTCACATACGCGTGCAGTTGATAGAAGGACACCTGTTCGCTTTTCCCTACCCAACTCATCGGATTCTTGTTTCCCGTCAGCCATAAGCCCAAATGCTGCTCCTCATTATATTGCTGAATCGGTTCTTCGGCTGCCGCATTGGCAGCGAAGTGATAACAATGTCCGAATTCATAGAGTTTCAGGTCGCCATTCTTGCGGTTCACATTGCGTTGTATGCTTTCCAAGCCACCGAACAGCAAAGTTTGGCGCATTACGCCCAAGTCTTGACTCAACGGGTTCATTATCTTGACGCACGAGTTCAGCCATTCGTCTTTGTAGTAACTTACTTTAGTCAAACTGTTGTTCAGTATTTCGTTAAATCCCTGTGCGGTCAGTTGTTCGCTCACTTTGACCTGCAATTTGACGGGGTCCGGCTTGAGACCGTAACACAAGCCCGTATTCAGTTTGGCGGGAAATTCGATATTGTTGTATCCGTAGATACGCAGTATATCCTCCACGATGTCGCAGGGGCGCTGTACATCCACGCGATAAGGCGGTACTACCACTTTCCAACCGCCGTCGATAGCGGTGTATTGCATTTCCAGCGCGCCCATGATGGTCTCTATGGTGTCGTGCCCGATGGCTTTGCCTATCAGGTTGTTCACATACTCCTCTTTCAACTCCACCTCAAATCCGGGAAATACATCACCGTCCTTTGCCAACCGACTCCCCGATTCACCGATTCCCCGATTTACCGATTCATCTACCACCTCCATGGCTATCTCTCCGCCTGCCACCTCTTGGATAAGCAAGGCGCAGCGTTGCAGTACATAGAGGGTATTGTTGGGGTCGCAACCGCGCTCGTAGCGGAACGAAGCGTCCGTGCTGAGTTGGTGACGGCGAGCCGTCTTGCGGATGCAAACGGGGTCAAAGTACGCACTCTCCAGGAATATATTCGTCGTCTCGGCGGTCACGCCGCTGTCTTTGCCTCCGAAAACGCCGGCTATGCACATCGGCTCGGAGGCATTCCATATCATCAGGTCGGCGTCCGACATCGTATGTTCCACTCCGTCCAAAGTGACAAACTTGCTGCCGGCTACGGCGTTCTTTACCACCACTTGGCGACCGGCTATCTTGTCGGCGTCAAAAGCGTGCAACGCTTGTCCCATCTCGTGCAGAACGAAGTTGGTAACATCCACTATGTTGTTAATGGGATGCAGTCCTATTGTCTGCAGGGCGGTCTTGAGCCAAGCGGGCGACTCGCCTACTTTCACACCGCGGATGCTCACACCCGTATAACGGGGGCAGGCACTGGTGTTCTCCACTTTGACTTCGATAGGCAAGGCATGACTCTGCACTTTGAATGCCGACACATCGGGCTTGGTTAACTTAACCTCTAAACTCTCACCTCTCACCTCTAAACTCTTATAATGTGCGTATAAATCGCGTGCCACTCCGTAATGGCTGGCGCCGTCGCTGCGGTTGGGGGTTATATCTACTTCTATCAGAGTGTCGTCCTCGATGTGGTAATACTCGCGTGCCGGCATGCCGACGGGGGTATCTGCCGGAAGAACGATTATTCCGTCGTGACTGCTGCCTACGCCTATTTCGTCTTCGGCGCAGATCATGCCCAACGATTCTTCGCCGCGTATCTTGCCGCGTTTGATGGTGAAGCACTCGTCGCCCGAATAGAGTTTAGTGCCGATAGTGGCGACGATTACTTTTTGTCCTGCAGCCACATTGGGGGCGCCGCATACTATCTGTATAGGGTCTTCGTTGGGGGCAATGCGTGTAGTCGTAATGTGCAGGTGGTCGCTATTGGGATGAGGTATGCAGGTGATTACTTCGCCAACAACTAACCCTTCCAATCCGCCGCGGATAGATTCGACTTTTTCGACTGTTCCGACCTCCAACCCTATGCTGGTTAAGATTTTTGCTACTTGCTCGGCATCGTCTGTCAGATTGATGTACCGTTTAAGCCATTTGTAGGATATATTCATAATCTTGAGTTATTTTTCCGATTTTCCAATTTAAACAGTTATTTTCTAATTTAAGCGCGAAGATACAAAAAATTTTCGGCATATGCAAGTTTTACCGCCACTAAATAGATTTTTAATCTAAAAACAGGTGTTTTTGTACGACCTCAAAGGGGTCTTATCACTTTCTACAGCACAGTCAAAAAAAAATGGGTATGTCCACAACGAAATCGGCATCAAGTATTTGTTATGTACCATGTATGTACCGTATATGTACCGTATATGTACCGTAATACTCACAGGAAAGACACGGCTAAATAATAGATAATAAAGAATAAATAAAGCATTGAACCGACGCCGAGGGGAGACGGATGGAATATTGATGCACGGTTCACGATGCACAATGCACGGTTGATTTTGTGGTGCATGGTTCACGATGATATAAAGTCAAAAGTAGAAAGGTGCGTCCGCGCACGCCGATATAAAGTCGAAAGTCGAAAGGACGATAACAACGGCGATGATATCGCCGAACAAGAAACAATGAGCAGAAGGATTGACTTTTCGAGGACTTGATATTTCGAGGAAGAGAAAGGACAAAAGACACAAAGGACAAAGAACAAGGGTATCCGCCACACATCTGCCACTTTTACATGCCACTCAAAGCAAGCGGTGGAAAAAGAGGATGTTTTGTAGCAGAACACACTAATAATCAGCAAAATATAGAAGATATCATCAACGAGTTGGAAAATTCATAGTGGCAGATGGCAGATACTTTTCTATAATATATCCTCGTGCGTACATAATGTATAATAAGTACAAAAATATCTGCCACTATCCGCCACTGCCGCCACTCATTTTCCCTGTTTGCAACATAACATCAACATAACATGGTCGATGGGTGGCAATACCATTAAGGAACTGATTTGCGTTAGCAGTCGGTTCCTATTTCTTAACTTTGTATATTGGGACGCCGCCTGATAAAAGGTGTTTGTATCTTCGGCACTCCCTTGCCAAAGGCAATTCCTCCGAATGGTAGTCCTCGTCTTTATTAACATACGCAAATATTTAGGGCACAAGGTTGGCACCTTTGCATCATCCGCTTTTGGGGCATTTCATTATATGCAAGCATCTATGAACCGCCAAAAAATCGTATGACCATAGATTAAAAATCTATTTTGTGCCCTAATTATTTGCGTATGCCAAATTTTTGTTGTATATTTGTGCCCTGAAATATTTTTAACGAACCTTGCGCCTGTGGCGCCCACTATTATGGCAAACGACAAACAAACTCTAATTGACGAGTTGAAAAATCTGCTCGAGCAGAATGTAAACGAAGTAAAAGAACAAGTCGAGGATCTGAAAAACAAATTCTATCGACAGTACCACGAAGAACAGGCAGCTCTCAAAAAAGCCGCCGAAGAAGCTGCTGCTGCCGCAGGAGAAGTACTCGACAACTGGCAACCTGCCATCGACGAAGTGGAACAGCAGTTCCGCGAACTGTTAGCCACCTACAAAGCAAAAAAAGCAGAAGTGCAAAAAGCCATTGAGCAGGAACAGGAACAGAACCTGCTGCGCAAGGAGAACATCATCGCACAAATGAAAGACATCGCCGAATCCGAAACTGCCGATGTCCTCGACAAAATGAAAAAAGTGCGCGAACTGCAAGCCGAATGGAAAACCATCGGGGCTGTTCCGCCTGCCAAAGCACAGGAAATTTGGAAACAGTACAACCAATACCAAGAGCAGTTTTACGACCTCGTCAAAATAAACATCGAACTTCGTGACCTCGACTTCAAAAAGAACCTCGAGATGAAAACACTCCTGTGCGAAGCCGCAGAGAAACTGAAAGACAACGAAAACATCATCGAAGCCAGTCGGGCATTACAGCAGTTACACGACGAATGGGCTGAGATAGGTCCCGTAGCACGCGAACTGCGCGAAGAACTGTGGGCACGATTCAAAGAAGCCAGCACCATCATCAACAAAAAACACCAGGCGTACTTCGACTCACTTCACGCACAAGAACAGGACAACCTCGTCAAAAAGCAGGCACTCATCGAGCGGCTCAAAGCCCTCGACTGGTCCAACCTCAAGAGCAACAAAGCATGGGAAGACATGACTGCCGCCGTTCAAGCCATACAAAACGAATGGAGAGCCATCGGATTCGCTCCCAAGAAACATAACCAAGCCATCTACGACGAATACAAAGCACTGACCGACGACTTCTACAAAGCCAAAACTGCCTTCTACAAGCAGATACGCGAGGTCTTCTCCGGCAACCTCAAGAAAAAACGCGAACTCATCGAGCGCGCCAAACAACTCGTTGACAGCGACGCTTGGCAGGAAACGCAGCAAGCACTCGTAGCCCTGCAAGCCGAATGGAAAACCATAGGACCCGTGGCACACAAATACAGCGATGCCGTATGGCAGGAGTTTACGCAACTGTGCGACTCGTTCTTCAACCGCAAACGCGAAGCGGCTAAAGAAGCCAAAGCAGAGAGCAGAAAAGCACGCCTTGAAAGCCAAATCAACGGCAGCGACAAAGGCAAAATGATGCGACTCTACGAAAACCTCAAGCAGGAAATAAAAACCGCCGAAAACAACATACTCTTCTTCACCGGCAAATCGAAATCCGGCAACATACTCGTTGAGAACCTGCAGAAGAAGATTGATACGCTCAAGGCACAACTCAAAGAATTAGAAGACAAAATGTCGGCAGAGGAATAATGGAACTGATTGATTACCAAAATGTAGAAATTCGTCAGCGCGAAGAGACCGTCTTGCGCAATGTCAACCTGCGTATTCACAACGGCGACTTCGTCTATTTACTCGGCAAAGTCGGAAGCGGCAAATCTACGCTGATGAAAACTTTCTACGCCGAATTGCCCATCTACAGCGGAGATGCCACCTTCCTGGGATACGACTTATCCACTATCACTTTGGCACAAATACCCTACTTGCGCCGCAAAATAGGCGTCGTCTTTCAGGACTTTCAGTTGCTGCCAGACCGCTCCGTAGAAGACAATCTGCTGTTTGTGCTGCAAGCCACCGGGTGGAAAGACCGGCAGGTGATGCTCAACCACGCACACGACATGTTGGCACAAGTCGGAATGGCTGACAAGGGGTACAAAATGCCCTACCACCTCTCCGGAGGAGAACAGCAGCGTGTAGTCATTGCACGGGCACTACTCAATACGCCGGATGTCATACTCGCCGACGAACCGACAGGCAACTTGGACCAGCAGACAGGAGAAGACATAATGAATCTGCTTTACGGCATTTCGCAGGCAGGTATGACCGTTATCATGTCCACGCACAACCCCCGTTGGCCCGAGAAATACCCCGGACGGATGCTCTATTTCTCTAACGGGGAAATCAGCGAAGCCAATCCCAACGACAAACAATCACTATGACACGAATAGCTTTACTATCCGATACACACGGCCTGCTGGATAAGCGGGTCGTGCCGTATTTGGAGGAGTGCGACGAGATTTGGCACGCCGGAGACATCGGTTCAATGGAAGTGCTGCAACGACTGCGGGAAACCAAACCCACTCGCGCCGTCTATGGCAATATGGACGGAGGAGATGTCAGATACTCCCTAAGCGAGTTCTACCGCTTCCGAGTAGAAGATGTCAATGTGCTGATGACACACATAGGCGGATACCCGGGACGCTATAACCCGTGGCTCATTCCCATGTTTCAACAAGCCGCCGAAGAAAAAGCCGGCAATTTTCCCAAAGGCGGCATCGACCTGTTCGTCTGCGGACACTCGCATATACTAAAAGTACAATACGACAAACAGTGGAATTTCCTCACAATGAACCCGGGAGCCGCCGGAAAAGAAGGATGGCAGACCGTACAGACCATTTTACGGTTCACTATTAACCAACACGAAATCAAGGACTTAGAGGTTGTGGAACTTGCAAAAAGGTAAAAACATGTTTTATAACATAAAAAAAAATTTGGTCACCTCAAAAAAAAGCAGTACCTTTGCAATCGAAAACAAAACAACACAATCTTTTTTGTACCTTAAAAAAATAAAACAGACTAATACCTGTAAAGAAAAAGGGCGTCGCGATGACGCCCTTTTCTGCTGTTTATACCTATCTTCAATCCTCCCGAATAATCTTTGCCCCGATGGCATTCAACCGTTCCTCTATGCGCTCATAACCACGGTCTATCTGGTCTATGTGGTCGATACGGCTAACTCCGTCTGCCGACATTGCGGCTATCAGCATTGCTATGCCTGCTCGGATATCCGGGCTGGTCATATTATTGTGCTTGAGTTGCATCTTGCGGTTATGCCCTATCACGACTGCCCTGTGCGGGTCACACAAAATGATCTGCGCACCCATGTCTATCAGTTTATCGACAAAGAACAGACGGCTCTCAAACATCTTTTGGTGAATCAGTACACTACCCTCTGCCTGCGTAGCGACTACCAAGATAACACTCAGCAAGTCAGGAGTCAAACCCGGCCAGGGCGCATCGGAGATATTTAATATACTGCCGTCCAAAAAAGACTCGATACGGTAATGTTCCTGCCGAGGTATATATATATCATCTCCCTGCTGTATCACTTGAATACCCAAGCGGCGGAATGTTTCGGGAATAATGCCAAGGTCTTTATATCCTACATTATGGATGGTCAGTTCACTCCCCGTTATCGCCGCCATTCCGATAAAACTGCCTACTTCAATCATATCCGGCAACAGCGTATGCTCCGTTCCATGCAACTCATCTACGCCTTCTATCGTCAGCAGATTGCTGCCTACGCCCCGTATTTTTGCCCCCATTCCGTTCAGCATACGGCACAACTGCTGCAAATAGGGTTCGCACGCGGCATTATAAATAGTCGTCACCCCCTTTGCCAGCACGGCAGCCATGATAATATTGGCAGTACCGGTTACAGACGCTTCGTCCAGCAGCATATAACTTCCCTGCAGCCCTTTGTCGGCAGAAAAAGTATATGCCAATATATCCGGACGATACTCAAAGGTAGCACCCAAATTGAGCATTCCCTGGAAATGCGTGTCCAACCTGCGGCGACCTATCTTATCGCCTCCCGGCTTCGCATAAGTCACCTTTCCCATTCGCGCCAACAGCGGTCCTATCAGCATAACCGAACCGCGCAGTTTGGCACAACGCTCACGATAATCCGAACTATCCAAATAGCGGACATCCAGTTCGCGTGCCGTAAAAGCATACTTGCGAGGCGACAAGCGGTTCACTTCCACGCCCATCAGCCGCAACAAATCTATCAGATTGTTAACATCCAATATATTCGGTATATTGTCAATAACAACTGTCTCATGCGTCAGCAACACGGCGCACAACACCTGTAGCGCCTCGTTCTTTGCGCCGCTGGGAGTGATAGTCCCCTTTAATCGATGTCCGCCTTCTACAATAAAACTTGCCATAATGAAGACCTTATATGTTATATATAGTTAACCTCCGGAGAGATAGTAATTCCGAATTTGTCTTCGACACTACGGCTAATCGCCGCAGCCAACTCCGTTATATCCTCCGGCGTAGCGTGATTGCGGTTGACAATCACCAGCGGTTGCCGGTCGTACACCTGTGCGCCTCCTATCGTCTTACCTTTCCAGCCACATTGCTCAATCAGCCACGCTGCAGGTATCTTCACTCCGTCTGTTTCGTCATAATGGGGGATAGTCGCCCATTGCTCTTTCAGTCGCTCATAGTGCGCCACCGGTATCACAGGGTTCTTAAAGAAACTGCCCGCACTGCCCAACTCGCTCACTTCCGGCAGTTTTTGCCTACGGATAGCCGTCACCGCCTCGCGCACCGCCATGGCATCGTTCAACGGTTCATGCCAATGCAGCCGTTCGGTTTGCAAAGGACCGTTCTTATGCAGACGATAAACGACCTTCGTTATGATATAGCGTCCTTGCCATTCGTTCTTGAAACGGCTGTCACGATAGCCGTAGCGGCACTGTTCGGGAGCAATCGTAACCACTTCCCCCGTGTGCACATCCACCGCTTCTATGCTATCTATCACATCCTTTGCCTCTACTCCGTACGCACCCACATTCTGCACGGCGCTGGCACCTACTGTGCCGGGTATATGGCTCAAGTTCTCCAGCCCTGTCAGGTTCATATCTGCCAATTGGGCTATCAAATCGTCCAACTTGAGTCCGCTCTCCGCCTCTACCCACACTTCCTGTCCGGTCTCTTTGAGTGCCTTGGCTCTGCACATGCGACTAATCAGTACAACTCCGTCAAAGTCCTTGGTAAAAAGCAGATTACTACCCTCCCCTACAGGCAACAGCACTTCGCCGCAATAGCGCTGCAACAGTTGTTGCAATTCCGCCACCGTTGCATATTCCGCCACCACTCGCGCACGAACATCCATGCGAAAAGTGTTATTGGGCAATACAGATATGTTTTCGCTGATTTTCATTATTCCGTTGTAGGCGTCACATCGGTACGGTGATACTCCTTCAGTCCCTCTATCGGGTCAACCATGATACGCGAAATGCTAAAGCCCATGTCGTCCAGCACTTGCTGCAGCACAGGGCGATAATAATACGCTATTCCACCTATAAAACCTACCGGCAAGGACTTTGTATCTTCTATCTCGACATCGTTCTCGTCTTGATAGTACTGCTCCAAATTACGAACTACAAACTCCGTAAAATGGTCATATACAAGGTCATAAATACGCTTATTGTCTATATGCTCTGCACAGAACTTACTCAATCCCGCCAAATATCTATTCGGGAACGGCTGACGATAGACATGCTCTATCACATCCGCTTGGGTCAAACCGAATTCGTCAATAAACTGCTGCTTCAGCTCGCTTCCCAATTGATTTTTGAATATGTCTGCCACCAATCGTTTACCCAATACGGCTCCACCGCCTTCATCCCCTAAGATAAAGCCCAGCGAAGGCACATTCTTAACGATTTGTTCGCCGTCATACAGGCAACTGTTCGACCCCGTTCCCAATATGCACGCTACGCCCTTCTTGTGCTGCAACAGCCCACGCGCTGCGCCAACTATATCGGGCTCAACAATGACCTCTGCGTCTTTAAAAATGCCTTGTAACGCACGCGCTACATAGGGACTTTTCTCGGGTGTACAGCCCGCTCCGTAAAAAAACACCTTAGTAACCGTTCCTGCCCACATGAGGTGTCCCATCTGAGGCAATAATTGATTGACTATACTGTTACGCATCGCATCCTGCGTTTGGTAAAAAGGATTGATGCCATCCGTCATAAAGTCACTCGACTGACCGTTGGCTGCCATCAGACACCAGTGGGTCTTCGTCGAACCTGAGTCTGCTATGATTATCATAAACTATTCAAATTTTGGGGCAAAGGTACAAAAAAAATCGCAAATATGCAAATAAAAATCATTTTTTCCGAAGCAAACGGCTCTCCGGATAGTATGTCTGCAGAATAACCTCATAAGACATCCCCTTTTCTGCCATGACGGCAGCGCCTATCTGACACAACCCGACACCGTGTCCCCAGCCATGACCAATCAACTCAAAATATACTTGTCCGCCACTCTCGTACCGATGTATATCAAACCAACTGCTATATAGGCAACTGCGACTGAGTGCCTTGCGGATAGCCAACTCCTTGCCTATCGTTGCCGTTTGCCGGCTACCCGTAATCTGTAGTGCAGATATACGCCCGCTTGCGCCACGATGCAGCGGTTCAAGCGATTCTATCACACCGTAATCGACTCCCGTCTTAACGAGCAATACATCCCGCAACTCGTCTGCACTATAGATTACACGCCAATCATGAAAATCGCGCGTTTTTTGGTCGTAGTCATTCAGTACTTTGTGCAACACATGATTCGTCGCTTCGCCGCAATAAGGGCAGTCTATCGGCTGCAAATAGGGATAATCTCGGTCTTCCCAACAGGTAGAATAGCGTTCTGTCTTACCGCCACAACACTTATGATAACGGCAGTCGCAAATCGCATCATTCCACATCAACACTTGTCCTGCCGTAGCACGCACTGCCTCTACGGCACGACTATTCATTCGCCGCAGCCCCTCATAGCGCTGGCAATGGTCATCTGCACAGACATCAAACTCCGTATGCCCGGTATGACCAATGGCACGCATCAGCCAACTGCGGGAAATGACTGCATGCGCCTTCAGCAACTCCATCGGACTGTCTGCAGACATCTCAGACGAAATGACCGAACATAAATAATCCTCAATATCAATGGTATTAACCGCCGTTTCCGTTCCGTCTGCATGACGAATAATCTCCAATTCGCCGGCAAACTCCTGGTCTTCATAACTATCCCAGTGAAAACCGATTCCGATACGAACATGCCTTAATAGAAAAGTATGTTCATAACACTCAAAATCAATATGCGGGGCTGTCAATATGCCGACTCTGACTTGCATACCGACCAGTTATTGCGCCGTGGCATTCATGGCGATACGCGCCTGCAGTTCCCATGTACGGATGCGGTCTTTGTACAGGTTATTGCGGTTCATTGCCTCAACATCACAGTTGGCATCCGAATTATCGTCCCAACGGCGGCAATTATACAATACATTGTAAATGCGCCCGATACGGTACTCGCGACATACACGCAAACCCACCGCATAGTCTTCACCATATTTGGTCGTAGGGAAATTCATTTCACGCAATAGCGGTGTCCAGAATGCACGAGGTGCTCCTAAACCATTGATACGCAGGGCATTGTTCCTACCGTTATCTTCCGTCCACTCTTTATGGTCAATCACCCCGGGAGGCAACGGATTGCCGTTGAAGTCCGTCAACTGATAAGTTCCAACTACCATGGCGCAATTCTGCGCATGAAATGCCTCAATAAACTGCTGCACGGTGGTCTCATCGTAATACATATCGTCAGAATCCAACTGGATGGCAAACCTACCGCACTTACAATGATGGAATGCCGCATTCCAGTTTCCGCCAATGGCGTGCCAGGTAGTATCTTGCGCTATGTATATCAGTTCCGGCATATCCGGACAAGCAACTCGGTTCTGCCTATTCTCCTCTTGCAACCGGCGAATAACCTCTACCGTGCCATCGGTCGAATTATCGTCCACTACAATGACATTATACTTATATGGCGCTTTTACCCGTTGGCTCAATGCGCTATGAATAGCATCGCCAATAGTACGCACACGGTTCTTACACGGAATAATCACCGATGCCTCGTATTCAAATTCGCCCTCGTGAATATCTACATTCTTAAATTTCGGATACAAATATCCGCCTATACGCTTGAGGTAGGCAGTCACGCACTGTTCCATTTCAATCTGAACGGCACGGTTGCGCGGATCGACATAGTCAAACAATTTTTCTCCACTGGTACGCGTATCTTTCTCTACTTCGTAATAGAGAAACTCGTTGATATGCACCAGCTCACCTCTTTCGCTCAAACGCAAGCGTAAATCATACCAACCGGCATACATATAGTCCTCGTTCATACTTTGAACGGCTGTCTTAAGTGCATCTGTGCGAACCATCACTACGGCACCGAAATCAAAATCGTCACGCAGCGCACCCGACTGATAATCAATCACGGGCGCTTGATTGACCGAATACGAAGTATCAGCAGCCATCACTTTATGAAAACGGTCACTATATGCCATTACGGCATGCGTATCACGCATGATTTGCTCCATACGCTCCATTCCGAAATGTATCCACTCGATATCCGGTTTCAAATAGAGCAAAGTGTAAGGCGTATCAACGGACTCGACAAGGTGGCGTATATCCCGACTGGAACACACACGACCGGAAAGATTAAATGCTGTTGTCATAGATTAAAATTCAATTAAAAAATACAAATTCTGCCGTAGCAGATGCAAAGGTAACTAAAATAATTGACAAAAGCAAACAAATAGGTAAAAAAAATAACGAATATATTTGCAAATATAGATTTTTTTTTGTATTTTTGCACAATATTCGTAGTTTGCATAAAAAGACAATGTTGGAAGACAAAAACATACACACTATCTACTTTCTGGGCATCGGCGGAATAGGCATGTCTGCTTTAGCACGCTATTTCCTGACATTAGGGTATCATGTTTGCGGCTATGACCGCACTCCTTCCCCGCTGACCAAGGAGTTAGAAGAGGAAGGAATAGAAATTGTTTACGACAACCAAGCAGATGAGATTGGTTTCAAATACAAGCAGCTGACAAAAGAGCACACATTGGTTGTGCGCACACCCGCTGTACCCGAAGAGCAGGAGATTTATACTTATTTCCGTGAGCACGGATTTACCATTTTCAAGCGCTCGGAGGTATTGGGCGAGATTACCAAGCAGTCAGGTATCAAAGCCCTCTGCGTTGCCGGTACGCACGGCAAGACGACTACCAGTACCATGCTCGCCCACATCATGCACGGCAGCCACTTGGGAGCAAGTGCTTTCTTAGGGGGTATCAGCAACAACTACCATAGCAATTTATTGATAGACAAAGCCAGTCCGTTTGTAGTGGTTGAAGCGGATGAATACGACCGCAGTTTTCATCGTCTTAAGCCGTTTATGTCCGTCATTACCGGCATTGACCCCGATCACCTTGACATATACGGCACGGCAGAAGCATACCACGATGGATTTGATGTATATGCAGGATTAGTGCAGGAAACAATCATTGTCAAGAAGGGCTACAATGTATCTTCTGCATGCAAAGTATATACTTATTCAGGCAACGAACCTGCAGACTTTTATGCCGACAATATCACTGTTCGCAACGGGGAAATATATTTCGACTTTGTCGGACCGGATATCCGCATTCAGCAGGTTCAATTAGGCGTGCCTGTTTGGGTTAATATAGAGAATAGTGTTGCCGCTATGGCTATGGCATGGCTGAACGGAGCTACAGCAGACGAGATTAAGCAGGGCATAGAGTCCTTCAATGGTGTTTATCGCCGCTTTAATATCCATGTTAAAACAGACAAACTCGTCTATATTGACGACTATGCACATCACCCCACTGAACTCAATGCCGCCATTCAGTCCATTCGGAAGATTTATCCGAATAGGCATTTTATGGTCGTTTTCCAGCCGCACCTCTACACCCGCACACGGGATTTTGCCAACGATTTCCGTCGCGTATTGCATCAGGCGGATGAACTCATATTATTGCCTATCTATTCGGCACGCGAGTTGCCCATTCCGGGTGTAAACAGCGAAATGCTTTGTCAGGACAGTCCTGTACCAGACAGAGTTGTGGAGAAAAAAGACCTTATAGCCCATTTGGACAAGCGGGTAAACGAAACAGACCGCCCGGTGGTCATATTAACATTGGGGGCAGGAGACATAGACCGATTAGTACCGGAGATAAGTTCACATTTTCAGCAATGAAAGAAATTTGGAAACATATCATTATCATCACTTGTGGTGTACTGACTGCAGGAATCGTCATAACTGCCATGGTTATTAGCCATCGCATTCCCGATGTACCCGTGTGCCAAGACATGTCTATTCGTCTGTTGGATGCCAACCAACGCCAATTTATGGCAACAACGGAAATCATCCAATTGCTCAATGAGCATCACATCAATCCTATCGGCAAGACAATGGACACTGTTCCCACACAACAGATAGAGCAACTTGTGGCAACCCATCCTGTTGTTCGAACCGTTGAGTGCTACAAATCTGCTGCCGGCAAAGTACACATTGAACTCACACAGCGCATGCCCCTGTTGCGCATCGTAACACCGGCTGAGACTTACTTCGTCGATACAGATCGGAAAATAATGCCCGTTAGACCCAGTGTACAAGCATCCGTTATCTGTGTATCGGGAGATTTGAACAAACGATTTGCCACCACAGAGATAGCAAACCTCGTTGAATGGATAATGCAAGATGCCTATTGGGTTGAACAGGTGGAACGCATCGAGGTGGACAAAGGGAAACAAATACGACTGATACAAAAAAACGGAGCAGCGGAAATTATTATGGGGTCCATAGCCGGCTTTGAGCACAAACTGGGCAAACTGCGTCATTGGTACGAAGCAGGCAAAGAGTGGAACATCAACCAATATGCCTTGGTGGATATTCAATATAGAGGGCAAGTAATCGGTAAACAGAAAGAAGAACAAGAAGAGCAACAATAATATGCCTAAACGAAACAATCAACAATTGGCAGATTCACTGCCGTTAGTGGCTATTGAGTTGGGAAGTCAATCGGTTAGAGCTATGGCTGCCGAAAAAACAAGTTCCAACCAACTGCACATTTTAGGGTACGAAGAACAACATATCAAAAGAAAATACACTTCTCATGGAGTAGTTGAGCAAACTACCGAGATCGGATATACGATTAACCTCGTACTCAAGTTATTAGCCAACCGCATCCAGGTGGAAGCGTTGCCGGCAGCCGTCACATTATTAGGTGGTGAAACAATGCAAATAATTGATATCGAGAGTTCTATTGATTTGGCTCGCAAGCAACCTATTAATGACACCGTATTGGACCAATTGGAAAATATCTGCACACAGAAAATCGTTCTGCATAACCCACAGGCGACCGTGCTCGAATTGGTGCCCAGTTACTTTATATTGGACGGTGTGAAGCAAAACAACATTCCTACTGAACAACAGAGAGCCAAGAAAATAACCGGACACTACACGGCATTCGTAGGCAAACAGGAATTGGTAGAAAAAGTACGATCCAGTTTTCATCACGCTATCATCGTATTGGAAAAAACATTTGTTCGCCCGGATGCGTTACTATCCGCTTTTCTATTTGGCGAACAAGAAATGGCGAACGAGGGGTGCGCGGTGCTGGACTTAGGAGCAGAGACGACGACGCTATCTGTTTTCAAACAAAACACATACATAGATACCAAAGTGATTGCCAAAGGTGGACAAGATATAACAGATGCCTTGGCGGCAGCCGGACATATCTCCCCACAAACAGCAGAGCAACTGAAGTGTCAATGCGGCTGGGCTGCACCGGAGTATGTTGAGAAAAACAGCAATGTACACCTATCACAACCCAAACTCAACGAAGAGTGGAACACCAATCTTACCGAGATTGCCACTATCATCCGACCTGTCGTTGACGAGACAATTACCCCTTTGATGGATGTGCTCAATCAATACAGCGGCCATATTAAACGACTATACATTACCGGCGGCGGCAGTCTCTTACCGGGATTGATTGATTATATCAGTACCAAAACCACCGTGGATGTTCAGTACGGCGCACATTGGCAGTTACTGGACGATGCAACACCGGACGAGTTTTGCTCGCCACGCTATTCCAGTTTGATTGGCGGACTTATCTTATGTAGCGATTATCGGGATGCACACCCGGGACAAATCCTCAAACGCCCCAATAGGATTGATCTCATTAACACCTCTATACTGGAATTTTTTCAATGAACAAATCAAATTTTTAATATTATGGACCTCAACGAACCACTTCCCTTGGAAAATATTGAAATTCAGGAAGATTGTCTCATCAAAGTCATGGGAGTTGGCGGCGGCGGTTGCAAAGCCGTTTCGCACATGTACGAACAAAATCACATCGCCGGTGTTTCTTTTTTGGTATGTAACACCGACCAGCAAGCACTAACATCCAGCCCTATTCCTGCCAAATTACAATTGGGCAAAGGGTTAGGAGCCGGTGGCAGACCTGAGACTGCACGACAATACGCTGAAGAAAGTCGGGATGCCATCAAGCAAGCTCTCAATGACGGTACAAAAATGCTCTTTATTGCTGCCGGAATGGGAGGAGGAACAGGCACAGGAGCAAGCCCGATTATTGCACAAGTAGCACAGGAGATGGGCATTCTTACTGTTGGCATTGTCACCATTCCTTTTGCACACGAAGGAATACCTAAGATTCGCAAAGCATTCGCCGGAGTAGCTGCTTTGGCAGATAGTGTTGATGCCATCTTAATCATCAACAACGAGAAACTAAAAATCATCTATCCCGACCTCAATGTAATTACAGGTTTTAAGAAGTCTGACGAAGTAGTTACCAACGCTGCACGCTCCATCGCAGAAATTATCACGATTGAGGGATATATCAACACCGACTTTGCCGATGTCTATAACACCTTAAAAGATGGGCATGTAGCCATCATGAATGTGGGCGAAGCTTCCGGTGAACATCGTTTCTCCGAAGCTATCAATAATGCCTTGCATTCGCCGCTCATTAACACCAACAATATCCATGGTGCCAAGCGCATTCTCATGCAGTTCTATTGCTCTGAGGAACAAGCACTTAACATGAAGGACACCGACGATATTTTGAAGTTTGTCAACGAAGTGGGAGACGAAGTCGAAGTACAATGGGGCATAACCCTCAACAATAGTTTAGGCGACACATTACGCGTCACTTTGATTGCTACCGGCTACGAAGTCAGCGACATACCTTCCCTGCACGAAACGGAGGGCAAACCGTCTATTGAAGAAGCTATCAATGCCCATTACAACGACTTACAGCAGACAAATAAGGAAGACGAAATACCCCAACAGATTGACCTCAAAGTAGAGCAAGGACCCGTTACAACGCCAAAAAAAGAGGAACAAGCAGTGGCTACTGCCAACGACGATATTATTATTTCTATCGGGGATGATAATAATGACACAAAAAAGAATAATACAGCCGACCAACGCCGTTTTGGTTGGATGCGCCAAAGACGATAAACATTACTAATCTATCACAATATGGAAAAAGAAACCAATTTATTTGATTTACTCAAATCCGGTTGCCACGGCATTATACATGCAGTTAAAAAATGCTGGTGTCTATTGGGAAAGATGATGCAAATTACCTTTCAACAATGGTGGGTGGTTTTCCCTATCATTATCCTTTTTATCATTGCCGGTGCCCATTATTCGCGCAAAGACAATCGCATCTACAAAGTAAATGCCATCGCTGTTCTAAATGGTCCCACCACAGGCGCCGTCACGGATTATTTTCAGGCATTGAATCACACTATTGATGGTTGTACGGTTCAAAATCGTGCGCAACTCCTCAATTTGGATGCACTCACCGCTTGTCGTCTATCACACTTCAAGACATTCTATGTCATTGACAGCAAGGATGACGGAATGGCAGATTTTGTTGATTACAAGCACAAGAGCAAACCGCAAGACACCATCAATGTACGCATGCCGAATATGATTGCCTTGCAGTTTAGAACCAAAGACATCGAAGCACTGCCCGAAATAGAACAACACATTTTGGCTTATTTCAACAGCAACGAGCAGTTCCAAAAAGCATATGAGACGGCTTCCGTTTCCGTAGAACGCAGACACCAGTTTGACATCGAGCAGATGGAAAAATTAGACAGTTTGACCTCTGCTTTCTATTTCGACCAAAAGGGACAAGATGCCACCAAGAATGTGAGCATTGATCGTTGGAATTCTGCTTTAGTGGTAGGTGACCGGCGCATTACCTTGTTCTTGGACGAGATTGACGAATTCTTTGCCGCACGCCAAAGTCATGAGCAGACTTACACCTATCGTGAGGCACCGGTTGTTCTCATCAACCATTTCGTAGCCCTCGGCAGACCCGTCAATGGTCGACTCAAATGCCTCATTATCGCCATACTAATCGGGTGGATAATTGGTTGTATATTGGGAATAGGTATAAAAGATAGAAAAAAGGTCATTGCCTTTTTGAAGCAATAACCTTTTTAACGATAAAGAATACAATTACTGCTCCAAGCAGTATCAATATGGCCACGCTTAGTTCGTGGCTATATTGTTTTATTAGGTCCATTTGACCGGCTGCCAGATACCCCAACAATGCCAATACAGTATTCCATATAAAAGCACCAAGAAAAGTGTAAAGCAGAAACGGTCCCATTTTCATGCGGGCCAAACCTGCAGGAATGGATATCAACTGACGAATACCGGGTATAAAACGACCTATAAAAGTGGACATATTGCCATGGTTGCAAAAATATGTCTCCGCTTGTTGGATCTTCTCGCCGGAAAGCAGACACATGTGACCTAACTTGGAATCGGCAAATTTATAAATGATCGGTCTTCCCAACCATACCGACAGATAGTAGTTGATGATTGCACCTAACATGGCGCCTAATGTGCCAAACATGACAATAAACAGCACATCCACCATATAATTACCCGTAACGCACAACACGCTGTCAGGGTTGCCTGCTACAAAAGCGGCTGGAGGAATCACCACTTCACTCGGGAAGGGAATAAAAGACGATTCAACCGTCATCAACGCAGTAATCGACGCATAGTTCATATGCGCCGAATACCACGAAATGATAGTATCTACAATAGTCATTTATAGGAAAATCAATTGAACCAAAATATATACCGGCAATAGTACGATCAGTGAGAACTTAATCATATAACCGAAGAAAGACGGCATTTCAATTTTATTCTCCTCCGCAATGGCTTTTACCATAAAGTTAGGTCCATTGCCGATATATGTCATACTGCCAAAGAATACAGCAGCGATACAAATGGCTTTGAGCAATAATTCAGGAATACCTGCTACCATGTGACTACCTATTTCCTCAACAGCACAACCTGCCATAGTAGCCATTGTTTGAGGATCTAACCCCGTTGCCATCGAATGGAATGCCACTGCAGTAGGCGTGTTGTCCAAGAAGGAGGACAGCAGACCGGTAGAGTAGTAGTATTGCCAAATATGTGTCAAACCTAAGCTGGCAGCGTTTTGCTTCAAGAAGATTAACGCAGGAGCCATCGTCGTGAAAATTCCGATAAACAATGCAGCAACCTCCAAAATGGGTGCCCAAGTGTATTTATTGTCATCATAGCGAACTTTGCGAGGTGTGGTGAGCAGGGACAATCCCATAAACACAAGCATTGCTATCTCGCGCAAGTATTTGATATACAGGGGAGCATCTTCTTCACCCATGGCAGGAATAGTACCGGCATTAAGGAATGCTACAGATGCCACAACACCTACCAACCAAAGGAAGTTGATATTTCCGCTCAAGCGCAAAGGTTGTGCCTCGCGAGCATCAGCAGACAATGCTGTCCAGTCTTCTTTCTTATAATAGTAGGTGTCTGCCAAGAAATACATAATCAGCAGCACTGCACCGGTGAACAACCATGGTGCCCACATACTGGCAAACCATGTAAACTCAGCGCCACGCAGGAACAACATAAACAATGGTGGGTCTCCCAGAGGAGTCATCAGTCCGCCACAGTTAGCGACTAAGGCAATAAAGAACAGCACGGTGTGCATCTTGTACTGGCGTTGTTGATTGGTGGCAAGTACAGGACGAATAAGCAACATCGCTGCACCCGTTGTACCCATCAGCGAAGCCAAAAAGAAACCGATGGCGAGGAACAGAGTGTTCACAATCGGTTTGGCTTTGATATCACCGCTCAGGTGAATACCGCCGGTAATAACGAATAGTGCCAACAGCAAAATAATAAATGGCACATAATCAAAGAAAATCGTGTCCACCAACGAGTGCCCTAATCCCATGCAAATCATGTAGATAGCAACAGGTACACCCAAAACGGCAGATACAATCAACTTGTTCAGATTGCTTTCCCACTTCTCAGGAGCGATAATGGGACCAATGGCAATCGCAAGCAGCATAATTCCAAAAGGAATCATCGCCCATGCAGGCATCATAAATTGTTCCATAAGGGTTAATAATTAGTTGTTATTTATCTATTTTTCTAGTATCCTAGTTATCTAGTATTCTAATCCAGTTTCAGCACAGCGAGGAACGCCTTTTGCGGCACTTCCACATTGCCTATCTGTTTCATGCGTTTTTTACCGCGTTTCTGTTTCTCCAGCAGTTTGCGTTTGCGGCTCACATCGCCGCCATAACATTTCGCCAGCACATCCTTACGAACCTGCTTAACTGTCTCACGGGCAATAATCTTTGCACCTATAGCGGCTTGAATGGCGATATCAAACTGTTGTCGTGGCAGCAACTCTTTCAGTTTTTCGCACATTCGCCGTCCGAAATCCAAGGCATTATCTCTGTGGGTCAGGGTCGATAAGGCATCCACCTGTTCTCCGTTCAGCAATATATCCAATTTAACCAAATTGCTTGGTCTGAAGCCATTCATATACCAGTCAAAGCTGGCATACCCTTTGCTGATAGATTTGAGTTTGTCGTAGAAATCTATCACTATTTCGCCCAATGGCATATCAAACAGTATCTCCAGCCGGTCACCGGAGATAAACTCCTGTTTGACCAATTCGCCCCGTTTGTCCAAACATAATGTCATTATCGGACCGATGAAATTACTGGTTGTAATAATGCTGGCACGAATATATGGTTCCTCTATATGGTCTATCTCGGTCAAATCGGGCATACCTGCGGGATTGTGAACTTCCTTCATTGTCCCGTCTTTCTGATAGACATTATACGACACATTCGGGACGGTCGTAATCACATCCATATCAAATTCTCTGTCCAAGCGCTCTTGCACTATTTCCATGTGCAACAATCCTAAAAAGCCGCAGCGGAAACCGAATCCCAGCGCAACCGACGACTCGGGTGCGAAACTCAACGACGAGTCATTTAATTGCAGTTTCTCCAACGAAGCACGCAAATCTTCATAATCTTCCGCCTCAATCGGATAAACACCGGCAAACACCATCGGCTTTGCTTCTTGGAAACCGTCTATCGCTTTTTCGCACGGACGACTGACATGCGTAATGGTGTCACCCACTTTGACTTCCGTCGATGTCTTAATGCCGGAAATAATATACCCCACCGTTCCTGCAGACAGTTCTTTAGTCGGCAGCATATCCATCTTCAATACGCCTATCTCGTCGGCATCATATTCTTTACCTGTGTTGAAAAATCGCACACGCTCGCCTGCGCGCAATGTACCGTTTACAACCTTAAAATAGGCAATAATACCTCTAAATGAATTGAAAACAGAGTCAAACACCAGGCACTGCAGAGGAGCATTGGGGTCACCCTCCGGTGCAGGAATACGCTCTATGATTGCATCCAATATATTCTCTACGCCTTCACCCGTCTTGGCGGAACAACGCAAGATTTCTTCGCGTTTGCAACCCAACAGGTCAATTATTTCGTCCTCCACCACATCCGGCATGGCGCTTTCCATATCGCACTTGTTCATTACCGGGATAATCTCCAAGTCATGATCCAATGCCATATAGAGGTTCGTTATTGTCTGTGCCTGTACCCCTTGACTGGCATCTACCACCAGCAACGCACCCTCGCAGGCGGCTATACTGCGGCTCACTTCATACGAAAAATCTACATGACCCGGAGTGTCTATCAGATTCAGCGTGTAACCTTTGTAGTTCATTTGGATGGCATGGCTCTTGATAGTGATGCCACGCTCTTTTTCCAAGTCCATATCGTCCAGGACTTGGTTCTCCATCTGCTTTTGATCTACTGTTTGGGTAATCTCCAGCATACGGTCAGCCAATGTGGACTTACCGTGGTCTATATGGGCGATAATGCAAAAGTTACGAATATTTTTCATGCGAACCTGCGGACTTATTTTCTACTGAAGGTCAAATCGTATTCGGGCACGCTGATTTCTTTCCAGGCATCGTCCAATTCGCATACGATAGGAGTATCCACCGGCACATCCATGGCTAATAATGTATTATCAACATCCGTCAGGGTGATGGTCACTTGATTGCCCTTTTGTGTATAGATACCGGTTGCAATACCTCTTACATAACCGACTGCTTCCAATCTCACATGCTCCGAATCTTGAAATGTAGCCGTAATCGAAACGGTAATAATGGATTTCTTAAACGAGCCCTCCCATTCAGTACCTACCAAACTGAGTTGAACTTCTTCTTCGTCTTTGTCTTTTTTACAGGAAACGAAGGTCATTGTGCCTGCCAAAACGGCTACCAATACGAGTAAAAAAATCTTTTTCATACCAAAAATTGATTAATTTGACTGCAAAGGTACAAAAATATTTTGAAATGTCAAAATTTTTTAGTAATTTTGTGCTCGATTTGATGTTAGCATTATGCAAAAGCAAAATGTAGTTATTCGATTTTGTGGGGATTCGGGCGATGGTATGCAGCTGACAGGCAACTTGTTTTCATCGTTGAGCGCCATTTTAGGCAACGAAATATCCACGCTACCCGACTTCCCTGCAGAGATTCGCGCCCCGCAAGGCACCTTAGGAGGCGTATCCGGGTTCCAGATCAATTTAGGACAGGGCGTTTACACCCCCGGCGATAAAGCAGATGTCATCGTGGCGATGAATGCTGCAGCACTCAAGGTCTGCGTTCAAAACAAACTTTTCCACGAACATGCCGTTATCATCGTTGATACGGACACTTTCACACCTGCTGATTTACAGAAAGCCCTCTATAAGACCGACAATCCTTTTACCGAACTCAATATTCCTGAGACGGTGCAAATCGTTCCCGTTCCTCTGACCATGCTCACCAAAGAGTCGCTCAAGGATAGCGGATTGGACAACAAGTCCGTCCTCAAGTCGCGCAACATGTTCGCCTTAGGGGTTGTTTGCTGGTTATTCAGTCGTCCTATTGACAAGGCAGTTCATTTTCTTGAAAGCAAGTTCGCTAAAAAACCTGCGTTGATTGCACCCAATGTCAAAGTATTGACAGACGGTTTCAATTATGGCAACAACACGGCTCTCAATATTCACACCATACAGGTTGAGGTGGCTGACCATTTGGAGCATGGCACTTATACCTCCATTGCCGGCAATAAAGCCACGGCATTGGGACTGATTGCTGCTGCGCACAAATGCGGCAAACGCCTCTTCTTGGGTTCCTACCCCATTACGCCTGCTACGGATATCATGCACGAGTTGGCGGGGCGCAAAGATATGAATGTGATGGTCGTTCAGGCAGAAGACGAGATAGCAGGAGTCTGCACAGCCATTGGTGCTTCATTTGCTGGAGACCTCGCATGTACCAGCACTTCAGGACCGGGATTGTCGCTCAAATCGGAAGCCGTCGGGTTGGCTGTAATGGCAGAATTGCCGTTGGTCGTAATCGATGTGCAGCGTGGCGGACCCAGTACAGGATTGCCCACCAAGACCGAGCAAACGGACTTGTTGCAAGCCGTTTACGGAAGAAACGGCGAATGCCCTGCCGTCGTGATTGCTGCTTCTACCTCTGCCAACTGTTTCCACTTTGCCTACGAGGCATGCCGCATTGCGCTTGAGAATATGACACCTGTCATTCTGATGACCGACACCTATTTGGCAAACGGCACAGGGCTATGGCGGATGCCGCACTTGGCAGACCTGCCTGATATTCATCCGCAAGGTGTGCCGCAGGACTTGAAGGGGCACTATAGTGTATCTGCCCGCGATGAGCACTCCGTGCGCTATTGGGCTATTCCCGGTATGGAGGGCTTTGAGCACCGCAATATCGGTTTGGAGCGCGATGCCGTCACGGGTACCATCTCTACCAACCCCGAGAATCACGAGAAAATGGTCTTGGCACGCCAGGCGAAGATAGACCAGATAGTAAACCGTATTCCCGACTTGCAGGTACAGGGGAATATCGACTCCGACACTTTATTGATTGGTTGGGGTTCTACCGAAGGGCACTTGCATGCTGCTGCCAACGCGCTCCATTGCGCCCTTGCGCACTTTAACTATATCAACCCGTTGCCCAAGAATACGGCAGAAGTGATTAGCCGGTATCGCAAAGTGGTGGTGTGTGAACTCAACAACGGTCAGTTTGCCACTCTGCTCCGCAGCAAAGTATCCGGAGTCAATTTCTTGCAGTACAACGAGATTATGGGACAACCTTTCGCTGTTGAACGCATTTGTATTGCAGTTAAAAACATCAATTGAACTATCAACTGTCAACTATCAACTAATCATGGATGCTGCACAATATAAGAGTGATCAATATGTTCGTTTCTGCCCGGGTTGCGGAGACCATGCTATTTTGGCATCTCTGACCAAGGCAATGGCGCAAATCGGCATTCCTACCCACCAAACGGTAGTTATTTCCGGCATCGGTTGTTCCAGCCGTATGCCCCACTATCTCAATACTTACGGTTTTAACACCATTCATGGACGTGGTGGTGCGATTGCTACCGGTGTCAAGACTTCTCACCCCGAACTGACCGTTTGGCAGATGTCGGGCGACGGAGACTGCCTCGCCATCGGCGGAAACCACTTCATTCATGAGATTCGAAGGAATGTGGATTTGAATATCTGTTTGTTCAACAATCGTATTTATGGACTGACCAAGGGGCAGTACTCCCCCACTTCGCCCAAGGGATTTGTCAGCAAGTCCTCGCCGTTCGGCACGGTGGAGCGTCCGTTCATTCCTGCCGAACTCGTATTGGGGGCACGCGGCACTTTCTTCGCGCGTACATTGGATGTAGATATGCCCACCACGGTGGACTGCATGGTGCAAGCCAACCTGCACAAGGGGGCTTCGGTCATTGAGTGCCTCGTCAATTGTGTTATTTTCAACAACGGGACACACAGTTGGATTGCAGACCGTGAAACGCGTGCCGAGCGCACTATCATACTGCACCATGGCAAAAAGATGATTTTTGGTGCCAACCGTGACAAAGGTCTCAAATTGGACTATTCCACCGTCATTCCGCATTTGGTTGTTACTACGGCGGACGACCCGGAAGTCTTGGTGCATGATGCACATACGCAGGATTCCACACTCCACCGTATGCTTGCCCTTATGGGTCAAGAGCGTATCACCGATGTCAACTCTCAACTCACCGATTCACCGATTCACCAGCTCCCTATTGCACTTGGTGTCATTCGCGATGTCGAGGAAGAGACCTACAACGATGCCGTCAATCGGCAAATCAACGAAGTGCGCAGTCAAGCCAAAGTGACAACTTTTGACCAACTGTTAGACACTTTGGAACACTGGGAAATGTAAACAAAGTCATGTTGATGACTAATAAATAACATTATTAACAACTAAAAACAAAACATTTATGAAAAAAGTATTTATGACAATTTTTGCAGCAGCTATTGCTATGAGCATGTCTGCTGTTACTCCTCACTTCGGTTTGGAATTCGGTTATGATCACGGAAGTATACGCGCCGTTGAAGAGGATGTTCCCGAAGAAATTTTAAAAGAAGAAATTGACATGTACAAGATGGATGGTTTCCATGTTGGTGGCAATGTTCA
>JAKSNK010000007.1 GCA_024399835.1 Paludibacteraceae bacterium
ACACAAAAGGTTTATCCATAACACACTCATTTTGTTAACATTAGCAACGACACACTATTGTATCACATAGACATGTGTCACACAATATTGTGTTTCCGAGTGCAAAAGTACAACAAAAATTTGGAATATGCAAATATATTGAGAAAAAAGTATGAATTTATCCCTTTTTACCTACAATTACACTATTGAATATTCAACACATATTACAAAATACGAGGACACTCAATAGGTGCCCTTGTATTGTTTTTAGTATATTGTAGGTAAAAACTAACTTTCCTTTGCTAGAATCTCTAACATCTCTGCAGGTGTGACCACTATGGGAGTCTTGGGAAAATGCTTTTGATTGCCTGTTACAAGATAGGCATTATCTTTACTTAGTGTCAATAACAGCGTATATCATAATGCTTGCGTTTTATTTTTTGCTGTATGCTCTGCACGATATGCCCCGATTTCTGCATTGATTTCATCAAGGTATAACTCTGGAAGACTATTCTTTATACGATATTGTCGATTCTCTTCCATTAGTTTTAGAAGGTGTTCGTCCTCTGTATCTCCCCTTTTGCCTATTACAAAAGGAATACTGCGAGTTTCTGCCACCGCACGCATGAAGATGTTAATAGCGGTATTGGCGCTCATACCAAATTGCTCACATAAACTATTAAATGTAGCTTTTAAAGCGGCGTCCGTACGGACTGTCATTGTTGCTTGTGCCATAATATTGAATGTATTAAGATTGCATTATGAATTCATTTCGACTGCAAAAGTACAATAAATATTTGGAATACGCAAATTTTTTAGGCAAAAATGCTATTTTTTTTACCGTTTTTACCTACAATTACACTATTGAATATTCAACACACATTACAAAATACAAGGACACTCAACGGTGCCCTTGTATTGTTTTTTGACTATTTGCAGGTAAAGAGACTATAACAAAGGGGTCATATAGAGAGGAAGATATGTAAATCCGTCCTTTTTCTGAACATCACCGTCATACAACACAAGCGATGTATGAAGTTGTTCATGGTACTTTGTATTGAACTTTTTGAGCGAAGCGGTGGTAAATTTCTGCCTGCCGGATTTAACCTCTATTGGACAAATATTGTGGCGAGAAGTAATCTTGCTTTTGGCAATCAGAAAATCTATCTCCATCCGATCCTCCTTATCTTCCGTCTCCGATACCGTGTAGAAATATAGTCGTCGATCTTTAGCTTTCAGCATTTGGGCGACCATATTCTCTACGACCATACCCAAATTTGCCTCGAGTTTACCCAGCAGAATCTTTTCGTAGATAGCAGTAGGAACCTCTCCATTCTCGTCAAAAGCCATACTTATAAATAACCCGGTATCACCCATGTAGCATTTCAGGCGAGTTCTGTCGGTGTTGAGTTTCAATCCCACACTGGGTTCGGTGGTATTCCAACAGATATTGACGATAGCGGAATCACGCAGCCAAAAGAAAGCACTCTCGTAGTTGATATACCGAGCGTTGGGTCCCAAATCGGACATCTGGAAGTAACGGTCGTGCCGTTGCAATTGACCGGGCAGGTCTTCGAATATGGCTACCGCCTTAGCTTCTGCCCCTGTGGCATATTGGTGAATATCGTTTTCGTAGAGATTGAGAATGGTTCGTTTTTCTGCTTCTGCTTTGCGGAAATCTCCGGTTTCAACCCATGACCGCACTACCTGAGGCATACCGCCTATTACCATATAGAGCCGCCATTTTTCCATCGTCTTGCGATGAATAGGTCCCAATGGCTTTTCTGCATTATAACATTCCTCAATGTAAGGCATAGTCATCTCATCCCCAATCGCCCACAGAAATTCTTCAAAGTCCATCGGAAACATCTTTAATGAGGTCTCCTCGCTGGGAATCACGATTCCTTTTACATTTTTCTTGATGCGAATAAGTGAACCGGTTTCAATATAGTCGTAACGACCGTCTGATACCAAATATTTGATTGCAGCGCGTGCTTTGGGATATTGTTGCACCTCATCAAAGATGATACAGGACTTATGTTCTACCAGTTGGACACCATGGTGCAACTGCAACATACGCAGAAACTCTTCCGTATTGCTAAGGTAGTGCTCAAATAGGTCTAACTCGTCTTGGCTGATGTGGTTAAAGTCCACCAGAATGTACGATTCGTATTCGTTTTTGGCAAATTCTTCTACAATATAGCTTTTACCAATACGACGGGCACCCTCTATCATAATGGCTGAGCGTCCGTTGCTATCTCGCTTCCAATCAAGTAATTTGTTGTATATCTTGCGTCTCATAAAGTAAAATATTTCACGATTTCTAAGGTTTAATTTCTATAATATTTCACGAATTCGTATATTTGTAATGAGTAATTTTTCACGAATTCGACTGCAAATGTACAATAAATATTTGGAATACGCAAATATTTTAGGCAAAAAATATGCATTTTTTCATACAGAGACACATAAACATATATTCGGGAGCGTATGTGAAGAACACCTAAACGGTATTGTGATGTTATGTTGATGTTATGTTGTAAACCAACGATAGACAGCAGATGTACCCTTTAGTTTGCTCCGACGAAAAGGACCAAAAAGGACCAAACATATATCAAAAAAAAGTTGTACCTTTGCAGTCGAAAATGATTAAATCAACACGGAGGAAGCCGAAAATCCAGTAAAGAGTAGGCAAACCTTATAATACAAAATAATATGAAAAAAGGACATTTATTAATCATGGTTCTCGCAGCAAGTTTCATGCTGACATCGTGTAACAATGCAGACAGTCTCTTGAATCGCTACGAAAAAGCAGTAAAGAATCACAAGTATGAAAAAGCCATCAAACTGGCGGAAAAATTAGACAAGTTGGAACTAACCAACGAGCAGGAAGAACGCTATTACGACATTACAGAAGATATTTTATAATACACCAAAAAAGGTGTTATGATTTATTAATAACTCACTAAAAACAAACTATTATGAAAAAATTACCTATTTTAGTCGCCCTGCTGGGCACAATGATTTTTTGTGCTTCCTGTGCTAAGCACGAAGAAGAAACTAAAATGATTTCGGCAGACGATGTGCGCCTGTCCGGTCAACACAAGTCATTATTAAGTATATCTTCCGACTCGGTGAAGATTATGTTGGTTTGTACCGACGAAGAGGACTGCAAGTGGGATGTTCGCGTGCGTTTCTCTATGGAAAGCAACCAAGACTGGGAAGATGTTCCCGGACGCGAACCCAAAGTGGCTCCCAAGAGTGATTACTCGTATTTTGAACCGAGCATGGGTAACTTTGAAGTTACTTTGTTAGATGCCAACGGTAATGAGTTAGACAAAGAATTCTCTATCAATTATGATGCTATCAAAAGTATCCTGACCTCTCCGGAAGGTACTGAAGAAGATATCTTGGCACAAGACAGATGGTCTTCATTGGGCGATAAGAGTTACAACGCACAAAAAGCAATCTACGACAAAGTGGCTAATATCTCCATTTCTAAATTGGAACTTGATGAGATACATGTAAGTGCTCCTTCCAAATCTTCAAACAGCAGCATATATGATGACTATGAAGATGCTTTAGATGATGCCGTTGACGCATACGAAAAAGCATTAAATGCCGCTACAAGTGCTTTAGACGATATCTTCTAATCTAATGATAATCAGTTTAATATTAAATAATCTTAAAATTAAAACATTATGTCAGAAATTAAAAATCAAAACGCACCTTATGCAGTTGCATCATTGGTGCTGGGAGTTTGCTCACTACTATTCGGTTGCCTTTTTGTCGGCTTCGTTTGTGGTATTGTCGGTGTAGTACTTGCAAAAAAGGGTATTGCTGCCTATGAGGCACAACCCGGTATTTATGAAGGATATGGCATGCTGAAAGCCGGAAAAGTTACCTCTATTTTAGGTATCGTTTTCGGTGCATTGTATATTCTGTACTATGTTATCTTTGTTGCCATCATTGGCGCAGCAAGCTTCTCGTTATTCGAACTCTTTGACCTGTTTTAAGTATTGTGGAAAAGTGGTTGCATTTCCCTTGTTTTTTCCGTTCTGTGTTTGGCATCAGTTGCCCCATGTGCGGGTGTCAACGATCAATTATAGCACTCTTTAACGGAGATATACCGGGATGTGTTACCGCTTTTCCTCCACTATTTCCACTATGTATAGCTACCTTATGGACTATTTATCTATTCATTAAGCAACATCATCTTCATAACCGCTCAATATCTATTTTATGGATAATAGTCCTTGTGATGCTACTATTCAACTTCTTTTATCAGAATATAAAATAAATCCATCTCACGAAAGCATTGAGATGGATTTTTTTAATGCACTTATAAATAAATCTATATCCGATTTGTTGTTATACACCGCCACTGAGGCGCGAACAGTGCCGGGAATATGTAGATAATCAATCAACGGCTCTGCACAATGATGCCCCGTTCGGACGGCTATTCCCTGCTGGTCCAACAATGTACCTATATCAAACGGATGTATATTACCTACATTAAACGAAACAGCTCCTGCTTTGGGCTGACCGGCAGCGTAAACGACAACATCGTCTATGGCAGCCAATTGTTGTTCCATATAAGTGGTCAATTCCTCTTCGTACCGGGCAATCTTGTCCCTTCCCGTCTGATTGATAAAATCTATTGCCGCTGCCAATCCGTATGAACCAACAAAATCAGGCGTACCTGCTTCAAACTTGTATGGCAGCGTATTATAAGTAGTTTGCTCAAAACGGACATGATTAATCATTTCTCCACCACCCTGATATGGCACCATTTGATTTAATAATTCCTGCTTGCCGTATAAAACTCCTATTCCTGTAGGACCATACATCTTATGGGCAGAAAAACTCAAAAAGTCACAATCCAACTCCTGCACATTCACCGGAATATGCGGCACAGACTGCGCCGCATCTATACTGACGGGAACATTATGCCGATGAGCAATTTGAATAATCTGTCTGATAGGATTGATTATACCCAACACATTGCTCACATGTGCAATACTGATTAAACGCGTTTTGGTGCTTAATAACGACTCAAATGCCTCTATATCGACAGACAAGTCGTCCCGCAGAGGAATGACCCTTAAAATGGCTTTTTTGCGCTCACAGAGCATTTGCCACGGCACTATATTGGAGTGGTGCTCCAAATAAGATACTATTATTTCGTCTCCTTCGTGAACAAACCGCTCTCCAAAGGAAAATGCCAGCATATTGATACTGTCGGTTGTTCCTTTTGTAAAAATTATTTCGTCGGAAGATTTAGCACCCAAGAAATCCGCCACTTTCTGCCGTGCTTCTTCATGATGTCGGGTTGCTACCTGACTCAAATAATGCACCCCACGGTGTACATTGGCATTCCATGATGTATATGCATTATTCAATGCCTCAATAACTGCCACAGGTTTTTGCGTAGTGGCAGCATTGTCCAAATACACAAGTTTTTTGCCGTGTATTTGTTGCGTCAATATGGGGAACAGATTTTCTAACATTATTTCCATATACAATAAAAAGAGGTGCGCCCTCTTTTTATTTTTTATTTTGGTACCGCGGGCGGGACTTGAACCCGCACAGCCATCACTGGCCAAAGGATTTTAAGTCCTTCGTGTCTACCGATTCCACCACCGCGGCATAAAATCAAGTGCAAAGGTACTACAAAAATTTAGAATATGCAAATATTATTGTAACTTTTTGTTATTTTTACCTCAATTTTACCTATTTGACTTCACTCCGTCCGGTAATTTGGTAGAGGTATTGCCTTGTCATCTTACGGTTTGCCCCATCGTTGTAAAGATTTTCCCGTTACTTAGACGGATAAATAAATGATTACCCTTAATCCATTTCCGGACACAAGGTAAGACATCTGTGGTTGGCAGCAGTTCATCCAAATCGGTTAAATCATTGGTGCAAGTGGGACGCAATGTATAAGCACCGCCGTTCTCCGTAATAGCTGTAATCGGAATATTGGTGATTGTTCCTTGGTGAGTAGGACCATTATCTATTTCCTGCACATCGTATGTAATCGTATAAGTGTTCTTGGATGTACACACGATCGTACAAGTTCCCTTGGTGAGTTTCTGATCTAAAAAACCGCCATTTTCAAAATAAGTCCAATAGGTGTATTTCTTATTCATTTTATATGGTGCGTCAGCGTAATTAGGACCAACAATCTCATATGTTCCGGCAATATTTGTAGCAGACGGGCACATCAAATCCAACCGCATCACCATGCCATCTGTTCCTTCTATTTGTGATGTTTTGGCATCATAGGTCAAACCATCAGTCGTGAACCATAACTGGTGATTATATTGCGACGAATACGCAGTACCATAATATAAATCTGTCGCTTTGGTAAACGGAACATTCTCTGCTCCGGCATATCCAACGGCAGCAATGGTGATCAATATTACAAATAATCGTTTCATAAATTGGTGTAACTGTATTTTCTATCCCTAAAGATGCACTTTAAAATATCTAATTTGGCACCAAGAATAAAAGCAATCGTAGAAGATATAATAAAAAAATAGTAGATTAAAAAAACTATTGTTTATATTATGGTGTTGAAAGTGTATATAAATTTTATAAGTAATTTATTTATAAAAACTTATTTTACTGAGTCGAATGTTAATATCTTTTTTAAAACTTTTACAAGTGTCAGTTATTAACATTTTCAACATATACAAACCTGCGTTGTTGAAAACTTTGTCAATAATTGCCGTTACTCCCTGAAACTGAAATATTTCTGCCCTAAAAAACTGATTAGAACGGTAAATACGGTTATCAGCATTTTACTGGGTGTAGGATACCAGCCGAAACATTCCACACACAGTTTTAATCCAAAGTAATTGATGGCAAGATTAACGATAACTATCAAAACATATCTGAAAAGTTGCTTTTGACTCGCTAAAGTGGAATGCGTAAAAGTAACATATTTATTCAGCCAAAAGCCGGTCAACAGCGTGATAGGAAAGACAATACACAAGCTGGCAATATGGGGAGTGAGACACAAACTTTGAATTGGCGTATATATATATATAAGGTCGTGTCCAATGACAAAATTGTATATAAAAAAGTACAATACCCAGTCTAAAACCATATTTCCTCCTCCGCAGAATCCGTAACGGAAAATTTGCAACGGAAGCAATTTTTGGAATGGTTTATAGCAAAAATCCACTATTTTTATGATAAATTGCGCGATTTTTTGCATTTTTGTTTGTTTAATTTGTTTTTTTTATGTAATTTTGCAGTCGAAATTGCGTGCAAAGATACAAAATATATCTGAGATAAGCAATTTTTGAACACTAAAATTTAATTTTTAACTTACTAATGGACGACTATCACCCGAATAATGCAGCAAGTACGAGCCAAGAAATCATTGGGTCAGCACTTCTTGAAAGATTTGGGCGTTGCCCGTCGAATTGCTGAAACAATTTCATCCGGTCGTGTTCTCGAAATAGGACCCGGCATGGGTGTTTTGACTCAATTCCTTTTACAAAATGCAAATATAGATCTCACTGCCATTGAATTGGATAGTGAGTCCGTTCGTTATCTGAAAGAATATTATCCGGAATTACATCTGATAGAGGGCGATTTCCTGAAATTGGATTTGAATGTTTTATATCCTGAGGGAGATTTTTGTGTAATTGGCAATTATCCGTATAATATATCTTCGCAGATATTTTTCAAAGTACTTGATTTTAAGGACCGAATACCTGTTTGCTCGGGAATGATACAAAAAGAAGTCGCCGAGCGATTGGCAAGTGGTCCCGGAAACAAATCTTACGGCATATTGTCCGTGCTGTTGCAGGCATGGTATGATATAGAATATTTAGAAACAGTTCCTGAATATGTGTTTGCTCCTCCTCCAAAGGTCAAATCGGCTGTTATTCGTATGACAAGGAATAACAGAACAACACTTGGCTGTGATGAGAAGTATTTTAAGACAGTCGTTAAAACTGCCTTTAACCAGCGACGAAAGCAAATGCGCAATTCTCTTCAGCAGTTGGCAGGAAAAGGAAATCCCATCCTGGAAGAGAATATATTTACGCGCCGCCCCGAACAACTGAGTGTAGATGAATTTGTTGAGTTAACACTCTTAATTCAAAAAAGCATTAATTCATAATTCTAAATTAGCAAAGTCATGTCAGAACTGAGAATATATTACAAGGAAAACGACAAAGTTAAAACCGCCAAGACCATTTCTGCATTAAAAGAATTGGACAAAAAGGATATTATTTGGATAGATTTGCTGGATGTATCCGACAAGACAGAGGATACACTGGAAGGGTTTCTGAAAATCGATATTCAGGAAGACGAAGAAATGGAGGAAATTGAGATGTCCAGCCGTTATATACAGACGGATGACTCTATTGTTGCCAACTCCAACTTCCTGAAGGACGACTTTGAATTGGAGCCGGTTAACTTTGTGCTGAAAAATGGTATTTTGGTCACCTCTCGCGATGTGGAATTGCAGTCATTCAGCGAGACGGTAAAAAAGATGCTGGTGGCTGCCCGTTCGTTCCCGACAGGGTATCATGTATTGGTGGCATTGATGGAAACGCGCGTGGAAAAAGATGCCGACATCATTGAGGATACTACCGATATGATTACTAAGTTAAGTAAGGATATCAACGCCTCTGACCATGTAGATGAGGATGTACTTATCCAAATCAAGGACTTGCAGGAAAAAGTTACTATCATTCGTCAGAATATAATGGATAAACAGCGCGTAATCAGCAACTTCCTCAAGTGTGATTTCTTCCCACAGGATTTGCAACCGCGACTGACGATGATTATTAAGGATATCAATTCACTATTTGACTATACTCGATTTGGTTTTGACCGTTTGGACTACCTGCAAGATACTTTCTTGGGTCTTGTTAATATCGAGCAGAACAAAATCATCAAGATTTTCACGGTGGTGAATGTTATCTTCCTCCCACCAACATTAGTTGCCAGTATGTACGGTATGAATTTTGACTTCATGCCCGAACTACACTGGCAACACGGTTATTTGTTCTCCCTCTTGCTGATGGCTCTCTTTACCCTTGCGGTATTAGGCATCTTCAAGTGGAAAAAGTGGCTGTAAATTATTTCTTTTTCTTTGCCATTTCCTGCTCCATATCCGGGTCAACGAGGATACGGCCGCAGAATTCGCACACGATGATTTTCTTGCGCTGGCGAATATCCAACTGCTTTTGTGCAGGTATCTTGCTGTGGCAACCGCCGCAACTGTCGCGTTCTACTTTTACGACTGCCAATCCGTTGTGGGCGTTCTTGCGGATGCGTTTGAATGCCTCTAACAGACGGCTCTCGATTTTCTTCTCCAAGTCGCCGGCACGCAAGATAAGTGCTTCTGTCTCTGCTTTGGTTTCAGCCATGATAGCATCCAATTCGCCACGCTTTTGTTCGAGGTCGGCACTTTTTTCTTTGATAGCATCTGAAGTTTTGATTTTGTCCTCTTTGCGTTGCTCCAAATCGGCGGTGTATTGACGAATCTTCTTGTTACTCAATTCAATATCAAGTTCTTGATATTCAATCTCTTTAGTCAAATTGTCATACTCACGGTTGTTGCGTACATTGTCTTGTTGCTCTTTGTAACGGGCGATAGCTGCGTTGGCATTGGCAATGCGTACATTGTGGTCAGCGATTTGTGTTTCGCACTCATGAATCTCGTTTTCAATGTTTTGCAAACGGGTTTTCAGTCCTTCCACTTCGTCGGACATGTCTTTAACTTCCTGAGGCAGTTCACCGGTCAGGATACGCAATTCATCAATTTTGGAATCAACTTGTTGCAGTTCGTAGAGGGCTTTCAGTTTCTCCTCTGCGGTCAGTTCTTTTTCTTCTTTTTTAGCCATATTAGTAAATTTTTATAGGTGATTTATCTTCTTGTGCAATATATGTGGGGACTATTCCTTCCAGCAATACCTTATATATATCGCGTGTAAAGTGTTCGCTTATCCAATGGTCCATGTCTATCAAACCGATTCGACCATTCGCATCCATAAATTCGTGATATTTGCAATCGGCAGTAATATATACATCTGCTTTCTGCCGAACGGCATCGTCTATAAACTCCGCTCCTGCACCGCCACAGACGGCAATCGTCCGTATAGGGTCTTTTGTAGGTGCAATATATCGAAGTACAGGTGCTCCAAAAGTATTTTTTACCACTTGTAAAAAGTCCGTAAACAACATAGGTTCAGGCAGTTGACCTATTATGCCTAAGCCGTGGTGAATCGGTGAATCGGTGAGTCGGTGAATCGGTGAATCTTGGGCATCATCGTGCATTGTGCATTGTCCTCCGTCCACCAAAATACGGCAGTTGCTTATTCCTAATTTCTCTGCCATCTTGCCGCTGACACCGTGTTCCCAACTGTCCATGCAGGTGTGCGAGGAATAAATGGCTATATTGTGACGAATAGCCGTTTCCACGCAACGCTCTTGAGGGGTATTGCCTGAGATGGTTTTTAGTGGGGAAAAAATAAGCGGATGGTGGGAAATAATCAAATCGCAATGCTTGTCAATAGCTTCACGGACAACTGATTCTGTAACATCAATTGTCAATAATGCGGCTTGAATATCTGCATTACGATTGCCCACCTGCAGTCCCGAATTGTCCCACGCCTCTTGCCACTTCAGGGGAACTGCCGATTCTATTGTATTAATTATGTGTTGTAATAACACTCAGTTTATCATTGAGCGCTGCTCAATTCATCATCCTTTTTTGGCTCCGACACCTGTTTTAGCCGATGCTTTGCCTGCTGCTTTTTGGGTTTTGACCTGTGCTTTTTTGGCTGGTTTGGCGGCTACTTTCTTTTCCTCGACAGGAGCTGCGGTAACGGCATTTTCTTCCTCTTCTTCCATAGAAAAATCAGTAATGCCTGCGTTTATCAATATATTGTACCAAAGTATCAATTTGCGGATATCACTCGGGTAAACGCGATCCACATCGTAATTGGGAACGAACGATGCAAAGTATGCTCTCAGCGCGTTATTGTCGGCTTGTTTGGCATCTATGCTTGCTATTTTCAATCCTTCTTTTTCGCCCAATTTGGTCAGCACTTCGCTTAACGGCATATCGTCGTCCATGGTGAACATAGACACATCGCCTAACGAAATAATCTTGTCACGACCGTATGTCGGCATGCGTTTTCCGTCTATCAGTGATTCTACAATCAGCATATTGTTGCCGTGATTGATTAGTTTGTACAGACCGGGCTTACCCGTGATTGCAAGGATATTTTTTAACATATTTATGTGGATTTAGTCTTATTTTGGCTGCAAAGATACAATAAAAATTTGAAATATGCAAATTTATTTTGATAAATCAAAAAAAAGTAGTACCTTTGTGCCCAAATATGCAAAGGAACATAACAAAATGTCTCCCAACAATTAAAAAAATTAACATTATGAAGGTTCGAGCGAGTCAAGTGAAAACTTGTTTTTGCAACTTGACGAAGCCGAAGCTCCAAAAATTTAACTTATTAAAATTATGAAAAAAATTCTTACTTTTTTTTGCGCTTTGGTTTTCATCCTTGGCGCAAACGCTGCTCCTCAATTGTCTAAGAAGATGAGCAACAACAATCTGCCTCAACTCAAGGTTGACTATCGTCTCAAGAAAAATGCTTCTCCTGCTTCCGTTCCATCAAAAGCCCGTAAGGCAGTGGCAGGTATTGTTCCTGTAGATACGGCAGAAGTTGAATTAAGCAACATTGAATTAGTAGATTACACGACCGACAGTTCAGAACCGTGGTTTCAAATTGTTGGAGACAATGCCGGTTATCCCGGCGGTGTGTATGTTTGTGTGAACACCAACTCTTTGACAGGTACATTTGCCAATGCAGATATTGATTTAGACTATTCCGGTTTGTTTATTGATGACGAAGACGGTATCTATCCTGTTGAAGCCAACGGTAAAGTTACCAAGAGCGGTAATACATATACATACGATTTTTATTTGATTGATGTGGACGAACATTGCTATCATGTATATGGAGATTTTACGATACCTGTGGTTGAGAGCACGGTTGATTTTGTAGCAACGAACTTGGTCATTGATGATTCTTATTTTGATTTATATATGGCATTTATGGGATATGGTGTCTTCTCTATTAATGCTTCTAATGCCGAAGGATTGGAGTTGTTAATTAATTTCACTTCACTTGATGAAGTTAGTGGTACCTACTCAGCAAATTATATGAGCGGATCTATTGGAACATCAAAAATTTACTCCGGCTCTGTCGTTGTAGATGCTACCAAGTTGACGGTTTCCGGTTCGGTTCTTTGCTTCAACAATGTGCAATACAATCTTGACTTGAGCTTTGAAACTCCTGAACCAACCGAAACTATCTCATTTACCGCTCCTGCCGGTGAATATGAATATTACGAGGAATTTGGTGACTACTATATTACCGCTTATAGTGCAGACTATACATACGGTATTGCGCTGGATATCATTACCGACAATTTGGTTGGTACCTATGACTTGGATGATTTAGACGCTTCTTATACCGGTATTTATCAATTCGATGCCACCGGCAATACGGTTGAGCAATGGTCACTTCTGTCCTGCTCTGCTACCATCACTCAAAATCAAGATGGTACTTACAAGTGTGTCATGACCGGTCAAGGTCTTGGCAGCGCAGACAAGACTTCTTCTCCTTCGTTCTCTATTACGATTAACAATATAAGTGTTGCTGAATATCATCCTGACTATGACGAGGAAGATGCAGGTTGCACTTCTGAGGTATTTGACGAGTATGCTATTGACAATTCCTATTTGACTCAAGGCATGGTATTCGTAGATGCTTTCAACGACAATGTTACGGCATCTATCGGATTTATGGTTAATCCTGAGGAAGGTTTAGTTCCCGGTACTTATGTTATCGCTGATACACAAGAAGAAGGCACTGTTATGGAGGGTGCATTTGATGAAGGTTCTATCTATCCTTCTTATGTTGCTACATTGGGTGATGATGGTCTTTCCACCCCGATTTGGTATTTCATCAGCGGTACAGTAACGGTAGAGGACGACATGGATATCGTTGTGGATGCTCTCAACTCATATAATCAGCCAATCCAATTCACTTTGCCGGCTGCTGCTTCTGGTTTGGATAGACATTATATCAATGGTGATGTGATGAAGTATTTCTACCACAACCATCTGATTATCCGTGCCAATAATATGCACTATATGATGTCCGGTGCTGCTTTCTAAGCACTTCATCTGACCTGATAAAAAACCGCCTGACCATTCCCGTCAGACGGTTTTTTTTACGGTTCACCGGTTCACCAACTCCCCGATTCCCCATTACTCTCAAACTCTGTTCGTACCACCCAACTCTCTCCAATCCCTCAGCGTTAGTGCGAGCTTATTATTTATTATCTATTATTTATTATTTAACCAATTCACCAACTCACCGATTCACCAACTCTCTTAATTCTTAGCCACAAGGGCACGATTTTTTTATCTCATAATTCAAAATTCTTAATTCAAAATTACAATTTTATTTGCATATATCAAAAAATGTTTGTAACTTTGCAACTGAATTCCTGCGCTGGGGAGTTTTGAAGTGTCAAAACGGAGTGTGCAAACACTCGCCGAGGTGGGGATTCAAAACATATTGAAAGCGTCTTCTTTCCTTTGTGGGAGTAGTCGCGGACGGCATTTATATGTGCTTTGTATTTGACAATACGAAAGCTTCGCAACCTTTTTGTCATTAGAGTCAAAATCAAAGTGAACGATAGATGCCTATTAGGGTATGATGTACCATGTTTGTACATTTTGTGCAGACGGATTTATCATATCAGCGTAGGTTTCCTGTTGTTTATTTGACTCTAAGGGTTATGCGAAGGCCTCGTATTGTGAGTAAGCAACACGAGGTCTGCGCTTTCTTTATGTCTATACACGAATATTATACGGAGTAAGCCGAAAAGCCATAAGTGAGTAAGCAAAACAAAAATAAATTTATAAATAGCGATGAAAAAGAACTTATTTTTATTGGTGTTATGCTTTTCATTTTTGTGTGCATGTGAAAAAAATGGAGAGACACCAGTTGTCAATGAAAAAGCCAATCCTTTGATTGGAACAACATGGTATGGCATCCATGATGTATGGTATGGATTGACAGATACCCGACTGAAAGGGGCAAATATGACGGTGTCTTTCAAAGATGCTCAAAAATGCATGGTTATATTTATTGACAGCCAAAGCAAATCTGCACAGTCTTTCAGTTGTGATTATACCTATGATGAGAGTATTAACACTGTGAAGTGGCTTTGCCGAGAATCAAATTATGATTATGCTGGCGTGGTTGTCAACGATGTGATGTATGTTCATGCAACAATGTACGAAGGTGCTCGCAGTGCCGGTTACAAAGGTGAGGATTTTGTTCTCACGCAGGAGGAACCATCTCAAGAACAATCCACGGGGTCTCGCTTCTTCTCTGTGAGTGCCACAAAGAGCGTAGAGTTTGCGCCCGGCAACTTGCAGTATCGAGCATCTACGAAGACATGGCGTTTCGCAGAACATCAATATGATTACATCGGTGCTGACAATGCCAATATCAGTAATTCTTATTCCGGTTGGATAGATTTGTTTGGATGGAGTACAAACAAAACATACTTTGGTGTCAGTACATCAATGGAAGATGCTTCGTTTTATGGAAATTTCGTAGATTGGGGGAAGAATATTATTAATGGTGATAAGGCAAATACATGGCGAACTCTAACAATTGATGAATGGTCGTATGTTTGTTTGAATCGTCCTAATGCCTCAAAATTACAAGGAGTAGCGAGCGTTAATGGTGTTGGAGGTATGATTCTGTTACCCGATGGTTGGGTGTGCCCCTCTGGGATAAAGTTTGTAAGTGGTTTTGCTGCCAATGGATCCTCTAACTACTCGGCTCTCAACGAGTATTCTATATCACAATGGCAAAAAATGGAAGATGCAGGTGCAATTTTCCTGCCTGTTACAGGAATGCGTCTTGGTGATGGTATTTCGATACGTACAGAGGGACGATATTGGTCTGCATCGTCGTACGCTGCGAATAATGCTTGTGATGTTATTTTTGATTCACGTACATGGTATGATATTCCCAGTGATGGTCTTGGTGGGCGAGTTAGGTATGCTGGGTTGGCAGTAAGATTGGTAAAAGTTGATACTCCAGATTTAGACGATGAGCAACAAGAAGAGCAGAATGAAGAGCAATTTAGGAATAATCACGCTTATGTTGATTTAGGATTGTCTGTTAAATGGGCAAATATGAATGTGGGTGCCACCACTCCCGAATGCTACGGCGATTACTTTGCATGGGGAGAAACAAGTCCAAAAACGACCTATTCTTGGAGCACCTACAAGTATTGCCAAGGCAGTTCTACTACAATGACTAAGTATTGCAAGAATAGTTCTTATGGTACGGTAGATAAAAAGACCGTTCTTGACCCAGAGGACGATGCTGCCCACGTGAATTGGGGAGGCAATTGGCGCATGCCGACCAAGGCAGAGCAATATGAACTGATAAAGAATTGCACTTGGACATGGACAAGTAATTACAATAGTACAGGAGTAAAAGGTTATATTGTTAAAAGCACGAAAAATGGTAACTCAATCTTTTTACCCGCTTCTGGTTACTATGACAGTTCGTTGCTCTACGGTGTGGGGGTTTGCGGCGACTACTGGTCCTCTTCGCTCTTCGACGTCGGAACCTCATCGTTTCTCGCGGGAAGCCTCCGCTTCATTTCGAACGAAATAATCACGAACTACTATAATCGCTACTATGGGAATCCAGTGCGTGCAGTATGTGAATAAAAATGCATATATAAATATTTATGAAAAGAGTATATTTTTTAGTTTTTCTTTTTATCTCTGTATTTTGCTGTGCTGAAACGGAATATGTTGTTACAGCTAGTGCGTTGAATGTCCGCAGTGGATGCTCAACTGAATCTACTAAATTAGGAACATTGCCTAATGGGCAGAGAGTTGTTGTATATGATATAAAAGGTGATTGGGCAACCATTGCATACAAGGGTGGCTATGCGTATATTAGTAGTAAATGGATAGCACTAGCACCATCTCAAAAAAGTAGTTCTACTAATGATACTCCAATAACAAACACTATTAATTCTCCATCAAACAATGAGTTGCCATTGTCTGCTTATGCTTCAGATACGAGTATAACTAGTTCTCCGAACGATAATGTTAGCGGTGGTTTTATGGCGGTAGGATTGGGCTATTTATATTCCTTTGGGAAAGTTAATGGGGAATTAACTGATGATGGTGGACATGGATTTCAATTGGGGGTTATTACCAATTGGATGTTATCGGATCACTTCGGCCTTTTCTTTGATTTAGGTTTCCAAGAATCTATTGCTAAAAGCAAAATAATGGGTGTTGATTTTAGATCCTCAATATTTTCTGTTTACATGAATGCTCATGTGTCAATGTCAATACCAATATCTTCAAACTTAGTTTGGTTAGTACATGCTGGTCCAGGATTTACTGCTAGAGGGGTATATGATTTGAAATATAGAGAAAATGGAAAATGGAAAACAAGTTCTGCAGTACAAGACATGGAGAAAAGGTATGCCGAATCTAACAAAATAGGGGATTTTGTATTGGGTGTGGGTACCGGATTGAAATTTGATAAGATGTCATTGTTGTTTGGCTTTAATTGGGGATTGGTAAACCAAGTCAAGGATGGCAATGGCAAGAATTTCAATCGTAATCTAAATGTGACATTGACATATAACTTCTTATAACAATACAATAAATATAGGAGATAGCCGAAAATCCTATAAAGAGTAGGCAAAACTAAAAATAACAACTTATTATGGTTAAACAAAAATTTTTATCTATTTTTATGGCACTTATTGCCACCACCGCCATATGGGGAAGTAATGTCATCACCTACACGGCATCAGCAAAATTGGAAACATTATCTGACGCCGCATTCAATGTGTCTATTTCTTCTCACACCTTTTCCAATGGAATAGGTACGATTACTTTTTCAGGCGAAGTCACAACGATTGGAAATAATGCTTTCATTTATAGTAGTTTGACTTCCATCGTCATTCCAAATTCCGTCACAACGATTGGAGAAAATGCTTTCAAATTTTGTACAAGTTTGGTTTCCGTAACTATAGGCAACTCTGTTGCAACGATTGGAGTTGGTGCTTTTTATGGTTGTTGGAGTTTGAAATCAATAACTATTCCTGATTCAGTTACACAGATTGGAGCTTTGGCTTTCGGTGGTTGCCCTGAGGTGACCTCTATCACTTGTAATGCCATTACTCCTCCAATTTGTGACTTGGGTTGTTTTGATGATATTGATAAATCCATTCTTGTGTATGTCCCATCCCAGTCTGTCAATGTCTACAAGCAAGCCAAAGAGTGGAAGGACTTTACCAATATTAAGCCTATTGAGCAGACCGACCTCTACACCTTGCCCTATGAGAGAAAGGATGGGATAGGGTCTGCTGCCAAGTTTATCCGCAACAATCAGTTGCAGATAATGCACAATGGCAAACTCTACAATGCCGCCGGCATAAGGATGAGATAATCAAGTTCAACTTGCTAAACCTGCTTAAACCACTCATTGTCAAAATGGGTGGTTTTTGCTATCTGTCAATGATGTGTCTTTTCCTAAATTTAGTTGACAGTTTTCATACTTAATTTTCTAAAAAACTTGACACTTGTACTAAATTAGTTGACATTTATTTAGCCGTGTCTTTCCTGTGAGTATTACGGTACATATACGGTACATATACGGTACATAACAAATACTTGGTGCTGATTTTTCAGCTACACAATTCCCCCCAATGTACGGTCGCGTCTTGCTGGGCATACGCAAGTTTTAGGGCACAAGGTTTGCACCTTTGCATCATCCGCTTTTTGGGGTATTTCATTATATGCAAGCATCTATGAACAGCCCCAAAATCGTATGACAATAGATTAAAAATCTATTTTGTGCCCTAATTATTTGCGTATGCCAAATTTTTGTTGTATATTTGCAACTTATTTTGCATGAGTGCGCACATACGCGTAGGCAAGCGAGTGCGTCCAGGCGAGAAAAAAGCAAAGAAATGTTCGTAAAAAGCGATGTAAATATCAAAAACCGGCGAGCCACTTTTGACTACGAGATATTGGACAGATATCAAGCCGGAATAGTGCTTTGCGGAACGGAAATCAAATCCATCCGCGAAGGACACGCTTCGCTGGTAGATACTTACTGCATGTTTGTCGGCAATGAGTTGTTTGTCAAACAAATGAACATCTCTGAATACAAGTTCGGCAGTTATGCCAACCACGAAGTGCGACGAGACCGCAAACTCCTGCTGCAACGGAAAGAACTGCGCAAACTTCAACGACAAGTCAAAGATACCGGCAAAACGATTATCCCGCTGCGGCTGTTCATCAACGAAAAAGGACTTGCCAAACTGGAAATAGGTCTTTGCGTCGGCAAACATGAATACGACAAACGCGCCAGTATCAAAGAGCGCGAAGATAAACGCGAATTAGCAAGAATATTTAAACATTAAGTATATGAAAAAGAAAGCTTTATTGATGATTCTCGATGGCTGGGGAATCGGTGAAAAAGACCACTCCAATGCCATCTATTCGACCAACACTCCGCATTGGAACAAGATTTTAGAGGAATATCCTCACAGTCAACTGCAAGCCAGTGGCGAAAATGTAGGTCTGCCCGACGGGCAAATGGGCAACTCCGAAGTGGGACACCTGAATATCGGCGCCGGTCGCGTGGTGTATCAGGACCTCGTCAAAATCAATCGTGCCATCAAGGATGAGAGTATTCTGCAAAATCCTGAAATCGTCTCTGCCTTTAAGACGGCACAGGAGAGTGGCAAGAAACTGCACATTATGGGACTGACCAGCAATGGCGGTGTACATAGTTCGTTAGACCACTTGTTCTACCTGCTGCATATTGCCAAAATCTATGGTCTCGAAGGCAAGACTTTCGTCCATTGCTTCATGGACGGTCGTGACACCGACCCCCATTCGGGTATCGGTTTTATTGACCAACTGGAAAGCGAGATGAAGAAAGAGTGTGGCGAGATAGCATCTATTTCCGGTCGATTCTATGCCATGGATCGTGACAAACGCTGGGAGCGTGTCAAGGTAGGTTATGACCTGCTGGTAAACGGCAAAGGTGACGCTTTTGAGAATATGCACGAAGCGATGGAAGCCAGTTATGCCGCCGATGTGACCGACGAGTTTATCAAGCCCATTGTGCATGTCAAGAACGGCAAACCTATCGCTACTGTCGAGGAGGGCGATGTCGTTATTTTCTTCAACTACCGCAACGACCGCGCACGCGAAATCACGGTGGTGCTCACACAGCAGGACATGCCCGAGCAGGGAATGAAGACCATTCCAAACTTGAATTATTATTGTATGACACCTTACGAAAGTTCGTTCACGGGTCTGCACATCCTTTTCCCGAAAGAGAATGTACAGAACACCATGGGAGAGATTGTTGCCAAGAATGGACTCAAACAACTTCGTATTGCCGAGACGGAGAAATTTGCGCATGTAACTTTCTTCTTCAGTGGCGGCAGAGATGCCCGGTTTGAGAACGAGGACCGTATTTTGATTCCTTCACCCAAAGTTGCCACATACGACCTGCAGCCGGAAATGTCCGCCCCGGAAGTAGCCGCAGCCCTGTGTGATGCATTGGACACGCAGAAATACGACTATATCACTCTCAACTTTGCCAATGGCGACATGGTGGGACATACCGGCGTGTATGCCAGCATTCAGCAGGCAGTAGTGACCATTGATATTTGCGTAGATAGAGTAGTCAAGTCTGCCCTTAAAAACGGGTACGAAATCATCATTATTGCCGACCACGGTAATGCCGACCACGCTGTCAACGAGGACGGTACCGCCAATACTGCACATAGTCTGAATCCTGTTCCTTTTGTCTATCTTAGCGAGAACAAGAACGCCAAAGTGTCGGACGGCATTTTGGCAGATGTTGCCCCCAGTTTGTGTCATATATTGGGCATTGAACAGCCGGCAGAGATGACGGGACATAATCTTATTGGTTGAAAGTTTAGAGTTTAGAGGAATGAAGAACGATTATATCATCGAAGTTAACCATGTGTCGAAGCAATTCGAAGATGGAAAGTTCGCGTTAAATGATGTGAGTCTGCAGGTTCGAAAGGGCGAGTTTGTAACCATTTTGGGTCCGTCGGGTTGTGGCAAAACAACCCTACTCCGTTGTATAGCCGGTTTTCAGATGGCTACTTCCGGTGATATATTGCTTAACGGCGAAGATGTCACCGATATGCCGCCCAATGAGCGTCCGGTTAATACGGTGTTCCAAAAATATGCCCTCTTCCCTCATCTCAATGTGTACGAGAATGTGGCATTCGGACTCAAACTCAAGAAAATTCCCGCAGCCGAAATCGAGAAAAAAGTCAAAAAAGCACTCAAGATGGTTTCTATGTCCGATTACGAATACCGTGATGTGGATAGTTTGAGCGGCGGTCAGCAACAGCGTGTCGCCATTGCCCGAGCCATTATCAACGAACCCGAAGTGTTGCTGTTGGACGAACCTCTGTCCGCATTGGATCGAAAAATGCGCAGCGATATGCAACTCGAACTGCGCGAAATGCACGACAAACTGGGAATAACTTTTATCTATGTTACCCACGACCAGGAGGAAGCGCTGACATTGAGCGACCGCATTGTGGTAATGCGTGAGGGACGAATCCAACAGATAGGCGCACCCACAGATATCTACAACGAACCGCAGAACTGCTTTGTAGCAGACTTTATTGGCGAAAGCAATATACTGGATGCCACTATGGTACACGACGGATTGGTCCATTTCTGCGACAGAGATTTTGAATGTGTGGACAAGGGCTTCGGTGAAGATACCGAAGTGGATGTAGTCATTCGACCTGAAGATTGGTACATTACCGAAGCAGAGTCCGAAGAAAAAGATCCGTGGCAGTTGTTTGGCGAAATAAAAACTTGTATTTTCAAGGGCGTACACTACCACATGACCATGATGACCGACAACGGGTATGAACTCGAAGTGCAGGATTATCACGCCTTTGAGCCCGGCACACGGGTGGCTCTCTTGGTCAAACCGTACGATATTCAGGTTATGAAAAAGGAGCGGCTCTGCAATACTTTCTCTGCCGTTATGCGCGAAGATAATCAAATCGAATTCCTGGACGAACTATGGGATGTGCCCGAGCGCGCTGCAGAGCGTTTTGCCGTAGGGGAACAGGTGGATGTCGAGGTCGATTTCGGACACATCAACCTGCAGGACGACGAGGAAGACGGAACCTTGAGCGGAGAAGTGTACTTTATTCTGTACAAGGGAAATCACTATCATTTGCAAATTCGCACGGATGAAGGCGACGATATTTATGTAGATACCAACGATATTTGGGACAAAGGCGACCGCGTGGGAATAAAAATCGCCCCGAGTTGGATTCGATTGTATAAAGTGGAAAATCAAAAGCCCAAAGACGAAACACAAGCATGAAACTGATTCAAAATAGGAAAAACTGGGTTGTACCTTATGTGGCATTGCTCATTTTCTTTGTAGTACTGCCGTTGGTACTGATTGGTTTTTATGCTTTTACCAATCAGCAGGGGGAGTTTACTATCCAGAATTTCGTGCAGTTCTTCCAAAAATCTGAGGCGGTCAACACATTCATCTATTCGGTTACGATTGCCATGATTACTACGATTATTTGTATCGTATTGGGGTATCCGGCAGCGTACTTTATGGCAATGCAGTCGTTTAGAACACCTGCCGTAATGGCAATGTTGTTCATTCTGCCTATGTGGATTAACTTCCTATTGCGTACTTTGGCAACGGTGGAATTGTTTCACATGTTCGGGCTGCCTTTGGGCGAAGGGGCGCTTTTGTTTGGCATGTGTTACGACTTCTTGCCTTTTATGATTTATCCCATTTACAATACTTTGCAAAAAATAGACATCCACTTATTGGAAGCATCGCAGGATTTAGGAGCGAACAGAGTGCAGACTTTTGTCAAGGTGATTGTGCCTCTGTCTATGCCGGGAGTCTATTCGGGTATTGTTATGGTCTTTATGCCGACCGTTTCTACCTTTGCCATATCCGAACTGTTGACGCAAAACAAGATTACGCTGTTCGGTTCGCTTATTCAGCGCAGTTTTGGCGAAGGAGGTATTACTATGTGGAACTATGGAGCAGCACTGTCGCTCATCATGTTGATAATAATAGGTTTAACTTCATTCTTTGGTAACGATGACAACGAAGACATCAATAGACAAGCGTAATGCGTGGTTGCGTGCAATCAGTCAAGGTTACCTTTGGCTGTTGTTAGTGGTGCTGTATGCTCCTATTTTGCTGATTATAGTGTTCTCGTTCACCCAAAGCAAAGTCTTGGGCAACTGGACAGGGTTCACTTTGGGACTTTACGAAAATCTGTTCTCCGGCTATGATGTCAGTGCGCAGGTCAGAGTGGACCCCAACCTCTATCGGGCATTGCTCTATACGGCGATTATTGCCTTTGCTGCGGCTTTGGTGGCAACGCTGTTGGGAACAATTGCTGCCGTCGGTATTTTCAATCTGCGGCAACGATACCGCAAAGGGGTGATGTTCCTCAATTCGATTCCTATGATTAACCCGGATATCATTACCGGCATTTCGTTATTCCTGTTATTCGTCTTCCTTGGAATCAGTCGCGGACTGACGACGGTTATTATTGCCCATGTGGTTTTCTGTACGCCGTATGTCGTCTTGTCGGTTATGCCGCGATTGACAAAGATGAATCCGAATATCTACGAGGCGGCATTGGATTTGGGTGCTACACCGGCACAGGCATTCCGCAAGGTGATGGTGCCCGAGTTGTGGCCCGGTATGGTTAGCGGGTTTATTCTCTCCCTCACTTTGTCCATTGACGACTTTGGAGTCACTTTCTTTACCAAGGGCAGCAACGGATTGGAAACATTATCCACTTTCATCTATTCGGATGCGCGAAAGGGCGGTCTGACACCCGAACTGAGACCGTTATTCTCTTTGATTTTCCTCACCATCTTGGTGCTGTTAATAATCTCTAATTTAAGAACTTCTAAACAAACAAAAAAATGAAAAAAGGTTATCTTTTATTCTTTTTGTTGCTCAGTGCAACTTTTGGTTTTCAATCTTCTAATGCGGTGGCTGCTGATAGAGCACACACATTAAAAGTGTACAACTGGCAGGACTATATAGACATGGATAATGTCCTCAATAAATTCCCTGATTGGTACAAAGAACAAACAGGCGAAGATGTAGTCATAAATTATCAGACTTTTGACATCAACGAGAATATGCTCACCCAGATTGAAATGGGACATGAGGATTACGATGTAATTTGTCCGTCTGAGTATATCATTGAGCGCATGCTGCGTAATAATTTATTGTTGCCTATTGACAAAAATTTCGGTTCTACACCCGACTATACCAAATTGGTTGCTCCGTTTGCAGTAGATAAATTCCAACAAATGGCTCCCGACAGCACTTATACGGTCAGCGATTATACCGTAGGTTATATGTGGGGTACAACGGGCATTCTCTACAATGCCGACTTGGTGGATGGCAGCCAATTGAATAGTTGGGGCTGTCTGCAAAACCCTGAGTTCAAAAATCGTATCTTGATGAAAGATGCCTTCCGTGATGTTTACTCCGTCGTTGTGCTTTATTGTTATAAAGACGAAATAGCAGCAGGCACGGAAACGCGCGACGACTTGGTGGCTCGCGTTACGCCTGAGCGTATCAAGCGTGTCGAGGACTTCCTGATTGGTATGAAAGAAAATATCGCCGGATGGGAAGTGGACTTTGGTAAAGAGGAAATGACCAAAGGCAAAACATGGATGGATCTGATATGGTCGGGTGATGCACAATGGGCTATTGACGAGGCACCCGAAGATGTTCATCTCGAATATATTATTCCCGAAGAAGGCAGTAATGTGTGGTTTGACGGTTGGTGCATTCCTAAGTATGCCCAAAACACCAAAGCCGCCAGTTACTTCATCAACTATATGTGTATGCCCGAAAACGCTATCCTCAACATGGAGGAAATTGGTTATGTGAGCGTTATTGCCGACTCTACTATCTTGGCTTGGGCAAACGACGAGGACATTGAGGAAACGGCAGACCTGACTTATTTCTTTGGCGAAGGTGCTGATTCTATCCATGCCAACCAGGTCTTCTATCCTGATTTGAGCATTATCAATCGCTGCGCATTGATGCACGATTGCAACGAACATACCGAAGACATGTTGAATATGTGGAATCATGTCAAGGGCGATAACCTGAACAAGACAATGTTGATTATCTTGGGTTGCATACTCTCGTTAATCGCCGTAGGAATTATTGTTCGTATGGTTGTTAAACGCCGCAAGCAGTCCAAACAAAATAAACATCATAAAAATAAAAAATAAATGAAACACTGGCAAATCAGTCTATGCTTACTCTTCGCCCTGTTGCCCAATGTTTGGGGCAATGAGGTGGAGGAGCACTATGCCGAAGTAAAACAGGCATACATCAATCGGGAGAAGAATGCACAAAACGACCTGAAGCAGTACCTTCGTGACTATCCTTACACTACTTATTACAGCAGTGTGCAGAACATGATAGGCGTACTTCAGGTGGAAAAATTGCGCTACAAGAATGCCGTCAAGACATTCGACAAAGTGCAATGGAAGCAGTTGGAACGGCAGGAACAACCGGTCTTTTTCTTCTATCGGGGTATTGCTTATCTCAAGCAAAACATGTTCAAGGAGGCATCTTCATGCTTCAAAGCTTTGCGCGAAAAGGATAGCCCGTATGCCTTGCAGGGCAAGTTCTACTATGCGTACTGCTGGTATCTGCAAGAGGAGTACGACAAGGCATTGCCTGATTTGCTGTCTCTGGAAACGACTTCCGAATACAAGGAGATTGCCCCGTATTTGGTGGCACAAATCTACTATGCGCAGCATAACGAGGAGTTGGCTGCCACTCGCGCACGGCAGTTGTTGGCGCAATACCCCAATAACAAGCATAACGGCGAGATGGAGCGTATCCTGGGTGAGATTGACTACAATGCCGGTCGCTACGAAGAGGCAGCCGAACGACTGACACGCTATGAGCAGTCTTTCCGTGAACAGGAGCGCGAAGTGCTTCGCGAAGATATCTTCCTGCTGGGAATGGCACAATACAAATTGGAGCAGTATAAAACGGCGGTCACCAACTTCAAGCGCATCAAACTGCAGCAAGACTCATTGTCCGAGAAAGTGTGCCTGAATTTGGGACATGCTTATGTCAAATTAGAGGATATTGAGAAGGCAAAACTCAGTTATCAGGCGGCTATGCGGTACAAAATCAATCCGCAGGTTCGCGAAGAAGCCATGTACAACTATGCTTTGTGTACTTACAAAAAAGGTACTGCACTTGGGGAGAGTATCAATGCCTTCAATGATTTTCTGAAAGAATATCCCAATACTTCTCATGCAGAGTCGGTATATGAGTTGTTGGCAGCCATGTATATGACCAGCAAGAACTACGCTGCGGCATTGGATGCCGTGTGTGCTATCAAAAATCCCAATAGCAAACTGCAGGAAACGAAACAATTCTTGCGCTATCAGTTGGGAGCCGATGCGTTATTGCAGGGCAAGAACCAGGAGGTCATCAGTTGGATGTCAGAAGTGATTCAGAATGCTTCTTCCGCTTCAAACTACAAGACAGAGGCATACTTTTATCGTGCCGAAGCGCGCTATCGGTTGAAGCAGTACGAGGCAGCAATGACCGACTTGATCAATTACCGCCAGCAGAAGTCCTTCCAGCAGTCGCCCAACAGGGTTATGGCGGATTATTTGCAGGGGTATGTGTCCTTTAATTTGAAGAAATACACGCCTGCTCAGGGATGCTTCGAGTGCTTTGTGGCAAACGACGAGGCGAAAGGCAACAAGGTCGTTTATGCCGATGCTCTCAACCGCATTGGCGACTGCCAGTTTAATTCGCGCCAATTCGCGGCTGCTGCAGATACCTACCAGCGGGTGATTGATTTTGGCAAGCAGGGTGCTGATTATGCCATCTTCCAGCGCGGTTATGTTTTGGGACTGATGCGGCAATACACGGACAAGGTTAATATGATGGAGCAATTGCTCAAAACTTATCCCAAATCCGATTATGCCGATGATGCCCTCTATGAAATCGCTCGCGCACACTTGCAAAAAGATGAGAGTATGGCGGCGATTGACGCTTATTCGCGATTGGTTACGGCATATCCTACCAGTTCCTTCGCACGCATTGCTTCCTTGGAGCGGGGTATGATTTACCGCAATATGGGGCAGTACGAAGATGCTGTTCGGGCTTTCCGACAGACCATCTCCGATTATCCTGCTACCGAACAGGCATATTCTGCCCTTGATGCCATGGAGCAGATTTGTGTGGAGCAAAACAGGGTGTCTGACTATTTGGCATATACGCAGGAACTTCCCAAGTTGAATATGTCCGTTTCGTCCAAAGAGGACTCCCTGACTTATGTGGCTGGCGAAATGCAGTATATGTTGGGCAAATACAAAGAGGCAGCCGCAGCAATGGATGCCTATTTGGCGCACTATTGTCCGGGAGGAAGACATTGCTTGGCAGCCACTTACAATGCTGCCGATTGCTATTATCGCTTGCAGGACGAGGACAAGGCATTGTCCTTATACCTCGCTTTGACCAAGTTTGACAACAATCCTTACGAGGCGGAAACCTACACACGCATTGCCGAAATAGCGTTTGACAAGCAGGACTATGCACAGGCGCGCATCTACTTCGAGAAGATGACATCCATCGGGCTCAAGCAGAAAGATTTGGCTGCGGCTAAATTGGGAGTGCTGCGCTCGTCGGCTTTGTTGAATGATTATCCGTCGGTTATTGCTATCGCTTCGGATATATTGTCCGACAACGACATCTCTGCCGAAGTGCGCCGCGAGGCACTCTATAATCGTGCCAAAGCGTATGTCTGTCAGGCACAGTACGGACTGGCTGTGGCAGACTTGACCGTTCTCGCAAAAGATGTGCGTGTAGCCGAAGGTGCCGAAGCCAAATATCTGTTGGCACAGGTATATTTCAACCAGGGCAATCTGGAGGACAGCGAGAGCGAGATTATGTCTTTTGCCGGCATGAACACACAACATCAGTATTGGTTGGCTAAGAGTCTGATTTTGCTTTCAGACATCAATTTGGCAAAGTCGGATGCTTTCCAAGCCAAGCAGTACTTGCTGACTTTGCAGCAGAACTATAAGGGACAGGACGATATTCAGTCTATCGTATCTGCCAAATTGCAGCAAATAGAATTGTCAGAACAACCACAAATTGAAACAGAGGAGGAAGAATTATGAAAAATCTAAAATCTTTGTTCGCCATTACTATTGGTTCGTTATTTATCCTTCCGTCTTCCTTTGCGCAACAGGATACCTTGTCGCGTTCGGTGACTGTTGAGCGCGAATTTCAGCCCATTATTCAGAGTGCGGGTAAACTCAATATCTCGCCCAAGCGCCTTGAGATTCAGGAGCCGAAGGTAGAGATGGAATACTCCGATTATTCGGCGGTAGAATCTTCTTTCTTCAATGCCAAACCGATGCGTTTCCCCTCCAAACCTTTCCCCGAGCAAGTCATTCCCGTGGGCAAATTAGAGGGGGCTGTAGGGCATCATAATACTTATCTTGATTTCCTCTATCGCGTGCCCGTTTCAGGGAAAGCGTCCAAAGGGGTTATCTTGAATCTGTTTGCACATCATGAAGCCGCTTATGGATTAAAAATGCACGAAGAGTCCTCTGTCGGAATGGACTTTGTCAAGCAGTTCTCCGGGTTGGACATTTATTTTGATGTCTTGGGTAAACATAATTTCTTTACCCGCTACGGAAGATACTTTGTGGAAGATAAAACGCTCTCCATTGATCGTTTTAGGGACTTGGCGTCCGACGACAAACAGTCTGTTTGGACGGTTAATGCCAATGTCGGCGTGCGTTCCAAGAAGACCGCCGACATCCAATACAAGGTGCAAACCGGCTACCAGGTTTTCATATTGCCTTCGCAAGTGGCTGAGCACCAGATTAACACACTCGGTAATGTGGAATGGAATGGCGACGAACATCGTGTCGGGGCTGATTTGGTTGTAAGGAACGCTTTCTATTCTGTAGAAGACAATCTTTGGTTGGCTACGGATACCGACCGTTTCAGCAATAGTCGGCACGGCATTCGTATTCATCCGTACTATAAGTATATGGGAGAGCGCGTGCGCGTGCGTGTTGGCGCACATATAGACATGAATATCGGCAAAGGACAGATGATGTCCTCCAACGAGCAAATCAGTTTTGCACCGTCGCCCGATATCTTTGTCGAATACCGCATTATTCCTTCTTGGCTGGCTGTTTATGCCGGAGCGGAAGGACAATTCGGTTACGGTACGCTGGATAATTATATGGCATATTGTCCTTATCGTCCTGCTTCTTCGGGGGTTGCTTCACGGCATGTGGCATCTTATATTCCTGTGGATGCCTTCTTGGGCTTTAAGATTCGTGCTACCGACAATCTCCTGTTGGATGTATATGCACGGTATGCCTATATGAAGAATCAGGTTGATATGTATGCAGATTCACTTACTACAACGCCGCTGGGATTCTTGGATTACAACTATTCGGACTACCAACGCTGGAAAGTGGGACTGGAACTTACCTATCATTATCAGGATATTGTCCGTCTGTTGGTTAGTGGAAACTATAACCATTGGATAGGAGTTACCAATCCTATTGTTTACGACCGTCCTGCTTGGGATTTGCGGGTTCGCGTAGATGCGCATATTGATTCGCATTGGTCGCTCTATAGCGACAATGTATTTGCCGGTGCCGTCAATCGGAATACTTGGCAAGGAGATTCAAAAGGAAAGGCATATATAGACTTGTCTTTGGGTGCAAGGTATGACTTTAATACCAATTTGGGTCTCTACCTGCAACTTGACAATTACATCAACCGCAAAAACGACCTCTTCTATGCGTACCAGTCGCACGGTATTCATTGCCTTGCCGGAGTATGTTGGAAGTTCTAAAGCGGTTCATTACGGGTCTTTGCCGACGGCGGACCGACGGCGAACCGATAGATTATAGGGTCTTTGCCGACGGTCGACCGACGGTCGAATTATAGATTAAGGTGATATTATTGAGACAATAAAGAGCAAAAACGAATAGAATAAATGCTTATTCAAGACCAAAAAATAGAGAATCCTATTCTTCATCTCGTAGGCGATACGGCTGACGGGATGGGTTTGGAGTGCTATGTTATCGGTGGATGGGTACGCGACTTAATCTTGCATCGCCCATCTAACGACATTGACATCGTTACCATCGGTCGTGGTATTGAGTTGGCAGAGGCAGTTGCCAAACATTTAGGCAAACATGCCCATTTGAGCGTTTTTCGTACCTATGGAACGGCACAAGTCAAGTGGCATGATATAGAACTTGAATTTGTAGGAGCACGGAGAGAAAGTTATCGGCATGACAGCCGTAATCCCATTGTCGAAGACGGCACATTGGAGGAAGACCAGAATAGACGGGACTTCACCATCAACGCAATGGCTATTTGCCTCAATAAGGCACGCTATGGCGAATTGTTAGACCCCTTTGACGGCATGTACGACCTCGAAGAATGCACCATTCGTACCCCACTCGACCCGGACATCACTTTTTCGGACGATCCGCTGCGTATGATGCGCGCCGTGCGCTTTGCTGCACAATTGGGTTTCACTTTGGACGATGAGACTTTTGATGCCATTGCACGCAACAAAGACCGTATCAATATTATCACACGCGAACGCATTGTTGATGAACTCAATAAGATTATGGGTTCTATTCGTCCCTCTATCGGTTGGAAACTGCTTGACTCCACAGGACTGCTACCGCTCATTTTCCCGGAAATAGCGGACCTTAAAGGAATAGTTATCAAGGAGGGCAAAGGGCATAAAGATATCTTCTTGCACACATTGCAAGTACTGGACAATGTCGCCGTCAAATCGGATAATCTGTGGCTTCGTTGGGCTGCCCTCTTGCACGATATAGGCAAACCGAAGTCCAAAGCATGGGACGAACAGGCGGGATGGACTTTCCGTAATCATAACTATATCGGAGCAAAAATGATTCCGCGTATCTTCAAGAAGATGAAGATGCCCCAAAACGAAAAGATGGATTATATCGTCAAAATGGTCGATTTGCACATGCGTCCCATCAATCTTATCGAGGATACCGTTACCGACTCTGCCGTCCGTCGCCTGCTCTTCGAGGCAGGAGACGACATAGACGATTTGATGCTTCTTTGCGATGCCGACATCACTTCTCGCAATGCCGAGAAAGTGGAGCGCTTCCATAAAAACTACGAATTGGTACGACAAAAAATGGTCGAATTGGAGGAGCGTGACCGCATTCGCAATTTCCAACCGCCCGTGCGCGGAGACGAAATTATGGAAATACTGCATCTCGAACCGTGTTCGATTGTGGGAGAACTCAAACAAAAAATAAAAGACGCCATTCTCGACGGTATCATACCCAATGAATACGAGGCAGCAAAAGCATATTTGCTCCAACAAGCCCAAGAAATGAATTTATTGCCTCATAACTCTAAACTCTAAACTGTAGGAAGCTCCGCTTTCGTCCTCTAAACTAATAAATATATGTTACAGATTTACAACACATTAACTCGTCAAAAAGAGTATTTCCGTCCGATACACGAAGGACATGTTGGTATCTATGTTTGCGGTCCGACGGTCTATGGCGATGCCCATTTGGGACATGCTCGTCCTGCTATTACTTTCGACCTGCTCTATCGTTATCTCTTGCACCTCGGATATAAAGTGCGCTATGTGCGGAATATCACCGATGTGGGGCACCTTGAGCATGATGCAGACGAGGGCGAAGATAAAATAGCAAAAAAAGCCCGTCTGGAGCAATTGGAGCCGATGGAAGTAGTACAGTACTATACCAATCGTTATCATCGCGATATGGCGGCTCTAAATGTCTTACCGCCCACGATTGAACCGCATGCCAGCGGACATATTATCGAACAGATAAATTTTGTCCAAAAAATCCTTGACAAAGGGTATGCTTACATTAGCAACGGATCCGTGTATATGGATGTCGAAAAATACGCCCAGGATTTCCCCTATGGCAAACTGTCAGGGCGTAATCTCGAGGAGATAAAAACGGAAACGCGCGAATTGGACGGTCAGGATGAGAAAAAACACAGTTACGATTTCGCATTGTGGAAAAAGGCATCGCCTGAGCATATCATGCACTGGCCCAGTCCGTGGAGCGAAGGTTTTCCCGGATGGCACATGGAGTGCTCTACCATGGGAACCAAATACCTTGGCGAAGAATTTGACATCCATGGCGGTGGATTGGACCTTATGTTCCCCCATCACGAAGCAGAAATAGCGCAAAGTTGTGCCGCTTTAGGGCATGACAGCGTGCACTATTGGATGCACAACAACATGATTACCATTGCCGGCAAGAAAATGGGTAAATCGTACAATAACTTCATTACTTTGGAGCAGTTCTTCAAGGGCGAACACGAACTTCTTTCCAAGCCGTTCTCCCCGATGACTATACGCTTTTTCATCCTTATGGCGCACTATCGCTCTACGGTAGATTTCTCGTCCGAAGCACTCGAAGCGGCAGAAAAGGGATTGGCACGCCTTACCGAAGCGTATAATCGTTTGACAAAACTGCAACCGGGCGACAAAACGACCGTCGAACTCTCGTCCTTACGCCAATTGTGCGAAGAAGCAATGGAGGATGACCTCAATTCACCCATTGTGATATCACACTTGTTTGATTCTGCACGCGCCATCAATACCGTATTTGATGGAAAAGCCACCATTTCATCGGCAGACTTGGACGAATTGCGCGATGTATGGAAAACATTCGTAGTGGATATATTGGGACTTCAAATGGAGGAAAATGCTGCTGCCAACGGCACACAAGATGCCTACAAGGGCGCTATTGACCTCTTGCTTAATATCCGTCTTGCAGCCAAGCAGAACAAAGATTGGGCAACCAGCGATAAAATCCGTAACGAACTGACCGCACTTGGTTTTACCGTTAAGGATACCAAGGACGGATTTGAATGGTCTCTGTAATGGCATTCTTCCATTTGCATAGACCCGACGATAAAGGGAATTGGGGTGAATCAATTGCAGCCAACCTGCTGAAGCAGAAGGGCTACGAGATTATCGACCAGAACCTCAAAGTCGATGCTAAGGAAATAGATGTTATTGCTGCCAATGACGAATATATCGTTTTTTGCGAAGTAAAAACCCGTACTTCTACCTTTGCCGGACATCCCGAGCAGTTTGTTGATAGGGAAAAACAAAGGAATATGGTTTTTGCAGCAAACGCGTATATTAAGCGTAATGGCGAAAAACGCAAACCGAGATTTGATATTATCGGCATATTGATTAATTCGGAAACAAAAGAAATAATTGAGTTGACTCATTGGGAAGATGCCTTCTTTCCCCCGCAACGAACCGTTCATTCGTCCTCTTATTCAGGTACCAACAGATGGCATACCAAATCAACTCTGAAACATAGAAAATGAATTTTACATACGATGTCATAGTAGTCGGAGCCGGTCACGCAGGGTGCGAAGCGGCTCACGCTGCAGCGAGAATGGGTTCGCACACGCTGCTCATTACCATGGATATGAATAAAATGGGACAAATGAGCTGCAATCCTGCTGTTGGTGGAATAGCTAAAGGACAGATTGTCAGAGAGATAGACGCATTAGGAGGACAAATGGGAATAGTTACTGACAAGTCTGCCATTCAATTCCGTATGCTCAACCGAAGCAAGGGACCTGCTATGTGGTCTCCCCGCTCACAAAGCGACAGAAAACGCTTTATCGAGGAATGGGTGCGCACTTTGTCTGCTACCGACAATCTCGAACTATGGCAAGATGTAGTTACTGAATTGATTATCAAGGATAATCAGGTTTGTGGTGTCAAAACGGAACTCGGCATAGAGATGCGTGCCCAAGCCGTTATTCTTACCAACGGTACTTTTCTCAACGGACTGCTGCATTTCGGCAGAGCACAAATACGGGGTGGACGAATTAGCGAACCTGCCTCTTACGGATTGACCGAACAGTTGGTTCAATTGGGCTTTCAAGCTGCGCGTATGAAAACAGGTACGCCTGCGCGCATAGACAAACGCTCCATCGACTTCTCCCAGCTTGCTATTCAACCCGGTGACAGTGACGAATACCACTTCTCCTACCTGCCCTCTGTGCAGCGACAACTCAAGCAAATGCCGTGCTGGATCACTTATACCAATCCTACCACACATGAAGTGTTGAGAAAAGGTCTGCCCGACTCGCCATTGTATAACGGACAAATCAAAAGTATCGGTCCGCGCTATTGCCCGAGTATAGAAACAAAAATAATCACTTTTGTCGACAAAGACCAGCATCAAATCTTCTTGGAGCCGGAGGGTGTGGATAGTTATGAGTATTATGTTAACGGTTTCTCCTCTTCCCTGCCTTGGCAAATACAGCTGGAGGCACTCAAGACGGTCAAGGGCTTGGAGAATGTGGTCATGTACCGCCCCGGGTATGCCATTGAATACGACTTTTTCGACCCTACACAACTACATCTGACTTTAGAAACGAAACTCGTAAAGAATCTCTTCTTTGCAGGGCAAATCAATGGTACTACGGGATACGAAGAAGCAGCCGGACAAGGGTTGATAGCAGGTATCAATGCCCATCAGAACATTGTTTCCGGCGATTCGTTGATTTTGCATCGCGACGAGAGTTACATAGGTGTGCTTATTGACGATTTGGTACACAAGGGTGTGGATGAGCCCTATCGTATGTTCACTTCGCGTGCCGAATATCGTATTTTGCTTCGCCAGGACAATGCAGACGCACGACTTACCGAGCGTGCCTATCAATTAGGTCTCGCATCCCAAGAGCGGTATGAATTATATACCACAAAAAAAGAAGCGGAGCAACATCTCTCCGATTACTTGTCTTCCACCCCTATTCGGGCAGATTATATCAATGGCTGGTTAGAGCAAATAGGTGAAAGTCCGTTGCAGCACGGTTGCAAACTCATAGACTTGGTGCTTCGACCCAAGGTAACTATTGAAACATTGGCGGAGCAAGTTCCTGAATTAAAGGCGCAAATCGCCACTTTGGGTGCTCGTCAACACGAGATAGTAGAGAGTACGGAGATAAATATCAAATACAAAGGTTATATCGAGCGCGAGCGCCTGTGCGCAGACAAGTTACGCCGACTGGATAGCATTCGTCTCCCACAGGACTTTGACTACCAATCTATCCAATCGCTATCCACAGAGGCACGCCAAAAACTATCGCGCATTCGCCCGGATAGCATCGGTGCAGCAGGTAGAATACCCGGGGTCAGCCCTAATGATATCAGTGTGTTGCTTGTTTTGTTAGGTAGATAATATAAAATGTTCCATGTGGAACAATTAGTGTGATTAGGATATCAGAACATATTAAATCTATACTATCCTCCCTGCCTCAGACGCCGGGTGTTTATCAGTATTTTGACAAGGACGGTGTGATTATTTATGTGGGCAAGGCGGTAAATCTCAAGCGCCGTGTATCAAGTTATTTCCAAAAGGAACACGAGTGGTTGAAAACACGGCAGTTGGTGCGACACATTGCGGATATTAAATACATTGTGGTAAATAGCGAGCAGGATGCTTTTCTTCTGGAAAACAACCTGATTAAGCAGTATCAACCGCACTACAATATTCTCTTAAAGGACGGCAAGTCCTATCCGAGTATTTGTATTACCCGCGAACCGTTCCCGAGAGTCTTTAAGACACGAAAAATTATCCATTCCATCGGCGATTATTATGGTCCGTATAGTTTTGGCAATACGGTTGATTTGGTGTTAGACCTTATTCATCAACTCTACCCTCTTCGCACATGTGCGCAACCGATTACGATGCAATCGGTATCGTCCGGCAAATACAAGGTGTGTTTGAAATATCATTTGCATCGCTGTTGTGGTGTGTGTGCCGGTTGTGTCAGTCAGGAAGAGTATAGAGAGTATATTGATGCTGCGCGGAAGATAATTCGTGGCGATGCACGCGAGATTCGAGTGGATTTGGAGCAAAAAATGATGGTTGCTGCTGCACAAATGAAGTATGAATTAGCCGATGAACTGAAGGAAAAGTTAGATATGCTGGATAAGTTCTGTTCAAAAACCGTTATCAGTAACACCCACATCGGGCAAATGGATGTGTTTGGTTACGATGAACAGGACCAAAATGTATATATTTCTATGCTGCATATTCAAAATGGCAGTATCGTCAGCGGACAGACTATTGAATACAAAAAGCAATTGGACGAACCGCGTGAAGAGATATTGGCATTGGGGATGATGGAATTGCGCGAGCGATTGCATAGTATAACGCCCGAAGTAATTGTTCCGTTTATTCCCGATGGATTCGACGAAAAGTTACATATTAACCTGGCTATTTCCGGAGATAAAAAGAAACTGCTGCAATTAGCCATGCAAAATGTACTCCAATATAAAAAGGACCGGCTCAGACAGGCAGACAAACTCAATCCCGACCAACGCGCCATGCGTGTGCTGACATCGTTACAACAGGTGCTAAACCTGCCTAAAACGCCTCTTTTCATCGATAGTTTTGACAACTCGTCCATACAAGGGGAACAAGCGGTAGCGGCATGTGTGGTCTTCAAGCACGCAAAGCCGTCCAAAAAAGATTACAAGCGTTTTAAGATAAAGACCGTTGTCGGACCCGATGACTATGCCTCGATGCGTGAAATCGTGCATCGTCGCTATCAGGATATTATCGATGAACAGGGCACATTGCCGGATTTGATTATTGCCGATGGCGGTATCGGACAGGTGCATGCCATTCGCGAAGTGATAGAGAAGCAATTGCAATTGAGCATACCGGTAGTCGGATTGAAAAAAGACGACAAGCACCGAACCAATACGCTCATTTTTGGAGACCCCGTTCAGGAAGTCAGTTTGCCTGTTACGGACGAAGTGTTCCGGCTGCTTGTTCAAATTCAGGACGAAGTGCACCGTTTTGCTATCTCTTACCACAAAAAAGTGCGTTCTAAATCGCAAATACATTCACAACTTGATGATATTCAGGGAGTTGGTGCTGCTACTAAACAAAAACTACTGCAGCATTTCCACTCTGTTGCACGAATTAGAACAGCCACTTTGCCTGAACTCCAATCTGTAGTTCCAACTCATTATGCGTCAATCGTTTATGACTATTTTAATACACATTTATCCCTCTGAGAATTCAATATTTTTTTTGACATGACTACTTATACACAAAAAATCGATGCAAATGGTACATTATTTTTACTAAATGACCATGCAGAGCAGATAGCCGTTTCCGAATTGCTTCGTCACTACCCTACTCGTCATGTGATTGCGTTTGATGCTCCGATGGGGGCGGGCAAGACAACTTTTATCAAGCAACTATGTCAAGAACTCGGGACTACCGACATTGTCAATTCGCCCACCTTTGCCATCGTCAATGTGTATGATGTTCCACAGGGAGAGATTTATCACTTCGATTGCTATCGGCTCAAAGATATTCGTGAGGCGCAAGATTTTGGAGCAGAGGATTATTTGTATTCGGGTAACTTGTGTTTGATAGAGTGGCCGGATATTATCAGTCCCTTGCTTCCTGAAGACACTTTATATATTCATATTCGCGTTTTGGAAAACGGGGATAGACAATTAACCATAGATGAATGATGAATAATCGCAAGTTTAAGTTCATATTATTTGTCGGCTGTTTGCTGATTTCGTGCCACTTGTTCGCCGAAAATGTGGAACACGAAGACATTCTAAAAGTGCAGTACGGTGGCTCTTGGCGACAGGATCAATACCTTAGTCCCCTACTCTACAAAGGGATGATGGTTGGTCTCGGCAACGAGTGGTGGCAGCCGTTTCGTCAAGATACTAAATTAGGCAAGGCAGGTAAACTGACCAATTGGCAGCATGTCGGGCAATTGAATTTAGAGTTTGATTGGACTTGCAATCCCACTAAAACCAATTTATTGTACGCTGTTCGTGTCAATGCGGGTTGGGGTGCGTACTACCAATGGAAATTGTGCAACAACAATTTGCGAATAATACTCGGACCGTATTTAGACCTTGATCCCAGTCTCAAGTACATTGTGCGCAATGTCAATAAACCTGTCTCATTGGATGCTACGGTTAATCTTATGGCGATGGCAGGTATCAGTTATGTGTTTCACGGCAAACACTCGTCGTACCGTCTGCGTTATTTGATTCGTGCCAATGTGATAGGGATGGATTATATGCCGGATTATTGGCAGTCATACTATGAAATGGAGGAAAAAGTGCTGGGGAATGTGCGTTGTGCCGGTATGTGGAATCACCGCATTTTGCGGCATGAATTGACTTTAGATATGCAATTCCCCCACTCTACTTGGCGTGTCGGCTTGCAGCATGAATATAATGAGTTTGGGCAACCTCACATGATGTTCTCCCACGAGCAGGTCGCTGTTGTGGTGGGCACATGCTTCAGGTATCGCCTGAATCCCCATAAGAAACTAACCGATTTAGATGCTTTGTAATATGACGAGAAAAACCTGTTTATATATTGCTGTTTTGCTATTGGGTGCTACGGCATGTACCCATCGTTTTGAGGGCGTAGAGGACAATACGCCGGTTGGTAATATGGAGTGCCTGTGGCAAACTTTAGACGAAAAGTACTGCTTTTTTGAGGAAAAAGATGTGGATTGGCAGGCGGTACACGATAGGTATATAGATGATGTAAGGCAATTGAAGTCAGATGATTACATTGCCTTGTTCGATACATTGGCAGAGATGATCAATACCCTAAACGACGGGCATGTCAATCTCTATTCGTCGTTTGATATCTCGACATGTAAATCGTGGTATGCCGGCTATGCGACTAATTTCAATTGGGCAGCCGTTAAAAATTACTATTTGCCGACTTTTAGAACGGCAGGCGGTGCTTATTACAATACGATTGCCGATGGCACTGTCGGGTATATGTATGTCGCTGATTTTCAAACTGCTGTCCAACCGACCAATATGGCATATATCCTCCGGTCGTTTGGCGATTGTAAAGGTTTGATTGTGGATGTGCGTAACAATGGCGGAGGTAATTTGAGTTATGCGTACCAGTTGGCTGCTACTTTCTTCAGCGAGGACAAAGTGGTAGGATATTGGCAGCATAAGAATGGAGTAGGGCACAATGATTTTTCTGCCCTCAAGGAGCAAACATTACGCAAGTCGGACATGCCTTCGTCGTGGAAACGACCGGTGGTCGTTTTGTGTAATCGTCATTCTTATTCGGCGGCTAATTTCTTTGTCAGTATTATGCGGTATGCCCCCAATGCAACCATTGTTGGTGATATGAGTGGCGGAGGCGGAGGTATGCCCATGAGTTATGAACTGCCCAACGGGTGGATGGTGCGCTTTTCCAGTATTCGCATGTTTGATATGGACAATCACAGTATTGAGCCGGGTATCATGCCCGATGTGCGAGTGGATGATGTGCCCGAAACACCCAATGACGAGATTATTGATGCAGCGATTGATTTGATAAATAGAACATATCACGATGATACAAGTAACTGATTTACACAAGAGTTTTGGTTCCTTGCAGGTCTTGCGAGGGGTCAATATGCAGGTTGATAAAGGCGAGATTGTGGCTATTTTGGGCAAGAGTGGCGCCGGCAAAACAACCTTGTTGCAGATTATCGGTACATTAGACCGTCCTGACAGCGGGCGTGTTGTGATTGATAATCAGGATGTGTTTGCTTTGAGTGAAAATGAACTGGCTGCTTTTCGCAACCGGCACATCGGTTTTATCTTTCAGCAACATCAATTATTGCCGGAGTTTACGGCATTGGAAAATGTGATGATGCCGGGTTTGATAGCCCGTTTGGATGAGCGGGAACTGCGCTTGCGTGCCATGGATTTGTTGACCCAATTGGGATTGCAGGATAGGGTGGAGCATAAACCTGCCCATTTGTCCGGCGGTGAACAACAGCGCGTGGCTGCTGCGCGTGCCATGTTGCTCCAGCCGTCGGTTATCCTTGCGGACGAACCCAGTGGCAGTTTGGATGAGCAAAACAAGAAAGATTTGCATACGCTGCTATTGGATATGCGAGAGAAATATGGTCAGACGATAATTGTGGTAACACACGATAATGAACTGGCACAAATATGTGATCGTCAATTAGTTATTCATGATGGAACAATTCAATTTTAATCGGTGCTTTACGCACGGTCTTCTATTTTTGGTCTTCCTCATTCTGTCGGTGGGTTGCACGCATAAGCGCTCGTATTTTCCTAAGAATATGGAGCAGCAGCATGTCGAGATTATCCGTTTTGACAACGATTTGTTGAATGTCTCTACCGATTCTGCCTTGTCGGATGTGCGTGTATTGTATGATAAGTACGAAACTTTTATGCCTGTTTTTACGGAAAATATCTTGGGCATTGCTGCAGACGACACGCTCTATTTGGCAGATGCGTTGCCGATGTTCCTTGGCGACACTTTGTATGGATTTGCAGAAACGAATGCCGAAGTACGCCGCCAATTTGCAGATATAACCGACCTGCAGGAGCAAATAGACGGTGCCTTTACGCGCATACATTATTTATATAACGATTTGCCCCTGCCAACGATTTATTTCTTCATATCCGGGTTTAATGCTTCTATTTTGTTTATAGATGATGATATTGCTGTTGGAACGGATATGTATTTGGGCAGTGATTGGAAATATTACAATAGGGTAGTGTATAATTACCAGAAACAAACCATGTGCCGCAGTAGTATCCCTGTGGATGTGGTCAGTGCATATCTGTTCCGCAATTTGCCATATACTTCTACCAAGAACCGTCTGCTCGAAAATATGATTTATCGGGGCAAGATTATGTATCTGTTGTCGTTGCTCCTGCCTGATTATCAAGACTATGAGATTATGGGTTATTCGGAAGAGCAGTGGGATTGGTGTGTCACCAATGAATTGGCGATTTGGAATACGATAATGGATAAAAGGGATTTGTTCAACTCTGAGAGTATGGTGCTAACTTCGTATTTGAACGATGGACCGTTTACTTCAGAGATTTCGCAAGATTCTCCGGGTCGTTTGGGAACATGGATTGGCTGGCGTATTGCCGAGTCGTATATGGAGCATAATCCAGAGGTTACACTGCAGCAATTGATTGAAAACGGCGATGCGCAAGCTATCCTTGAGAATAGTTTTTATAAGCCGTAAATTCCCATCACATTTTGTGCTTATTGTGCCTTTCTTGCTCTTGGCGTATTTCTTAAATATCGTCAGTTTTTGCCCTTAAGCAATGGTGAACGAACGATGAAGCAAGGATGAGCGAACGGTGAACGAATGGTCAATGCCTGGTTTTTCACAGTTTTTGCACCATCACTTCTTAAAAATAGTAAGTTTTTCGCTCTTGTCTGATATGTACTATGGTCTTGATTTTATTGACAAAATATGTTTGGCATGGATTTTGTTTAATCATATTTGAAGTTAAATAACGAACATTATTAACCAACATTAAACAACTAACATTTAATTATCATTATGAAAAAAGTTTTATTTCTTATCTTAGGTCTCGGGATGGGACTTTCGATGATGGCTCAAAAACCGTGTGAAAAACCACAATGTCCGAATGCTAAAATGCATCAATGCCAACATGTTTCTCCCGAACAAATGGCAACCAAAAAAGCAGATATGCTGCGTGACTCGTTACAATTGACCGATGTGCAGTACGAAAAAGCGTATAATATGTACCTCAACCGATTCAACGAGATGAAAGCCAAACACGAAGCCATGATGGCAGAACATAAAGATGGTGCTCATCACGCAATGCCAGCCGATTGCCACCACGGCGCAGACAAAAAGTGCAATAACGGCTGCCGCAAAGACTGCCACAAAGATTGCAAAAAGGACTGCAAGAAAGAGTGTGCCAAGGACTGCAAACACGATAAAAAGTAAATTTCAAATTCCGATTTTCAAAATAAACGGCATTCATTTCGAGTGCCGTTTATTGGTTTGTCTGCATGATAATGGTTGTTTTGTACAAAAATACAATAAAAAGTACAACTTACTTGCGTAATTCAAAAAATTGTTGTACCTTTGCAGTAGTTGTATTCTGCTTAAGTCTTTCTATAAATTGAGGAACACAATATAAATTGTGGTGTAAATAATTCGTTTTTAGGTTACGATTATAAATATATTTACATTAGTTTTATGAAACGGAATATTTCAAAATTTATTAAAATTATGAAGCAATGAAAAAGTATCTGTTTTATACGATGAGCGCCATTATTGCGTTAGCATTGTGTTCTTGTGAGGATAAGACAAAAGTGGATTCACAAAAACTGCTCGCATGGCAAAAGCAAGTGAGCCATTTCTTGGGAGAATCGGTCTATCAAATAGGAGATGAAATTTCTATGCTGAACAAATTGGGAGAGGAGGAGATTTTTCAAGTTGCCGAAGTGGAAGACCAGATTATAACGACAGTATCGAAACAGACCTTAGCGAATCGTAATAATACATGGGTGGATGAGGTTTCTATTTGTTTGCGATTAAATAGTCCTGTTAATGAGGTTTATGTCCAAATTTTGAAGTTGAGTGAATGGTGGGCTCGGAGTGAAGAAGAACTTGATAGTTTGAAGCATGTTTATGGATGTGTTGTTATGAATGATGAGATTGAGAATACAACTTTGATTGTAAACGATTTTGATGCTACTCAACCAACTATTTCTATCACAGGGAAAAGTGGTATAATTGCTACATTTCGTAAAAACGAAGGACTACAGCAACTGACAGATACCTTGGGACATATTTGGATTAGAAAATAATGATTGTTTTGTACAAAAATACAATAAAAAAGCACAACATACTTGTGTAATTCAAAAAATTGTTGTACCTTTGCAGTGAATTTTAAGGGGTATTAGCTCATCTGGCTAGAGCGCGACACTGGCAGTGTCGAGGTGAGCGGTTCGAGTCCGCTATACTCCACTAAGCAGGGGAACCTGCTTTTTTTGTTTTTACCACCCACTTATCGCACGCTACCAGCACTCCCGGCAGTACTACCAATATCAGTAGAATTGCCACAAATGCCCCCACTGCTATGCAGCCCACAATGGCACTAATGGTCACATCATCTACCAGCAATGCCATGGCACCCGGACCAAGCACCATAATCAGTCCTGAGGTCATAATCGTGCGTATAGAACCGTGATATGCCTCGCGGGCGGCATCATACTTCTCCATACTGCGGCGATACTCCTTATAGTAATTGGCAAACAATATACCGTAGTCAATGGTTGCACCCATCAAAATACTTTGCACAATCAAATATGCCAAGTACAACATTTGACCGGACACAAGCCCCGAAACAATCACATTCACATAGACAGCCGTCATCACCGTCACCACCAAAATAGTCGGCACTACCACAGACTGGAAAGTGATGGCAACAATTACAAAAATGGCTAAAATGGTCAGTAGTGTGATAATCGTCATTTCGCGCTTGAAGCCGTCTTTCAATTCTCTGAACATGACCGATTCGCCGATTAAATAGCACGGTGTGCGGAACGACGATTCAGTCAGCGAATAGAGGTGGTCGATAAATTCAAAAGTCTGCTTAGACTCGTCCGGCAGATTGGTCATCACAATCATCAGCGAATGGTCTTCGTGGCACAACATATTGACCGCCTCAGCCAACTGTATGCGCGTGGAATCTATCATTTGTAGGGTGGCAGAATCAATCAGATGGGCAACAATATCTATCTTGACCAAGGTATCTGCTGCGTATGCCAGCAATTGCTCAGGACTCATAGACAGCGAGTCGTTGTAGCAGTACTTGCTGCCGTAATAGCAGTAAAGCAGATTGACGGTGGTGGTGTCGATTTGTTGTCCCAAATAATTAAACTGCTTGGTCATTTCTACCGAAGTATATGCCTTGCCGCCGTACATCAGTTGGTCAAACCGCTCTGCCTGCAACTCGGCACGGGACTTTTTACGGGGCTTTGGTTTGGCAACCGGTGCTTGTGCTACAACAGGACTCTCCTTCACTTTGACCGTATCGGATGAGGTATGCGCAACGGTGACCGGCTGAACTCTCTCTTTGCGTTTGCCTGCAATACTCAGCACCTGTTCTTCGGACATAGGAATACCCAATTCGGTCAGAATATCAGCCATTTCATCGGCAGAAATAGAGCCATTGGTATTAGCCGCATCCATCAGCCGGACACGCAGCGACAGACCGTTTTTCTGCTCCTCGTTGACAAACTTAGCCAGTGCTTTGCGGCGGAACAGATCGTCCGTCAGGAAATGCACATACTCAATCGGTGTCATTCGTTTGCCTTCCTTGCTGAAACTGTACACCATCTTGGTTTGACCTACGGTCGAGCCGATATAGTCTGCCATTTGGCGAACGGTCTTCTCTTGCCGCAGTTCGGTGGTATCCGTCAAAGTCATCAGGTAGTAACTCATTTCGCCCTTGTCCGCCGCATATAGTTTGGGCATGAAAGTGACGACTGCAATATCCGAAGCCGAATGGCTGATTTCCTGTTTGGTTGCGATAGGATGAGTTACTGTCTCTTTCGGTTTGACTTCTTTGGCAGGAGAAACGGGGGTAGAAACAGGTTTGGCTGTTGCTTGCGGTTGCGGCAAGTCCTCTTCCTCTCTCGGATTCATCATCTCGTCCAACAGTGCCATTTGGGCACGCATATCTTCGCTAATCAGTTGTTCAAACATAGGATTGTTGATGCACTCTGCCTGCACAAACTGCATCAAATCCGGGAAACTGATGTGCAAAGTATCTGCCTGGTTGGAACGAAGGTAGTACACCGTTTTCATGACCTCAGGTGTGAGTATGCCCAAATCGACAGCAGGCATATAATCTGCCATGTCAATGGACATTTGACGGATATAATCTACCAATTGTTCGGCAGTATATTGTTGCTTCAGCAGGGTAGGATAGGAGATAACCATTTTGACGCACGAGTCTTTTTTCAAACTGTCTGCCAATGGTATCATTGCCATCTCTTCCTGTGTGTTATAGACCGTAACGATAGTATTGGTCTTAGGGAAAATCTTTTCTATTTCTGATTCGCCGTTGGTGGAAAAATAGATATCTGTCTGTTTTGAGAAATAGAATGCCAGTCCGAAGAATACAATCGACGAGATCGCCAACGAAGTCTTGTGGTGTGTGGCGAACCAGCCCAGCCGGTCGGTAGGCACTACAAAAGTGCGTTTGACGGTTCGCTGAATCAGCCGGTGGCACAAAATCAGCAATGCCGGCAGCAAAGTGAATGTTGTCATCAGACTGCAAATCACGCCTTTGCCCAATACCACCCCTAAATCCAGTCCAATCTTGACGCGCATAAATGCCAACATCATTAGTCCCACAATCGTGGTCATTGCGCTGCTGAGAATAGACGGATATGCCTTCTTAATGGCGTTGTTGACCGATTGGGTAATATCGCGCTCGGGCGACAGTTCCTGCCGATAACGGTTGGACAGCACAATGGCATAGTCTAACGACAGTACCAGTTGCAGAATGGCAACGATATAATTGGTTGTAATGCTGACACTGGGCAATAGGGCGTTTGTGCCTATATTAAGCACTACTGCCACCCCGATGGCAAACAGATACAGGATAGGTTCTACCCACGACTGAGACATAATGATTAGAATAATCAAAATGAGTGCGCCGGCAATAACCAAGGCGGAAAAAGGCGGTGTAGCACCGTCTTGACTTGTTTCAACGATTACTTTTTTGCCGTAATGGTCGCGTATGGTTGCTCCAAAGGTCTTTTGATCAATCGACGGAGAAACCAATAAATCGTATTTGGTATAAACACTGTCTTCGCTGACCTGAAAAGTGACTCCTTTCACTTCGTCCAGTAATGCCAATTGGTCGGCTATCTGCTGCCGCCGCGAGGAGGGCAAATCTTTAAACATCACCTTTACATCCGAATTGCTCAGTTGATTCTCGCCAAATTCGGAGGCAATGATTTCGATGCCCTGTTTCATTCGGGAATCGTCGGGAAGGTATTTGGTCATATCGCTATTGACATTGACACGCGGCATCAACAGACCGCATACAACTGCCAATAGCAGCGTAATAGTCATTAAAATGAGATGATATTTCTTTTTCATAAATACAAAATTACCCAAATTACGATACAAAGGTACGAAAAAATTTTGGGATACGCAAATAAATCAGGGTATTTTTACTTTGTCCGGTCTAAATACCAGTTCAGCCCCACATAGATTTTCCATCCGGTAGTGGGAGCCCACCCGGTGGAAGCATCAAAATCTGCCGAATAGGGGTCTATCATCGTTTCATTCTCTGTAGAGGGGAATAACGATGCCCCTAAAACGGGATTCTGCTGTGTAAAATTAGTCATGTTTTCAGCCCCGACATACAGCGCAACATGGTGTTTGAAATTCTTGGTGATTTGTGCCATCAACTGCGGATACCACTTGTGATAAACGCTTGTTCCGCCGTGTCGCGTGGTATATTGGCTGTTTCCGTCAGGAACGACAAATCCGTCGTACATGCGTGCAGGTCCGTTGAACTGGGCTGTCACATCAAATTGCCAACCTTTCTTGGGTGTTTGGTACGAAGTGGACAGTACGGCTTTATACTTGTTTTGCAATGCTTTTTCCCGCAATTGATATTCGCCGGCAAGGGCGTTAAAGGATGTCTGTCTTACATCCGTATAGCGGAATGCCGCCGACAGGTTCCAACCGTTCAAAATCTCCATAGACGCTTCTATTTGTGCGCTGTGCGAGAAGGAACGGGCGTCGGGTATCTGATTCATCATGTTAAAATAAATAGCGTGACGGTCGCGATCCAAATCGACCAGCATTCCGTCCATGAAGTTGGTAAAATAGTACTCGGCTGTTATTTGCAATGTGCGGTTGGCAATAGGAATGTCAAATGTCGTGGTCAGACCCGTATTGAGTGACTGCTCCTGGTATTTATTTGCCGGTTCCATCTGCCATATACGATTGGAAGGCAGGTATTGTGCATTGTCTGCAATGATATTTGGCGAACGGTAACCTAATCCGGCAGAAGCGCGGATAGTCCACCATTCAAACGGCGAATAGCGGAGATTCAGTCGCGGAGTAAAAAAGAAACCGTGTTGGGACGACCAGTCTGCCCGTAACCCTGCCACCATCGAAAATTGGTCGGCAATCTTGTAGGTGTATTCGGCAAATATACCCGGAGTTACTTCGTAATAATTGTCCGTGTACCGGGGTGAACCGATATTTTGCTCTTCCCAATACTTGTCAAAATTGACACTGATGCCGGCAGACAACTGATGGTCGTTATCGACTCCTCCCCCAAGGATTTCTCCGCCTTTCCATGTGTTTTGGAAGATAGCGTTCATATAGGCATTGACTTGCGAAGCGTCCCACAGTCGCGGACCGTAAGTGTTGTGCTGGCGATGATAAGCCGCCGAAGTGACAATGCCGAGAGACATGTTCGATTCCTCGTCAAGCAGCACTCCGTGTTTCATCATTCCGTCTATGCGGTCTGTGTGCAAATCAATCAGGTAGGAATGCGGGTCTTCTCGTCTTCCTGCCTTGCGGTCGTCATGAATGCCGTGCAGCATAAAGACCAGCGAGTAGTCGTCGTTCTTGTAAAACCACCGGTTGGCAAGATTCAGATTGTTATAAGTAGGCATATCGTAAAAGCCGTCATGGTTGTCGTCGGTGACCCAATGGCTGTTGTCATAATGCGCCAATATGCCTGTCGCAAGAGCGCCTAACATGGGATCGTTGGGGATAGGGATATCCCATCCGCCCATCAGGTCGATAGAGGCATCCAAATCCGTATTGAAGAACACATTCAACTCGATAGGGTTTTGCTTTTGGGGTTTCAGGTATTCTACATTGATTTGCCCCGTAATGGCTTCGTAACCGTTTAGTACGGAAGAAGTCCCCTTGCTCACTTGGACGGATTCAATCCATGTGCCCGGAATAAATTCCAATCCGTAGGGTTGTAACAGTCCGTGTGCCGAAGGGCAGTTTTCGCCCAATAATTGCACATAGGTGCCGCTCAGTCCCAACATGCGAATTTGTTGCATCCCGGTGGCGGCATCGGAATAGGCAACATCTACCGAAGCATTCGTTTCAAACGATTCGGACAGATTGCAGCATGCCAATCGGCAAATCTCTCCCTTGCCGATGGTCTGTATGTCAAATAGTGCTGCCCGATTGCGCAGCACATCCATCTTGCGCCGTGTAACGACCACTTCGTCCAACTCGGAAGCGGAGACCAGTACGATTTTAATCAAATCGCGGTTGGTTATCAGGGTGGTGTCGTTGTGAAAACCGAGATAGGAAGTGACCAACAGTTTGGTCTCGCGAATAGGTTCTATCTCAAACATCCCCTGCTCATCGGTGGCTGTGCCTATGCCGGTCCCCGACCAATAGACATTGGCGCCCACCAACGGCTCGCCTTGGTCGTCCAGCACTATGCCTTCCAAATGGGCATATAGCGGAGCGGTAATGAATAGGGCGAATATAGTGAATATGATTAGTCGGTTCTTCATTTCTTTTTCAACTTTTTGCAGTCGTTGCGCAGGGCACAGTCGGCACACCCTTCACAGGGCGGTTGCTGCGTTTGCCGCCATAGCAGGTATATCAACCCAATCGCTGCGGCTGCAATGATGATAATGACAATAATGCGTTCTAACATATCCAATTACCGATGCTGTTGACAAGAAAAGCCATTATCCATGCTATCAGCAAAGAATGTGCCACGGTAAATGCCGCCCAACGCCAGTTGATTTCCTTGCGGAGCGTGGAAATGGTCGCGACACAGGGGAAATAGAGCAATGTAAATACCAAAAAAGCGTACGCACTTACCGGCGTAAAACCTGCAGTGGTCAAATCTTTTCCGAATAATATCGCGAAAGTGCTTACTATCGCCTCTTTGGCGGGAAGACCCGTCAGCAGACAAACCGACATCTTCCAGTCAAACCCCAATGGTTGCATAACGGGCTCTATGGCTTTGCCGATGGATGCCAACCACGAGGTCTCCAGGTTGGTCAAATCGCCCGAAGGAAAATACTCCAATGCCCAAATGACAATGGATGCACATAGTACAACGGTGGATATCTTGTGCAGAAAATCTTTCACCCGGTACCAAATGTGTCCTCCTATACTGTGCCAGGACGGAATCTTGAATGCCGGCAACTCATTGATGATGTGTTCCGTACGCTGATTAAACCAACGCGTGTGCTTCATTACTATCGCAAATAGAAAACTTAGCAGCAACCCCGTTAAATACAGCGAACCTAATACCAACGCCTTGTGCGAAGCGAAAAAGGTGGAAATGAACAGTATATACACCGGCAGGCGTGCCGAACAGGACATGAACGGAACCATCAGCATAGTCAGTATGCGGTCTCTGGAATGGTGTATGTCTCTCGCCGCTATGATGGCTGGCACATTGCAGTCAAAGCCCATCAGCATGGGAATAAACGACCGACCGTGCAAACCGATGGTGTGCATGATTCCGTCCATCAGGTATGCCACGCGAGCCATGTAACCCGTGTCTTCCATCAAACTCAGGAAGAAGAACAAAACAATGATATTCGGCAATGCCGTCAATAGCGAACCAACCCCCTGAATGACTCCGTCTGCTATCAGACTGCGCAGCCAGCCCTCTTGCATCGCTTCGCCAATCCATGCGTATAACAGGTCTATGCCGTGTTGTAACAGATTCTGCAACGGCTCCCCGATGGCAAAAGTCGCCCAAAAAACAAACGCCAAAATAGCAATCAATATAGGAAAACCCGTCCACTTGTTCGTGAGTAGCCGGTTGACTTTTTCCAATAGGGTGTGTGTGTCCAACCGCGGGTGAATCAGTGTCTCGTGCAGTACACCGTGTACATAGGCGCGATACGCTTCTTCATCTTGCTGCTCCCACGCATGCACAACGGGGTGAGCGGTGGAAATGGGCTCTGAGGCGGCTTCTGTGATGGCTGCTAATACATCCTGAATACCTTCTCCCGTGACGGACGAAACGGTTATGGCACGCACGCCGATGAGTTCGCGAAAACGGGGTAAGTCGATTCGGTGTTTCGTTTGTAGCAGCAGGTCGTAACGGTTGATGGCTAATACCAGGTGGTGACGGTGGTCAACAAACGACGGGGTTAACATCAAACTCTCCTCGAGGTTCATGGCGTCCACCACTTGCAGTACTACATCGTGGTGTTCGCAGTCCATCTCTTTGTGGGAGTGGTGCTCGTCGAGCGAAATGGTGGTGTCGGATAGTGCCAAAGCTGCTTTTTGCAACTCTGCTATCAGCGCGCTTTTGCCGCTTTTGCCACTGCCCACCAGCGCTACTTCTATGTGCCGTTTGTCCGACATGCTTTTCTTATATGCTTATTACCCCTAATTTAATTCAACTGCAAAATTACTAAAAATTTTTGAAATAAGCAAATATTTTATTGGTTAATCGGTTAATAATTTGACTATTCGCCCTTTGGGCTACTATAGTTCATCGTAGGCAGAGATGCTCCCCGCATCTCTTATCGTCAACCTTTTTAGGAGCATAGTCAACCTTTTTAGGAAACAAGTCAAAAATATACGATTATTAAGAAACGATTCCCATAAACGAGTAAACCTAAAACCGTACAAAGCACATGCCTATGTTATTGATTTTCAATGTCGCTATCGAACGGTTAACGAACGGTCAAGCAACGGTCAGTATAGGATGAGCGAATGGTGGTGCACAAAAAACGCCATTTTTTATCTCATATTTCTTAGCCACAAGGGCACGATTATTTCAAAATTCTTAATTCAAAATTTTATAAAATTTGCGTATTCCAAATATTCTTTGTAACTTTGTAACCAAATTGTCTAAAATAGTTTAAATTATGAGAGAGTTCTTAGCAAATAAGAATCATAGATTGGTAATAATTACTCTTTCGTTGCTGTTTTTGTTGGGTGGTATGTCACTTTCAGCGAAGGAGTTACCGGCTTATTACAAAGCTACAACCACAGTCAATATACGCGAATCCGCCAATCCTGAGTCATCCAAGGTTTCTGTAGTAAACAAAGGATGTTCCGTCTTTGTGTCGCGGATGAAGACAGGTGCTGATTATCGTCAGTGGGGATATTGCACGGATGAACACTCCAACCAAGGATGGGTTTGTATGGACTATTTGCGTTATATTGGAAAATCGCCATCAAAATCTTCTGGTCGCGAAAAAACAACACAATGGCAAAAAATACTGTTACATACTGCCCACTTTTTTGGTTATGAGCATGAAATGGTATGGTGGTTCTACGGGTGTATGTTAGTGGTGGCAATTGCACTTTTCTTTGCTCTTAATCGAGATTTTGACTCACCCTACATTACCCTATTGTGTCATGCCATCGCTATTGTTGCTGCAGCTTGGTATTTTACTCATAGCAACTGTGACATTCTATGGCATGTTACTTGGGAATCTGTAAGATGGTGGTCGCTTGTTGGTTTGTGGATATATATTTTTGCTGCCCGTACATTTTTGGAGTTTGTAAAAAGTCTAGCCCAATTGGGGATGGAAGAAATCAGAGATCATACGCTTTATGCCATATGTTGTTGGGTGTGTAGTTTAGGTTGGGTATATGTGCTTATATGGTTCGTCGCGAATTTCATAGTAGAGCATACTGGTTGGGCATTATTAATGTTGTTAGCCGCCATTCCGAAATCAAAAATCCCCACCATTTATGTAAAGGGTGAGGGTTATGTTAGGGGACACGGTTATGATGGAGGAGGCAAGTTTCATGGTGATAATGGATACGACTATTACTATGACGGCAAGCACTGGCATCCTATGTAAGCTTGCGCTGGGAAAGAAAATTTACTAACCTGTTCAATTTGTTAAACACGCTCAACCTATTCTTTCTTAAAAATCGTAACTATAGTCATCTTTAATAGTGCTACGGGTAAGGATACGGAAAGGAGAGGGGACAGAAAGTGTCGGTCAAGTGTTTGCCAACCCTCGACTAATTGCTTACTCAAAAAGACAGCAAAAAATAACGCTTTGTGATATAAAATATCACTTTATTGCCCTTCAGTATTGCGTATTCCAAAAATTCTTTGTATCTTTGCACTCAAATTTGTAAAATAGAAATTATGGGTCTTTTTTCACTAACACAAGAGATTGCCATTGACTTGGGAACTGCCAACACCATTATTATGGTGGACGACCAGGTTGTGGTGGACGAACCTTCGGTAGTCGCTATCAACGCGGAGAACAAAATGATGGCTGTCGGGCGCAAAGCACAGCAGATGATCGGTCGTGGCGGCAATGTCATTCATACGGTCCGCCCCCTGCGTGACGGCGTGATTGCAGACTTCTATGCCTGCGAAATGATGATTCGTGGCATGATCAAGATGATGCCACATACATCCCGTCTGTTCTCTCCCAGTATTCGAATGGTTGTCTGTATCCCTTCCGGATCGACCGAGGTCGAAATTCGTGCCGTGCGTGACAGTTCAGAGCACGCCGGTGGCAGAGATGTCTATATGATTTACGAACCGATGGCTGCCGCTATCGGTATGGGAATAGATGTGGAGAGCCCCGAGGGATGTATGGTCGTTGATATAGGCGGCGGTACTACCGAAATTGCCGTTATATCCTTAGGCGGAATCGTGACCAACAAGTCCATCAAGATTGCCGGTGATGACTTCAATGCCGACATTGTCGAATACATGGGTCGAATGCATAATATCCGCATTGACGAGCCGACGGCTGAACGCATTAAGATTGCTGTCGGTAGTGCTATTCCTGAACTGCCGGAACCGCTTGAGGACTTTGTCGTTGTCGGTCCTAACAAAGTGACTGCATTGCCGATGCGTGTACCTGTGTCGTATCAGGAGATTGCCCACTGTCTCGAGAAATCGATTGCAAAGATAGAGAACGCTATCCTGTTGGCATTGGAAACGACTCCCCCCGAGTTGTATGCAGACATCGTTAAACGCGGTATTTGGTTGACGGGCGGTGGCGCATTGCTGCATGGATTGGCTGAACGACTGACGGCTAAAATCACCATTCCTTTCCATGTGGCAGAGGACCCGCTGCACTGTGTGGCACGCGGTACCTGTGTGGCGCTCAAAAATACACAGAACTTTAATTTCCTGATTCGTTAACAACCAATCGCTATGAACCGGTTATAGGATGAGAAACTTACTCCAGTTCATAGGAAAAAATATCCACCTCCTGCTTTTCATAGCTTTGGAGGTGGTGGCGTTTTTACTCATTACACATAATGTGGCATACCCCCGTTCGACCACTTTGTCGGCTGCCAATCGTATCGTTGCCGGCATGAATGAAGCAGGAGACAATATTGTAGAGTATTTCCGGTTACGCAAGGACAACGAACAACTGAACAATGAGGTGTGCCTTCTGCGCGAACAGATACAATTGCTTGAAAACCAAATAGAAAAGCAGAACGAGTACGGTTTGGTGTGTGACACGGCACAATATGAATATGCCCACTTGGGCTATCGCATCATTCCCGCCAAGGTAGTGGATATAACCACCGGACAGGAGCATAATTACCTCACTTTGAACAAAGGTACAAGGGATGGCTTAAAGCAGGGCATGGGCGTCGTCTGCGGCAACAATGTAGTCGGGGTGGTCAGTCGGGTAAACGAGTACTTTGCATTGGTTGTCCCGATTATTCATACGAATATCAATATCTCCGCCCGTGTGAAAAAAAACGGTCAACTTGGTTTCACACATTGGGAAGGGCACAATCCGCGCTATGTTAACTTGATGGAGATAGGTCGTCACATCATGGTGGAGAAAGGAGACTCGGTTATTACCAGTGGTATGACTGCCACTTTCCCGGAGGGGATGATGATTGGTATCATGGACAAGGTCAAACTGAACGAAGGGGGCAATTACTACGATATCCGTCTCCGGCTTTGCACCGATTTCCGCCGATTGAGATATGTTCAAGTATTGAACTATGTCTATAGTACAGAACTGAATCAGTTAACCGATGAACAGTACGATTAAGCACATATTGCGTTTTGTATGCCTGTTGGCATTGCAATTGCTGTTGATTAACAATCTGCATTGGTTGGGTGCTTTTCACCCGTATGTGTATGTGTTGGCTTTGCTGATGTTGCCGGCGAGTATGCCACGATGGGTGGAGATGTTTATCGGTGCTGCTATAGGTCTGCTGATGGATGCTTGTTGCACTACCGCCGGAGTACACATGGCGGCTTGTGTGGCGGTGGCGTATTTGCGCCCGCTGTTGTTAGGGCAGTTTGTTCAGGATACGCAGCGTATTGTAACACAAGTGTGTACCGCCACTGTCGGAGCAAGACCGTTCTTATTGACTGTTGCCACGCTGATTGTTGTTCACCATGCTTTGATTTGCTTCTTGGAAGCGTGGAGTTTGGAACATTTCGGATGGTTGTTGCTGACAACGCTGATTAGTTCGGCGGTGACATTCGTTTTGGCTTTTTTGTATGATAGGACACAACAATGATTAATGACACATACTATAAGCGAAGGTTTGTTATTGCCGGTATAGTCATTTTTATTGTGGCTAGTTATATTGTCCGCTTGTTCGCGCTACAGGTCATTGACCAATCGCGTCGGGTAAAGGCGGACAATAACGCATTGGTCCGTCAGCCCGTTTATGCTTCTCGGGGATTGATTTATGACAGAAATGATTCCCTGCTCGTTTTTAATCAACCTATCTATGAGGTGATGATGATTATGAACGAGATGACTCCCAATTTTGACACTTTAGGTTTTTGTGAAGCCATGCAAATGGATACGGCAGCATACAATCAACGCATCGCCCAAATATCCAATGTCCGCAAAAATAGAGGTTTTTCCAAATACACCCCGCAAGTCTTTGCCGGACAGTTGAAAAAAGAAGACATAGGACTGTTGCAGGAGCGATTGTACAATTTTCCGGGCATCAGCATTCGCCAGCGTACCTTGCGTGACTATACCTACAATGCCGCTTCGCATTTATTAGGCAGTGTGGGCGAAGTCAATCAGATGGATTTGGAGAGGGATAGTTATTACCAACAGGGAGACTATTCCGGACGGGACGGCGTAGAAAAACAATACGAAGTGGCTTTGCGCGGTATCAATGGGGTAGAAGTCTTGCTGCGTGACAATCGGGGACGGATTTGCGGCTCTTATCACGACGGAGAATTAGACCGTCCTGCCGTTGCCGGACAGAATCTCAAACTAGGAATGGATATCGAACTGCAGATGTTGGCAGAGGAATTGATAGGTGAGAATATAGGTAGTGCTGTCGCTATCGAACCGCAGACGGGAGAGATACTTGCCCTTGCCAGTATGCCGGGTTGGAATCCTAAAGATTTGGTAGGCAAGCAGCGGGGAAACAATTACATGACGCTGTTGCAGGATAGCAAAAAACCGCTTATGAACCGCGCTACACAAGCCATGTACCCGCCCGGTTCTACTTTCAAGATTTTACAGACACTGGTTGCATTGCACCAGGGAGCAATCACTCCTGCAACTCTTTACCCCTGCAACGGACCCCAATCGACCCCCATTAAATGTACCCACCACCACGGTTCGCCCGTTGATTTAGGAATGGCAATCGAGCAGAGTTGCAACCCGTATTATTGGTGCGTCTTCCGCGATTTATTGCAAATGGACGGCTATGGCAAGAACAATAGGGCTTTTCGTCACAGGTATGAATTATGGCGAACAGATATTATGCGGTTCGGTTTAGGACAAAAATTTGAAGATTCAGATGTTCCTAATCAGAAATCAGGCAGCGTACCGTCCACCAAACTTTATGACCGCTTCTACGGTAAAACCGGCTGGAAAGCCATCACGATTCGTTCGCTCAGTATAGGACAGGGAGAAATACTTGTTACTCCTCTGCAATTGGCTAACCAGGCGGCATGTATTGCCAACGAGGGATACTATATCACTCCGCACTTGTTGTATAATGATTCTGCTTATATGCAGCCCGACAAACGCCATGAAACAGGCATTGATGCTACTTATTTCAAGATAGTCAAAGATGGCATGGAACGGGTAATGCTCAATGGTACAGGACGATGGCACAATATTCCTAAATGGCATATCTGCGGCAAAACGGGGACGGTACAAAATCCTCATGGCAAAGACCATGCAATCTTTATTGCCTACGCGCCCAAAGACAATCCTAAAATAGCAGTCGCCATTGCAGTCGAAAATGTGGGCTTTGGTGCCACTTGGGCATGCCCGATTGCTGTAAAGATGATTGATTTATATATGACAAAACATTTCCCGGAAATGGCAGACGAACCCGAGCAAACAGATGATGAACCAGAGAAATAATATATGGAGTGGGGTAGATTGGATAACCATAGGGTTATTCTTCCTGTTAGCCATCTTCGGATGGATGAACATCTATGGCGCCGGGTATAGTTTTGAGCAGACGAGTATTTTCTCTTTTTCCAATCGTGCCGGCAAGCAGTTTGTGTGGTTGATAACGGCATTTGTCTTGGGCTTCTGCCTGTTGATGATAGATGAGAAAACCTATGATATTTTGGGCTATTGGCTATATGGGGCAACTATTATTGTCTTAATTATAACGCCTTTCCTCGCACATGATATCAAGGGCTCTTTATCATGGATTTCTTTTGGTTCTGTTAGCATCCAACCGGCTGAATTTGCCAAGTGTTTTACCGCCATTGCCATCGCTAAATACATGGGTCGATACGGCTATCGCGTGGAAAGTTGGAAAGATTTGGTAGTACCGTGTGTGATGATTGTCGTACCGATGGTTATTATTATGGTCTTGCAAAAAGAAACCGGCTCTGCGCTTGTCTTTGCAGCATTCTTATTACCACTTTATCGACAGGGAATGACCGGCAAAATTATGGGAGGAGGAGTCGTTTTGATAATAGTCTTTGTCGTTGTGCTCAAGTTAGGTTGGATACCTGATTCGGCAATGGACAAGGTCTTCGAACCGCATCAAAAAAATCGAATAGAGGTCCTATTGGGAATTAAAGAAGATCCAACCGGGGCAGGATATAATGTCAACCAATCGCTTATTGCCATTGGCTCAGGAGGGCTAACAGGGAAGGGGTATTTGAAAGGTACGCAAACCAAAATGAAGTTTGTGCCGGAGCAGGATACAGACTTTATTTTCTGTACTGTTGGCGAAGAATGGGGATTCTTAGGTTCGACTGCGGTACTGTTGATTTATATGGCATTCCTGTTGAGGATTATTACGATTGCCGAGCGGCAACGGGATAATTTTAGTCAAGTGTATGCTTATTCGGTAGTTGGTATTTTTTTCGTACACCTTATGATTAATGTGGGCATGGTATTGGGTTTATTGCCGGTTATTGGTATTCCGTTACCGATGTTCAGTTATGGCGGTTCGTCTCTTTGGGGCTTTACGCTGCTCCTCTTTATCTTGCTTCGCCTTGATGCTTCCCGTATCAATAAGTTGCACTAAGTCCGCTTTCTACTACGAAGATTGCGTCGTTGTTATAGATATTGGCGTATCACTTCGCGATTGAACATGCGACGCTCCTTATCGAAGAACCACCCCCATTTATTGAAATAACGGCACATATTGACTATGTGTATCCATGTCATGCGAGCGTTATGGTAACTGGCACGCGCATGGTCGTGAATAATCGTGACAGCAGGGTAATAAAGCGTCAAATAATCTCGATGAATAGTCCGAGTGAGATCTATATCTTCAGGATACATGAAATAGCGTTCGTCAAATAGCCGTGCTTTCAGTACCGCCTCCGTACGGAGCAACATAAAGCATCCGCTCAAATATGGCACATTCATGGGTTTGTTGTAACCTGTGTCCCTTAATTCGTAATGTGCGTTACGCCTGCGCGTGAGCCACAACGGAAGGAATCGTCTGCCAAACACATTAAAAGGTGTGGGCAGCAACTTGCATAAGTACTGCAGTTCTCCGTTAGGATAGGTAACGCGTGGCATCATGCTGCCCACTTCTTTGTGTGCTGCTATAAAAGCATACAATAGGTCTAAATCTTCCGCTTTTATCCATACATCGGCATTTATCACAAGGTGAAAAGGGGTGTTCCATCTTACACTTTGACGAATGGCTATGTTATGTGCCTTGCCGTATCCCAAGTTGTCTCCGTTGTTCCAGATATATTCCACTTTTGTCGATGAAATGGCGTTCTTTTTGCCCTGATAGGGAGAGTTATCTACCAAATAAATCCTTCTCACACATTGAGCACGCAACAATTCATCGCACAAGTTGTTCACTTGTGTCCAATCGGGTTTATATAGCACTATGGAAACATTCAGCATTATTTCCAGTATTTTAATAAGCCGTTAAACGCCCAACAACATAGATAGTAGCAACTTTTCAGTACTCCTAATTTTTCTACTTTACGATAAACCATGTATTGCGGTTTAATCATTTTGCGTTTGTTGTGTGTCAAACCGTTTTCTAACATACGATACGACCCTATGACGCCTTGGTTCCCGTACGCGATACCGCAGTTCCTGAGAATTTCCAACCAGTAAATATAATCGTCTCTCAAACTGTGAAATTCTTCGTGCAAATATATTTTCCCAAACGGAACAATGTCATATAGTCCTGTCAAACAGGTTATACTGCATGTGCGGAGCATGTCTTTGTAAGTCACTTTCTTCGGGGGGATGAATGGTTGCAACACCTCTTCGTTATTGCCGTTGATTCGCTTATGTGCACCATAAACCAACTGGCAATTCTTTTCGCGCATCAATTTGAGTTGTTGCTCCAGAAACCACGGTTCCCACAAGTCGTCTGCATCCAATAGTGCGATATATCTGCCTTCTGCACGACGAATGGCATTGTTTCTGGCTGCGGCACTTCCTTTGTTGGATTGGCTAAAGACCTGAACACGAGGGTCTTTGGCAGCGTATGCCTCGACTACCGCCAATCCGCCGTCGGTACTGCCATCGTTAATAACAATCATTTCCCACTCTTGGTAGGTTTGTTTTAGTACGCTTTCAATCGTTTGTGCCACATATTGTTCACCGTTATACAAGGGTGTAATAATACTGACTAAATTATCTTTCATTTATCTATGTTTTTATCAATTATCAATGAGTTCTTGCATCCATCGGGTGTAAATATTTTCCGGTAAATAGGGCAAAATGATGGTTTGGGTTTGCCGGTGGCAAGTTTGCCGTAAATCAGTGTCCGTCATTTTTAGAATGGCTTCCCCTAAGGCGTGAATATTCTCTTTTTCTACCAATAGTCCTCCCCCCTGTTTGAGCAATACACTCGGTCCTTCGGGACAATCAAAACTGACAATAGGTACACCGCTGGCTGCCGCTTCTAACAATGTCATCGGAAAACCCTCAAATCGGGAGGCCATTACATAGAAAGCCGCATTTTGATACACCTCGTCAATATGTTTGGTAAAGGGATGAAGATGAACCTTTTGCCCTAATTGGCATTCGTCAATCTGTTTCTCTAACTGCGGTTTATCTTCTCCGTCTCCATATATTTCCAGTGTATAATCTCCCATTTCATCGGCAATTTGATGAATGGCATCAATCAGCAAATCAAATCCTTTTTGTGCGGTTAACCGACCTATGCTGATGATTGTTTTGCTGTTCAATCCCTCGTAAGGCAATGGATGAATGGAAATCATGTTCGGAATAACGGTCACACGCTGTACCTGCTGTTCAAATTGCTGCCTGTCGTTTTCGGTTAATACCACCAAACGGCGGAAATGATTATACAATCTGTTTCTCCACCAGCGAATAAGCGGGGTGTACATTTTATACCGATAATGTTCACATGTGATACTCTTTTTTGCCCAGCCGCCCATCCAACCTACGACTGATGCCAGTAGTTTTTGACATATTACACAATCTGCATCTTCTATCTCACTGCGTTTCTTGAGTGCCTTAAGGGCTGTAAGAATGTAGAGTATGCGTTTGCACCAACCTATTTCCAGACGATAGTTGAGATAGGTGGCATATGTGATTGTTACCGCTTCTTCAATAGGGTATTGAGGCATGTCGTTTTGCTTAAACAGAGACATAATACATACCTCATGCCCATGCTTGACCATCTCTTGTGCCAAACAAATAGTGGTACGCTCAGTACCTCCTTGGGTGGTAATATCTTGTATCAAAAAAACGATTTTCATATCCTGCGTAATACGGCATATATAGTTTTATAGAGTGCATATTTGACAATTCCGCCAAATCCAATCAAAGACAAGAATGGGCGTAACTTCCTGAATTCTTTCAGTTTATGTGTTGGCAACAGCGCAATTTTGGCATAATATCTCCAGTCGGGTCTTTTTACCCCGTACGCATTATTGCCGTGTTGGCGATAAAGCATGGTGGCTTGAGGTATATAGTCTGTCTTTCCTTCTTTTCCCACTTTGGTTATTATCCACCAGTCGTGCATGGGAATACCTTCGGGAAATGGCACAACCATTGCTTTTGCCTTTTCGTTCATGATACAACTGCATCCGGGCATAGGATTGCTTATACAGGTCCATTTCCATTCATTGGCAAGGGGCATCTTTAGGCGGTTGTATTGCCAAAATGTAGTGTGCATGGGTCGCAATTGTTCGTCCACTAATTCCAAATCGCTATAGCATAAAACACCCTCGTTGGGATATTGCTGTTCAATCTGTTGCAGATGACGAATACTGACTTCTATCTTGTCTTCTTTCCATACATCGTCTTGATCGGATAGCATGCAATATTTTGCTTTCGATGTGCGCAGCAACTCTTCAAACGAGCGGATAATGCCGATATTGGTTCCGCCGGGTAGTATCTCTATTTGTTGAGGATACAGCGTAACATAATGCGCTATTATGTCCGTCGTCTTGTCGGTTGAGCCGTCGTCACGGATCAGCAAGTGCCAATCGGTATAGGATTGGTGAATGATGGACTCTATCTGCTCGGCTAGATAGCGTTCCCCGTTATAGGTCGATAGCAATATGTCAATCTGTGCTTCCAAATAGTTTTTCTTCGTGATCGTATGTCCAAAATTTGATTGCTTCGTCCATTTGCCGTTTTTCCAAATATTGATTGGAGTGGTCTTTGCGTTCGATAACCGTGGAAATGGCATTGCACCGGCTCACTAATTTTTGTCCTGCTTTGGCATTCCCGTATGTGAACAACGCGGAGTAAGCGAAAAATACGAGGGTCAGTATTTGGCGTGGCATTTTGTCTTTTATTTCTTCGTCATATAGCGTATTCATGATGTAGATGAGTAAGAATGGCAATACATACGAACGCAACCGGTTTAACAGAAACCATGATTGATACAATACCACCATAATGGCTATGCAGCAAAAAATCATCCAATGCCAAGTCTTGTCTTCCTTTTTCTTTGCGGTTACATAGTACGCCAGGCATGCCATGACGGTCAGATAAAAAGGTAGAATCAATTGCACTACCTTTCCTGTCTGTAGGTGGTGAGAAATGGAGAGGCGAATGGTTGCGGGTATAGGTAACAGTCCTACAATGCCGTCCCACAATCCGTTGATTGGAACTACTGTCAGGCACAGCATGGTGCCACCTAACAGGATATATGCCTTTTGGTCAATCTTCAGTCCTCTGCAACAATAAATAGCAGCCGCAATCAGCAGTATGAAAATGGCAGACTTGTGCATACCGCAGGCAATCAACGCCAGGATAATGGCAAGGATGTTTTTCTTGTGTTTCATCATCCAGTATGCTATCACAATCATGCTGACTGCCAGGCATTGGCGATGTTCATACAGCACTAAATTGTAATCCAATACCATCCACGCAGTCAGTGCGGATGTTTGATGATGAGGGATATAATGTATGGTCATCGCAACTGCTGCAAAGAAGATGACGGATACAATCGCGGTCATTCCCCAATAACTGATGCCGGCATGCTTGCATAACCAGCAGAAAGTCGCAAAGCCGGGTTCAATACGGTCGTCATAACGGATAGTGTCTTCCAGTCCCCCAATATGCTCCCACAGGTCTAAATATACCAAAATATCCGGTCCGATTGCAAATTTGATAGTGCACCAAACGGCTGCAAAAGCAAATGCCAAATAGTAAATCTGTTTTTGCATTTTTGGGAAACCGTCCAAGCATACTTCGACTGCTGACAATGCCAACAATCCGATTAGTAGTATGGTTAGATAGTTTATCATAATACGACGCAAATTATCTTACAAAGGTACAAATATTTTTTCGATTACGCAAATATTTTTGCATATATGCAAAAAAACCGTCAATTTATACAAAAAAAAGTCCAAAACACAATGTCTTGGACTTCTTTCTTTTGCAGTTTTCTAAGTTTAAGCTTCTGCGTTTTCAGCTGCTTCTGCGCTCTCGGCAGGGGCTTCTTCGCCTTTGGCTTCTGCTTCAGCAGCAGCTGCTTCTGCGGCTGCCTCTTGGGCTTTCGCTGCCAATGCTTCTGCTTCTGCTTTGCGTTTTGCTGCTACCAATTCTGCTTTTGCTTTGTTGGCTTCTACTTCTGCAGCCATTGCTTTCTTGGCAGCCATGACTTTCTTGTCGGCTTCTTCTTTCGAAATCTTGCCGTTCTTAGCGTCTTTTTCTGCTTTCCATGCATCAAAACGCTTTTGTGCTTCTGCCTCGTCAAAGGCACCTTTCTTAACGCCGCCTTGCAAATGCTTCATCAGCATTACGCCTTCGCTGGATAAGATAAAACGAACGGTGTCGGTGGGTTGAGCACCTACACTTACCCAATACAATGCACGCTCAAAATTGAGATCAATCTTGGCGGGATTCAAGTTGGGGTTGTAAGAACCGATACGCTCTACAATTTTACCGTCACGAGGTGAACGGCTGTCTGCTACTACAATGTGGTAGTAAGCATAATCTTTGTGGCCATGACGAGCCAAACGAATTTTTGTTGCCATTTGTTTTGTTGTTTTTTTGGGCAATGAATACGCGTATTCGCGCCCTGGTTAATAATTGATGTTTTTTCTGTCGGTTACTCTTCATCCGCATGGCAATTGGGAGGAGGAGATACTCGACCGACTGAAAAAGTGCGCAAAATTACAATTTTTATTTTACTTATGCAAATATTTTGTCCAAAAAATGAATATTTTCACCTGTTTTCCACCCGAATTGTTCTCCCATTGCTCTGTTTTGGGCAATATCGTCGATGAATACAACGGGTTCTTTGTCTATGCCATGGGACTTAAAATAGGAATCTACGGCTTCATAAATTCCTCTCTCCGGCTTGCGGTAGTGCAGTTCGTGGCTCAAAAATACATGCTCAAACACACTCATGTCGTAGTGTTCCAATATATCTTTATAGTGTGTTTCGTTGTTGTTGCTCAGTACAAACAATTGATGCCCTTTTTCTTTCAATTTCTTCAAAAAAGTCCAGCATTCATCGGGAATACCCGCATGCATTGTAACCCATGCGTCAATGATTTGTTCACGGCTTGTTCCTGCCACACATGCCCGATGAATAGTGTCGATAAATTCGTCCTCTGTCACCAGTCCGCACTCATACTTGTCCATCAAACTGTCTGCCACGCCTTCTCCGTTGGGGCATAAACCTAATACACGCTGCATACCTTCTTCCCCTAACAAGGCAGTCATTTTGCGGATACAACCGGACATATTATGCTGCATCAATACGCCCCCTAAATCAAAAATAATGTTCATACAATCGCTCTTTTTGTTTGCAAAGATAGTGCTTTTTTTGCAATTGTGCAAATTTTTTTGGCTTATTATGCCCGTTGAGTGACTTTTTTATTTGCATATATGCAAAAAAAAGTGTAACTTTGCACGCTGTTTTTTTGGAGCTTTTATAGAATAATGAACGATATGAAATGTTTTAACGAGTACAAACAATTGGATTTGCCGGGAATGAGCAAGGATATCCTGGCACAATGGGAACAGGAACATTTGCCTGAAAGGGCTATTGGAGAACGCCAAGACGCCAAAGGCAAATTTATATTTTTTGAGGGTCCTCCTTCGGCAAACGGTATGCCGGGTATTCACCATGTATTAGCTCGTACCATCAAGGATACTTTTTGCCGGTTCAAATCGATGCAGGGATACGAAGTGCGTCGTAAGGCAGGATGGGATACGCACGGTCTGCCTGTAGAATTGGGCGTGGAGAAAATGCTGGGAATTACCAAGGAGGATATTGGTAAAAAAATCTCTGTGGACGAGTACAATGCCGCTTGCCGTCGCGAGGTGATGAAATATACCAAGGAATGGACTGCCCTCACCAAGCAAATGGGCTATTGGGTGGATTTGGAAAACCCGTACATCACTTACGATAACAAGTATATTGAAACGCTGTGGTATTTGCTCAAGGAACTTTACAAAAAGGGGTATCTTTACAAGGGTTATACCATTCAGCCCTATTCGCCGGCAGCAGGTACGGGACTTTCTTCGCATGAGTTGAACCAGCCCGGTTGCTATCGTGATGTCAAGGATACTACTTGTACCGCACAGTTCCGTATTAGGGAGTCCAGTATTATCGTGACGAAATCTGAGAATCTTCCTCTTTATGCCTTGGCATGGACAACTACTCCTTGGACTTTGCCCAGCAATACTGCCCTTTGTGTCGGTCCGAAGATTGATTATGTCGTTGTTAAGGGCGAAAACCCCTATACGCACGAGAAAGCATTCTACCTCTTGGCAGAGGCACGCTTGAGCGCGTATGCCAAGGAACTTTATCCTGTCGATGCCGACGGCAATCAGCTCCAACCAGAGATTCTCTATCGTTGCAAGGGCGCTGAGTTGGAAGGGATGGAGTATGACCAGCTCATTCCGTTTGCACAACCTATGCGTGGGGAAAACGACGGCACGCCGTTCCGCATTATTTTAGGCGACTATGTTACCACGGACGACGGTACGGGTATTGTGCATATTGCCCCCACTTTTGGTGCGGACGATGCCTTTGTGGCTAAGAAAGCCGGCATCCCCGGTATGGTTTTCCTTTCCAAGAAAGGGGAGCGCCGTCCCATGGTGGACATGACGGGTAAGTTCTTCCTTATAGACGATTTGGACGAGGAGTTTGTGGCAAAGTATATCAATCGCAGTTTGTACGAGCAGTGGCAGGGACAGTGGGTTAAGAATGCCTACGACCCTCAATTTACCGTTGACGGCAAATACGATGAAGCCGCTGCACAAAAAGCGGAGAATATAGATGTTCGCTTGTGTATCATGCTCAAGCAGGACGGACGCGCTTTCCGTATTGAGAAACATGTGCATACATACCCGCATTGCTGGCGAACCGACAAACCTGTCCTCTATTATCCGTTGGATAGTTGGTTTATTCGTTCCACCAAGGCGCGTGAGGATATGATTCGGCTGAACAATACCATTCATTGGCAGCCCGAATCGACCGGCTCGGGGCGTTTCGGCAAATGGCTCGAAAACCTCAACGATTGGAACTTGTCCCGCTCGCGTTACTGGGGTACTCCGTTGCCTATTTGGCGCACGGAAGACGGACAGGAGGAAATCTGTATTGGGTCTATCAAGGAGTTGTTTGAGGAAATAGACAAATCTGTCGCAGCGGGCTTTATGACGGCTAATCCTTGGTCAAAACACAAGGTGGGTGACTATAGTAAAGCCAATTATGACCCGTCTGTCATCGACCTGCATCGCCCCTATGTGGACAGCATTATTCTCGTCAGTCCATCGGGAAAACCCATGAAGCGCGAACTGGATTTGATTGATGTGTGGTTTGACTCGGGAGCGATGCCGTATGCGCAGGCGCACTTGCCTTTCGAGAATTTGGATGCGCCTCGTACTGCCGACTTTATTTCCGAGGGTGTGGATCAGACGCGTGGCTGGTTCTTTACCCTGCATGCTATTCACACGATGTTGGAGGGAACGGTTGCTTACAAGAATGTCATTTCCAACGGTCTTGTTCTTGATAAGAACGGAAATAAGATGTCCAAGCGTTTGGGTAATGCCGTTGACCCCTTTGGCGCGTTGGAGAAATATGGTGCCGATGCGGTACGCTGGTATATGCTCACCAACTCGTCTCCGTGGGAGAATCTTAAGTTTGACCCGGAGGGTGTGGACGAGATTCGCCGTAAGTTCTTTGGCACACTTTATAACACATACGGCTTCTTTGCGCTTTATGCCAATGTGGACGGCTGGCAGCCGACTATGTTAGAAGGGGTGTTAGAAGGGGTTTTGCCGACGGTCGACCGACGGTCGACCGACGGTCGAATATCCCGTTACACTGCCGATAACGACCTGTCATGCGCATTGACGGAAATAGATAAATGGATACTTTCCAAACTCAATTCGCTCATTCGCGAAGTGACAGAATACTACGAGGCATACGAACCTACCAAGGCAGGTCGGGCTATATCCAATTTTGTGCAGGACGACCTCAGTAACTGGTATGTCCGCCTTAACCGTAAGCGTTTCTGGGGAGGAACGATGGATGCCGACAAGCGTGCTGCTTATGCTACGCTCTATACTGTGCTCAAGACGATTGCACAACTCATGGCACCCAACGCACCTTTCTATGCCGATCGTCTCTATCGCGACTTGACCGGTTCTACCGTGCATGAGAGCGAATGGCCTGTTGCCGATACAATGTGTATCAACAAGGAGTTGGAGCGGCAAATGGCATTGGCTCAGCAAGCCACTTCGATGATTCTTTCGCTCCGCAAGCGTGCTGAAAAGAATGTCCGCCAACCTCTGCAAAAAGCCGTTGTTCCGGCACCGGATATGGAGACGGCAGAAGCCATTAAACATGTGGAGAACCTTATCAAATCAGAGGTGAATATCAAGGAACTCATTATCACTACTGCAGATAAGAGCGAAATCAAACTCGTCAAGAAAATCAAACCCCAATTCAAAGTCCTCGGCAAGAAAGTCGGAGGACAAATGAAAGCCATCGCTGCGGCTATCGGACAGATGTCACAGGCGGATATTGCCCGATTTGAGCAAGACGGCACTTTCCAGGTGGAGGGGTATGATTTGGTTGCCGAGGATGTAGAGATTCTTACCGAAGATATGCCGGGTTGGTTGGTCGCTACCGAGGGTATTCTGACTATTGCTCTCGACATTGAACTGACAACCGAACTGATTGAAGAGGGTTTGGCACGAGAATTGATTAACCGCATTCAAAACATGCGTAAATCCGGTGGTTTGGAGATTGTGGACAGAATCCATGTGCAAATTCAAAAACTGCCTGAGTTGGAAGGAGTAGTCGCACATTTCGGCGAATATATTGCTTCGCAAGTGTTGGCAAAACAAATTTGCTTGGTGGACAATGTTGCCGATGCTACTCAAGTTGAAATAGATGCGTTGGTTGTTAATATCAGTATAAAGAAAGCATAGAAAAATGAAAAAATTCAGTTATTTATTGGTATTATGCACTTTGGTGTTGTTGGGTGCTAATAGTTGTACGCCTAAGGACGAAGTTGCCTCTCCTCAGCCCGACCGGTTATTGATTGGTACCTGGCAGGAGAACGCCACTCGTCACTTTGTCCGTTTCTTGAGTGCCGACGAAGACCCTATGGTGGGAGAGTATCGTTTCGGATATGAGTGGGACGAAGATGACGATGTCCACCCGGAGGATTTGATTTGGCACGGCAACGGCTGGTTCAAATGGAAAGTGGAAACGGATACTGTGTCGCATAAGTCCGTCATTCGCCTTACGGAAATACAACTGATGGACAATGGTGGTGCCGAGTTGCCGGATACTTACATCATCACCACGCTCAACAGTACAACTTTTGAATATGCCCCCGAAGATAATCTCAAGTTCACACATTGTTTCACCAAAGCAGACTAAATAACAATGAAAAAACTCTTCAAAATACTGGGTATTACGCTTGGCTCGCTCGTAGCGTTGGTTTTAGTGGTGGCGGCTGTGGCTGTGTGGTGTGTGTTTACGCCGGATAAACTGACACCCGTCGTGCGCCAGGTTTCGGATAAGTTCATTTCGTGCGAACATGAGGTTGGCGAAGTAGATCTCACTTTCTTTTCTACTTTCCCGGAGTTCGCTTTGCGAATCAACGGATTATATCTGATTAACCCTATGGAGGGTGCGCAGTCGGATACTCTGTTGGCTGCGCCCAAAGTGGTAGCACGGGTTAATCCTGTTGAGTTTCTAAAGAACAATAACCTCATTGTGCGCGAACTCTCGCTACCCGATGTCCAGGCGAATATCTTCATTAATCCCGATGGACAGACCAATTTTGATGTCTTTGTTACTTCGCCGGATACGACCGCAGAAGATACCGCCGCTTTCTCCCTGCCGTTTGATTCGCTCAGTGTCGAGGGCATTTCGCTTACTTCTCCATGTCTCAGTTTTGTGGATAAAAAGGATAGCATCAATGCCCTCTTGCTCAATACGGATTTGTCCGGCTCAGTGGACGGATGGGATGATGTAATGCTGCGGTTGAAGTCGGAGTCTGTTTCTGCCACTTTGGGTCAAACACAATATGCCGACAATGTGCAGTTGCAATTATCCGTTCCTGCCGAGGTCTATCTGGATAGTATGCATTTCGTTTTGCACGATGCCGAGTTGGCAGTCAACCAATTCGAATTGGGGTTAGACGGTACCGTTGATTTGAATCCGTCTTTCCGAACAGACCTCTCTCTTCGCACCAACGATTGGGAAATCGAACCGCTCTTGCAATTATTGCCGTCGTCTTTTACCGATGGAATCAAGGATTTGCGCCTCAAGGGTGATTTCCAGTTGTCCGCTGCGGCTCAGTTGAATATGCAGTCACGGCAGAGCCATGTGCATATCGACCAATTGGAAGCAAATGTATGGAATAGTGCAGTCAAAGCACAGGGAGACATTGACGATTTGTTGGGAAAGATGTGGTTGGACTTGTCACTCAATCTTGATGTACCGCTCAAAGATGTGGCGCGCTGGATTCCTCAAAATATGTCTGTCAATGGGGCTGTCAATGGTACTGCTTCTGCACAAATCTTCTTGGATGACCTGACTGCCATGCACTTGGAGAAAGGCAAAATAGCCGGAGACCTCTGCCTTGCTGATATTGATTTTCGGATGGATAGTTTGATGGCAGCGTTTGATAAGACCCGTCTGCAATTCTCTATTCCCAATGCCCAACCTTCTCGCAAAGCTTTGGGTTGGTTGGCGGCTACGCTTCAAATGAGCGAACTGACTTTCCGTCAGACAGGTACTGTCTCTGCGGATTTAGATCCGGGTACTTTGCAGATTGAGTCGGGTAATATTCTCAGTAGCGATCCCGTCATTTATGCCAAAGTCGGCTTGCGTTCATCGGGGAAATTGCATGCGGAAATGGATAGTATGGCAGCCGTTATGCAAGCGCCTGATTTGAATGCCTATGCCGAGTTTGACACCAAGGATGCGTCCAAAATACCTGTTCTCGTAGCCAATATGACTTTTGACGATTTGCAGGGTAACTATACCGACATTGCCGCACATCTGCGCAAGTCCGCCCTCAAGGCGTCTATCGTAGGTGGTCGTCGCGACAAGTCTGTACCTCTGTTGAGCGCGCAAATCTCCACCACGGCGCTGGATGCCTCGATGGGAGACAGTTTGACGGCAAAAACAGCCAACTTCTCTCTTTCTGCCAAGGCACGATACAATAGCAAAGCCGACAAACTGCTGCTTAAGTGGAATCCCAAACTCGATGTCGAACTCAAACATGGCGAAGTTAAAGTGCCGGCATTGCCGCCGCTGATTGAGATTCCGCAAATCAAGTTTGCCTATTCCAACCGCGATTTTGTGATTGATACCAGTCGCGTTTTGTTGGGTAATAGTGATTTCTGCTTGAGTGGAGAGATTAAAAACATTGGCAAATGGATTCAGCAGAAAGACACTTTGTTGGGCGTACTCAATTTCACTTCTGCCCGAACCGATGTTAATGAGTTTATGGAGTGGTTCTCTGCCGACAAGGGGTCTGAAGAAACAGCAGATTCTGTTTCCTCTGCGTCTGCGGAAGCAACTTCGGTTGAAGATGCCCAACCTTTCTTGGTGCCGACCGATGTGAACCTTACGCTAAATACCCATATTGACGAAACTATCATTTTCAACCAGGTGGCGCGTAATTTGGGCGGACAGATATACATTCAAAACGGACGCTTGGTATTGGAGGAGGTTGGTTTTGTGTGCAGGGCTGCCAAACTGCAATTGACTGCAATGTACCGCACTCCCCGTCGCAACCACCTTTATTTGGGATTTGATTACCACATGTTGGATGTGAATATTCAGGAATTGGTCAATATGATTCCCGGACTGACAACGATGGTGCCCATGCTGGATGCCTTCCGTGGCAATGCCGAGTTCCACCTCGCTGCCGAAACCTACCTCAAAGCCAATTACGAACCCAAACGCTCTACGCTTCGGGGGGCTTGCTCTATTTTTGGTAAGGACTTGGTCGTAATGGACAATGAGACTTTCTCCAAGATAAGCAAACTGCTCATGTTCAAAAAGAAGACAGAGAACCTTGTGGATTCGATTTCTGCGGAAATGACTTTGTATAAGAACGAAATCAATGTGTACCCCTTCTGCGTGTCCATCGACAATTATATGGCTGCTTTGGGTGGTCGCCACAATTTGGATATGTCCTTTGATTACCACATCAATCTGCTCAAACCTGTCTATTTGGGCGTTGATGTCAGTGGCACTTTTGATAATTTGGACATCAAACTGGCACCTTGCCGTTATGCACAGGATTTTCGTCCGCTCTTCCATAACAAGGTCAATACACAATCGGCTGAACTCCGGACATTGATTCGTGAGTCAATGCGTAAAAATGTTAAAATACAATAATATGAAAATCAACTCAATTCATCATTTCACTATTCTATGCCTGATGGCAGTATCAATTATGGCTTGTCACAAACACTCTGCTAATCCGTTTTTAACTGCTCAGGACACGCCTTATGGCGTTCCGGCTTTTGATAAGTATCAACTCGCTGACTACGAACCTGCTTTCGACGAAGCCATTCGTCAGTATAACGAGGAAGTAAATGCTATTGTCCGCAATGCAGATGCGCCTACTTTTGAAAATACAATTGTGGCGTTAGACCGCTGCGGCGAACTGTTGGACTTGGTATCAGGCGTGTTCTTCAATGTCTTGGAGGCGGACGGCAACGAGCAAATGGATTCGATTGCCAATATGGTAGCTCCTCGTTTGAGTGAGTTGTCCGATGGCGTTTATATGAACGATTCCCTCTTTGCGCGCGTACAATCTGTGTATAATAGCAAGGACGAACTCAACCTCAATCCCGAGCAAATGCGTCTATTGACAGAGACTTACAAGAGTTTTGTCAACAATGGTGCTCTATTATCCGCCGAGCAGAAAAAACGACTGATGCAAATCAATCAGGAGTTGTCCGTTCTTTCTCTCAAGTTTGGTCAGAATGTGGTGGCAGAAACCAATGCTGAAGAGGCGCAGATCCTCATTACCGACGAGGCACAACTACTGGGTTTGCCCGAATCGGCTAAAGCCGCTGCCAAAGAGGAAGCCGCTGCTGCAGGCAAACAGGGCTGGCTCTTCTCGCCCAAACGCACTTCCTTTACACCCGTACTTCAGTATTGCGCCAATCGTGACCTCCGTCGCCAATTGCTGATGGCTTATACCACTCGTGGCAACCATGACAATGCTAATGACAACAAGGCACTCATCAACCAAACGATTCACCTCCGTATCGAGAAGGCAAAGATGTTTGGCTTTGATACCCCTGCTGACTATATCCTGCAAGATTGTATGGCGCATAATGCGGCTACCGTAGATGCTTTCCTACAGTCTGTTTGGGCACCCAGCTTGGCTGCTGCCAAACGGGAAGCCGCAGCGTTGCAGGAATTGTTGAACCAAGACCTGCCCGGCGAAAAACTGATGCCTTGGGATTGGTGGTACTACGCCGAGCAGTTGCGCAAACAGCAGTACGACTTAAACGAGGAAGAACTTAAACCCTATTTCGAACTCAATAATGTCCGTCATGGGGTATTCCAATTGGCACATACGCTCTATGGATTGAACTTTGAGAAACTCTCTGATATGCCTGTCTATAACCCTGATGTAGAGGTGTTTAAGGTTACCGATGCCGACAATGCTTTGGTAGGTATTCTTTATACCGACTATTTTCCGCGTGCAGGCAAGCGTCCGGGCGCATGGATGAACGATATTTGTCACCAATATATAGACGCTGACGGGGTGGATCATCGCCCGGTTATTATCAATGTGGGTAATTTCAACAAACCTACTGCAGGCAATCCCTCTCTGCTGTCTATGGACGATGTAGAGACCATGTTCCATGAGTTTGGACATGCGCTGCATGGATTGATGAGCAAAGCAACCTATAAGTCGCTTGCAGGAACCAATGTACCGCGTGACTTTGTTGAACTGCCTTCGCAGTTTATGGAGAATTATTGCTACGAACCGGCTGTGATGGCTACTTATGCTTTCCATTATCAAACAGGAGAAGTGATGCCCGATTCGCTTATCCAAAAAATCAATGCGGCGAAGAAGTTCAACCAGGGATTTGTGGAGACCGAACTCCTCTCTGCTTCTATTTTGGACATGGACTACCACGAACTTACCACAATGGATAGCATAGATGTCAATGCGTTTGAGGCGTCCTCTTTGGCTAAGATGAATATGATTGACGAAATCATTGTGCGTTATCGCTCCACTTTCTACAATCATATCTTCACTACCGGCTACGAGGCAGGATATTATTCCTATACATGGGCTGCTGTGCTGGATGCTGATGCGTTTGCTGCGTTCCGTGAGACAGGAGACATCTTCAATCCTGAGGTTGCCAAGCGTTTCCGTCACATGCTGGAGCAGGGTGGTACACGCGATGCGGCTGACTTATACCATGAGTTCCGGGGCAAAGAGGCAGACCCTGCCCACCACCTCCGCCGCAAAGGTTTCATTGACTAATCCCCCAATCCCCCTTTCCCCTCAGCATCAGTTCAACGCTTTATTATTTATTATTTGTTATTTATATCCATCCTCCATCAATTCATCATTCATCAATTATCAATTATCCTTCCCTTTCTCTCCTACATATTGACTTGGCGTCTTCCTGTGGCACTGGCGGTTGCCGCGCTGGCTGTTTTTCCGATTCGCACTGCTTATCGTAAAGTGCGGATAGCAGATTGGGATATATTGGACCACGGCGCTGTCGAACAGGCGTTCTTGGCGTCTCTGTGGGTGGGTTTGGGCGCGTTGGTGTATTGGTATGTGGGGATACTGATTGTTGGCGTTTGGATATGTTTTATCCGTCGCCATTTGATGAAACCGCGGGCATGGATGGCTTCTTTTTTAGCCGTCGCGATATGTGCTTTTTGGTATGTGGTTATTTATTGCCTGCTACCTGCTTATTTCCAGTATGAGTAAAAATGGGCTACGGGACCGAAACCGCGACCTATTTGGTATTCTGCCCCTGCTGCGATTGCCTCGTCTATATAGGTCTTTGCTGCTTGTGTAGCTTCTTTTAGAGGCAATCCTTTTGCCAAATACGATGCCAATGCCGACGACATGGTGCAACCTGTCCCGTGGGTGTTCTTGGTGTATATACGCTTTGACGGCAGTTCCGTCATTTCGCCTTTTTCGTGGTCATATAGTATATCTACCAGTTTGTCTTCGGTCAAATGACCGGCTTTCAGCAGTACGGATAAGTGGTATCGTTGCCCTAATTCCCGTGCTGCAATGCCTAAATCAGCTTGGCTGAGCGTTGATAGGCGGTTAGCGTTTGCACTTAATAGTATCTCGGCTTCGGGTATATTGGGTGTAATGATTCGTACATGTGGAAAGAGATTGTTTATCAGCGAATCAATAGCACTTTCCTCGATTAGTCGATGACCGCTGGTTGAAACCATTACAGGGTCTAATACCACATCTTTTATTGCATATTTGTTCAGCATTTTCCCCACACATTCCACTACTTCTTGGCTGTGCAGCATGCCTATTTTGATGGCATCTGCCTCTATGTCGTCCAATACGGCGGTTATTTGTTCCTCGATGGCAGAGACGGGTATGGGGGTCACGCTGTTTACGCCTAATGTGTTTTGTGCCGTAATGGCGGTAATGGCGGACATGGCATAGCATCCGCAGGCAGAGATGGTCTTTATGTCTGCTTGTATGCCGGCACCTCCGCCCGAGTCACTGCCGGCGATGGTTAATACGCGTTTATAGTTTTTCATTGTCTTTTATTTTAATAAGCTTTCGACTTTTCTTTTTTATCTCCCACAGACTCCACAGACTATTGCGTTAGTGATGGATTATCTGATGTGAGCTATCGCTGTGCTCCCTTCTGAAAACTTGCTCATATAAGTGAATAATTATATAATCAATTGAATTTGTAGAATATTTATATTCGGCGATTATGGGTAGTTACACCATGATGGTGTGTATATTGAGCGATAGGTGGGCTATGCAAGCTTGTTTGTTTAAGACAGATGAGGTATGGTGGGTTGGTACAGAATAGATTCTGTGTATATTTAGGGCTTTATGGTCTAATACCACGCAAGTGGTGTGTTTAGGTGGTAAATGGTAATGGAAAGCTTGTTCATAGAAGTGAATGATTGTAATAATATAGATTGAAATTTATTATATTCGGCGATTATGGTCTGTGACCACCTTTAGTGTGGTGTGGCTTAGGTGGTAAATAGATGTAGGGAGCTCGCTCACTAAAACCTATATAGCAACTAAGCCACAAAAGACGAAGTCGTACAGACCATAAGAGCTAAATAAAAAAAGTCTGTGTAGTCTGTGTAGTCTGTGGGAGATTATTATTTATTATTTTGTTCAATTCCTTCGCCGCCTGTTCGGGGTCGGCAGCGAGCATTATTTCGCTTACTACGGCTATCCCGTCTATCCCGCATTCCATTACTTCGCGTGCGTTCTCCCGATGAATACCGCCTATTCCTATGGTCGGGTGAATGCTCATGGCTGCTGCTTGCCGTGTGCCGGTTATGCCAAACGGGTGGGCGGTGTCGGTCTTGGTGCTTGTGGCAAAAACGGGAGATATGCCTATATAGTCAATATCCATTTGGTTGGCTTTTTCTATATCTTCCATCGTTTCTACCGACCAACCGATTATTTTGTCTTTTCCCAATAATTTGCGTGCCACTTCTACAGGCATATCGGATTGCCCCAAATGCACGCCGTCGGCATCTGCTGCAAGGGCTATGTCTATTCGGTCGTTGATGATAAGTGGCACATGGGTACCTTTCAACACCTCTTTTATTTCATACGCGCGCGAGAGGAAAGTGCGGGTGTCGGCTTTTTTCTCCCTCAGTTGTACCATGGTGCAACCGCCTTTCACGGCTGCGGCTACTATGGCTGCCAAATCTCGACCGTGGCACATCTCGCTATCGGTCACAAGACATAATTGCACATCTTCTTTCTTCATACATGCGTCATTTGATATAGGGCATCTACAAAGCATATCTGCATTGTCCCTGTTCCTTTGCATGCTTTTTCTGCCTGTTCACCTGCTCTTTTCATTAGTGTCATAGCGTCTGTGCACGCTTCTACGGCATCGCTCTTTTCTGTTAGTTTGGCGGCAATGATAGCGCCTGCGGTACAGCCCATGGCGGTTACTTGTGTTTGTAGAACAGAACCGCCGCTAATATATTCCGTCCTGTTGTGATAGCGTATGCAGTCTCTCTCGCCTGTAGTTACTGCTATAAAGTCGGCATTCGGGTAATGGGGCATGAGTGCCGCCATTTCGGCTTGGTTGCCTTTGACTACAGTGGGGTGGCACTCTGCTATTATTTGTCGTGCTGCCTGTATGCGATAGTCGGTGGCTTGTACGCCTACGGGGTCTAATACGACGGGCTTGCCGAGTGCGTGCATGGTGCGTCCGGCTACTATGGCGGATTGGATTAGTGTGTCATCCAATGTGCCTATGTTGATGAGTAGTGCATCGGCTAAACGGGCTATTTGCTCCATTTCCGGCAGGGCGGCAGACATCAGCGGTCGGACACCGATAGCCAATAGGGCATTAGCGGTGAGATCCATCGCTACATAATTGGTAATACAGTGTATGATAGGTTGATTTTTCATAATTCCTTCCTTAACAGCATAACCTGTTCAGGTTCAAAGGGTGTAATCTCAGCCCGGCAAAAGGCACCCCTGAATCATTTATTTGGTGGGCAGTTTGTAAGCAAAACTTACATACCAGCTCCATTCCCACATGTGTTGGTTGTTTTCGATGGGATGTTTGATTTGGTTGTTCAGTCCGAAATCGTATCCGGCTTGCAACCTGTAGCAGTCCCATTCGAATCCGCCGCCCACACCTAATTGGATATTCACCGGATAGAGTTCGTCGGCAAAGCGGTTGTATTTGTCTAAGTGTACGCCTAATTCGTTGGTATAAAATTCGGTGGCTTTGTTGGGCAATCGGTTGTCTATGTTGTCTATTTCTGCCAAACCGATCATCAGTTGCGGACCGCCGTACAGGAACATGTTCAGTTTTTTCCAAAGGTGGATGTTGTAATATACGCGTACGGGTATGGTCAGCCAATGTTCTGACACGCGGTGAATGATTGAGTCGGAAGCGGCATACGATTCTTCTTCATCTACCACGCCCCATTTTTGGGAAGCTTTGCCGTATGCGAAGGTGTATAGCAACCCTGTTTGTACGCTGAGGTGATAGGGTAGGACAAAGTCGAAAGAGGCACCTATGCGTGCGCCGTGCAGGTATAGTCGTGACTGGTTGTCTTTGCTGTGTTGCCAGTGCTGCACATAGCCGCCTTCTATGCGGTAGTCGGTATGAAATTTATATACCTCTTCTTCTTTGGCATCGGGGTCAAAGAATATCTGGTCATTGCTTTGCAGGTCTTGCGCCGACATCTTTGTTGCTATTGCGCATACGAATAATATTATTAGGTATCGCTTCATTTGTTGCCTTCAAAATTGATACAAAGATACACTTTTTTTTTGATATGACCAAATCTTTTGCGAAAAAATTTGCTCACTTCCCCCGATTCACCGATTCACCAACTCGCCGGTTCACCGATTAAACTCTGTTCGTACCACCCAACTCTCTCCAACCCCTCATCGTTTGTGCGAGCTTATTATTTATTGTTTATTATTTATTATTTCCCGCCTCCCCCCCCCCCTCGTTTCCCCTTTGTTATGTCCTTTTTCAGGCGATTTTATCGCCGTTGCTCTAGTTTCCTAGTATAGCGCCAGCGACCTAGTTCCCTAGTCGCTTTGTGCTCTTTGTCCTTTTTGTGGTGCCTATTTAGGTACTCTTTCGACACCGACGATGTATCGTCTTTTTGTCGAAAAGAGACCGATATAGGCACTTGTGATTCAAAGACTTCCCCCGATTCACCAACTCACCGATTCACCGATTAAACTCTGTTCGTACCACCCAACTCTCTCCAACCCCTCAGCGTTAGTGCGAGCTTATTATTTATTGTTTATTATTTATTATTTGTCTCCACCCCACCTCCCTTTGTCCCCTTTGTCCTTTTGTGTCGTCTTGTTTGGGGTTGTTTTACCGCCTCGCGACGGGTCGCGTTTTGCGGTAAAAACTACCCGACAAGACATTGTGATTTTAAAATTGTGCGCTTGTGATTGAAAGAAAAAACCACAAAAAACCTTCCGATTTGCCATGTTTCTGCAAAAAAAACGCATTTTTTTTACAAAATATTTGGTCATATCAAATTTTTGTTGTACCTTTGCATGCTTTTTCCCACGGGAGAGCACATGATCTTTGATTTTAACATCAATCACTATCAATCATCCCAATACACAACTTGTTGTGGCTCGGAGAGGAGTGAGAGATTAATATCAACCCAACACACAACTTGTTGTGGATTGGAGAGGAGCAAGAGATCTTTAATTTAAGATTTAGCCCGAGGCGCAACTTGTTGTGACTCGGAGAGCGGAGGAGCATATCGCTTGTTGATTAAGCGAAGCGGCAATCAACCGTTGCGATTATGCATCCGAACGCGACAAGGCGGGTTCGTATATCGGTTAGTACGTCAGATTTTCATTCTAAAAAGAGGAGTTCGACTCTCCTACCCGCTACTAAATACCGACCTTCCTCAAAAGGTAACACATTTGTTCAACACAACGATTGATTTCGTATCGTCGTTAAATCGCTAAGTAAAAAATGGCAAATCACAAATCATCTTTGAAGCGTATCCGCCAAACGGCAACGCGCAAAGCACACAATCATTACTATGCCAAGACGGCTCGCAACGCTGTGCGTGACCTTCGTGCCACCACTGCTAAAGCTGATGCTATGGCTATGATGCCTAAAGTGGCTTCTATGTTGGATAAACTCGCTAAGCGTCACATTATCCATCGTAACAAAGCTGCTAACCTCAAATCAGGTTTGGCAATTTACATCAATAAGCTGGCTTAATCAAACCTACTTATATGTGCAAGGGGCTGCCTAACGGTAGCCCCTTATTAAATGATACTGTCAACTATCAACTATCAACTAACTAATATGTCACTACCTATCATGTCGGCTGACGAAGCCGCAAAAATGGTCTTCAATGGTGCTATCTGTGGTATGGGGGGCTTTACTCCTGCAGGCGCACCTAAAGATGTTCCTACTGCTATTGCCAAGATGGCAGAAGCCCTTCATGCAGAGGGCAAAGAGTTCAAAATCGGCATTTATACAGGTGCCTCTACAGGCGATTCGTGCGACGGTGCTTTGGCTCGCGCACATGCCATTCAGTTCCGCACGCCCTATCAGGGCAATAAGGACCTGCGTACCGAACTCAACGCACAGGGTGCCCACTATTTCGATATGCACCTCAGCGAGTTGGCGCAGGATATCCGCTATGGTTTTTTGCCGAAGCCGGATTTCGCTATTATTGAGGCGTGCGACATCGTGGAGAAGGGCGACAAGGTCGAGATTGTGCCTACGGCTGGCGTAGGTAATATGCTCACTTTCTGCGAGTTGGCAGACCGTATTATTGTTGAGTGGAATGCTGCTATGCCTGCTACCATGCGTGGTATGCACGACTTGTACGAACCGGCTGATCCTCCTCAACGCCGCGAGATTCCTGTCTATCATCCTTCCGACCGTATAGGTGCGGATTGCATTACCGTGCCGGCTTCGCGCCTGGCTGCCGTGGTGCATACCAACCGCCCCAACGAGGTGGGCAAGTTCACTCCGCTGGACGAAACGACTCAGCAAATCGGTAATAATGTCGCTAAGTTCCTTGAGGATGAGATGCACGCAGGACGCATACCTGCTTCTTTCCTGCCTATCCAGTCAGGTGTGGGCAATGTGGCTAATGCTGTGTTGGGCGCGCTGGGTGAGAATAAGAACATCCCTGCTTTTGAGATGTACACCGAGGTTATTCAGGACTCTGTGGTTGGACTGATGAAGGAGGGTCGTATCAAGTTTGCTTCCGGGTGTTCTTTGACTATTGGTGCGGATAAGTTGCAGGATATTATTGACCACATGGATTTCTTCAAGGATAAGATTGTTCTTCGTCCGCAGGAGATTTCTAATAATCCCGAGTTGGCACGCCGTATGGGTTTGATTACTATCAATACGGCTCTTGAGGCGGATATTTTCGGTAATATCAATTCCACGCATGTCTGTGGTACTAAGATGATGAACGGTATAGGGGGTTCGGGTGATTTCACGCGTAATGCGTATATTTCCATTTATACTACGCCTTCTACGGCTAAGGGTGGCTGTATTTCGGCATTTGTGCCGATGGTTAGCCATTTGGACCATAGTGAACATAGTGTTAAGATTATCATTACGGAGCATGGTATAGCCGATTTGCGGGGTAAGAGTCCTATCCAGCGTGCTCATGAGATTATTGAGCATTGTGTTGATCCGTCTTATCGTCCGTTGTTGAATGAATATTTGGAGATGTCGAAGACGGCGCACACGCCACATACATTGTCTTGTGCTTTGGCTATGCACGAGGAGTTTCTCAAGTCTGGTGATATGCGTAATACCAACTGGGCGAACTACCGACGCTAATTGTTTTTAGTCGTTTTCAATTGTTTTTAGTCGTTTTCAATTGTTTTCTGATTGTATTTCAATTGTTCTCCAATTGTATCAAGAAAAACCCTTCCCACTACCATGGAAAGGGTTTTCTTTTTCCCCTTTGTTATGTCCTTTTTCAGGCGATTTTATCGCCGTGTCCCTAGTTCCCTAGTATAGCGCCAGCGACCTAGTTCCCTAGTCTCTTTGTGCCTTTTTTTCCCCCCCCCCTCTTCACCGATTCTATTTAGATTTTCTTTTAGATTTTCATCAGATTTCTCGGAGCACCGCTCCGAATAAAACATAGATTTCGTCCCCATATTTTTGGCTGAGATTTTCAATTGGATTTTAAAATCTTACTAAAAATCTTTGCTTAAAATCGGGTTGACGATACTTTTCTTTATTTCGCTTCGCTCAGAAATCAAAAAAAATCTTTATTGAAAAATCAGTTCCCCCCCACCTCACCACCTCACCATTTCCCCATATATGCAATTTTTTTGCGTTTTTTTGCCAAAATATTTGCTCAATTCAATTTTTTATCGTACCTTTGCCATCTGATTAACAATATATTTAGTATTTCCTAATAAAAATATTAGGTATATCTAATAAAATTTATTTTCTTATGCAAAGACCTGTCATTCAGCAGATTCGGGAGCGTATTAACGAGCCGAGACACTTTATTCAAGTGCTTTATGGACCACGGCAAGTGGGAAAAACAACCTTAATAACGCAAATTTTGGAGCATTCTTCTATGCCTCATTTATTTGTAACGGCAGAGGAGCAGGTAGGGGTTGATAGGGTTTGGTTACGCGGTATATGGTCGCGGGCTCGTCAGATGCAACGGGAAGTTGCCTCGGATTTCCTGCTGGTGATAGATGAGGTGCAGAAGATTGCCAATTGGAGTGAAACGGTCAAGTTGGAATGGGATACGGATACTTATCAACATCTGCCTATTAAGGTTGTTTTGTTGGGTTCTTCATCCATTTTGATTCAAAAAGGACTTTCTGAGTCATTAGCCGGCAGGTTTGAGACTATCTATATCTCGCATTGGTCATACGCGGAGATGAAGGAGGCATTTGGTTGGTCGCTTAACCAATACCTGTGGTTTGGTGGCTATCCGGGTACGGGAGATTTGATTAAGGACGAGCAGCGGTGGCAGCATTATGTTACTCAGTCGTTGATAGACACTACGCTTACCAAGGATGTTCTTATGCTCACTCGTGTAGATAAACCTGCATTATTACGCAGGTTGTTTACGATAGGTTGTGCTTATTCTGCTCAGATAGTGGCGCTTAATAAGATTCAGGGTGAATTGCAAGAGCGGGGTAATTTGACTACATTGAGCAATTATTTATCTTTGCTTTCGTCTGCCGGACTTTTATGTGGGTTGGAGAAGTATGCGGGGAATGTATTGCATCAGCGTGCGTCTAAGCCCAAGTTTCAAGTCTATAATAATGCGTTGATGAATGTCCAGCGTGCCATGAGTATTGATATTGCGGAGCAGGATCATGCCCTTTGGGGTAGAGTGGTAGAGTCGGCAGTTGGGGTGCATTTGTTGAATGCTTCTGTGATGGGGGGCTATCGTGTTTATTATTGGAATGAGAATTCCAAAGAAGTTGATTTTGTGTTGGTTCGTGGGGATAAGGTGGTTGCGTTAGAGGTTAAATCCGGTACAGATTCTATTAATAATGGTATGTCTGCATTTGATAAGTTGTATCATCCGCAAGCCATATATATTATAGGAACGGATGGCATTCCTCTTCAGGACTTTTTCCTTATGAATCCGTCCGACTTGTTTTAATTATTCCCCTCTTCGCTTCACCGATTCACCAACTCACCGATTCCCCGATTAACCACTATTCTCTCCTCTGTTCGTACCCCCCAACTCTCTCCAACCCCTCATCGTTAGTGCGAGCTTATTATTTATTATTTGTTATTTATTATTTAGTCAGTTCCCCGATTCACCAGTTCACCGATTCCCCGATTAACCACTATTCTCTCCTCTGTTCGTACCACAGAACTCTTATCTTTCCTCAGCGTTTGTGCGAGCTTATTATTTATTGTTTATTATTCATTATTTATCCCCCCCTCCTTTGTTATGTCCTTTTTCAGGCGATTTTATCGCCGTTGTCTCTAGTTTCCTAGTATAGCGCCAGCGACCTAGTTCCCTAGTCTCTTTGTGCTCTTTTTTTCCCCCCCCCCCGCTTCACCGATTCTATTTAGATTTTCTTTTAGATTTTCATCAGATTTCTCGGAGCACCGCTCCGAATAAAACATAGATTTCGTCCCCATATTTTTGGCTGAGATTTTCAATTGGATTTTAAAATCTTACTAAAAATCCTTGCCTAAAATCGGGTTGACGATACTTTTCTTTATTTCGCTTCGCTCAGAAATCAAAAAAAAATCTTTATTGAAAAATCAGTTCCCCTCTTCGCTTCACCGCTTCACCAACTCACCAGTTCACCATCCCTTGTATTCTTTGTCCTTTTGTAGTGTCTTTTTCGGGGTTGTTTTGCCGCCTCGCGACGGGTCGCGCTTTGCGGTAAAAACACCCGACAAGACATTGTGATTTAACAAATGTATCCGCTTGTGATTTACCGCTTCACCGCTTCCCCGCTTCACCCTTCCTTCGGTTTGCTCTTCCCCCTATGGGGGAAGTCGGATAGGGGCTTTTGGGGTCCCCGACACGCCTGCGTGGTGGGGAGAGGAGGAGCAACCGAGCGCTCTAATTTGCGTGCAAATTCATTTGAGCGAGGTTTGCTCCGACGAAAACATGCTTTATAACATAAAAAAAAATTTGCACAAGTCATTAAAAAGCAGTACCTTTGCAGTCTCAAACGAGAAAAACGCTCTTTTTGCACCCTTTTTTGGGGTGTTTGTTGATACGCTTTTTCTTGTTGGAGGTGCCTCGCGCATATATATGTTACTGCTGAAAGGAACAAAAAATCAACTAATTTAATAAAATTATACATTATGAAACACACTCAAAATTTACTGCAAATGATTGCGAAGACGATAGGGGGGGGTAGATTAACCTCTTCGTACTCAATTGTCAAGCATTTTTCATCTTCACGGGCGGCTTCTTTGTATCAATTGTATCAAAGGGTCGCTTTTGTGTTGTTAGCTATTTTACCGGGTTTTTGCCGACGGCGAGCCGACGGCGAACCGACGGCGAAAGCCGCCGTTAACGACCCGTTGACCATTTCTGGCAACCACCAATCCGCTTCGGTTCACCGATTCACCGGTTCACCGGTTTACCGTTTTTCCGTGTCTTTGCCGACGGTCGACCGACGGTCGAATTATACATTGAGCCACTCTTGTGCTCCTCAAACCGTCAATCTTTGTCTCCCCCTCCGAAGGGGGACTAAGGGGGTCTTTCACCGCAACCTTAACCGTGTCGCCACCCTCCTCTTCGTCCTCCTTCTCGGCATAGGCAATATGTGGGGAGAAACAGTAACAAAAATTGAATTTAAGAATTCGGGTAATTTAACGCAAGGATATACTTATGCTGCAACAGTATCGGATGACGCTAATTTGTTAATGAATAGTGAAGCATATTATGGTTCTTCAAATGGCACTGGTCAAAATTCAGGAAATACATACATATATCGTTTAGCAGTTGCCTTTGAGTTGAAATCGGCTGCAACTATACAAATCGATTTGCCATTAGCTAGTAACAACAAAAACTATACATTTGTGACTTATTCAGGAACGGAGGCTTACAACACCCTGTTCAAAAATACGGCAAATGCCAATCCCGCTATCACTATCAATGCTTGTGCTGTATCATATAAAAATGAAACGAGTGGTATAAAAAAGACAATATATGATACATATGGTTCAAAAACATATAAAAACTTGCTTTTGTATGACGGTCCAGTATTAACTGTATTGGGAACTGTTTCTGGAACGGCTACAAAAAACCAACCGATATCTGAAACATTAAAATATTCGTCCACTGCAACTGTTTTTCCAGCAGGTTACTATGCTCTGTATTTAGATTATGGAAGTTCAACAGGTCGTATAGGTTCTTTAACTTTAAAAGCTGTTGAAATTGGCTACACTGTTACCTATAATGCTAACGGCGCAACTTCGGGTGATGTTCCAACAGATGGTACAAAATATGAAAAGAATGCCGATGTGACTGTACTTGGCAATACAGCTCAAAATCCGTTGGTAAAAACTGGTTATAATTTTGATGGTTGGAATACAAAAGCAGATGGTACTGGTACTGATTATTCCGCAGGTTCTACATTCAGCATTTCTGCCAACACCACCCTCTATGCTAAGTGGACTGAGGTACAATGTACATCTACAACATTGTCTATTGCAGCAGGATCTAATACCCTAAGTCGTACAGGTTCGTCTGTTACAACTACGATTACGCCAACTTTGGGTGACAATACAAGTTCAGTTGTTTATGGAGTGTATTCTGATAATGCTTGTACTTCCACCGCTTCGGGTGCTAGTATTAGTGGCACAACATTTACAGCTACGGAGGGTGGAACCTATTATGTTCGCGCTACGCAGGTGTTTGATGGTACCTATTGCGCCACAACCTCTAATGTGGTAGAAATCACAGTTACAGTTCCGGTTTCCAGCATTTCCCTAAATAAAACTTCCACTTCTATTGCAGAAGGTAAATCCGAAACATTGACAGCTACTGTTAATCCAAGTGATGCCACTAACAAAAATGTCACTTGGTCTTCTAATGCTGAAAGCGTCGCTACTGTAGATGCTAATGGTAAAGTTACTGGTGTTGGTGTAGGTACAGCCACAATTACCGTCAAATCTGTAGCGGACGAGTCAAAAACCGCCACTTGTACCGTGACTGTCATCGAGGGAGTTTTTACAGACAATATAGTTTGGAAAACAGGTAGCGGCTATACTGGTTGTGTAGAAAACCCTGGTTCTGCAACAACTTCGACAAACTTCTCTACATCTACTATTACTGGCGCCAGTGGGATGGATCGCCCAACCAATGCAGGTGATACATGGCAAATAACTATCAATGCAAAAGAGGGATATGTAATTCAAAGCATTTGTATTTACGGTAAGGCAGAAAGTACAGGTGGTGATACATATTACTACGGATGGGATAGTGATGTATCATCTACTACTACTGGTTATGGCGAAGGTAAGGTTACATATGAAGCCCCCGCTAATGGTGCACAGAAATTCACATTTAAATATACGGCAAACTATGCAGCGTCAGAAAAGAAGGGTGGTGTTTATTGGCGTAATGCACTAGTCACTTTGAAAAAAGCTCCCAAAACTTTCACCGTCACTTTCGACACGCAAGGTGGTTCCACAGTTGGTTCTCTTACTGAACCTTCTGTAGGTGCAGGTATTATATTACCTGCTGCTCCTACCAAAAACGGCTACACCTTCAAGGGTTGGTATGCTGCTGCAACAGGTGGTGAACCCGTAGGCGCTGTCGGTAGTAACTACAAACCATCTTCCAACTGCACCCTCTACGCTCAGTGGACTGCCATTGTATATGATATTACTTATTATGCAGAGAAAGATTTCGCCTGCGAGAAAACTTTGGATTATTTAGAGCCAAAGAAATATACTATTGAAACCACTACTCCTTTCCCAACTACTGCTACTAAAACAGGATACACCTTTGAGAAATGGTGGAAATATAGTAATAGCGAATGGAAAGAAGCACCTGAAACCCCAAAAGGCTACTATGGCAACTTTAAATTATACGCTTCTTGGATTATCAACACCTACACCGTCTCTGCCTCTGTAGCACAAGCATCAGACGGTTGGGGTACTGTTAGCCCAGCACAAGTGGAGAATGTCGCTCACGAATCTTCTATCGCTGCTGATGGTAATCTGTTGAAGATAAACGGCGAAACCGCTATCACCGCTACTCCTACTGCTCAATCTCCACAATATGATTACGCTTTCAAAGAGTGGACAGGTATTCCTGCTGGTGGTCAAGTACTAGAGGCAACCACAGTCACCGCTTCCTTCACGCAAACCGCGCGCACGTACAATATTACATATAATAAGAACGATGGTGAATGGGTAGGTGATGAACCGTCCACGACCTACACCTATGGCGTAGGTGCTACTCTGCCTACTAGTGAGGACATCACTCGTGATGACGGCGCCACTTTCTTGGGTTGGTTTGATAATGAGAGTCTTGAAGGTACTGCTATTACTAAAATAGACGAAGACGCCACTGGCGATAAAGAATTCTATGCTAGTTGGACTGACAAAGCTACCTACACCATTACTTACGACATGAATGGTCACGGCACTGCTATTGATCCTACTACAGTCATAGAAGGCAACCAATGGACTGCCCCTGAAGATCCTACCGAAACAGGTTACACCTTCGACGGTTGGAAACGCGCAGCAGAGACTGGTGATGAAACACTCTATAAACATGGTGATACTGGTTTCACTCCTGAATCTGATGAAACCCTCACTGCCCAGTGGACTGCTGTGTCTTACACCATTACTTACACCAATACTTATGATGTAGAGCATAGCAATCCTGCTACATATACTATCGA
>JAKSNK010000008.1 GCA_024399835.1 Paludibacteraceae bacterium
AAAGCGACTGCAAAGGTACAACAAATTTTTGATATGACCAAATTTTTTGGCATAAAAATGACATTTTACTTATACATGAAGCGTTTGATAGACTTTTTAGGGGTCTTTTCAAACTCCTTGTCCACAATTTCGATGTCACTTACTTTGCTGTAGCCGGGTAGCAGTTTGTTCAGTTTCTGCAAATTATCCTGCATCAATTGACGAACCTTGTCAATGTTTTCCTCTAATATCTGCATTTCGGGGAATACCAGTCCCACTAATCGTCCGTCGCGTTCGACCACGATAGATTCTGCCACTCCTTCCAGCGAATTGAGTTTGTCTTCTATTTCCTCAGGATAGATATTCTGTCCGCTGGCACCCAAAATCATGTTTTTGCTCCGTCCGCGTAAATAGACATTACCCTTACGGTCGATGATACCAATATCCCCGGTACGCATCCATCCGTCATCGGTAAAGACATTGTCGGTGGCTTGAATGTTCTTGTAATACCCGCGCATCACGCCTTCGCCGCGAACCAGTATCTCTCCTTCCTCCTTATGCGGATTGGCAGAGTCTATCTTCAATTCCAACCGGTCAATCACCTTGCCGCATGACTTGAAAGCATACTTGCGCCAATGCTCATAGCATACCAGCGGTCCGCATTCGGTCATACCATATCCGCAGGTATAGGGGAAATGAATTTGCCGCATACATTTCTCTACATCTTCGCTCAATGCCGCACCGCCGACAATCAGGAACTGCAACCGTCCGCCAAAAACGCGCATGAGTGCATTATACACCTTGCGACGAATAGGTATATTTATCAACGGTGTGTGCCAAAGAATCTTGATAATCGGCTTTTGTATCTCCGGCAGAATCTTCTTCTTGAAGATTTTCTCCAGCACCAACGGAACGGTCAGAATCATATACGGACGAACATCCCGAAATGCCTTCATAATGGTAGTAGGTGCCAAACTCTTGGTCAGGAAATACACATGTGTGCCTCCTGCCATTTGATACAGGCACTCAAACATCAGTCCGAACATGTGCGCCAGCGGAAGCATGCTGACATAGGTCAGTCCCGAGTAGTTGGGGATATTGGCTTGGGCATATACCACATTGGAACTCAAATTGCGATGGGTCAGCATTACTCCCTTGGGCGAACCCGTCGAGCCGGAAGTGTAGTTAATCAGCGCAACCTCGTCCATGTTGTCTATTGGCAAATGTACATCCTGGGCGCTATAGCCATTGGGATAGAGCGTTTGCATCTGCCGATTGACCGTATCGGTCGCTACCTCTACTTTGGATTGCATGATGCAAAGATTCTCGATAGCAATAAATGTCTCTACACAAGGCATTGCATTCAGGTCAATGCGCCCACGCACCCAAGGACCGACAAACATCACTTTTGCCTCCGAGTGAACCACCAACCGGTGAATACTGTCGGAGGTGAAGTCCGGCAATATACTGACTGCCACACACCGCGAGGCGGCAATAGCCAAATATGCTACTGCCCAATTGGACGAATTGCGTCCGCAAATGGCAATACGGTCCCCCGGGTGAACTCCCAACTGATCGAATAATAATTGCAGTTTGCGAACCTGCAATGCCACTTCGCCGTAACTGTAGTTAAAATCGCCTTCATAGTCCGTCAATGCCGGCTCGTTCCAATTTGCACGAATCGTGCGCTGAATGTATTCCAAATAATGTTTCATGCTACAAAAGTACTTTTTTTTATTCAAACCTGCAAAAAAATGGTACATTAATCCCACAAATGGGATAACAGACCGCCTTTCAGGGGTAAAAATACCTATTTAGGGGTGAAAAAATTTGCATTTGTGGGATATATTTTGTAATTTTGCACCAAATTAGATATATTATGGCAGATTTACAACCGCAGACCCCCCAAGTGGAATATACCGATAACAGTATCGTGACATTAGACGGATTGGAGCACATTCGTCGCCGTCCGGGTATGTATATAGGTAAATTAGGTGACGGAAGTCATTCGGATGACGGTATATATGTACTAATCAAGGAGACCGTAGATAACTCAATTGACGAGTTCAGGATGAACGAGGGCAAGGTAATTGAGGTAACGGTAAAAGATGGTTGGGTCACCGTGCGCGACTATGGGCGTGGCATACCGTTGGGCAAGATGGTGGCTGCCGTCAGTGTGCTCAATACGGGTGGCAAATACGATAATAAGGCGTTCAAAAAGTCTGTCGGTCTGAACGGGGTAGGTATTAAGGCAGTTAATGCCTTGTCCTCGGATTTTATAGTGCAGGCATGGCGTGAAGGAAAAACACGCAGAGCCGTTTTTAAACAAGGTAAGGTAATTGAGGACAGTGACATAATTGCTTATAAAGGAGACGAATTGCGCGGAACGCTTATCTCTTTCCGTCCCGATAACAGCAAGGGGTTGTTTGAAAACTGCCAGTTCCGTGACGACTATATTGAGACGATGATGCGTAACTACGCATATCTTAATTCGGGGCTGTCGCTGCTGTATAACGGCAAAAAGTTCGTATCCAAGAATGGTCTGTTTGACCTGTTGAGCGAACGCATGACGGCAGAACCGCTATACCCGATTATTCACATCATAGGCGAAGATATTGAGATTGCGCTCACGCATACCGACCAGCCGGGGGACGAATACTATTCATTCGTCAACGGACAGTACACCATACAGGGCGGTACGCATCAGGCAGCTTATCGCGAAGCAATAGGTCGAACCATCAAGGAGTTCTTTAACAAGAACCAGGAATTGGCAGACATCCGCAACGGTGTGGTGGGGGCAATTGCTATCAATGTAGAGGAACCTGTGTTTGAAAGTCAAACCAAAGTTAAGTTGGGGTCAAAAGATATGGCGCCCGATGGCGGTTTGAGTGTCAATAAGTTCGTTAACGACTTTGTCAAACAGCAGTTGGATAACTATTTGCACAAGCATTCGGAAGTGACGGATATAATGTTGCAGAAAATCCAAGATTCCGAAAAGGAGCGCAAAGCGATTGCAGGTGTGACTAAAGCAGCACGCGACCGTGCCAAAAAGAACCTGCTCAATAACCCCAAACTCAGAGATTGTCAAATTCACTATAACGACCCTAAACCCGTGCGTTCAGGCAAGGATGCCGATGACGATTTACGGCAGGAAAGTTGTATTTTTATCACAGAGGGTCTGTCTGCATCAGGTTCTATTACCAAGAGCCGCGATGTACGCACACAAGCCGTCTTCTCCCTGCGCGGTAAACCGCTCAACTGTTTTGGATTGACCAAATCCGTCGTTTATGAGAACGAGGAATTTAATTGTCTCCAATCTGCACTTAATATTGAAGACGGGTTAGACGAGTTGCGCTATAACAAGGTAATCATTGCTACCGATGCCGATGTGGACGGTATGCATATCCGCCTGTTGATGCTTACTTTCTTCCTACAGTTCTTCCCCGATTTGGTCAAAAAGGGACATGTGTATATTCTGCAGACCCCACTCTTCCGGGTACAGAACAAGAACGAGGTGCGCTATTGCTATACGGAGGAAGACCGCATGACGGCATTGAGAGAAGTCAAACATCCCGAGATTACGCGGTTTAAAGGATTGGGTGAGATTGACCCGAGTGAGTTTAAAACCTTCATCGGACAGGGTATTCGCTTAGACCAGGTGATGTTGCGCAAAGAGGATCAGGTCAGCGAGTTGCTGGAGTATTACATGGGTAAGAATACGATGGAGCGACAGAATTTCATTATTGATAATTTGGTTATCGAAGAGGACGCTGTCGAATGATACCTTTGATTCTGTTTGTCTTATTAGGGCTGACTATTTTAGTCCTGTTTGAGGTGCGCGCACGCAAAGAAGCCGCTTCTGCTTCGGACTTTGCTACAGAGCCGGCTGCTTCTGCCGACGACTCCGGTTGCTGCGGACAACACCTGGTATGCGAACGGGAAACGCTATTGCAGACCAATGCTGAGATTGTTTATTATGACGATGAGGAATTAGATACCCTTGCCGGTATCAACTATGCCGATTATACCCCACAACAGGAACAGATGATTCGTGAGGTGTTTCAAACAATGCAGGGAAAAGATGTCCCCGGTTGGTGCCGAAGCTTGCAATTGCGTAATATTCAATTACCTTTGGATGTGCGCGAAGAAGCGTTGCTCATTGTCAGAGAACGCCGCAAAAAATAGATTCCGGCAATTACTGCTATCAAACTGACGATACCTATCCACAGGGTGTCACCCGTACCAAAAGTGTCCATGCTTTTGGTATCTATGTCGTGGACTTGCGCAATATAATAGAGTATGCAGATGGCAGCATTATTGGTACAATGCATCAAGACAGGTAGCCACAGGTTCTTTGACCATACCAACATATAGCCGAATAATGCACCCATCAACATGCGAGGTATGAAACCGTAAAACTGCATGTGTATGGCAGAAAAAATGATTGCCGTTATCCATATAGCCGCTTGAGTATGCTTCATCACACCCTGCAATACTCCCCGAAACAATAATTCTTCGCTTATTGCTGCCAATATAGCCATTACTGTCAGATTAAGCAAAAAGTTACCTAAACGACTATCCGCCATCAGCCGGTCTAATACGGCTTGCGAGGCATCTTCCTGCTGTCGCATCCATTGTTCCAATGCCGATAACCCGTCCGGCAGGACTATTTGCTGATTGATCCAAGCCAATAGGTTATTGCCGGGCAACGCTACTATCATCAGCAGTATCGCATATAGTGCCAAGGGGGAATGAGTGGGTTGGTTAATATGCAACCATTGTCCGGGAGTGGACGACCAATAGCATACCGTTAAAACGGATGGCAGAATAAAGATGAATACATCCTGATAAACCAACAACCACCGCATCGCGTGGGGCTGTTGGATATCCATGCCGTTGGCTATCAACATCGAACTGCCACTCGCCAACAGACCTAACACAATTAGGAAATAAACAATCGTCAACCCTAACCAGATAAGCAGGCGTTTTGACTGAGATAAGTCTTTAAAGTATCCAAACTTCATTATATATGGGTGTTTTTTTAGTTTTTTTGTAAAAAAAGTGCTTTTTTATTTGCGCAATTCAAAAAAAAGCAGTACCTTTGCACTCCCATTTGAGAAATGGGGCTCTTTTGATACACATGTTGTACCGGAGAACGGGATGTGGCGCAGTCCGGTAGCGCAACGGTCTGGGGGACCGGAGGTCGCAAGTTCAAATCTTGTCATCCCGACAAAAAAGCAACTGCCGAGCAGTTGCTTTTTTTGTGTCCTTGTTATTATAACCAGCGAACATACGCAAAGTCCATACGGTGTGGCAGCAACGGGTGTGTGGGATAGAGCCGCAAACCGAACTTCATGCCACCGGCATAGTTGAGACGATAATCGGTCTCAAAGGTCAAACGAGTTCCTTCGACTTTGGTCATCTCCAATGGAACGACCTCATAGAATTTGTCGTTATTGTGCGTTGATGTGCGAATTGCTACTAATTCGATGCCTAATCCTTTGTCGTTTAAGGCGTGTGTGTCCAGTTCAACCATTAGGCGGTAACTGTTACCTACATTGGGAACTGCATCGTAATTGGTATTGGGCAAATCCATTCTTACTACTTCTATTTCGTTCCAATGCTCCACAATATTGGCTTTCCATGCAGCTATTTCGCGCGCCTTGGCGTAGTTGTCATTTACCAATAGGGCATGACGGGCAGCTAATTTATTGTAGAAACGGTCGAAATAATCATCCATCATACGCTTGGTGGTATAGAAAGGAGTGATTTGAGTGATACTGTTCTTGATGGTCTTGACCCAATCGGGACTGTACCCCTTGCTATTCTTGGCATAATAGAGAGGAATAATCTCGTTCTCCAGCATCGTGTAGATAGTGGCAGCATCCAATTGGTCCTGGTGTGCTTGGTTTTCGTAGGTGCGTTTGTCGGTTAATGCCCAACCTGCCCCTTTGCGATATCCTTCATACCACCAGCCGTCCAGTACGGAGAAGTTCAGTACGCCATTCATTTGCGCTTTTTCGCCGGATGTACCGGATGCCTCCAACGGACGGGTCGGGGTGTTCAACCATATATCCACACCGCTTACCAAGCGCTTTGCCAAGCGCATGTCGTAGTTCTCAAGGAAAATAATCTTTCCCAAGAACTGAGGCATACGGCTGATTTCGATAATGCGCTTAATCAGTCCCTGTCCGCCACCGTCTGCAGGGTGGGCTTTACCGGTAAAGAGGAACTGAACGGGAAATTCGGGATTGTTCACCAGTTTGTCCAAACGATCCAAGTCGGTAAATAACAGGTGAGCGCGTTTATAGGTGGCGAAACGACGACCGAAACCGATAATCAAGTTATCAGGGTTCATTTCGTTCAACGCACGAACGATGCGCGCAGGATCACCTTGCGATTTCATCCAATCTTCCTGGAATTTTTGCTTGATATAGTCAATCAGTTTCTTTTTCAGGTTCATACGGGTCTGCCAAACCAACTCATCGGGTATCTTGGCAAACGGAGCCCACATATTCGGATTGGATTGGTCATTCCACCAGTTTTCGGGAAGATATTTGGCATAGATGTTTTTCCATTCGCTGGCAGCCCATGTCGGCATGTGTACACCGTTGGTCACATATCCTACATGCAATTCGTTGGGGTAATAGCCCTGCCAAACGGGAGCGAACATTTTCTTGCTCACTTCACCATGCAACCAACTTACACCGTTGGCTTCCTGGCAGGTGTTCAGGGCAAAGACACTCATAGAGAACTTTTCTCCGTTATCTTCGGGGTTTTGGCGACCTAAACCGATTAAGTCTTTCCACTCGATACCCAAACGGGAAGCATAAGAGTTCATGTATTTATAGAACAATCCTTCCTCAAAATAGTCATGCCCTGCTGGAACAGGTGTGTGGCAGGTGTAGAGTCCGCTGCTGCGAACAACCTCTAATGCTTCTTGGAATGACAGATGTTCTTCCTCGACGAGATCTACCAACCGTTGCAGTCCCATTAAGGCGGCATGACCCTCGTTGCAATGGTAAACATCTTTTTTGATACCGAGTTTTTTCAGGGCTAACATACCGCCAATACCCAGCAGTATTTCCTGCTTGATACGGTTTTCCCAATCGCCGCCGTATAATTGGTGGGTGATTTGCCGATCCCACTCTGAGTTCATCTCGTTGTCGGTGTCCAACAAATAGAGGTTAATGCGTCCTACTGCCACTTTCCACAAGTAAGCATATACCTTGCGGTCGGGGTAAGGAACCTCGACTATCATCTGTGAACCGTCTTTTTCTGTTACGGGAGTCAAAGGAAGTTGAGAGAAGTTCTGTGCCTCGTAGTTGGCAATCTGTTGCCCTTCGGGAGACAATGTTTGGGTAAAATACCCATAGCGATAGAGGAAACCGATGGCGGTCATATCCACATTGCAATCAGATGCTTCCTTCAAATAGTCACCTGCCAATATACCCAAACCGCCACTGTAAATTTTCAAAATATGGGTCAGTCCGTATTCCATTGAGAAATATGCGATGGAGGGTTTGTCGGTCTTGTGGGGAGCATCCATATAGGCGCGAAAATCAGCATAAGTCTTGTCTAATTGAGCCATAAACTCTTTGTCCTTGCTCAACTCGTTCATACGCTCATACGATATGATGTTCAGCAGCCGAACGGGGTTGGACTCTGCTTCATGCCATTTGTCTATATCGATGTATCTGAAAATATTCTTCGCGTCACTATTCCAAACCCACCAGAGGTTATAGGCAATTTCTTGTAATTTCTTCAGGTTTTCCGGCAGATTGGCACGCACCGTTACTTCCAACCAATTGGGCTGGTTTACATTACTCACTTTAATTTTATTCATGTCTTAAATCAATTAATTCGTTAAAAATCGTACAAAAGTACACTTTTTTTTTGACATGTGCAAATATTTTTGTACTTTTGCAGTATAAATTACATCTAACGGACGAATTTTATGATACCTGATCAGGAAATACTTCGGCGTCGAGATATGCGAGATGTGCTAACTTTGACCATTGATCCGGCGGATGCCAAAGATTTTGACGATGCTATCAGTTTTGCAGAGCAAGAAGACGGCACCTATCAAGTGGGTGTGCATATAGCCGATGTTACATGGTATGTTCGCCCGGGCAGTCGTGAGAACGAAGATGCCTATCAGCGTGGCACCAGTATTTATTTGGTGGATAGAGTGTTGCCTATGTTGCCGGAACGGCTATGTAACGATTTATGTTCTTTACGCCCCGGAGAGGACAAACTCTGTATGTCCGTTGTTTTCACTATTTCGCGTGACGCGCGCGTATTAAAACACAAAGTGTGTCGTACCATCATTCGCTCGGATTGTCGATTGGATTATAATCAGGCACAAGCATGGTTAGACGGTTCGGAAACTTCCCCTGTCATTGCCGCTCTCAAAACACTCAATATGATTGCACAGGTGCTGCGGCGTAAACGGATGGATGCCGGTGCATTGGATATTGAGCAGGATGAGATACGCTTCCGATTGGACGAAAACCATCATCCGACAGATATCTATTTTGAGCAATCCACGCCTGCTCATCATCTGATTGAGGAACTTATGTTGCTTGCCAATCGCACGATTGCCACCATGCTCAGTCAGACGGGCAAGGAGAGTGTCTTCCGTGTGCATGACAAGCCCGACAGGGATAAGATGGAAGCACTTCGCAAGTTCCAACGCAAAATGGGAGACCGTGTGCCACATCAGACTATTGATATGCTCACCATTCGTGCCATGGCAAAAGCGGTCTATTCAACCGACAATATAGGGCATTATGGATTGGCTTTTGATTATTATACCCATTTCACTTCGCCTATTCGCCGCTATCCGGATATGATAGTCCATCGTCTGACGGCGAGGTATATATTGGGTGAACGGGGAGTGGTGATTGACACCGATTTGCGCGAAGCGTGCGACCATCTGAGTGCTATGGAGCAGCAAGCCACCGAGGCAGAACGCGACTCTGTGAAGGATTTCCAGATTCTATGGATGCAAGACCATCTCGGTCAAGATTTTGACGGTACTATCGTCAGCGTAACGCAGTATGGACTGTTTGTCCGGTTGAACGATACCCGGTGCGAGGGGTTGGTTCCGATGCGGACCATTTGCCCTAATGATTATATGGATTTGGATGAGAAGAATTTCTGCCTTCGTACACGGGGCAGCAAGCAGTGTTTTATATTGGGAGATCCTGTGCGTGTGCGAGTTATCCGCGCCGACGCAGACCTTAGGCAAATAGATTTTGAATTAGTATGAAACGATTGACTTTCTCTATTATTGCGCTTTTTCTTGTTTTTGCTCCTGTTTGGGGTGAAGTCGTTACTTTGCATTCGGGACAGGTTATCCGCGGACAGGTGCAAGTGTGCAATGACGAGATTGTATTGGTTCGTGATAGTGAGGGCAGACGGTTTCAATTTCTTCGTTCGGCGGTATCATCAATTGAGGAAGATTCAATGCCTGTGGATACGGTAGTTACCGTGGTTGCTGTTGAAGGCAAGTCTAAGGCGGCTTTGCGGTTGGACATGAGTGGAGGGGCATTGTTCGTGCCGTCGGTGAATAATGGCGGTTATGGTGCGATAGATTTGCAAATAGGTACACGGCAAATTGGTAACAGGCATATTTTTATCGGTGGTAGTGTGGGTTATCATGCAGCTGTTTTGCCTCATCAACTCAATAATTTTTTGCCGTTGGCAGTAGTTGTTTCCGTGCCGTTGATAGAGCAACGCCATGCTCCGGAACTGGGTGCTGCTATCGGATATGCGTTTGCACTCAAACAACCTGTACAAGGAGGCATGATGGCGAAGGTAGATCTCAGTTGGAGATATAATTACAGCGAGTCGTCGGCTCTGCTGTTGGGAGTGCAGGCACGGTTCCAGCAGGCGCAAATGGAAGTGGTGGAAGAGGTAAATGGTCAAGAATATACTTCTTCGTTAGGGCGTAATATGGTTTCGTTGGGACTGCGATTAGCATTGATTTTCTAAACAATTGCAATAAAAATTGCATAAAAGTGCTTTTTTATTTGCGCAATTCAAAAAAAAGCAGTACCTTTGCACTCGCTTTTGAAAAAAAGTTATGGAAGATAGGAACATCCCCCTCTTGGATTGCCCGGTGGACTATTTGATAGGCGATGCCAGTGGCAAGATTATGAATGAATACGGTCGCTTCCCGTGTAAGATACAATGCGGCGTGTATGCTTTCATGGTAAGAGGGAAAGCCAAAGCGACCATTAACATCACGCAATACGATTTTAACGAACACGATGCGTTGTTGTTGGAGCCGGGTAGTTTTCTGCTCATTCATGAGTTTACGGAAGATGCGTTGGTTTATTATGTGCTCTTTTCTTCAGCGTTCCTTGACAAGCACAACCTGATGGGGCGTATGACATTGGATGCCATGCAGTTGACCAATCCTGTGATTCATTTGGATGAGCAGTATGCGGATATGGCATGTGATATGTTCCATTTGCTGCTTAAAGCCACAAATACATCAATCCTGTCGGTGGATAAGATGGTGAGTGTATTCAATATCTTGTGGTCTTCGTATGCTCAGGAAGGTCGTGATCAGCAGTTTGATTCGGATACTCAGCCCGAACGGTGTGTGGTCATCTTCCAAAAATATACCGAGTTGGTATGTAAGCATTATCGTGAGTGGCATCAGGTTTCGCAGTATGCATCTGCGATGCGTATCACTTTGCCTCACTTGTGCAGTAGTGTACGCAAGGCATCCGGACGAAAAGCGGGGGATATCATTAACGAGGCGATTATGACGGATGCAAAGGCACAACTTAAGATATCCGATTTGACGACAAAGGAGATTGCCATGAGTTTGGGATTTGACAATGAAGCGTTTTTTTACCGCTATTTCAAATCGCATGCAGGTCAAACTCCTAAGGCATATCGAAATAACTAAACTCATTAGAGTTCCGGAAGAGGTCGCTAATGAAAAATACAAAACTCGAAAAAGTTCGTAAGAGGTTTTTCGAAGAGGAGGAAGAACTGAGCGCTTTAATTTGCTAAGCAAATTCTTTTAGCGAGGTTCCTTCCGACGACGAGAAGTAGCGCAGTTGGTAGCGCACCACGTTCGGGACGTGGGGGTCGGGCGTTCGAGTCGCCTCTTCTCGACACAAGGCGATTTAGATGAAAAATCTAAGTCGCTTTTTTATAACCAATCAGGTCTATAGAGGCACAATTGCTAAGTATGTTTTCCGCAAAGAAACAAAGTACACCCCGACGAGGTCAATGTCGTCAATGGTAATCAGCGAGGAGAAATCCGAAAGGTAATAACAACTATCAATTACTATAAACAACACCACTGGCTGTAATCCAATTGGACATACAGTCATTATTATAATGTCACTTTTGCAATATGTATTTTATAGGATGGTTATGAAAAAAAATTAACTCCCATGCGAATTATCCCAACTGTCATGAGACCATGAATCATACCATTTATCTCCATCCCATACAGGGTAATCTTTGCACTCAATTTTTTGTGCATGATAGTAATTGTTCAAACCTTCTAAGATTCTCAAACCATTATTCATAATAATATAGTTCTGTTATATCCCATCGAACCCATCGGTTTTTAAGATTATAGTATAAGATAAACTAATAATTACGGAATTGTTATGCTCATTATTAATTGTCAGCCATCTCTTATCCTTTAATTGATGATTTTACAATTTCTTCAATATAAGGATACAAACTTTTAAATGTATCACAAAAGGCATTTTTATTTTTCCCAAAACAATGCCTAAAACAGCCTCCCCCACAAATGCTCTTTATTTTGCAATGTGAACATTCTTGTAAAACACTATTCTTCGCAGAATCAATGATTATATTCAAATTAGGATGTTGTTTAATTTCTGCAAATGTCTCACTTAAAATATTACCAATGGGGGGACTATTTAGAGTATAGGGGTCACAGAAAAAAACATCGCCATTCGTTCTAATTGAGTAAAAATTACCACATTGCTGTCTTTGGGAAAATGTGCATGCTCCAGTCTTGATTCCCAAGCACAATTTCATAATATTAGTAAACTCTCGCACTTCTAAACGATACTCACCTTTATAAAATAAAATAAAAAAACGTTTTAAAAAATCTGTAAGTATGCGATTATCTACGGTAATAGAATTATTCTCATCATATATGCAGTAACATAAACCAACAGAGTGAATGTTATGTTCAACTAGAAAATCATAATATTTGTCAGCGTAACCATCGTGAGCATTAGTAATTACAGATAAAATACCGAACTTACAATGTTTTTGGGACAATTTATGGATGTTTTCTAATACTATTTGATTATCTTTCGTGCCCTTGTGAAAGTTTATTTCTTTAGGTCCATCAATGGAAATCCCAATATCAAATTGATTATTTTTAAAAAAATCAATCCATTGATCATTCAATAATGAACCATTAGTCTGAATGCTATTACTAAAAATAAGTTGGGGATATTTCTCATTCAATTCTTTTTGTAATTCCATTGCAGATAAAAAATTATTATATCCCCATAAAAGAGGTTCTCCTCCGTGATATGTAACACTTATTTTATAATACCCATGAGACATGTTATATTCACATACTTTTTCTATAATTGTCTTAAATGTTGAAAAGGGCATTGCTGATTTATGAATATTATGCGGATACCGACAAAAACCACATGAAAAATTACAATATTCAACGATTTTTATTATTGGAGTTATATGATTACACATACCTTCTATTATGCTGTCATGTTTGTTTCTTGAATATTAATGATGTGCTGTTGGGTTAATTTACACAAAAAAGAAAGATTAATATTGTCTCTTTAAGTTCATTCTTACAATGGCAAAAAAGGTTGCGAATCCATCACCATTATCGAACTCGTTAGCAAAGTTGCGTTTTTGACCAACATGGGTAGTCCTACTTTTTCATTCAAACAAATTCTGCAAATAAGCACTTTCATATTTTTACCATTTGCGACAACCATTATTTTAAGCTATCTCTGTCTTTGAAGACCGGCTTGATAACATGTTGGGCAGCAATAGCCACCAAATTTTGATAAAACTTCTATAGGCATTTCTCTGCCGCACCATTTACATCTTGCAGTTTCCATAAACTATAATCCAGTTATATCCCATCGGCTCTTCGGGTTAAAATGTTATTATAATTTTTAATCGCACAAAATTACTATTTTTTTTTGATATACACAAATTTTTTAGTGTAAAAAAATCTTTTTTATTATTTTTTGGTAGTTGGGGTAGTTGTTCTATTTTTTATATGGCTTCAACGGCAAATCTAAGGCAGCTTTCAACTCTGCCATTAGATTATTATAACGACGCGTCCACCTTTCTTTGTCATCATCCCAAGGAAGTCCTCTGCGTATTCTAAAATCTTTCTTCTGTCGGATATATTCCTCACATGTGATTTCCAACATACGCTCACAGGCATCTCGATTACCGAGTAAACGATTTAGTTCAAATTCTGTATCTGTAAAACGCCAAGGAGATAATGAGTGGTAGAAATCCAAGAGCCGTTGCATATTGCTTCGATTAAACTCCTGCTCCTCTTTAGGAATTTCATCAGCATCTTGATAAAAAGCATTAAACGCTTCCCATGCTTCAATTCGAGCCCATTCTTCAGAATAAGGATTTCCTGCCACTTCTTTAATAGCAGCTCTCAATTGCGGATAGGACAAAATCGCTTTGTCAGTACAGGGCTTGTCCACCATAGTTAATCTACCTTGTGGGTCGCGTGTAAAAAACTTGCCACATTTAGGACATTGTTGTGTATGTGTTGGTTCGAACCAATCATCGCTTTCAATACGCCCATCCGACCAAAAAACATGATCGGTTTCAGTCCAAAAACCTTTATGAAAACTAACTTGTCGTTTGTGACCGCAATGTGGGCAGGGTACTATATAAGTTTGTGTTGTCATAATTCAACTATAGATTTTTTACAATGGATAGAATGATGCTTATTACCTCGTCATGAGATTTGCTAAAGGCGTTGACGATTGCAAGGTCTGCATACTTTGTTCTCAAACTTTCATTATCGCAGATGTGAAGTTCATCGGTCAATTCTTTTAACTCAGAGACTGCATGTGTTGCTTTACCTATCCGTATCGATCCTTCAAAAGTAAAAGGAGTAGTAACGACTGCAATTGTTTTAATTCCTGCTTCCTTCGCTTTTTTAGCTACATCTATACTAACAAAAGAACTTATGTGACCACCTAATCCTGCCACTAAGATTAATACTTTTGCTCCATTTAGAGCATTATCAATGTTTTCTTCCGGTTCGCCCTCACAATAATGGAAGCAGTTAAGTTCCGGGTTTTGTTTGCATAATTGATTTACTACATTGCGACCTGCGCCACCAATGCCAAGAATAGAAATGTTTGTTTTCATAATGATAAATTTTTATTGGTTTTGATATTTTGTTTGTTCTATATTCCTTTTGAAGACTTGATAACTTTGTACAGGTTTACCCCAAGCTTTATTGCCCAAGCAATCCACATTGATAAATCCATTTGAAGAACTATCCACGAACGGAACTTGTGTATGACCAAATACCTGCCAATAGTTTGTGCCCTCAAACAAGTTAACTCCATCCCGTGCAAATATATATGACCTCAACCATATAGGGCTTTGCGATGGACCTTCGTAATCGCCACCGTCGAAAATGGCATTGGGGCGAACCATAAATGCTTTTTTGTTTAGTTCCCATAAGTTGTTAATTTGTTCAGCGACCTCTTGTGGCGTTTCGCTTCTGTAGAGCCCGAAATGTCTCTCCCACCATTGGCGACTGACCCCTGCATGGGTAATTAAATAGTTTTCAACAGCATGAGCCACTCCATTAAAATATTCGGCATGGTCATTCAGCAAGTCCTGTATCTCCGTAGCGTGCGTGGAATCAAACCGGCTGTAGATTTCTCCGCCATTGTCGTATAAGAGATAGTGCAATTCATGGTCTGCGTATAGTAAGATAGTTTCCGGATGTTGCTTTTTATAATCAATAATCTCAAGGAAGTTCTTTCTGCAATCTTCATGAGATATATTTTGATATGGATCGAAATAATCGCCGACAAATACATTCCGGACACCATCAATCATGACATCCTTCCATGCGTCTCGACCATGCACATCACCTATGACATTGGCGGCTATTTCATCGAGTTCAAATTGTAAACATTCGGTTTCCATCTTTTACTTTAACTCTTTTAACGCTTTGCTTCTCTGCTTGGCATGCTTACTATCTAATGCTTCAGGCGGAATCTCCAACAAGAATGCCGTAATATTATCTTTCATACAGTCTCGAATAGTTTCCTCTTTTTTGCAGATTTCCCATAAATCGTGCAGCATTGATGCGCTCATCATATTGTGGGGAATAGCAGGTCTTTTTTTCTACCAATTCTTGGAGGATGCAAAACATATCTTCCCTGGCTTTCATATAGGTTGCGTAGATTTCCTGTATTTTCTCATTCGTTATTTTTTTCATAAGGCGTTCCTTTATTATATCAGGTATTCATAGTTTAGGTGGTTTAGTGGCATCAGCGATCATAAATCAAAACCCAAGGTTCGTTACGATAAGTGTCGGGCTCGTTGCCGTCTGAGTTTTCATCATTGTCATCATTGTCTAAACTTTCCGGATAAATATCAGTTAAGCGTTGTATCTCTTGTTCGTGCTCAATGATGCGTTCTTCAAAGAAATGTTTGTATTGTTGAGGACATAATGACAATAGTTCCTCTGCAGCGGGACATCTCTTGTCCTTGTTCTTTAAGACGAATTTTTCGTATGTTTCTGTATCTCCCCATCCAAACATGCCGTTGCATGATTGCACTTCGTGTCCGTATAAGGTAACAATAGTCTTATCTACTTGATTTGCATAATCGACAAATGATTGTACGGGTACACCTCCTAAAGCGCCATATAACAACATTTGGCGAATGGTCTGTAGCTCAATCAATCGTCGGTCTCGATGTGTCGCCTGATTCCATGCAGCACGCTCCTCTACCGGAATCTGTATTTGTTCAGGGTAGATATAATCAGGTATATAATTACTGTTGTTAAAGCGCACGCTCGTTAGGGCTCTGCCACAGGCATAATATGGCAAATTTGAACATCGCGAATTATGAATATAAATATCGGCTACTACCTGATATATATCGTTCTCCCATTCGGAGACAGAAATTTGCTGATTTGTATGGTATAACAGGCGATAATAATCCTCAATATGCAACAATTCCTTTTGTATTGCAAAACTATCTTCTTTTATCAATCGCAATGCTACATGGAAATAAATCGAATGAATATGTTTTCCGTCAAACCCATATAATTTATGTTGCTCATTTTTGACAAACTCAGTTGAGGCATGTTTGATTAACAATTTGCCGGCTAAATACCATAGAGAATAGTTATGAAAAACACACTCTCGCTCCCAAATGTCATGTATGGTATCAAATTCCTTGCCATCCCATGCCTCTAAGCAATATTTCAATCCCTTCTCTTGGTCTGTTAAAATAGGACTATGTAAGAGTATTAATCTAACCGTAAGTTGGTCTTTAGGGTCAAGGTACAGATATCGTTGTAGCAGTTCGTTTCTGGCGATTTGGACTTTTTTACTTTTTCGATCTTGAAACCATCGAACCAACGAGCGGAAAGGTGTGTTGGGTTTGATGGTCTTTTGATATTCTGCTTGAGGTGGTTGCATGTGAAGAATATATCTCATAAAACTATATTCGTTAAAATCCACATTCAAGATGTAATCGCGCAAAAGATGCTCTTTTTCGTCTTCATTAAGATGATGATATGGCAATAATTGGGCTTCAAGATAGTCCAAACGAGCAAATGGAACATTAAAAGTCTTAGATTGATCGAATTGGGATAATTGTTTGCGTCGTTCTACTATCGTTAGTAATGGTCCAACAACAGATTGACCTAAAACCGTATCCGGTTCTTTTTGTGTTTCAGCATTTTGTCCTTGCTGTTCTTCTAATTCATCTAATTCCACGAATTCATCCAATTCTTCAGTTTTCATAGTGATAATTTTTAAATGTTTGTATTCAGACGGCATAAAAAAAGCTTGAACATCCGTAGTGTCCAAGCTTCATTCCTGAGTTATTCGAGTATGAGGGTATTCCTCCCTCTATCCCGCACTTGGACTTGCAGTCGAATTGTATTTCGACTGTTGTATGGCGTTTTTCTGCCATGTTTTACTATGTTTGTTTATAAGCTGAATCAACTTTGATTGTAAAATTTATAGGGTTATTTACTCGTTTTTTGTATGTTTCGCATAAAAAAGAATGGATTGCAAAGATATACCTTTTTTTTGACATTACCAAATTTTTCCGCAAAAAAATGCAAAAAAAATCTAATGGTTTGTGTTGAAAGGTGGTTTTCTGATTACGAACTTTTTGAGGCAAACATTACATAAAACTTACGATTTTTAAGAATTAGGAACCAAAATGCAGATGCAAATTGGCTTCTAACCGTTCGCTCATCCTATACTCACCGTTCGCTCACGGTTCGTTCACCTCAAAACTGACGATTGTTAAGATTGTATCTTAGAAAGTGCAGCGTCTGCCAAGGACATCAAAAACAGAGGTGCCAAGACGAAAATAAATGTTACCGTTTCGGTAAAAGCCGTGCAGAGGTTTTGGAACGGAAGACAACTGTTCTACTCCCGTACCACAGTCTTCTGCCCAGTCCAAACTCTTGGACAAACCATAGATGTCTGTGCCACAATTGCTGAAAGACAAATTACAATACGATATTTTTCCCTTCGCTCCCGAGAACATAATACCATGAGAGGCGTTATTCACATGGATATTGTGCAAAGTCAAATCTTGCAGGTAGTTCGTTCCTTGCGCCCGTATAAACATCGCTATTCCTCTTGAATCAACAATGTCTATATTGCTGAAATCAACATTATAAATAGCATAACAACCGGTAGAGCCGATATTGAGTGCCCCCTGCCGCGTTCCCCAGAAGTCTCCTGATACCCCTTTCGTGCCGGACAGACAGCCACAATGCTCAATCGTAATGTCGTGTATGCTCATTCTGCCGGAAGTTCCAAAGCCCGGTCCGTTGAAATCCGAATTGACGCGCACGCCACTCTCCAATCCGTCCACTATATACAGATGGTGCGCGTGATGCCGTTCACCTCCGAAAAATCCCAAAGAACTGGCTCTCCAGTTATTCTCAGCCGTGCAATAGGCAAAAGTGATATTGGTAGCCATATAACCGGTACTCCAAGTCGCCATGTCGTCGTCTCCGTTGTTGCGGAACGAACAATACTGAATCAGGTTGTCGTGCGTATCCATCGAGCAGTTGATACCGTCGGCATAATTGTTGCGAAAACGGCAATGCTCGACCAACAGATTGTGACATCCCTTTCTGCTGCCATAATCGGCAATCCAGCCACCACACTCAAAATGCTCGACCCAACAATTGCGAATGACGGAATTGGTTCCCCATTTGCCCATGAACCCCTTGCCGACCTGCTTGCTGTCGTTCTCGTTCATATAGCGCTGGTTGTTGACGGTATTCATATATACCCCTTCGACCCGGCAATTGTTGGCATGGCACTCAATACCGCGTTTGTCATAGGTGTCGGACGCATAGGAAGAGGCGGTAAAATAGATGGTGGTGTACCACATGCCCGCTCCGACTAATTGTGTGTTGTCGGCATTGATATAGATGCGTTTGGCGGTATTCCAAGTTCCGGCAGGCAGATAGATGGTTTTTCCCTGATTTTCCGCCACGAAGTCCGCGAGGTCTTTTTCGCCGTTAAACTGCACTTTGTTTCCTGTCAAACTCTCAAAAGTGACGGGCTGCGGCACGGGTTCGAGTTCGACAAAGTCGATGGTATAGGGGGTGGCGTTATTGTCTGTTTTGACAATCTTGAGCACTTCGCCGGAGTTGACCGTTCGGCTGAGCTGCAGATGTACTTCGTCGTATTTCATACGAACAACAGGTCCGTTGGAGGGAGAATTGGTGGGGTAGGTTCGTGAACAGTATTGCCAAGCCCAATAACTATTCAGTTGAACGGTTGCCACCTGTTCGCTTCCTGCAAAGACGGCGATATATCCTGTAGTGCCTGTTCCTTCGCTATTGTCGGGCAAGGAAAAACGAATGGTCAATCCGTCGCCGGCATGATTGGTAATCCAACTGACAAAACTATTGTGGGCGATTAGTTGTAATGCCTGTTGATGGCTTGCCTCCGACTGGAGGGTGGTTTGGTTGTCGTCAGCAGCGAGAAAAGTGCCGTCGGTAGTACACCAACCGGGCTCTGCTTCATACCGCTCATAGGGGCGATTGTAATACCCGCGTTGAATAGAATCTGTAGGGAAAGCATAAACTTGCGAACCTGCGACTATTTGTGCCGTAGCGGTGTCAGTCAATATCAGTAGCGCACCAACGGTGAAGCAGAAGAGAAGATATTTTTTCATAACCGAAAAGTTAATTTGCCTACAAAGGTACAAAGAAAAATCGACCTGACCAAATAAATATTCCACAAAAATTCAAAAGAATAAAATTAGATTAGTTTTTTTTTGCATAATTCAAAAATTATTTGTAATTTTGTAGCGTCTTTGCAAAGTGACAAAAAATAAGGCGACGATGCCTTAATTCTAAAAATAACAAATTAAAAACACAAATGTTATGAAAAAGATTTTTACATTTGCAGCAGCATTAACGCTGTGCGTTGGCATGAATGCCGAAAACTTAAACAATCCGACGGATCCCAATTCCAACAACCGTTACATCGTATTGTGGGATTGCGATGCTGACGATTTTGCAGACAGCAACGATTTTGAGCCGGGTCAAACGGTGACATTGGCATTTGATTTGGGAGGTACGGTATGGGAAACAGAGTTGCAAGGTACAGCTCCTGCCGGCGAGACTTTGACTCCTGCCATTCACATGTGGTTTAATATGGAAAAAGCAGGTAAGAGCGCAGTTAACCGTAACCCCGGCACAGAGCGCTTAAGAAGAATTCGCGACAACATCTATGGTGCTACCATTAATTTAGCACAAGAATTTGATGCTAATACCCCCGGTAATGGCGCAGCAGCAATAGCCAGTGGTGAAATATTGTATTGCTGGGCACAAATCTTTATGGCAAGTTATTTGAACGCCGACGGTACCGCCGGTACAGTATGGAATTATGACGGCAACCATTTTGTAGATTTCGGATCTGCCGACTGCGTATTCACCACCAAACCTGCAACAGGCGTATCGGATGCTGCATTTACCGGTGCAAGTTATACTCCCGCTATGTTTATCATTGATGAGCCGGGTTATGCTGCTCCTTGCGGCACTTTGGCAACCGACATCAGAGAGCATAAAATGGAAGCATCAGCTCCTAAGTTCATCAAGAACGGTCATTTGTATTTCAATGCCAACGGTATGAGATACAATGCTATGGGTGCAACTATTGCGAAATAAATAGTTTTTTAACAAGGGTCGAAGCGGGTGAGTTCCTGCTTCGACTCTTTTCTTAATTATATTATGAAGAACCTACTGCAAAGGAGTGTATTGATGCTATCGGGCATCATTCTTCCTTATTATATAAGTGCCAAGCCGATTACGGGTACTGTGCGTGATGCGAAAGGCGAGACGGTAATAGGCGCGAGCGTGGTGGAGCAAAACACGACCAATGGTACGGTAACGGATTTTGACGGTAATTATCAATTGGACATAGCCGACGGCAAGACCTTGGTTGTCTCGTATGTGGGCTATACCACCCGCATGGTGCGCGTGGCTGCCAACAAATCGATTTACGACATAGTATTAGAGGAAGATAATGCCGTATTGGAAGATGTAGTGGTAGTAGGTTATGGCACGCAAAAGAGGTCGGATGTGACCGGTGCCATTTCTTCGGTCAGCGCCAAAGAAATAGAGTCTTTCTCCACCAAATCGTTGGCAGAGTCGCTACAAGGATTAGCAGCCGGTGTATCGGTAACGAAAGGTAGTGGCGGTCCCGGTGAGGGGGCTGAGATATTGATTCGTGGCGCAGGCAACCTGAGTGGCATGAGTCCGCTATATGTGGTGGACGGTGTGGCACAGGATGCAGGTTTTAACTTCAATATGCGCGATGTAGAGTCCATAGAGATTCTAAAAGATGCCGGTTCGGCAGCCATTTACGGTAGTCGCGCAGCCGGTGGTGTTATCCTAATCACCACCAAACACGGCAGACAGGAAAAAACACATGTTACGCTAAATATCCGTGCCGGATGGCGTAAGACAATGAACAAACTAAACTTGCTCGGCACGGAAGATTGGATAACCGCTCGCGATATATGGGGCACAGGTTCGACATTAAAGACCTTGGGCGTGAACTCGGTGGACGAATTGCCCAACACCAACTGGATGGATGTCATGTACGGCACCGGCGTAGAGCAGGAATACAATATCGGTATATCGCACAGTAGCGACAAGACGAATATGTTTATGTCCATCGGTTATATGGACGAAAAAGGAACCTATATGGGTACACGCGCTCAGCGTTTCTCATTCCGCACCAACCTTGACCACAAAGTAGGCAAACATGTCTCCATAGGAGAATCACTATACGGCTCATGGTCAAAGACCGACCCTGCCGCCCAATCATCGGTTTATTACCACACTATTCCCTTCCGTACCGTTCCGGTTGCAGAGGTGAAGGATGCAGACGGCAACTATGCCAAGACTCCCGAAAAAGCCGGTTCGGGTCCGAACTTTGCAGGCATAGAGGACGCCTTTCATACCTATCACAACGACAATTATTCACTCAACGCACGGGCATATTTGGATGTCAATTTTATCGAAGGACTGAATTGGCACACAAATGCGTCTGCCACGATGACGGCATATAGCAGTAACCAGTTCCAGGAATACAAGGACTTCGGTCCTGTGCAAGTGGGAGTGCCGGGTGGACAATTGTTCTCTACAGCCGGTACGACGCTCAATCTGATGTTTAACTCGGTATTGACCTATGACCACACTTGGGGTGACCATCACTTCAAAGCAATGGCGGGAACCGAGTGGTGGCGCATGAGCGGATACGGATTGAGTACGACGGCATATAATTTTACCGTCAGTCCGGCACAATCGTTGGCATTGTCGTCGGAAGGACCTACCAAGGACGCTTCAGACAATTTGCCCCAAGAACGCCGTGGGTCTGCCTTCGCGCGTATCAACTATGAGTACGGCGGGCGATATATGCTGGCAGTCAATTTCCGCGCAGATGCCTCTGACCGTTTCAGCAAAAAGAACCGTTGGGGTTTCTTCCCCTCGGTCAATGCCGGTTGGCGCATGAGCGAAGAGCCCTGGATAAAAGAGCCGGCAGGCGACTGGTTGAGCAATATGAAGATTCGTGCCAGTTGGGGTATGTTGGGCAACGATAATGTGGCGCAATATATGTATGAATCCACCTATGCGATGACCGATATCAGTTATAGTTTTACCAATTCGCCCATTCGTTCCACCGGCGCATGGTTGGCTATTTTAGGCAACGAAGACTTGCGTTGGGAACAGGTCAATCAATGGGATATAGGTTTGGATTTGGGCTTTTTGAATAACCGTCTGACCTTGACCTACGATTACTACAACCGTCAGACTCGCGATATGATTTATCGCGGTAGTTTGCCTTTGAGTTCGGGCATGAGTTATTACTTCGCTTCCGACGATCCGGGAAATACCGTTCCTGTGTACTTGAATGCCGGACTGGTGGAGAACCAGGGACACGAGATATCGTTGGGTTGGAAGGAGAAGCGTGGAGATTTTGAATATGGTATCGTATGGAACGCTTCGTTTAACCAAAACATGGTCAAGCAGGTAGGCGATGCTCCCGGTGCCAAACCCATTGATGCCGGCGTAGATAATGCCTGGAGTTTGTTGGCGCGCACCGAAGACGGTCGCCCTATGGGACAATTCTATGGATATAAATGTATAGGCGTATTCCAAGACCAAGCCGAAGTGGATGCCTACAACCGTCGAGCCCTTGATGGCTGGAAAGCCCAAAACGACCCCGATGGCACCAAATACAAGTATGCCCCCAACGGTCAGCCGTTAGACGGATTAGGGGATGAGATGGGTATTTATTACCAAAACAAGAATACGGGTGTTGGCGATTTGATTTTTGACAATAACGGTCAATACCGCGTGAACGAAAAGAGCAGACAATTTATCGGCAATCCGTGGCCGAAGATGGAAATGGGTCTCACTCTCAATTTCGCATGGAAAGGCATCGATTTGAGTGCCGTCTTCGCCGGTGCATTCGGATTTGATATTATGAATCTGATGAAGCCCTATACGCACATGTTCTCGTCGGATAATACAACGAAAGATATCTTCAAGACTTCCTGCTTCGGTTTGGGGAACACGGAAGTAACGGATGATCCGCGTGTGGGATTCCTAAACAGCAAGGGTAAATTTATCGGCGACGGTGCCGCCAATAAGAACTACTCGACCGTATCGAGTTATCTATTGGAAAAAGGTGACTATTTTAAACTCAAAAACCTGAGTGTAGGTTATACCTTACCCCGCAAATGGACCGTCAAAGCACATATCGAAAAACTGCGCTTGTATTTCTCGGCACAGAATGTATTTACCATCACCAAGTACTCCGGCAATGACCCGGAGATAGGACGATACAGCGGCAACCAATTGCTGTGGAATGTGGATACACAATATCGCTATTTGCCTAACCGATTGTTCTCGTTCGGTTTGGATGTAATGTTTTGACAAAAATAAGACAGACAAGATATGAAAAAATACATATTTGCAATCATTTGTATCGTGGCGTTGGGGTTAACCTCATGCAAAGATTTCTTTGATATAAGCAACCCTCAAACTCTTTCACAAGAAAATTTTCCGTCCACGATGGAGCAGGTCGATCAATTGGTGACGGCGGCATACGCGCAAAACCATGCTTTCGGGCTGTATGCCTTCTATTGGTTCCCGATGGGGATATGGCTGTATGACCATACGACCGACCTTTACGGTTCGTACGACGAGCGTGCTTTCAGTCAAGATAATTACTCTACGCCCGAATCCCGCTATTTGACAACCACCTATACGGATATATGCAAATGGGCAACCTTATCCACATTGGCATTGGAGGGTATCGAATTTTACCGCCAAACAGCACCGGAGAGTGAAAAAGAGGAGTTGGACTACAGGCGTGGTCAATGCCTCTTTAATCGTGCACTTGCCTATTGGCACGGACAGATATTCTTTGAAATCAAAGCAGACGGATTGGGCATGCCAATCATAGACGAAGTGCTGAGCGATGCGGAGCGGCTGAAACGCCCCCGTAAGTCGGTCAAAGAGTGTTGGTTGTTTATGATTAACGACTTGGAGGAGGCATGCCGATTGCTAAAAGGACATACCGAGGACAAAGTAGATGGTGAATATCGGGTTACCTATTGGAGCGCAATGGGACTGCTTGCCAAAGTGTATATGCAATCGTTGTATATTTTGCCCAATGCCGACAAGGCACAAGCCGTGATGGAAGATATTATCAACAAGTCAGGCAAGACATTGGTTCCGTACAATGTTTATTGCGACATGTTTTACGGCAACGAAGCCAACGAACATAATAGCGAGTCGTTGTATGAGATTACCTGCACGACCGATTATACTCAAAACGGACCTTGGCAAGGTTATACCACCGGTTCGGGTATGCCATTGGTTTATGCCCCTTGGTTTGTCAATCTGAATATAGCTCCTATCGCAGCCGACCCGATGACCTTGCCCGATGATGTAATAACATGCGCCAAATCGTCGGAATGGGGGAATAATTTCGTTCACGACAAGAATATTGCCCGATTCGGCTTTTGGGGTTTTCACGGAGACACAGTACCACGATGGACTTTGAACGAGAACTTTGTGCCTAAGAGCAAACTTAACCCCAAGCAGGACTCTGCACGGAGTATTCATAATTTCCCGTATCGCCTATATGACGAGACTTATCAATCGGAAGCACGGGCACTCAAGCAGGACAAGAACCGCGTAGATCCGCGTTTGATGATTTGCACAGGACAGCCGTATGTAGATTACTATATCAACGACAAAGGCGACAGCACATGGTATGACCGCTCCAGCGAACTGAATACCTATCACGATGTGTTAGGTTGGCATTTCCGCAAGTACACGAATATACACGGGTTGGAGAAAGGAGCTGCCCCGTATGGCAAGAACCAGTCGTCCGACTGCAATATACATGTAGTTCGATTGGCAGATATATACCTGCTATATGCAGAACTGATGTCCGACAAAGACCCCGGACTTGCTTTGCAGTATGTGAATAAAGTGCATGCTCGGGCATACGGCGATGACGACAGTTACAATTACCATTCGCTGACGGACCGTACCAAAGCATGGGATGACAAAGACCCTCTTGCCAATGATGTAATACGCTATGAGCGTTGGGCGGAACTCTTTGCAGAAGGACAATGGTGGCTGGATGTCCGTCGCTATCAGATAGGCAACCAGGAAGCCAATTACTACCAATCTACCCGTCACGGAGACATCACTTGGAAAGGTGACTGCTCGTATGTACAACCTATCCCGCAATTAGAGATAGAACGCAATGAGAATATGGTTCAATCACAAGGATACTAATATGAAAACGCGTGTAAACACATTTATCATCATAGCAGTCGGTATAGTCTTAACTGCTTGTCATCGTCAACCTATGTCTGTGAATTCGCCCGATGGACGACTGACTTTGCATTTTGCCCTGACCGATGCGGGTATGCCCACTTATGAGGTGTACCAAGATGACCATGCCGTGTTGGAGTGCTCTGCGTTGGGTCTGCGTGCGGTAACGGAACAAGGCGACACAATAGGCAATCTGGACTGGCAATGTGAAGGGACAGAGACAAACAGCAAGGACGAGACCTGGCAGACCGTTTGGGGCGAGGAACGGACTATTCGTGACTACCACAACCAGCTGACTGTTCATTTGCGGCATGACATGCTTCGGATGGATATAGTGTTTAGGGTGTTTAATGACGGTTTTGCGTTGCGATATGCTTTCCCGGAACAGTCATGCAACGAATTGACCATTATAGACGAATACACCTCTTATGCTTTTGCTGAAGAGCCGCAAATATGGTCTATTCCATGGCGGACGGAGTATTACGAAGCGCTTTTTACCAAATCACCGCTTCACCTTAAAGACACGATGAATTCACCCATCACACTGGAGATGGCAGACGGCAGTTATGCTTTTCTGCATGAGGCGGCTGTGACGGATTTTCCGTGTCAGAACTTATACGCCCGGCAAGATGCTTCGTTGGGCACTTATCTGACCCCATGGATGCGTGAGGATAAAGTGATTGACGATAAGGCATATATACAGACACCTTTTGCCACTCCGTGGCGTTTTATGATACTGACCCGTACACTGCCGGAGATGGTTGCCTCGCGCATCATGCTCAATCTGAATGAACCGTGCCAGATAGAAGACACATCGTGGATTCGTCCGATGAAGTTTATCGGTATATGGTGGAATATGCACATGCGCGAATGGACATGGCGACAAGGTCCTCAACATGGTGCGACGACAGAGCATATGAAGCAATATATAGATTTTGCAGCCGACCACCATATACAGGGTGTGCTGGCAGAAGGTTGGAATTTAGGATGGGAAGGATATGAAGGCATCAATAACGACCGCTTTTCGTTCGTTACTCCATATCCCGACTATGATATTGATTATTTGAGTGCTTATGCTCAAGAGCGTGGTGTGCAAATCGTTTGTCACCATGAGACTTCTGGTCGTGCTAACGAGTATGAAGCGGACTTGGACACGGCTTATCAGTATATGCAGTCGTATGGTATGCATGCAGTTAAGACGGGTTATGTAGCTCCTATTATTACTACAATGGACGGTCATCAAATTAACCGTGGTCAGTCGGGTGTTCGCCATTATCGCAAGGTGATAGAGACTGCTGCTCGCTATCATGTGATGATAGATAACCATGAACCGGCTATGCCTTCGGGTCTGCAACGCACATGGCCCAACCTGATGACTCAGGAGGGCATACGCGGTCAGGAATGGAACGCATGGTCATCCGACGGCGGTAGCCCGTGTTCGCATGTGTGCACCTTACCTTATACGCGCATGATGGCAGGGCCCGCAGACTATACGCCCGGTGTGTTTGCCTTTGAAAACCCCGTCATACCGGGTACGCGTGTTCATTCGACCTTGTGCAACCAATTGGCACTATTTGTAGTGCTATATAGTCCGTTGCAGATGGCTTGTGACCGAATAGAAAACTATGCCGCTCACCCGGAGGAGTTCCGCTTTGTGGAAGAAGTGCCGTGTGATTGGGAACAGTCGCACCTGTTGGACGGACAGATAGGCGAATATGTGGTCATGGCACGCCAAGACCGGCATAGTACGGATTGGTATGTAGGTGCTATCACAAACGAGGAAGCACGCGATATAACTATAGATATGTCCTTCTTGGGCGAAGGCGAATGGGTAGCAGAAGTTTATCGTGACGGCGATGAGTGCGACTGGGAAACGAATCCGTACGCCACAATCATTGAAACAATTCACCTGTCTGCGCCCTGTGCGCCAATGACTGTCCATTTGGCTACAGGTGGCGGCTGTGCAATACGATTTGTAAAACTATAAAATAGACCAAATATATGAAAAATAACAAGTTAATTTTTTCCGTACTAATACTGTTGGGTTTGCCCATGGTGGCATCGTATGCCAATCATATTCTGCCCAATCAACCATTGGCAGCAGATGGTAAGTCCTATGTCGTAAGATGGGATTGCGAGAACAGCACATGGTATCCATCCAACGACATGGAATATGACGAGACATTTGTAGTGGCTTTTGACCTGACGGGAACAGCTCTGCTAACATGGTTGCAAGGCACTCCTGCCGTGCAGGGGATGGTGCGTACCGTCGCCCTAAATGTGATGCGTGATGATCAAGGCAATGAGTATCTCGACCGAACAGCCCGTATGTGGCGTATCCGCGACAATATATACGGTGCAGAAGTCAACTTCAAGCAATGGGCTATGAAAAATGGCAGTGCGAACAATAATCCAGCAACAGGTACATCCACCAAAATCTATGCCCGTATCTTTGGCGTAGAAAACGGCTTTGGCGGGAAATGTAACCTGCCCTATATACAAGGCAAAACAGGTAAATGGTATCAGTGGCCTAGCGGTTGGAATGAAGATTATGTCATGCCCAATGGCAGTGACTGCTGCTTCTTTACCTTTGCGCCCTATACAGGCACCAAGACAGAACCCATTTTTACCACACAAGACAAAACAGGTCTGCCGGATATTTACTACGACAAGGACCATTATGTGTTGTGCGATGGTTATGCAGCTCCGTGCATGCTCCAACCCGCTCCCGATGACGACAACTGCTGTCCTGAATTGGAGGATTTACCTGCCACACTCAGCATAGACCAAAATGCAGACACGATGGTGGTGCTTGATTTCCTGACCCGCAAGAGTGGGGATTACACATTCCAATGGTATAGCAAAACTGGTACGGGCAGTTGGACAACTTATACCGGTTCCACCACAGAGACTTTGCAAATCCCAACAACAAAGACAGGAACCACCCAATATAAATGCAAGGTAACAAGTTTTATATGTCCTGATGGAGTAGAGTCTAATGTAATGACGGTAACCGTCAACAAAGAAGCTGTATGCCCCAGTTTCAAATGGACAGTAGATAATGAATGGGGGTCGGAAAATACGCTCATGTACCCGGGTGGATACTATAAATTGAGTTGCAACTGCACAGCAGGACCCCCTACCATTACGGTAACGGGCAATAATGTTTATTCGGTTATAAAAACCAAAGCAGGCAATGCAACTACCGTAGAGGTCACTTTGCTGGGAAATGCCAGTGGAGATATTACGATTACATTTGAAAGCAATGTAGAAAGTGCCGAATGGAAAAAGTGTGAAGAGACGCACACAGTACCCGTTGCAGAATGTACCGAGACCAGCGCCGAGAGCCGCAAGATAGAGTGGTTCAATTTCAAGACCGATGCCCAATCCTGGCCTGAGTATTGGATTCATGGCGGTGCATCTGTCTTCCTGCGTGACAACAACGGCAAACTGGAAGCAGACATAGAGCACCAAGACGGCTTGGATCAATGGTATATCATCTATACGGGCGAGATGTGCCAAGGGCAAAAAGTATTCTATATGCAGAATGTGCAAACGATGCGCTATGTCTATCGTGGTAGCACCCGAGGAAATGTAGGAGGCGACTGGGAATATGCAGAGGCATTGCTAAGCGAAACCAATCTGCAAACCAACGATTTTAAGTGGGTACTCTATGCTCACGGCAACGACACAGCCATCGTTAATGTAGATGGCTTCACAGGTACCAATCTTACCAATGGAGCTTATGTGCTGCATGTGCGCAACTGGGAGGCGCCAAATTTATTCAGCAATCCGAATATACCTTCTCCGCGTATGGTTTGTGGTAAAATGGCGGATCAAGGCGGTAGCCCTGCTTTCTATCTCAAGGGCTATACCACGACCAAACCTATCACCCAATTTCAAACTACGATAGCTTGGCAAGGTACTGCTCCTATGGACACTATTTTGTGCAGCGCAGGAGAGACGATGACATATACGGTACAGCGCACGGATAACTTGCATTCGATTAATAAACAGATTAGTTATCGCTCCACCAATCCAAGTATAGCAACGGTAGATGCCAACTCGGGAGCAGTGGCTGTAGTGACTGAATTCGGCGAATGCGATATAGAAGCTATCTTGGAAACGGTAGGTTGTTTCTTAGGTGACACACTACGCTATCATCTAAACGTAGAAGGCGAAATGCCCACTTATCTCAAGTTTGATGACAAAAATGGAACGCATGTGTGGTCGGATGTAAAGAACTGGTGGCCGACTTACTCGCGTTTGCCGAATGACACGGATAGTGCCGTAGTGGTAGCACCGTGTAGGGTGGATATACCTACAGCATGTACGCATGAATTGACCTTTGAGGTAACTACCGGATATGACATTACTATATTGCCGACCGGAGGACTGACTATCACCGGCATCATGACCAATGCGCAAGCCGGAGATATACTTATCCAATCGACGGCTGCCGGCAATGGTAGTTTGGTATATGTGAATGCAGGTCAAGCGTACCCTGCCAAGGTGGAGTTTTATAGTGCTGCCAAAGACGGCAACTCGCTCAATCCGACATGGCAATATGTGGGACATCCCTTGGCAACGCCTGTTCGCTATGGGAATACCTATACACAGCCGGGAACACAGATTTATATTTGGGATGCGCAGTCTGACCATTCGGTGGGAGGACTATGGTATGCTACCAGCAGCAGTTATGATTTTGCACCGTTCCGCGGTTATTGTCTCACACAAGCCACTCCAACTACCTATACATACGAGGGTAATCTGAATGCTGCTATAGCACAAACGCTGACTATCCCCTATTTGGATGCAGAGGACTATCCGTCGTTTTACTTGATTAGTAATTCGTGGACGGCACCGATTCGTATTGCAGATATGGAGGAGAGTGACTTTGAAAATGTAGATGCTACTATTTATATCATGAATACGGGTACCTATGCCGAGGCAGAGGCGCAACAATCCGCTCAGTCAACTACAGGACAAGCCAAGCAACGCGGTCAGTACAATGCTATCCCTATTCATGCAGCTCCGTATTTGCCAGACGCTCTGCAAGTCATTCCGTCGATGCAAGGGTTCTTTGTTCACCATAGTACACAGAATCAGAACCCGGGTGCTGTGATATTGGATTATGAACAAAGTGTGTACAGCAAAACTTATACGCTGACGAATGAAGTAGTTCGCGCGCCCCGTCGTATGCGTACAGAGAATATCACAGCTCTTCATTTGACGGTGGAGAATGCCCGTTGGGCAGACGCGGTGGACTTGTTGGACGGTGCAGATTTTACAGACCGCTTTGATCAAGGGTGGGATGCCCGTAAGATGTTGGGTGATGATGTCTCCATCAGTTTGAGTGTACAAACGAAAGACGGCGATATGGCTGTGGCAGCCATGAACGAATGGGAATGGGTACCATTGTCACTCAGTTGTCACACAGGATTGGACTATACCTTCCGTGCTTTGTCGGACAATACAAGTAACCTCTATCTGTATGACAAGACATGCGATAGTTATACGGAACTTACCAATGGAGCGGAATATACATTCCGGGCAAAACACAGTGTGGAGAATGACCGTTTCTATCTATGCAAAGGGTGGAAATCTACAGCCGAAGAGTCCATAGAGAAGAATATGGACGGCAAGTATATCATCAATGGTCATTTGATTATTATCCGTGACGGCATTGCTCACACGGCATTAGGTTTGCCGTTGAAATAAAGGGCGCTATAAATCGTCCTCTGCCTGCATGATTCGCCGAACTTTAGGGCGTTTGGTACTGGTTATTCCCAATGTGCGGAGGTCATCCACTTTCTTGAGCAAACTACCTCGCCCGTCGCTTAGCTGGTCGGTCAGAGTCTTGCATGTTCCCGTCGCTGTGGCAAGTTGCTTGGATAGTGTGACACTTGTGTCAACTAATCCGACTACTTTGTCATACATATTGTTTGCCGCCTCTAAAATCTTGAGGCAATTATCTTCTCTGCGTGTGCCATTCCAAGACTGTAATACCAAATTGAGTGTCAGCATCAGGTTGGTGGGGTTGAGGATGATAATTCCCTTGCGGTATGCATCTTGTGCCAATGAACGATGGTAATTCATAGCCATTACATACGCTCCCTCGTTGGGCATGAACATCAATACATAATTTAATGCCCCGGGTACATACTTATGATACTCCTTCTTTGCCAATTCGGAAACATGCGCCCAGACTGATTCGTAGTTCTTTTTGACCAATTGGTCATACTCCTCTTTGTTTTCCGCTCCGATGGCATCGGTATAGGCAGTAAGGGACACTTTGGAATCAACGATGATGCGTCCGCCTTCCGGCGTATTGATAATGAAATCCGGACGATAACTCTCCTTAGTGCCAATCTGAATAACCTCTTGTTTGGTAAACTCAAATCCCTCACGCAGTCCACTGCCTTCTAAAATCTCGTCCAAGACCTGTTCTCCCCAATCTCCATGCACTTTACCTTTGTTTTTCATGGCTTCTGCCAGGTTGTCTGCCTGCCGTCCGACTAATTCCGTTTGTTGCACCATCTGCTTGAGTGCCCCCTCCAAAGATGCTGTACTCTTCTCGTTGGCAGAGCGTGTGTCGGACATGAGTTTATTCATATTGACCATCTGTTGATTAAGGGGCGCAATCAGTTTTTCAACGCTCTCTTGATTCGTTTTTTTGAGTTCTTCCTGCTGCTGCTTTAGAATCTCGTTGGTGGCGTTTTGCATCTGTGCCGTCACACTTTCTATCGTTTCTTTGAAGCGTGCGCGTTCGGAAGAGATAGTCTCCGTGTAGTGTTGATCAAGGAAAGCTACTGCTTTCTCCCGCTCCTCCGCTGCCGACGATTTGACACTACGAAGCGCAAACCACGCTACTACACTTGCCAATAATAAACCTGCAATAAAAGAAAGTAAAATATCCATACAAATATCCTGTTTGACTGATTATTCTTCAAAGTAATAGTGCTTCAATAGAAAATAGAGACACTATTTCGAATGCAAAAGTACACTTTTTTTTTGGAATGTGCAAATAAATTTGCGAATATTAAAAAAATGTAGTACCTTTGCGGTACAAAAAATATCATTATTATGAAACATCCGTTCTTTTCATTCTGCTGCGTATGCATGCTTTTCGTTAACATTGGTGCCGCTTATGCCGAGTCGGCTGATGATTACTTGGACAAAGCCAAAGATTATTTAATTCACTGGCAACCGGACAATGCCATCTCTGCGTTAGAACAGTGTGCCCAAATGAGTGCCAATGATACCGCTATGTTGATGACTTGTTTTGACTATAAAGCTGCCGCGTGGTGCGAAAAGGGTGATGTGTATTTCTTCAACGAGTTTGGCAGACAGGCACGGGACCTTTGGGACGAATGGCAACCGGATAGCGAAGCGTCTATCCCATGGATTAGTAACTCGGTGGACGGCTGTATAGCACAAATATTCAGTTGGGGAGAAGATTTGCCTGCTTCCGACAAACAGCATATCTATGAGCAAGCTCGCCAAATGATGGCTAAAACCTACGGTGAACAGAGCGAACATTACCAATTGTGGGTACAAGAAAATCAACGATAATGGATATCTTTCTGATTATTATAGGTGCTTTGCTACTGCTAACCGGTCTGGTGGGTTGTATCGTTCCTGCCTTGCCGGGAGTGCCGCTGTCTTATGCCGCCTTATGGATTTTGCACTTGACGGACAAAGTGCAATTCGGTTGGAAATTTCTGCTAATATGGGGTGTTGTTACTATTGTAGTCCAAGTCTTGGATTATGTAGTGCCGGCATGGGGTACGAAATATGTAGGTGGCACTAAAATGGGTGTATGGGGTAGTACAATAGGACTGATTGTAGGGCTGTTTTTAGGTCCTTGGGGGATAATTATTGGTCCATTCATCGGAGCAGTTGTGTTTGAATTGATTAAGAACCCGGATTTCAAAGTTGCTTTGAAAAGTGGCTTTGGGTCGTTTTTGGGCTTACTTTTTGGCACTGTCATCAAATTGATAAGTTGCGGACTGATGACATATTACTTTATCGCAGCATTACTATAAGTTATGTTACACATTTTAGTATCTTCTCTCCACCACGAAGCATTGCCGGTACCTGATTTAAATGCCGACTTTGTGGAACATCATCAGGTGGTAGCCGTTATGACCGGTGGCACGGAACAATTGTTTTTAGCCAAAGTTCAGCAGGGTGAAATAGATATTCACCAGCCCGTTTATTTGGTTGCCGGTGGACAAAGCAATTCGTTGGCTGCCTGCTGCGAGATATTGAGTTGGATCAATCAACATGGTGGAACAGGAGAAATGAAATTGGTATGGAAACAATCAAATTAGGCGTAATAGGCAAACCTTCGGATTGGCTGATAGCCAGCGAAGTAGATTATCAGAATGTGGCAGATAATTTAGGTATCACATTGGTGGATATACCTATCGAGCGTGTTACATCGTTGGGTGAAGTAGATGGCGGTGAAGCAGGAGCCATGAAGATTTATGACCGACTGAAAGAGATTGTTTCAGAGTACCAATTATCCGGTTTGACTCTACGCTGCTTTGATTTGCTGACCACTGTAAAGAACACCGGCTGTTTGGCTTTGAGTAAACTGAATGACGAAGGTATACCTGCTGCGTGTGAGGGGGATATACCAACCTTGATTACGATGCTGCTATGTCAACGAGTAACCGGATGCCCCGGATTCCAATGCAATCCGGCGAGAATTGCCGATAAACAGATGCTTTTTGCCCATTGTACCATTCCGCTGACTATGTGTCAATCGCACGAATTGACTACTCATTTTGAGTCCGGCATAGGTGTTGCCATCCATGGTGAATTGCCCATAGGCGATTATACATTGGTTAAGTTGAGTGGCGATTTGAAGCGACTTTTTGCCGCCGATGTGAAATTGATACGCAATCAATATGAACCCAATCTGTGCCGCACACAAGTACAGATAGAAGCGGATGAGCGTGTGATTCGCTATTTTATGACCAACCCTATCGCCAATCATCATGTATTGGTACCGGGACATTTTGAGAAACAATTCTCCCTTACATAGGATCTACATCAGGAATGATATGAATACCTTTGCACTCGGGTTGTGATTCTACGAACCGAATATGCTCTTGCAGCAAGTTCTTGGCATGCTGCATATTGGCATTGGACTCAATGCGCAGGTTGATTTGTAGAATAAACCACTTTTGAATCTTGGCGATAGAGGGATGAACGATATCTGTCACGCGAGAACCAAAAGCGAGTGCCAATCGGTCGTGCAACAGGTGTGCGGCTATCGTCAATCGCTCTTGGTCAGTATGCCGTAGGATGAGTGATATTTGCCGATAAAAAGGAGGGAAATGGAATAATTCTCGTTCTTGCAATTGAGATTGATACATCCCCTCTGTGTCATGACGCTGAATAAAATCAAAGATAGGGTGCTTAGGGTCAAAAGTTTGTATAAACACCTCTCCCTGTGAGCCGGTTCGTCCTGCTCGTCCGCTGACCTGCTCTAACATCTGAAAGGCGCGTTCGGAACTGCGGAAGTCCGGCTGAGAAAGCAGGTGGTCGGCACTGAGTACTGCCACCAGACTGACATCGTCGAAATGCAACCCCTTGGTCACCATTTGTGTGCCAATGAGTATATCCACTTCGTGTTTGGCAAAAGAGGTAATAATCGCTTCGTAATCGTTCTTTTTGCGTGTCGTGTCCCAGTCCATCCGTGCTACGCGCGCCTGCGGAAAGAGATTGTGTACTTCTTCCTCTAATCTTTCCGTTCCAAAGCCGTGAATGCGCATTTCTCCTCCACATTGCGGGCAGATAGACGGTATCGGCATGGTATGTCCACAATAGTGGCAAGTGAGTTGACGGAGTGTCATGTGAACGGTCATACTTACATCGCAATCGGTACATTTAGGCACAGCACCGCAACGGGTACATTGGATAAAAGGTGCATAGCCGCGTCTGTTCTGAAAGAGAATGATTTGCTTGTGTTGATTGAGTTCTGTCCGAATACGATCTACCAGCGGGTCTGAAAAATGCTCATACATTTCTTTGCGGTGATACTGTCTCTGCAAATCAATAATGGTGATATGCGGCAATTGTAGTCCCTGATAGCGTTCGGTAAGGGTGACATAACCGTATTTGCCGGTTTGGGCATTGTATCTGCTTTCGATAGAGGGGGTGGCGGTGCCCAATAGCACTTTTGCTCCGGTGAGTTGCCCTAATATAATAGCCACCGCGCGTGCATGGTAGCGCGGGGCAGGTTCCTGCTGCTTATAGGAAGACTCATGCTCTTCGTCCACAATGATAAGTGACAAATTCTTAAACGGCAGGAAAACCGCCGAGCGTGCCCCTACAATAAGACGCGGCTGGTCGTCCAATCGTTGTTGCCGATAAATCTCCATGCGCCGGGCGTCGGTGATACGCGAGTGATAGACTCGCAACTGATTGCCGAAGACCGCTTGTAGCCGATTGGTGAGTTGGGTGGTGAGGGCTATTTCGGGAACAAGATAAAGCACTTGATGTCCCTGTGCGAGTTGGTCGGCAATGAGATGGATATAAACTTCGGTTTTGCCGGACGAAGTGACCCCCTGCAACAGGACTACCCGGTGATTGTGCCAAGCATCCATGATTTGCGCATGTGCAAGCGTTTGTGCCGTGGTTAATGGCTTTTTTTCTTTGATTTCATCGGTAAAAGTGTCTAATTTAACCCGCCGCTTGACAGAGTTGTCCATGGTATATAGATGGTCTAATGCTTTGGCAGGCAAAGCGGCTGCCATCACATCGCCGACGGGACACATATAGTACGATGCCATCCACTGCCATAACTGCATCTGCGTGTCAGATAAAATGGGGAAAGGGTCTAATACCTCAATAATATCACGAATCTGAATGGATGGAGAGACGGATTCGGTGTGCAGTTGATAAACGATACCGACTGCTGTTTTGCGTGCTAAAGGTACCAAAACGCGTGTGCCGACGGGAGGGCACACAATACTATCCGGAACGCGGTATGTGTAGGTCTCTCGAATAGCTAATGGCAATATAACATCAATAAAATTCGATGTATTCATCGAGAGTAAACGGATGATTGATTAGTTTGAGGTTGGTCTCCGTAATGGGAATGATTCGGGCATTCCACTGATTGAACCATATATTCAAATCACTATTGTCCCGTAGTAAGGATATATACCACTCTGCCTCTTGTATAGACTCAAACCCTGCTATTTCGAGTGCGCTATTGGAAATGGTAAATAGCGGTACTTTCTTGAGGTCAAAGTCTTTGATTAAGAATTGCGAGAAGTTGTATAGTGCAATCTGATAGAGCAGGTCGTTAAGTAACGGCTCGTCGTTGGCAATAACGATATAAACGAAGGACGGTTCGTTTTTCTCCGGGGAGAAAGATGTTGCCAACACCTCTTCCGTTTTTTCGGTAACAACCGTTCGTTGGTCCGTGAGAGACGAAACGGTACCTCCTTTTTTCGCTTCCATGCCTTGTCCCATCATAGCGAGCATGTCTTTTGCCATAGCGCTGAGCTGGTCGTCAGGGTATCGTGCTACCATGTCTTGCAGGGAAGCGGTAAATGCCTGTTGACCGTCCGTTTTGGCGGTAGCGACGGCATTGAGGAAAAGGAATCGTGGCATGAGCGGAGTGAGAGGATAATTGGTTTCGGCATATTGTTTGTTTGCCTTTACTACGGGGAAGATGTTCTTGCGATAGGCGTCGTAAGTGGCTTGGTACAGCGAGTCCTGTTCCACAGCCATACGGCGTAAGGAATTGAAATAGTTGGGGTCTTGCACAATAGCGGCTTGCGGTGATTGCGGATAAGAAGACAAGAGCGTTTGCCGGCAGTTGTCTGCCAAGTCATCGTGATGTAGCCGTAGGGCATTGAGGTATTGGTCATAATAGAGTTCGGGCATGCGTTCGTCGTCGGGGAAGCGTGTGCGGAATTCGCTCCATGCTTTTTGGCTCATCTCTTCGTCGCCTACGCGATCGCGGTAAACAAAGATAAGATTGTATAAGGCATCGGCTATTTGTGCATTGCTGGCTTCGTAATCTTCGGGTGTTTTCGGAATCTGCTGCAGGTAGTACTCGGGCATGTAGATGTCTGTGACAGGTTCGGCAACGGCTGTCGAATCGGCATCGGCAGACAATGAATCGGTGGCGACTGACGGGTCAAAATCTGTCTGTTCATCGACCATGGCGAATGCGTCATTGGTAACGGATGCTTTGCTCTGCCGTCTCCAGTTGTCCTCCAGAGGACGGTTGCCCCATTTGCGGATAAAGTCCTGCTTGCCGGAGCGCATCAATTGCGGATTGTAGAAATACCAGTTGGCATCTTCGCCCATTCGGTTGCCAATCATCTTGCTCAAATCCACGCTTTGCAGTCCGCCGCCGTTGGCAGCGTCTATCTCTTCCTGCCGTGCCTGCTCTGCCTGTTGAATGGAGTCCTGTCGGGCTTGCTCTTTGAGGTCGGCAATGATTTTCTCGATTATTTTCAGCTGCTCTTTTTCAGACAGAGAGCCGAGATGCTGCAATGAGTCCTGCAGTTGGATTGTTTCGACCTCTATCACCACTTCGTCCAATACTTCGCTGCGGTGTTGTACGCGCTTGTAATCTGCGTGTTCGGCAGATATGATTTGTGCTGCCTGTTTGTAACAGGGAGAGGCGTGCGGGTAGTCTGTCCGGTCGTAGTATAAGTCTCCTGCAGTAATCAGCACTTCGCCAAGCGCATCGCCGTGCTGTGTGGAGGCGGCAATGCCTTTTTCGTAATATGCCAATGCGGAAGTAGTGTCGTGGTGTGCGAACATGATGTTGCCCATTGTGCCGTATATTTGGTCTAATTGGTCGCGGAACTTGTACAAGTGCGTCATCTGCCGCAATTGTTTCAAGCTTTTGGTGGTATCACCGTTGAGTTCGGCATAGTGAATACGGGCATTAAACTCCATAGCCACATCCTCCGGGTGCAAACGGAATACGCGTTTGTAACCGTTTCGTGCTTCGGCGAATTGCCCGTTCTCCTGATAGAGTTGTGCCAATACATATTCAAATCTGGGCAGGTATTCTTTTCTTTTTTCGCCATGTTTGGCGGTTTTGACGAAGGGAAGGGCTTCTTTGTGCCGATTGCCTTTGAGCAGGACATCAGCATAAACGGCAGAGTAGAAGGATTCGTTTTTGTGCTTCAGGTCATCCACTTTGACTTTGGACAGCACATCTTCCGCCTCATATACCCAGCCCATCTCTGCGTATGCGCGTGCAATCCACAGTTGGCATAATGCCACCATATTGGGGTCGTTCTCGTAGAGCCGTGCAATATACCGGAATGTGCCAACCGATCCTAAAAAGTCTCCCTTGTGGAACTCACTTTGCCCCAACATGAGCCATGCTCGCCACATTTGATTGTTAAATTCCTTGTTTTTCAGCCAATTTTGATACTTGGCATTGTCCCGTTTTTTCGGATTAACTTTGGGTCGTGCTTTGATAGAATGCAGTTTGATGGATTTGCGACATTTCTCGATGGCTTGATCCATGGAAGAGGCGGACGACTCGGCTGCCTTGTGGTCGCTAACAGGGTAGAGCGGAAGCGTGGTGGCAAAGTTGTCGGCGTGCGCCTTGTTGAGTGCTTCCATGCCTGCCTTGTAGGACTGTTCGCCGTTGAATTGCACATTGTGAACAACTTTCAGTTGATGCCATGCGCGAGAAGCACCGGTGTTCTTGGTGGTGGCACATCCTCCGATGGACAGGACTAAAATGGCGAGGAAGATGTATTGGGCAATATGTCTATTGTAATCCTTTGACATGAGACGGTGCGGCAATAAAGTCTTTAAGATAGAACGGTGTGCAGTAAGCGAGGTCTTTGCCCTGAATGACAGGATAAGTGTATTTTTCTACCAAACTGCCAATGACAGCAGCGTGCGGAATGATGTCGGGCAGAATGTGGCAATTGTCGTTTTCCAATATGTTGGCACATTTGCCTGCTCCGTCGCCGAAATAGCAAACGGGCGAATGCTTAGGCAGACAAGTGCTGTCGGCAACTATCTGTGCGTGAACATCGTCAACGGGCGTAAAAGAGTGTCCGTCCCATTGGTAGGAGCGCGTGTAAACCTCCATGCGTCGTGCGTCCAGCATGGGAACCATCATACACGGCTGTGGCAGCCGGTCGCTTGCCACTTGGCACAGGATATCCAACGAGGGAACAGGGATAAGCGGTATATTCCATCCGTAGCAAAGTCCTTTGGCTGTACTGTATCCGATACGCAGCCCCGTGTAACTGCCCGGTCCTTCGCTGACGGCTACGGCATCCGCATACCAACCGTTCTCCCGTGCCAAAGTCAGTAATTCGTCGATGAATACAGGCAAAATGGCGGAGTGATTGCCACCTTCCGTACGGATGCGTTCTGCCATACATTGTCCGTCGATGCACCATGCAGCGGAGCAGACGGAAGTACTTGTTTCTATTGCTAAGACAGTCATCGGGTTGCTAATCTCGTGCAGTAATGTGAAAACATCCCTGTTTACATTCGTATTTGACATATATATGTCTGGCGCGTTGCTGATTGAGCAATGTTTGCGCCAAAACCAGTTTCAGATTCTCCTCTGTCATTGAGTCGGTTGTTTGTACCTCCTGGTCAAAGTGGCAGTAACCGATATCAAAGGTAGTCCCGTAGTTGTGGGGCGAATTGTCAATAGAATTGCTGTTACACCGTTGCAGGCGGCGTATATCTTCCTGTGAGCGCAAGACGGAAGTGACACGGAAACGGTAATGCGGCAAGTCGTTGCGGGCAAGTATATCCGCAAACTCTTTGCCGATCGAGTCCAGCCGATGTGCGGCAGTCGGAACGAGATAGGGTACGGAGTGCGTCAATTCTTCGACCATATACCAGTGGTTGGATGTTATTTCGCATAATTGGTCCTGCATCTTGGCGGCTGCGGCTCTGTTCTGCGGTCCGTGAGCCAATCCTATAAGCCCGGCAGCAGCGAGGTGTTTGTCGTTCCGGTCGGCAAACTTGACAGAATAACTGAAGTGCTTACCGTTGTATGCCACCAAGTGGCGCTGTGGCTGTTGGGGCTGTTGTGTAGCGGATGCGGCAACGGGTGCCGGAGAGGCATCGGATGTGTCTTCACAGGGGCAAACCTCGCTAACGGTGTCTGTGCATATTTCGTTGTTTGACTCGTTGTCGCAACTATCGCAAGAACAATGATTGCAGCCAATGATGATGACTGTCCAAAACACAATGTTCCACAATAGAACGACTATTTTTTCGAATATATCTTTCATTGTTTATCGACGAGAGGAAGATGACGAGGCAGCACTGCGTGACGATGTGGAGGATGACGAAGCGGCACTACGCGACGATGTGGAAGAGGACGAGGCGGCGCTGCGTGACGATGTGGAAGAGGATGATGAACGCGAGGCGGAAGTGGCGGAAGGAGTAGTGCGCGTGGTGGCTGAACCGTTGTTGCGTACACGACTGGTCACCGTCGGATTGGCAGTCGTAGCAGACGATGTGCTACGGGAAGTAGTAGTCGTTGTGGTAGCAGGTTTGGTTGCCGTGGCAGACGATGTGCTGCGAGAGGTAGTAGTCGTTGTGGTGGCAGGTTTGGCAGCTGTGGCAGACGATGTGCTGCGAGAGGTAGTAGTCGTTGTGGTAGCAGGTTTGGCTGCGGTGGCAGACGATGTGCTGCGGGCAGTGGTGGTAGTCGTTGTGGTAGCAGGTTTGGCTGCTGTGGCGGACGATGTGCTGCGGGAAGTGGTGGTAGAAGATGCCGTACTGCGCGAAGACGAAGTGCCGGAGGCGGTACTGCGTGATGTGGGTGTCGATTGTGTCGTAGTGGTGGCTGCCTGGCGTGAACGCAGGTCGCTGGCATTGGCTGTGCGTGACGAAGAGGACGAGGATACCTGTGTGGCTGTAGAGCGGGCAGCATTACGGGACGAGAATGAGCGCTCGGGGTATTGTTGCTCATAGTCGTGCCGCTGAATAGTGCGTGTAACGGTCTCGTAGTTCGTATAATGGCAGGTGGAAGGATAAGTCACGCGTTGGCAATAGCGGTTGTTGGTCATAAAGGTGGTAACATACGCCTGGTAATGCGGCAAATACTTGGGAGCCGGGTGGCGATAGCAAGCGGGGTAGTGGTTCCAATACCACGGCGATTGCCACGGACGGTAATTGACTACCATGAGGCGATTGTATATATATGGCGGAGTGGGATAGACGGGCTGAATGATGTAGTTAGGTCCATAGATATATGGTGCTCCTATGATTTGCACATACGCGATAGCTGCTTTGGGCAGTTCGCAAACGAGAGTAGCCACATCCTGATAGACATTAGCCGCCAGTACGGCTTGAATAAGGAAGACATGTGTATAACCGCTGACAGTTTCCAGTACGCGCAAATAGTCCACATATCCGTCTCTATTCAGGTCCAAGTTAGAGAGCATGTAGGAAGAGTTGTTGATCAGTTGTTCAAATTCCTGTACGGTATTGGCTTGTGCGAACGCGGCAGCGATGGTTTGCAGGTCAAGATGTAGTGCAAAATCTTCGTTGAGTGCAGTAACTTGTGTAGTGGTAACGGTTCTCACTTTGGGAGTAGTTACCGTAGTGGTATAGACCGGCGTAGCGATAACGGCAGGTGCCGTAGTAACGACGGGAGTGGTAACGACGGTGGTAGTTTTTACGGGAACGGGAGCTTCGGTAACGATACGCACCAATCCGCAACCGCATAAAAGGGGCAAAAGAGCCACGAGTAAAAGTTGTTTTTTCATAATTATTAGTAATTGATAAAATTATTCGAATTAATGTGAATTAACGCACAAAGATACAATTTTTTTTTGAATTATGCAAATTTTTTTTACAGGTTTAGTAAGTTTAGTGAGTTTATCAAGTTTAGATTTTATAGCTTTTTTGAGGTTTTTTCGCGGTCTTTTTGAGTAAGCCGTTAGTCGAGGGTTGGCAAACACTTGACCGACACTTCCTGCCCCCTCTTTTATGGGTGTTCGCCTCCCTCTTAATTCTTAGCCACAAGGGCACGATTATCTCTTAATTCAAAATTCATAATTTTTGTATCCCCTCTCCTATTATTCTGATTACGAACTTTTGAGTCAAACATTACATAAAAACTTACTATTTTTAATAATTAGGGAACAAAATGCAGATGCAAATTGGTTTCTAACCGTTCGCTCATCCTATACTCACCGTTCGCTCACGGTTCGTTCACCTCAAAACTGACTATTGTTAAGAATGAGAGGAATACAATTTGAATTTAGTGCAGAAGACATCGAAAAGGCAGGTCGCGGAGCGCTATTGTTGAGCACGATGCACCTGAACACGGAAGACTGCAAAGAACTGACCAAAGGATATATAAAATATATCCGCCTTGGAGAAGAACTGCGCGCATATCAGCCCGGAGGCGCGAAATACACCTTGGCGGATACCAGTTGGATAAGTTATCGCAACCAACTGCTACTGAAACGCAGCACCGTCTAAAATCGTATGACCATAGATTAAAAATCTATTTCTTGGCGGTCACGGTACCCTGTGCAGTATTTCCTGTTTGTGTATGAACGGTGATGAGATAGGGTAACGGTTCAAAGACCGCTGTTAAAGTCCGTTCTTCCGTGACTTCGAAAGTGCGTACGGGATTGGTATTGCCATCTTCTTTCCATTGGACAAAACTCCAGCAGTCGGCAGGGGTGGCAGTAACGGTGGCTATGTCGTGGCATAGATATTTTTGTCCTCCCGTAACAGTTCCTTCGCCAATCTGTGCAGCGGTAACGGTAAACAAATCACCTGCATAAACGGCTTGAACGGCGAGATTGGATTTGCCGACGGTAAAAATACGGGGATTGTCGGTGTTGCCGTCCGACCAATGTGAGAAGACACGGCATTCCTCATCGTGTGCATACACGGTAATCCGGTCTCCCTCAAGATAGATACCGGACAGGTCGGAACAATATCCGGGAACGGAAAAAGTGACCGTTCGGTCGGTCATGCCTGCCACTTCGTGCGCTGCGCGTTGCTGAACAGTATGCCCGCATGACGGATAGAGATGCACATCAAAATTGACAATCACTGTTACCGAATCATTTCCATGACACTGTCCGATAGCCCGAAAAGATATATCGTCCAGTCCGAAGTCGTTGCCTTCATACCCTGAATTTTGGTTTTTGATGGTCAGTATTGCCGTGGTGTTTGTGCCACTGCTCCAAATCTCGTAGTATTGTCCCCAAACACCCTCTTTGTGCGGTGCTTCGGTAACTGCGCCCAACTGCGCTCCGTTTACGCAGAACTGGAACTGGGTATAAGCCCAGTCAAAACTTGAGAACAAAGATGTTAACCATGCAGAGAATACATAATCCGTATTGGGTTGCACGGTGACGGTTTGTTGCCAAATGGTTCTGTTGGCATCCATAAATCCGTCCCAAATCATATAGGCACCCGTTTCGTCCCCTACTGTATGGTCGAACTGGTTTGTTTTTTGCTGCCAGTCGTACGGACCGCTCCATCCCCTAACTTCCGTACTGGGAAGAATCATGAAGGTACCGCAACATTCCTGACTGGCACAATCCATCGTTTCTCTGCCGTCCGTAGTAAAATTGGTGTTTCCTGCAGAGAAATCGCCATTGATTACCAAATCGTCATCCATGCTGCCACGACTTTTGACATAGTATGTAGTGGTTGTTTTGGGGCTTGCTTCGGGATTAGGAGATGTGGTGCCGGAGAGCGTAGGATCTGCCCGCCATTCGTAATAATCCGCCCCTGTAGCGTGCAGAGTGACCGTTTCGCCGTGACTAATCACCACTTCATCTCCTGCATTGACATGAGGTATAGGCAAAACGGATACAAGTAAAATATCGTCCCCGTCGGTATATTGTCCGGGTTCCGTAATGTGCTGTCCATGCCAGTCATACGAGTCACCTTCGCACATTGAATGGGATTCATATCCGGGTAGCAAAGTCAGTACTTCTACATCCAATTTGACTACACTGTCGCATCCGTATTCGGTGGTGTATTTGAGGACTTTATGCGTTTCGGTGGTATATTTCTCACCTTGGTAATAGAAATAATCCCCCTTGAAGATAGTGGCACTCACTTTGCCTGTATCAAGAGCATTGCTGCATACACCCAATATCAATGTACCTATAGAGTCACACCCGACGGCATTGGCGATAGTGTCGTGATAAGTGCCTTGCCGGGTATATTCCTTGCCAAACCAGGTATAACTATCTCCATCGGTAATGGTAACCTTGGTTTTAGAGGATGTTGGCTTGCCTACCACAACATTGATGCGTTCATAGGTATTAAATCCTATACCTCCAATAGCGACCCATTGTATATAACGCTGGTAATTAGTGACGGCATAGTTGTAAGATGCCCCTCCAGGAGTAACGAAAGGTACACCGTTGCAGACGGCACCATTAATGAAACCATTTAATGACAAGATGACTATTTCTTTTGGACATCCTTGCGGATAATAACTAACTGTATCTAAATAAACACCGGGTTGTGTATAAGTTTTACCATGCCAATCAAAAGTAGCTCCTTCTACCTCCTCTATTTCATGTGTTTCGAGTGTATAATGAGTTTGAACACAAGTGATATTGAAGTAAAAATAAAAAGTCTGTTGGTTGATGGTTTTAGCCCGAGAATCACTGAAAGTCCACTGAACATTATTGTTCTCGTAGATTAGTACCCCCTCATATTCATAACGATAGGGAGAACCGAAGCATACGCTATCTTTGACTTGTATTGTAGTTTGAGCATGCAACACACTTACCATAGACGATATCCATAGCAAAACGATTGCCCGTAAATAATGTTTGGCAAGCATGTTTTTCTTTTATATGTATCAGATTTCGGTTGCAAGTGGGTGCGTTTAATCCATGACGCAACGGCAGGGATAGACCTTGCGTTGTTCGAAATGGAAAGCGTAGTAGAAACGCACGCCGACACTCATGTAGTTGGCTTTGGAGGCATAAGTGTCCGTAAGGGCATTGACTTTGATGTCCGGCACGGGATATTCCGTATTAAGAATAGGTGCGACATCAATCAGCCGGTGCATAGGCGGATTGTTGGAGTAATTATTCCATATTCCGTAGTCAAAATATGCCAATATTCCCATTCGGTCTTGCCATCCGGCGTGCCACTCATATCCGATTTCGAGTGCTAACAGCGCATTGAGTTTAGACATAACGCTGACTTCTTTGCCATGGTATTGGTAGTCTTCGAGCCGTCCTGTAGCAAGGTAGTCGGTAACAGGCACCCAAAAGTCCGGATAGTAGGCGGTAATGTGCGCGTCCGTAACATCAATATGTCTTCGCTGGAAGAACGGCATCATGAATTTGCCTCCTATATTGATAGTGAGCCCGTGCGATATGAAGGACAAGAACAGCGGTGCTTCCAATTGCAACTGGTGCTGATGTTCACGGTAAGTGGCAGAAACGATGGTATAATCCATCGGTTCGGGATAGTAGTCGATATTGGTGTACTTCTCCTCATAATTGGGCAGCGAATGGTTGGCATTGGCATAGGACACGCCGGCACCGATTTTGATACCCAAGGCAGTGTAGTTGGCAATGACACCGCGAACGGTATAAGCCATTTCTACTCCGACCGTTCCACCGGGCATATTGCGAAAGTCACCGTCGGTGAGATAAAAAGCCGCTCCGGCATGCGCACCGAAAGAAATATCGTGCGTTTGAGCGCGCAGCGTGAAAGGTGCCGAACAGCACAACACGAATAAAATGAGATGTAAACGATGTATTTGCATTATTGTTTGACTAAATAGCGTAGAACGACATTATCTTCTTCGGACAGTACTTGCACTTCAAATACTCCCGAAGCGGGATAGGCATGGAGCAGGTATTCCTCCACACCGATTGTATTGGTTTCCGTCAGCATTTGCCCCGTGACGGAATAGGTGCGTATATAGGTGAGTATATTGGGGTTGAGCCCTGTCAAATGTAGCGTGCCGTTGATATTGGTATGGTTGGGGGACAGGTGAATCTCCCGTGCGTGCGTATTGGCAGTAACGAAAGAGACGACTTCGGTACGCCACAATCCGGAACAGGTGACCCCCTCCGGCAGCAACAGATCCACCCACGCATAGAAAGTGCCAGCATTGTGCATATTCTGATCCAATGTAAAGGAATAGCCGTCACCCAAATAGATATCTTCGGGGTCGTTTTCGACAGGGAACTCCAAATTGTCGGGTTTACCTTCCACCCTATACCAATGCACCCGTTCCGGGGAGAGTGTATAGTTCATCTCGGTGGTGATTTTCTTCACATTCAACATGAGTATCCAATCATAGCGGTTGACTAAAGGCAAGTCGGCGAAATCGCCGCATTTATCATGGAAAATAGCCGTAATAACGGTGTCGCTAACCACTTCGACGGAGCGAGCGCGTTCGGTAGAGCCGTCCGACCACCCTGCAAAGACATAGCCGTCAAAAGGTTGCGCCGTGAAGTTGATCCATGTACCACACGCCACCTGTTTGGTGAAATCCTGTGCAGAACTTACCCAAACAAACAGAAGTGCCAATATTGATAAGAAGTATCGTTTCATAGACATCGGTTATTCTCCTCCTACTTGCCCTTTGGTCGGGTTGTTGGCTCTAATGGTGACAGAGAAAACGAGTTGCTCCAATATGGCAGTAAGGTTCATATCTTCGTGAATCTCAAACTGATAAGTCATTTGGTCGGCAAACTCGGCAGTAGTGCCTGTGATTGTCCAATTGACAAATTTGTAGCATTGGTCGATATTGGTCACGGTGATTTGGACAACATCGCCATAGTGGTATTTGCCGCCTTGGTACAGACCGGGCGTTTTGACGACAGAGCCAAACCTCTCGTCAACGGTTAAAGTGACATCAAAGAGGTAATAGACGGTGTCATATACTGCCGTATAAGTCTCTTCTCCCCGAACAAGTCCTAAAGTTTTGTCCCATCCGCGGAAGACATATTCGCAAGTGTCATTGCCCGGGCGCTGCGGTATGTTCTGCCCTCCAAAACCGGGCACGGAAGTACAGGTATCCAACTTGGCTCCGTAATCCAGGTGAACCTTAGCCAACTCGACGCCGTTCCAGTTTTTGAAGAAGACATCGTAGTCCTGTTTTTGGGTCCGATAGACAGCCGTATATTCCAAAACAGGTGTTGCCGCAGGTGCCGTGGGCAGTACTGCAGGAGACCAACCGTCAAATTCGTAGATGTTTTGTTCGTCTGCATCGCGATGGGGATCGGTGGCAGGAGTAACAATCGCCTGACCGTATTCCAATGTCTCGCGCTTGAGTACGGTGCCGTCCCAATCATAGAAAACGACAACGGTGGTGTCTATTTCGAAAATGGCAGTAATAACAGAGTCTCTTGTCGGCACGAAAGTTCGGGTAACCTGCTTACTGCCGTCGCTCCATTTCACAAAATGGTATCCCTCCAAACCCTGGGCAGTAAAAGTGATTCCCTGACCGCACGCCGTATGGAGCGTAACCTCGTCTTGCATATCATAGGCAAGCAAGGGAAGCACGCAGCACAAAGTCAGGAATAGAAAAGTAATCTTTTTCATGTGTATAGATATTGGTTAGTAGTTAGTCGTTCGTTGCGGTGCAGACGGAGGATCGATAACTTCGCCTCCGACCAGCCCTATGCCATGTTGGGAAGTTCTGATGGTGACAGTCGCTTCCTGGGCACTGTATATGGGATGAACCGTCATATTGCTCCCGTTTACCGTGAAGATGCGCGGGTTATCCGTATTGCCGTCTGACCATCTTTCAAACGCGGTACACCCCTCCGGGTGAACATAAACGGTGATTTGGTCCCCGTCCACATACTTGCCGGTCTTGTTGCTGCAACCGTCCACCTGGAATGTAACGGTTCGGTTAGTCATACCCGATACATTGGCTGTCCGTTGTTTGATTTGATGATTGCAATTGGGGTAAATATGTACATCAAAGTTGATAATCACTTTTACGGAATCCTCTCCTTCGCACTGCCCGATGGCTTGGAACGATATGTCGTCCAGTCCGAAGTCGTTTCCTTCGTAGTTGGCATTTTGATTGTAGATGGTAAGTGTAGCTGTCGTATTGTTGCCGCTATTCCAAATCTCGTAATACTGTCCCCACAATCCCTCTTTGTGAGGCGCTTCGGTAACAGCACCCAACTGCACACCGTTCACGCAGAACTGGAACTTGGTATAACCTGAGTCAAAACTTGACAACAGCGATATGAACCATGCCGAGAAAACATACGATGTATTGGGGTGAACAGATACCGTTTGCTCCCAAATTTTCTTATTATCCTGTTGGAAACCGTCCCAAATCATGAAAGCACCAGTTTCGTCGCCTACGGTATGGTCGTATTGTCTTTTGCCTTGCCATGCTTCGTCGCCACTCCATCCTCGTTCGTCCGTACTGGGGAAAATCATGAAAGTACCGCAACATGCCTGGTTGGTGCAGTTCATGGTCTCCCTTCCGTCGGTTCTAAAACCGGTGTTACCCGCAGAAAAGTCGCCATTGACTACCAAATCATCGTCCATGCTGCCATGGCTCTTGACATAGTAGGTAGTGGTAACCTTAGGGTTAACTTCCGGATTGGCAGAGGTTGCTCCCGTCAGAGTGGGGTTGGCTTGCCACTCGTAATAGTCCGAGCCGGAGGCGTGCAAAGTGGCGGTTTCACCAAAATTAAGAACGACATCCTTGCCGGCATCCACATTCGGTTTGGGCAATATGGACACCAATAGCATCTTGTCGCCGTCCGAATAAACTCCGGATTCGGTGATGTGCTGTCCGTGCCAATCGTACGAATCTCCTTCGCACAAGGAATAGGACTCGTATCCGGGTTGTTTTTCCAATACTTCTACATCCAATGTAACTACGCTGTCGCATCCGTACTCGGAGGTAAACTCAAGCACCTGATGCGTGTCGGTAGTATATTTGACTCCGTGATAGTAGAAATAGTCCCCCCGGAAGATGGCTGCATGCACTCTGCCCGTATCGGGAGTGTTGCTACATACACCGAGTACCAATGTTCCGATGGAATCGCAACCTACATTGTTGGGTATAGTGTCGTGATAGGTGCCTTGCTCGGTATATTCCTTCCCAAACCATGTATAACTGTTTCCGGGGGCAATGGCAGCAACGGTCTTGGATAAACTTTCCTTGCCGTTTACGATTTCGACATGCTCGTAATAATCAAAAGATGTATTGCCGTAATTGTAATATTTGATGTACACATCTTCTTTGGCAGGCCACGAGTAGGTTTTTTTATTGCCCTTGTAGTTGATAAAACTAAACGGCTCACCATGGCAAATAGCGCCTTTTACCTCTCCTTCCAAGACGAGTATTTCAATCTTTGATATACAGCCCTCGGCAGAATAGCCGGTAGTATCAAAATAGATGCCCGGTGCGGTGTAGTCCTTGCCATGCCAGGTATAGACATCTCCTTTCCCCTCTCTAATTCGAGCTTTTTGGTAGGAATAGGTCGGCTGGATACATGTGACATTGATATAAAACTGATATTTCTGCCCGCCAATAGTCTTACTGGCTGATTTGGAGGCATTTTGTTTGATGTTTTTTATTTCGACGACGAGTTCACCCTGATATTCGTAACGATAATCAGAGCCGTAGCATGCGCTTTCGTTCACATTAATATATTGCGTCTGTTGCGCGTGCGCGACACATGCCAGGGAAGAAATCCAAAATAATAAAATTAAACAAAAAGAATGCTTGGTAAACATGTTTTTCTCAAGGGTATTTTTTTTATAACTATTGACGCACCAAGTACCTCAAGACCGCATGGTCTTCGTCGGACAGGATTTGCACCTCATACACGCCCGTATTGGGATAAGTAGTAATAAGGTACTCCTCCGCACCGATGGTAGTGGATTCGTTGAGCAATTGTCCCGTGACGGAGTAAATGCGGATATTGGTTTGTATGTCAGGATTCAGTCCTAACAGCCGGATGGTACCGTTAGGTGTAGCGACATTGGGCAACAGCCGTAATTCGCGCGGTCGTGGCGGGGCTACGAAATATGCCAATTCGGTGCGGGACAATCCCGAACAGAACAGTGTCGAGTCGGAATTCTGCTCAATGGTGGCATAATAAACCCCCGTTTCCCTAAGGTTCTCATCCAGCGTGAAGGAGTATCCTTCGCCCAAATAGTAGTCCCTTGGGTCGGACAAATCCGGATCCTCTATTTTGTCCACCTCGCCGATTACACGGTACCAGTGTACCAGTTCGGGAGCCATGACAAAGCCCCTCTCCTGTACCAACCATTTCACATTTACCATCAAGATCCAATCGTAACGATTGACGAGCGGCAATTCGGCATAATCGCCACATTTAGCGTGGAAATAGGCGATATATACTGCATCTTCGTTTACCTGTATTTGCCGTACGGAATCCGTAGAACCGTCTGACCAATGGGTAAAAATATAGTTCGGTATGGTTTTGGCGCTTATTTCAATCCAATCTCCACATTCGACCTCCATGGTTACCACTTGTGCAGTGGCAACCATAGCGGTCAAAAGTGAAAATATGATAAAATAAATACGCTTCATACTACAATAAGTGAAGGTTATTTTTTCGCTCCTGTTACACTACCTTGTGACATGTCACCTGATTCGGTCTGAATAGTAATGGTGTACTTAATCTTTTCGAACTTAGCTACCAAATTCCTGTCGTTGGTACGCATAGTGAAGGTGTAGCTCATGTCTTCAGAAACAAGCACATCGTTCTCGTACCATCCTAAGAACTTGTAGCAATCGTTCGTGATGGTGGACGATACGGTAACGGATGCGTTGTAGGTGTAACTACCACCACCACTTACGGTAGCAACCTCAGCAGGATCGGCACTAACAACTACGGTGTATTGGTTAAGTGTTTCTTTAAACTTAGCAGTATAAATGTGTTCGCCCGTTACAGGAACGATTGTTTCAGTCCATCCATCATGCGAATAGGTCTTGCCCGGTTCCGGGTTGGGCTTTGCAGGTGTAGCGCCATTATAAACAGGTGTTGCGCCATATTCCCAATCGCTCTTTTGTAATTGACTACCGTCTTCGTTTTGGAAGATAATGGTATATTTGTTCTTTTCCTGATCGAACTGAGCTACATAAGTTTGCTCGCCGGTAACTGGGACAATGGTGGGATCCCAACCCGCGAAAGTGTATGTCCATTCAGCAGTGGCAGGTTTGGTAGGCGTAGCACCATTATAAGTAGGTGTTTGATTGTAATCATAGAATTTCTTCTCCAATTCTGTGCCGTTGTAGTTTTCGAATGTGATGAGGAAAGAGTCAATCTCAAAACATGCTACGAATGTAGAATCTGAATGCACATTGATTGTAAGTGAAGCGGATGTGCTGACAGCTTCACCGTTTACTCGCCACTCGAGGAAGTGATAACCCGTCTCAGGATTAGCAACCATTTCTACTTGGTCTCCGCAATCAGCGGTTACCTTTACTTCTGCTTTCCCCTGTGCCCACAAAGTGGTCATTGTAACGAGGGAGAGAAGGAACAAGATAGTTTTCTTCATAATTGTTGTTTGTTTTTAGAAGTTATTTTATGGAGTTGTAATACTTCCGGTAACACTACCCTGTGTGGTGGTATTATCATGTGTATTAATAGTGATGATATATGGTATTTTTTCAAATATAGCTGTTAAAGTCCGTTCTTCCGTAACTTCGAATGTGCGCACGGGATTGGTGTCTCCGTCCTCTTTCCATTTAACAAATCGCCAACATTCGTCAGGAGTGGCGGTCACGGTGGCTGTTTCGTTGCATGTGTAGTCATGTCCTCCCGTTACGGTACCTTCGCCTTCCTGATCGGTGATAATGGCAAACGGTTCTCCTACATAGATGGCTTGTGCCTTGAAATTGGATTTGCCGACGGTAAAAATACGGGGATTGTCGGTATTGCCGTCCGACCAATGGGAGAATACACGGCACTCTTCGTCGTGTGCATATACCGTGATTTGGTCTCCTTCTACATAAGTGCCCTGTTGTGCGGTGCAATATTCGGGGATTTCAAAAGTAACCGTACGGTTTGTCATGCCGGGTACTGATGTAGTGCGTTTTTCGATGGTAGTGGATGTACAGGACGGATAGAGATGTACATTAAAATTGACGGTAACTTTGACGGAGTCCAAGCCGAAGCACGGACCAAGTGCCTGGAAAGAGATGTCGTCTATACCGAAGTCGTTACCATGATTGTCGGTGTTTTGGTCCATGATAGTAAGTGTTGCCTCTGTGTTGGTACCACTATCCCACAATTCGTAATAGCGCCCCCAAACTCCTTTTTCATGAGGAGATTCGGTAATGTCACCCAATCGCTCGCCATTCACAAAAAACTGGAACTGGGTAAAACTATTTTTGCTAAAACTGGTATTGAGTGATATAAACCAAGCCGAGAAAATATAATCGGTATTCGGTGAAACTTTAACTTTTTGTTGCCAAATGATTTTATCGGGTTGGTCAAATCCATCCATTACCATAAACGAACCTGTTCCGTCTCCGGTAGTGTGATCATAGATATTGTCCCATCCCATTTCGTTTGCATTGTGGGCAATGATGTATTTACCGTAAGTACCACCGGCAGTAGATACAAATCCATCGGTGGTAAAGCCGATGTTTCCTGATTCGAAATCGCCATTGGTAACAGCACTGGCTGCGGCACTATTGTAACTCTTTACCTGATAGGCAATGGTGACATCGGGGGTGCAAGTCGGTCGGTCAGACCATTCGCTGGAAAGGTAGTCAATAGGATCCCAAGCATAATAGTCTGCCCCCGTGACGGTCAATTGGGTAGATTCGCCATGATTCACCACTTTATCTTCGCATACCTCGATATTCGGATTGGGCAGCATACCCAATACCAAAATAGAATCGCCATCGTGGTATGTTCCGGGTTGGGTATAGGTCTTGCCTCGCCACATATATGTGTCTCCTTCACACATCACATCTGCCTTGTATTTGCCATCGGGAATACCTTGTACGGTAAGGTCCAATATAAGCACACTGTCGCAGCCCCATATATTTTGGAATTGCACCTCGTCGTGAGTGGTGGTGTAGTAGTGGGTGTTGCGGTATTTCCAATAGAGCGAGTCGCCCTTGTTGATGGTGACTTTGATATAGCCGGTATCAGGGGTGCTCTTACAAACGCCTAAAGTGAGTGTGCCGATAGAATCACAGCCGGCAGCATTGGGAATAGTGTCGTGGTAGATGCCCTGCCGGGTGTATTGCTTGCCGAACCAAGGATAAGATTGCCCAACCAGGATAGTTGCGTTTGTGTTGGACGAAGATTTATTTCCCTTGGTGATTTTATTGCTGATAGAGGCATATTTACCACTGCCATTGATTTTTATTGTGGGAAATTTATATGTCTTAGTGGTGTTTGAAGTAGTGCTTTCTCCTGTCCTGTCCCAATAGAATGCCACTCCGTCGCAGGTAGACGCGGCGGTGTCTCCGTTTAATATTAAATATTCAATCTTTTTTGGGCAGCCGGAATCTTCATATACTTCGGTTGTGTCGAAATAGATGCCCGGAGAAGAATAGACCTTACCGTTCCAAGTGTATTGCTCATGTTGAACCAAGTTAAGGCGATAGGTGTATTCTTGATAGGTTGCCTCTTGTACGGTAAGGTTCAAATAATACTTAATGCCACCTTGCGTTGTACTTGTGCTTGTAGACGAGTATTTTTTAGTATATAATGTTCCGTTGATATACCAATAGAAAGTATCCCCTTTACAGATAGTGGCAGTTATGTTGGTGGGAGTGTCTTGTGTTAAATGTAAAGTAACAATACTATCGCAACCCGTAACCCGAGATGAAGTTGTGTAGGTATAGTCTCCTGCTTTGGTATAGGTTTGTCCGTTCCATGTATAACTCTCTCCAACAGCCAAGTTGTATGTTTCGCGAGTACGAATGGTCGGCGTGACGGTCAAATAGAGCATACAGATGGAGTCAGTTCCCTGCTTGTTCTTTTTTACCACGCTGGCACTGGTGGTCTGCGAGTATGTTTTGCCGTTGGCTGCCCATGTGTAGGTTTTTCCCTCACAGATACTTGCATTGGTGATACTGCCGGAAGTTGTTTCCTTGACATGCAGGGTAACAATACTATCGCAACCGTCTGCGGTTTTGTATGTTTTTTGCCGTGTAGTTTCTGCAGAAAAAGTCTCACCCCAAACGGTGACACTTTGTCCCTTGAAGAAATATGCGGTTGTGTCGCCGGTTAAGTTAGGAGGGCAATCTGCGGCAGTATAAGTGACGGTAATGTTATCAATTCCTGCATATTTGCCTGATGAACCGGTAGATAAGTAGATTCGTATGCTACCTGTTACTGAAGCCACATCAATAGATGCCTTCCCCCATTTGTTGGTGCCGGGATTCCCAAAGTTCCCTTTTAATGTTGCGTTTTGTAACAGAATAGTTTCGTTTCCTTCCGAATCTACAATCGAAATTGTAAATTGCGGCTTACCATTGTCGCTTGAACTAACATCAAAAGAGATATTAGTAATTTTTTGGTATGTTGCCGTGCTAGTTATTTCAACATACGAATTGGATTTTGGAAAACTCATTGCCAGCATGTTACCATTAGGTGCAGTGATGTTGTTGGACTTGTCGGCAATAGTCAATGTGGCAGAGTCTTTGGCGGCAATCCGAATCGTCCAATCAATATTCAATGAGTCGGAGGTGTTGCAATTGTATGTTTTTTCTGCGCCGAACATTGAGGATTGAAAAAACAAAACAGCAAAGATTAATAGCACAACGCAACGCGCGGTAAGTAATCCGCGCCCCTTGATAGAAGTATGTGATGTGTGCTGAGTTATAAACATGTGTTTTTCGGTGTAGTGTTAGTTATTATGCCACAAAGATACAACTTTTTTTTCACGCGTGCAAGTAATTAGGTGAAAAAAATTAAATTTGCATTAAAAAAATCAAATTTTCTACCTTTCTCACTTATAGTGATAAGATGCGATAAGCAAGATATATAAAATAAACCATCGTTAAAACGCATCCGTGCCAACGCTTAATCTCGTGTTTTTTTGTGCCATAGACAAACGCCATCACCATTAGTGAAGACAGGGTTACCATGGCGGCATCCAACCACAATCCGTCATAAGTAGGCAGGGGGTGAATGACGGCACTGGTTCCCAAAATGAAGAAGACATTAAAGATATTCGAACCAATCACATTGCCGAGCGCCAAATCGCTGTTGTGCTTGTAGGCAGCGATACACGATGTTGCCAATTCGGGCAAGGATGTGCCCAATGCCACGACAGTGAGTCCGATGATGGCATCACTAACGCCTAACATCGTGGCAATGGAGGTGGCAGAACGGACAATAACTTCTCCGCCAAGCACCAGGCAAGCCAAACCTGCCACTATGAGCAGAATGGCTTTCGGTGCGGATACGGATGTGGAATTTTTCTCCTGTTCATCGGTATTTGTACGGGCGATATGAAAACTATGCCACATGAAAACAAGGAAGCATAACAATAGCACGGTTCCGCCGATGCCTGAGATAAATCCACGCTGAAAACTGAAAGCCCCGAAATTGCCCCAACCGATGGAAACAGGGCGTGTGTAAGTGGCAAAAAAGAGCACCAATATGCCTGCCAACAATGACCACGGAATATCAAACTGCCGTGCGGATTTTTCCGATGAAATGGGGAAAATAATGGCAGTAAGACCTAATATGACAAATACATTAATCGCATTACTGCCTAAGATGTTGGTAATGGCAATTTCCGTATTCTGTTCTGCTGCTGCGAGAATGCTGACAACAAACTCCGGCATGGATGTTCCAAACGCAACAACAGTAAGACCGATAATCAAGTCGCTAATGCCTAACTGTTTGGCAATGGTACTGGCTCCGTCCACCAGCCAATCTGCACCATAGATTAAAAGTACAAAACCAAGAATAATGGCAATGGTACAAAACCAAGGATTGGCAAAAAAAGACAATAATATAATATTCATCTATAAGGTGTTAAAACTTACTATTTTTAAGATTTTGTGATTATCAATCGGATTTTTACCGTTCGTTCATCCTTCGCTCATCCTATACTCACCCTTCGTTCACCTCAATATGAGGGTAAAAGTTTCTATTTTTAAGAATGAGATTCAGACATTAAAGAGGAAGTGCATAATGTCTCCGTCTTGCACGAGGTAATCTTTGCCTTCAATTCCGAGTTTTCCTGCAGCACGGCAAGCAGCTTCTCCGCCTAATGAAACAAAGTCTTCGTATTTGATTACTTCGGCACGAATGAATCCCTTCTCAAAATCAGTATGGATAACTCCCGCACATTGCGGGGCTTTCCATCCGTCGCGGAAGGTCCATGCACGGACTTCGTCGCTTCCTGCAGTCAGGAAAGTACGCAGATTGAGCAGGGCATACGCAGCTTTGATGAGACGATTGACGCCGGACTCTTTTAACCCGATTTCTTCCAAAAACATTTGCCGCTCCTCGTAAGTATCCAATTCGGCTATTTCTGCTTCTGTTTTGGCAGCCAAAACAATGACCTGTGCGTTTTCGTTTTTGACGGCCTCTTTGACACGCTCCACATATTGATTCCCATCGACGGCAGATGCCTCGTCCACATTGCAGACATAGAGGACGGGTTTGTTGGTGAGCAGGCACATCTCTTTGGCAGCAAGTTCTTCTTCTTTGTTGGCTAATTCGACGGTACGAGCATTCAATCCCTGTGAGAGTGCTGCCTTGTATTTGAGCATGACTTCCAATGCCAATTTGGCTTGTTTGTCCCCTCCTGCTTTGGCTTGCTTTTCTGTTTTGACAATACGCGATTCGATAGTCTCCAAGTCTTTGAGTTGGAGTTCGGCTTCAATCACTTCTTTGTCGCGAATGGGGTCAATCGAACCGTCCACATGTACGACATTGTCGTCGTCAAAGCACCGCAATACATGGATGATAGCATCCGTTTCGCGTATGTTGGCAAGGAATTTATTGCCCAATCCTTCTCCCTGACTGGCACCTTTGACCAAACCGGCAATATCGACTATTTCTACCGTAGTAGGGATAATACCCCGCTCCGGGTGACATAACTCGCCTAATTTGATAAGCCGTTCATCGGGAACGGTGATAACTCCCACATTCGGTTCTATGGTGCAAAAGGGGAAATTGGCAGATTGCGCCTTGGCAGAACTTAAACAATTGAAAAGGGTGGACTTCCCGACATTGGGCAATCCTACAATACCGCATTGTAAAGACATATTTGTGTTTTTTTTGACAAATTTTGTGCAAAAGTACAAAAAAATTTGGATATATCCAAGAAAAGTAGTAATTTTGCACAGAATAAGTTAAAAAAGACACTTTTTGTTCAATCAAATAAAAACAGTAATATGAAAAAAGCATTAAACAAACAAACGGCTCCCAAGAGCGTAATGCCGGAGCGTATCATTCAATTTGGCGAGGGCAATTTCCTTCGCGCATTTGTAGATTGGATTATTTGGAACATGGACGCCAAGACGAACTTCAACGGTTCGGTAGTGGTGGTTCAACCTATCGAAAAAGGTATGGTAGATTGGCTGAACGGTCAGGACTGCCTGTACCATGTTAATCTGCAAGGTCGTTTGAATGGCGAGGCAGTCAATTCGTTGGAGCGTATTGATGTCATTTCCCGTGCTTTGAACCCCTATTCCCAAAATGCCGCATTCATGGCGTTGGCAGAACAGCCGGATATCCGTTTCGTTATCTCCAATACCACCGAGGCAGGCATCACTTTTGATCTCGCCTGCAAGTTTGCCGATGCTCCTGCAAGCAGTTATCCCGGCAAATTGGTTCAGCTGCTCTATCGCCGCTACAAGACATTTAACGGCGACCCCAAGAAAGGTCTGATTTTGATGCCGTGCGAGTTGATTTTCCTGAATGGTCATCACCTGAAAGAGTGCATCTTCCAATACATTGAGTTGTGGAAAGAAGATTTGGGTGCAGACTATGCCGGATTTAAGGAGTGGTTTACCAAATACAACTATGTTTGCGCAACCCTGGTTGACCGTATCGTTCCCGGATTCCCCCGCAAGGACATTGCCGCTATTCAAGAGAAAGTCGGCTACAACGACAATTTGGTGGTTCAAGCAGAGATTTTCCACTTGTGGGTAATTGAGAAACCTGAGAATATGTCTATTGACGAATTGCGTAGCGAGTTCCCCGCAGACAAAGCAGGTTTGCATGTGCTGATAGCAGACAGCGAGAAACCCTATCACGAGCGCAAGGTAACATTGCTGAACGGTCCTCACACCGTATTGAGCCCCGTAGCATATTTGAGCGGTATCAATATCGTTCGTGACGCTTGCAACCACGAAGTAATCGGTAAATATATCCACAAAGTACAGTTTGAGGAGTTGATGGAAACGCTGAACCTGCCTATGGACGAATTGAGACAATTCGCTTCGGATGTGTTGGAGCGTTTCAACAACCCGTATGTGGATCACGCCGTAACCAGCATCATGCTGAATTCGTTCCCGAAATTTGAGACGCGCGACCTGCCCGGATTGAAGGTTTATTTGGAGCGCAAAGGCGAGTTGCCTAAGGGTTTGGTACTCGGTTTGGCTGCTATCATTACCTACTACAAAGGCGGTGTGCGTGAGGACGGTGCTCCTATTGAGCCCAACGATGCTCAGGAAATTATGGACTTGCTCAAGAAATTGTGGGCTACCGGTGATATTCGCAAAGTGGCAGAAGGCGTGTTAGGCGCTACAGATGTCATTTGGAAAGAGAGCAAACAGGATTTGAACAAGATTCCCGGCTTGACCGATATGCTGGTTGGTTTCTTGGGTGACATTCAGAAGAAAGGTATGTTGGAAACCGTTAAATCGATTCTTTAATGACTCAGATTATTAAGATTAATCCTGCCGACAATGTGGTTGTAGCCATTCAACCGCAGTCGGCAGGTTCCGTTTTAGAGATAGACGGTCTGTCTGTCAAAGTGCTGGAGGATGTTCCTGCCGGGCATAAGATTGCCATTCGTGATATTGCAGAGGGTGAAGATGTAATCAAATACGGTTTCCCTATCGGTCATGCCAAAGAGCCCAAAAAAGCCGGTAGTTGGATGAACGAGAATAACATCAAAACCAATTTGGCAGGACTGTTGAGTTATGAATATCATCCCAAAGAGGTGGTGCTGAATATTCCCGATGAAAAGAGGACTTTTATGGGGTATCGTCGCAAGGATGGGCAAGTGGGTATCCGTAACGAAGTGTGGATAATCCCGACCGTAGGTTGCGTGAACGGTATTGTCAGCAAATTGGCAACCAGACTGCGTGAAGAAACAGGTGCAGATAATATCTTTGCCTTCCCTCATAACTACGGCTGTTCCCAATTGGGCGATGACCACGAGAATACGAAAAAGATTTTGCGTGACATGGTACACCATCCCAATGCAGGTGCTGTCCTGGTAGTGGGATTGGGATGTGAGAACAACCAGCCGGATATATTTGAGCAATTCTGTGGAGATTACGACAAAGACCGTGTCCGTTTCGTAGTCAGTCAGAAAATAGAAGGCGACGAGGTGGAATATTGCATGCCTATTCTGCGCGATTTGTACCTAAAGACCACCAAGGACCAGCGCGTGGCTTGCCCGATGAGCGAGTTGCGTGTCGGACTGAAATGTGGCGGAAGTGACGGTTTCAGCGGTATAACCGCCAATCCGTTGTTAGGCATGTTCAGCGACTGGCTGGTAGCACAAGGCGGTACCACCGTGCTGACAGAAGTTCCGGAGATGTTTGGCGCAGAAACGATATTGATGGACCGTTGTGCCAACAGGGAACTCTTTGACCAGACGGTATGCCTGATTAACGATTTCAAGGACTATTTCTTGAGTCACGGCGAACCGGTAGGCGAGAACCCCAGTCCGGGCAACAAGGCAGGCGGTATATCGACATTGGAAGATAAAGCTTTGGGATGTACGCAGAAATGCGGCAAGTCGTTGGTTCGCGGTGTGTTGCCTTATGGCGAACGCTTAGAGCAGCGCGGATTGAATCTCTTGTCTGCTCCGGGCAACGATTTGGTGGCTTCAACGGCGTTGGCTTCAGCCGGGTGCCACATGGTACTGTTTACCACGGGTAGAGGTACACCGTTCGGAACTTATGTTCCGACCATGAAAGTGTCCACAAACAGCAATTTATACAAGAATAAACCCCAGTGGATAGATTTCAATGCCGGTGTGATAGCTGACGGTGAAAATATGGACGAAGTGGCTCGCCGCTTTACTGATTTCGTCATTGCAGTTGCCAACGGCACTGCTACCAACAACGAGAAGAACGGGTATCATGAGATAGCCATCTTTAAAACAGGTGTCACTCTTTAAGTATATATTAGATGTCCTATTCCCGAGAACCTGTCCAATTTGTGGGCAGGTTCTTTCGGATAATGACTATTTGTGTCCTGCATGTTTTTCTAAATTAAACCGCACCGAGCAGGCGTTGAATCGGGACAATGAGACGGAGGATAAGTTTGTCGATAGTCCTCATTTCGCTTATGGAGGGTGTTGGTTGCATTATCGCAAGGGGACTCATTTGCAAAAGTTGATTCATATGGCGAAGTTTGGAGAGGGCGATCCCATGTTGTTACAGCAAATGGGTGCCCGCGCTGCGATGGAATGGGAAGAAACGGGATTTTTTGACAATATAGACATTATCGTACCTATACCCTTACACCCCAAACGGCTCAGACAACGCGGTTTTAATCAGTCTGAATATATAGCCAAAGGGTTGTCATCGGTACTGAATATCCCGATGGATACAAGCCATTTGACGCGTTCTGTCAACAATCGCAAGCAGTCTCAATCCACCAAATCCGAGCGAGAACAATTGGCAAGTAATTTATTTAATGTCAATCATCCCGAAGAGTGGTATGGCAAAACTATCCTGCTGGTGGATGATATTATTACTACCGGATCTACCGTTCGCACCGCGATAGAAGCGCTAAAAGGGGTCTATCGGTGCCGAATAGTTGTGTTTGCGTTGGCAAAAGCGTAATAAAAAGATAAAAAATTTGCATAAATGCAAATAATTCTGTATCTTTGCATGTTGTTATGAAACATAATACTTGAAATGACCAAAAAGTATGATTTTCTCATTATCGGTGGAGGCGTAGCAGGTATGAGTTTTGCACTCAAAGTAGCGCGCACCCAAAAATACAAGATTGCCCTCTGCTGCAAGACAACCTTGGATGAAGCAAATACGGCAAAAGCCCAAGGCGGTATAGCCAGTGTTACAAATTTATTGGTGGATGACTTTGAAAAGCATATCCACGACACGATGGTGGCAGGCGACTGGATTAGCGATCCGGCAGCCGTGGAACAGGTGGTGCGCAATGCACCGAAGCAGATAATGGAGCTGGTCAATTGGGGCGTTAATTTCGACAAGAAGGAGGACGGCTTGTTTGACTTGCACAGGGAGGGGGGGCATAGTGAGTTCCGTATCCTGCACCATGCCGATGATACCGGCGCGGAAATACAGCGTGGGCTGATGGAGGCAGTACGGAACAATCCGTATATTGATGTGCTGGAAAATCATTTTGCGGTAGAGATTATTACCCAACACCACTTGGGTGTGCGTGTTACACGCCGTACGCCCGATATCGAGTGCTACGGGGCTTATATTCTGAATCCCGACACGAAAAAGATAGATACCTATTTGAGTCGCATCACGCTGATGGCTACGGGCGGGACGGGGGCTATTTATGCCACTACCACCAATCCTGATATAGCCACCGGCGACGGTATCGCCATGGTTTATCGTGCCAAGGGACAAGTGCAGGGCATGGAGTTCGTACAGTTCCACCCAACGGCATTGTTCCACCCTGGAGAGACACATCCTGCCTACCTGATTACTGAAGCAATGCGCGGATACGGAGGTATTTTGCGTTTGCCCAACGGGGAAGAGTTTATGCAAAAGTACGACGAGCGGTTGAGTTTGGCTCCTCGTGATATTGTGGCACGGGCTATTGACAATGAAATGAAGATTCATGGCTTGGATCATGTTTGTCTGGATGTTACCCACAAGGATGCGGAAGAAACGAAACACCATTTCCCCAATATCTACCAAAAGTGCCTGTCCATCGGCATAGATATCACCAAGGAATATATCCCCGTTGCACCTTGCGCCCACTATATGTGCGGCGGTATTAAGGTCAATTTGGACGGAGAGAGTTCTATCCATCGTCTATATGCGGTAGGCGAATGCAGTTGCACGGGATTGCATGGCGGTAACCGGTTGGCAAGCAATAGTTTGATAGAGGCGGTGGTGTATGCGGATGCTGCGGCTAAACATAGTCTGAGTGTAATTGAGAATTATGATTTTCATCCCAATATACCCGATTGGAATGATGAGGGCACGATGTCCAACGAGGAAAAAGTGCTGATTAGTCAGGATATGCGTGAGGTCGGGCAGATTATGTCCACTTATGTGGGTATCGTGCGGAGCGATTTGCGCTTGCGCCGTGCGTGGGAACGGTTGGACTTGCTGTATGAGGAAACGGAAGACTTGTTCAAACGGGTAAAAGCCACACGCGATATATGTGAACTGCGCAATATGATTAATGTGGGGTATCTGATTACTCGTCAGGCGTTGGAGCGCAAGGAGAGTCGCGGTTTGCACTATACGATTGATTATCCGAAGAATCCGAACAATAATACGCAGGAAGTGTGGTAATGAAAAAAGCAATCGTTTTGCATAGTGTAGTTCCTGTTCGTGCTGAAGCGCATGAGACGGCGGCACAAGAGACACAACTGCTGTTTGCAGAAACATGTACCGTGCTGGAGCAGATTGACCGATGGATACGCGTAAAAAGTGACACCGACGGTCAAGAGGGGTGGGCGGATAGTAAGATGATTACATTGCTCAATCGTAACGAGTGGCAACAAGTGAAAGCCGCCTGCCGGATAGCGCGTGTCAAAATGCCGATGGCGTATGCTCTGAGTGTGAATAACGGTCAAACCGTTCCCCTTACGGCAGGAACGGTTTTGCCTGATTACAAAGATGGCAGGTTTGAATTGTTGGGAGCGCCGTTTCAGATTGACCCTGCTATGGTGGCAGAGCAACCTTTGGAAATGACGGAGCAGAATGTAATGAATGCGATTCGCTTCTTTCTCAATATACCTTATTTATGGGGAGGCAAGAACGCTATGGGAATGGATTGCTCGGGATTTACGCAAGTTATTCATTCGCTGTTTGGGCATTCTTTGCTGCGCAATGCGAGTGAACAGGCGCGTCAGGGGCGTATTGTCAAGAGTTTGCGGAACGCCCAAATAGGCGATTTGGCTTTCTTTGACCACGAAGACGGCAAGATTAGTCATGTGGGCTTGCTGTTGGATAACGGGCGCATCGTGCATTGTAGCGGTCGGGTAAAAGTGGAAAAGGTCGATGAACAGGGCATTTTTTCTGTTGAGAGCGGTGGCGTTTACACGCACCATTTAGTGGCTGTTCGGCGATATGCCTGATTGACCCTGTCTTCCCCCGTAGCACTACGGTAATACTATTAAGGATGAGTATATATTTTCTATACTCATCCTTAACTTATCGTTCGCCAATCTTAAAACTACTATCTCATTTTGCCACCGAGGGTGTTGTAGAGTTTGCCGTTGTGGCGGATGAAGATTTGACTGTTCATTAAGAATATGCCATTTGAACATTTTCCGTCTTTTAGCGCACCGGTGCTTGTGGATATGTGTGCTTCGGGATTAGACGGGATAATAGGTGGCGTTGGCATAACCTCTGCACCGCCGCCTTTGAGTTCTCCTTGATAGCCAAGGGTAGCAAAATCACCTATATAGACATGTATTGGTGTGCCGTTGGCATCCAAAGTTGATAGCACATAATTATATCTCGAAGCAATGTCAAGCCCCGTAACCATAAAACTCAACGTATAGGGCTGATTGTCATCGGCATTGTTCTGTTGAGCCATTTGTCTGCCCGGCGCAGAGAAAGCAATGCCGAGTAATTGTCCACGGTTGCCGAGTGTCAGTTTGCAGAAAATGGTGCCGTCTTTGTAAATATCTATCTGATACGTGTTGGCAGCACTGTCTGTCGGCCACGTGAAGTCGGCAGTTGTCTCTGCAGCATCCACTGTGACGGTGCGCTGAATCATTGCTGAATCCGGCACATCTGCCATGCGGAAACGTCCCCAGTAAGGATGTTCGCGATACAGTT
>JAKSNK010000009.1 GCA_024399835.1 Paludibacteraceae bacterium
ATGAGGGTGAGGGCGAAGATATAACGAAGATTTTTCATAACGCTTGCATTCTTAAAGTTTTTCATTGTCTTGTCCTCCTAATTATTGAATCGTGGCAGTAGCCCAGATTGCGTAATACATTGCGTTAGCGGTGACGCTTGCCTGACTGCCTCCCTCGTGGATGGTAGCAGTTGTTCCTAATTGGTCTAATTCGGTACTGAGTACCCAACCAACAAAGTGATAGTGGGCGATATTACACTGTCCTGTATCGTCAGGCGGTGTATCAGCAGTATCATCTAATGTCGGGAAGGTAATCTCGCTACCTGTCAGTAAGTGCTGATATTGTTCAGGATTAGCAACATCATTATCCTGCAACTGGTCAATGAAGGTAACATCGAACCACTCAGCAGGATTCTCTGCCCACATAGCGTAGAGACTCTTATTAGTGGTATAGGAGTATGTATATGAGCCCTCATCGTCATACGCCTTGGTTTGACTTGTGGAATTATTTGCCCAGCCGGTGAACAAGTAACCTGTGCGAGTGAAGGTGTTGGGAGTCAGGTTCTTGGTCTCCATATACGCAAAGGTTTGTGTAGTAGTTTGATCATCGTCTGTTACATTCTTGTGGAATGTTAGCGTGTAGTTCTTTGGGGTTACTGTTGGGGTAATGACTACCGCACCGCTGAAGGTGGTCATAATATCAACATGTGTCTGGTTGTAAACAATATCATCGGCTGCAATTGCATTGCCACCTACTGTGACGGTCATGCCAGTTACTTCATAACCGTTGGTAACGGTGTAGTTAGCGGTAAGTTCGTCGGTCTCGATATTGATAGTAGCAGGTTTCTCGCCCCAAGTGAGGTTCGTGGTCTCGGTGTAAGTAATGCCGTAGGAAACGGTACTCCATTGTGCATGGAGGGTAGCACCGGCAGGGATGTCCCATATATGTGCGCTTGCGCCTGTACTTAAGTAATATTGTGTGCCACCTGTTTGAGCGTCATAGTAACCCAAGAAGGTGTAACCCGGACGAACAGGCAGCGTAGCAATAGCAGGCATTTCTTGTCCGAAGGTTGCCTCTACCAATTTGGTGTAGTCGTTGGTTGCATCTAATGCGCTGAGGTAAACGGTGTATTGCATCGGTTCAACAGTGAGGGTGATAGATACAGCACCACCGAACTTCTTGGCAGCAGGAGTGATAACAATCGACTCATACTCATCATTAACTTCTATCTCGCCAGCGGTTAGAGCAACACCATTGACGGTGATAGCCGCTTCGGTAACATGATAACCCGGCGTAATGGTGTAGTCGGCAGTCAAGTCTTCGTCCCAATAGTCAACTGTAGTGGGTTGGGTGGTCCAACTCAATTTGTCATAAGCAGAGCCATTGACGGTGCAAGAGACGGTTTGTTGGATTTCTTCCAATACCGCAGAGATAAGGATGTTCTCTGTAGGCATTATGAAGGTCTCGTCCGGTTGTTTGTCTGTGCCATCAGGCATTTGCCATTTGGAGAAGGTGTAACCCTCTTTGGTCATGTCTAAACTCTCCAATGTAGGCAGGGTGACTTCACTATTGCCATCTACCTCAAGCACTTGCGAACCGGCTTCGGTTCCCCAGCCCTTGTAGGCGTATGTGATGGTGTATTTGTTCGATTGTTTTTGGTTCACCGTAACGGTTGCAGGTGAGGAGGTGGCGGTAAGTTCGCAACTACCTTCTACATTCTTCAATAGGCAACGGTAATAAACAGTACCAATTCTTTCTGTTGATGGTGTATATTGGGCGCCAGTTCCAATATTTGTCCACTCAACTTGGTCTGTACTTGACTGCCATTGGTAACTTGCCCAAGTCTCGTTTGCTTCCACAATCAACGGATACGCTTCGTCTGATTGCGTATAGGTAACAGTTTCTGTACTTAAATCTGTCTTAAATGTCGGTGTTACACAAGAGAAAGTAGCTTCGATTTCCACATTAGAAGCCGGCATTGTAAATGTATTGTCTGTGACGGTTATTTCTTCTGCTTCACCATCAAGAACAGTCCAACCATCAAATTGATAGCCGTCATTTGGAGTGGCAGTCAGCGTAACGATATCTCCCTCTACTGCTTTGTCGGTAGGAACAGAAGAAATCGTACCTTGTGAGTTTTGATTTAAAGTAATGTCGTACTTTGTCTCACAAGTGGTGATATAGTCGGAGTAAGAGGTGGAACCGGCTGTCGCCTCAATTTTCTGGATACGATACTGATTCGATGTAGCTGTAATGGTAACTGTAGTCGTTTCAGTACTCATAGTCAAATCAAACGGAGTGCTCTCCAATCCTGTTACTGTATGAGAAGAAGGACTACCAACACTAAACGATGCGGTTGACTCGTCATTTGCTTTTTTAGAGGTTGCCCAAACGCGTAACGCAGACACAGGCGAACTAAATGTTAAGGTTGCCGTAGAATTTACATACATTCTTAAATCATTGTACGGATTATCTGTACCAGGACCAACTTTTTCTGGGTCTTTTCCTTCTTTTGAATAAAATGTAGGATATAAATCACCATTTGTAGAACCTTTATTCGTATTGAGTGTTAATTTCAATCCTCCTTTTGTTACTTCGTCTTGAGTTACAATACTCCCACTTGTATTACTAATAGTTAAAGAAGGATCTAATCCGTCTAAATCAAATACGACAGTAGAGGAGCCACCCTCCTCTTTTGCCCAGAGGGCATTGTATGTGTCAGAAGATTCGGAAGTGATGGTAGTGGTGGCTGTTATAAGAGCAGGTTCGTCAGCGGTTTTCTCGGTGAGTTCGGCAGATGTCCAGCCCATAAAGGTGGTGCTGGTCTCGTCACAAGGTTCTACATCATCCGATGTGGGCAGAGTGCCAATGGCTTCGCCGACATAGACTTTTCGCGAGTCACCCACTTGTGTACCATTATTAAGGAAGGTAATGGTCTTGTATGCAGCTTCGGCAAAACTATACGCAATCTCTACTGCCTCATCCGGCATTGTAAAGGATTTAGTATCCTTGATGTCGTTGGAATTAGCAGTCAATGTTGCTAATGTATAGTGAGTATTTTCAGTTACACCAACCGTAACGGTCTCACCATAGTTCACGGAAACAGAACCTGTAGAATTACCATTTACCGTGATAGAACCTTGTCCATCAATAGAAGGAGTAAAGGTTACGGTATAAGTATTGATTTGCCAAACGGCGTAGAGTGTGCAACCTTCAGAGAGGGTCACTTCTTCTTCGTCCTCATAAACGACCGTCTCGCCAGCCGGATCGGTATCCCAGCCAAGGAAAGTGTAACCCGTCTTGGTGAAGGTGCATTTATCAAGATTCGTCGCTGTATTGGACGGCATAGACTGGTTGGTCATTTCCCCTTCTCCACCCTTGGCATCGAAGGCAACGCTGATTTTGCCGTTAACGGTGATGGTGTTGGAAGTGACTTCTCTATCGCAATAAGTATCATCAGTCCAAGTGACAGTAATGGTTGCCGTACCGGCACCTTGCGGATGAATAGTACCATCTGCATCAACTGTCAGAACGGCGGTGTTGCTGGATTCATACGAAACCGTGCCGTGAGTAGTACCTGTAATAGAGGGTGCGACTCCTGCGCCACCTGCTTGCAGCGGAGAGTTATAAGTTACTGTAGGAGCATCCCAAGAGGTGCAACATTGGGTTGCCCACTCGGTATAATCAATAGAACCTGCTTTGACAACAACATTGTCAATAAAGAAACGGTTGTTATTTTTGTTTGCTGCCTCAAATTTTATTTTAGTCGCTGATACAACTCCCGTTATGGTTATTTCATACTCAGACCATTCTCCCTTTTTCAAGGTAACAGAAGTTGGGCTTACAGTACCACTCGTTGCACTAATATTCAATGTTGTACCTTCCGAAGAAGCATCCCATGCGGCAGCTTTTAATATGATTGTGCCATCTCCCGACATCGTAATTGATGGAGTTTGAGCGGAACCTTTCTTACTACCAGATCCGAATTTAGCACAGTTTAAAGCACCTCCTTCATTATCAAATGTCCACCCTGTATTATCAGCCGTTAAAGTACTTGAAGCTATAGAACCACTCCAAGAGCCATCATTACCACCTGTACCTTCGCATTGGTCAAATGTTTCTGTAAAGACGGTGGAGATAGAAGACTCCCCTGCTGCACAAACGGCATGGAAGGTATATGTCTCATCCAACTCAACGGCAGTATTGACTGTTACAAAGTTTGCTTCGGGGTTATCGGTAGTTGTGCCGAAATTGGTAGCACTCCAGCCACGGAAGTACGGATACTTTTCTGCATCACAACTGGTTGGAGTTCCAGAAGGCAACGAACCAACTTTACCGGCAGAAGTTCCTTTGGTAGTTTCGCCAAATTGCGATCCGTCCATATTCAGCCATTTGATTAGTGGCAAAGAATGAACAGTAACGGATATCTCCTTATATATATTCGCGTCACGCGAGGAGGTAACTTTTACGGTTGCCGTACCTGCTTTGAGAGCAGAAATCACACCTCCATTAACCGAGACAACATCGCTGCCTTCAACAACAGACCAAGTAAAGGTCTTGTTTAATGCGGTAGAAGGATTAACGGTTGCAGTAATGGTCTTTGCTTTTTCGCTTGCAGAGCCATCGTAAATCAAGTCGATTGCCGTTACATCAGGACTAAGAGTAATACCCGTTGGCATTATCTCGTTCCACTTGGCGTAAAGAGTGATGGCATCTAAATAATCTGTTGCACCAAGAGTCGAAATAGAACTTGTGCAAGCAGCATCGGTAAACCAACCGATAAAATTATAACCAGTCTTAGTAGGACTAACTAATGTAGTAGCCGTTCCGTAGGTGTGTTGGGTTGGGTGATTTGCACCATGAGTACCTGAGAAATCGGCATTATTCTCGTCCTTATAGATGATATCGTATTTATTGGCTGTCCATTGAGCGACATAAGTAGCATTTTCAGCGGGCATTGTAACACTTTGTGTAAAATCAACGGACACATTGTTCTTTTTCCAACCAGTAAATGTATAACCAGTCCGCTCAACGGTGGGAGCGACCAAAGAAGTACCATAAGCGACATCGCCGGCAGTTGTTCCTGCGGTAGTTATCTCGCCACCATTCAAGTCCCAAGTCAGGATGTAATTATTGACCAACCAGTTAGCAAACAAATCAATATCCCCGTGAGAACCTTGTTCAATGGTTGTAACTTGATTGACAAAAGTATTTTCCTTAAACCAACCTTGGAAAGAATGTCCAGTCTTTGACGGCTCTTGCAAAGTAATCGTTGCCGTCTCGTAAGTATATGTTGCAGGATTACCAACTGCATTATTACCGCCATTAAGCGTATAATTGATGTTGTATGGGACAGGTGTCCACTTAGCATATAAAGTAAAATCAGCAGTATATGCGTCTGCTGCAACTGTCTGAATAGCAGTACCTGTGCAACTTGAATTTGTAAACCAACCATCAAAAGTATAATAATCTTTGCTTGCGCTCTTCAAAGTAGTGGCAGTTCCGTATGTATGTGTAGTTGGGTAGCCGGATTCATGCGTTCCCGAGAAATCAGCACCACCTTGGTCTTTATAAAAAATGTTGTATGCAGCAATAACGGTGATGTCATTTGAAATGGTTGAGTTCTCACAATAACCGTCAGCAGCAGTCCATGAGGCAATAATATGAGCCGTACCGGCTGCCTTAGTAGTGACAACACCTGTAGAAGATACTTCAAGAATATTATCATCGCTTGAAGAATAAGTCAATGTGCCGTGCGTTGTACCAGTCCCCCAAGAAGGGTTGAGGGTTGCACCTATATTTGCAGAAGCAGTATAAGTTAATGTAGGAGCCGTCCACAGTGTGCAGCAAGTGGTGGTGTAGTTGGAGTAAGTAGTGCCACCTCCGTAATTTATAGTAAATGATTTTGTATAGCCAGCATTAGTACCATTAGTTAGCACAAAATAGTCGCAATCACCCCCACAATCAAAGGTTGTTGTTCCTTCTGTACTATTATAAACACCATCAACAGAAGTTCCTTCAGTAGGATTGGCAGAACTTCCTTTTTTCAAAGTGTGGTTTCTATTACTATCTGAATTATCCCAAGTTACAACAACCGATGCTATCTTGCCTGGGAATGCTTCATTATTATAGATAATGCCCGTTCCATTAGTATTACCACTAGCACGCCATTGCTGCTTTTCACCATTTTTATATACTTGTTGAATTTGGAATTTATATCCTTCCAAGGTATATTCAGTAAATGTGTTGCCGGTTCCATACTCTGTTGGAAAGTTAGTAGAACTATAAGAAACTACTACACTTCCACTTGCACCACCACTACCACTTGCATCAGCAAAGACGGCATGATAGGTTACATTGCCTCCAGAAACTGTTGGAGCATCAGCTGCTGTACTGAATAAATCTCCAGGAGCAGTTGTTGCGTGAGTATAATTAGCAGTAGCCGTCCAGCCCACAAAAGTTTTTCCTCCACAATCAGTTGTTGGTGCAGTCGGCAAAGTTGTTACGGCAGCTCCATCATTAACTGAAGTAGTAGGATTGCCTGTTGTATAAGTTTCATTATTCACTTTCCAAGTAACGGTACGAGTAACGGTGGCGGCTTGTTCACATTCAACTTGTATAGCACACAAGTACCCTGCACTCTTATTAGCTGTTCCTTTTGATACTGCAATGACAATTTTACCAGTTTCCCCATCAGTGGCAGGTGTGAATGTCACCTTTGTTGTTCCACTTCGCTGGCTGCTTGCACTGGAATTTTTAGTGACTGTCATTCCGTCGCTTGTAGCACTTTTGCCTCCAATAGTAACTGTGGCAGTAATGCTTCCTGCAGCACCTGCATTCATCCACACATACACTTTTTTTACTTTAGTGTATCCATAGTAACTCGTGCCAGATTGTGCACCCCAATTGTTTTTACTCGTCAGCGTGACAGCACCTGTTTTACTACTTGTTCCGATTTGAACTCCTTTATAATATTGGGACTCGTAATTTCCAACATTAGAACTATTTGATGCTGTCCATGTAATAGTTGAGAGAGTGTTATCTCCACTTGAAATTGTCGTCGTAAAGTCATGAGTGTAAATCATACTTTCTCCCCACACATTGACACTCAGCAGGAGAGTGAGGAGGAGTGCAAGGTACTTGAACCAATGCTTAACAGCAGCCGCTACTACCGATGTACTACCGATAGAAGTACGGGTAGCACATTGCGGCTGAACAGCAGCCGCTACTACCGCTATACTACCGCAAAAACCACGGGTAACATGTTGCTTAACAGCAGCCGCTACTCCCGTTCTACCCCCGTTAAAACCACGGAGAAGACCCCTCAGTCCCCAAGACCCCATCGGTCCCCCTTCGGAGGGGGAAGAAAGAGACCCCCTCGGTCCCCCTTCGGAGGGGGAAGAAAGGGTGTAGGTGGACAGTTGGCAATTGATAGTTGTTTTGAATAAATGTTTCATATTGGTTAGTTTTAATTAGTTTACCAGTTATATAGAATAATAGTTCAATAGATTAATAGGATATTAGGTTAATATATAGTTGTTATTCGACTGACCATCAAGCCCAATTGGGGGAATCAAATCGAAAATCATCTACCGTACAAACTACTAAGTCGCAGGAAATCACAAACACTACAAAAAAAGCACATACTTCGCAGTATGTGCCCTCTATGCTATGGAAATTCGGCTATACATGTCACTCGAAGTCCCCAAAAAGGATGTCCACACAGAAAATGCCGAATGTGAAAAAACTTGTTCCATAATACGCAGTGATGTGCCACTCAGTCAGTTACGACTTTAGCTGTTTATATACGCTTTAAATTTTGTGCAAAGGTACTACTTTTTTTTGATATGACAAAATTTTTTTAATAAAAAAAGATGTTTTTTAGCATATTTTTTAATTTTGCAAAGTCGAGTTTACAAAAGAAAAATCAATGACTGATAATCAGGAGGAAGTAAGTTGAGAGGGGAGACAAATAATAAATAACAAATAATAAATAATAAGCTCGCACAAACGCTGAGGGGTTGGAGAGAGTTTGGTGGTACGAACAGAGTCTGAGAGTAATGGTGAATCGGGGAAAGGGGAGACAAATAATAAATAACAAATAATAAATAATAAGCTCGCACAAACGCTGAGGGGTTGGAGAGAGTTTGGTGGTACGAACAGAGTTTAATCGGTGAACCGGGGAGTTGGTGAATCGGTGAACTGGGGAAAGGGCACAAAGCGACTAGGAAACTAGGTCGCTGGCGCTATACTAGGGAACTAGAGACAACGGCGTTTAACCGCCGAGAGGAAGGGGAAGTCTATTCGACGACACGGCGGAAAGTGAAAGTAGCCAGATAAGCAGTGTCCAAGACCTCATCCTTGCGCCAAGCAGACCAACGCATCGTGGAATCCGTAATCTCGTCTATGTCCCACCACTCATACTTGAGCCCTTCGCCCTGCGGCAACCAACGGGTAGCCAACCATGAACCATGGATATTGTACTCACTCACACTCTGCGCAGACGGAACCCACTCATGATTGAGCGAATCATAACTATAATACACATAATCATACTTATCACTACGGTCCTTGTCCTTATACTCCCAACGATGATGATAATCACCATAAGTCTCCAGTCCCGTATTAGACACCCCTTCCCAAGTGCCCAAGATAAGTTCGTCATACCCCAAATCATCACTGATACGGCGGAAAACAACCGTATCCGCCATAGGCGACTGAACACCCTTCTTATTCACAAAAGCATCATAATAAACAGTCATCGAATTGGCATCAATGGGATAAGCACGGCAAATATGCTTCGTACCCGGGTCAGCAGCCGACACGACAAGATTAACACCGTCGAAAGAGTAATCCCCCATCGCCTTGTTCCGCCAAGTGAACTCCTGAAACTCAGGAAGGAAACGCGAAAGGGACATAATCATCTTGGTAGAAGAAAGAAAAGTAATAATAGTTCGATCATTCGTAGTCAAACGCTCACCATTGAGCGACTCGGAACGCCAAGTACCTATCAATTCCAATTTAACAGGGTCGGACGAGGAACCCGTATCAGAAGAAGGTTTGCACGCCGAGAAAGACAAAACAACAACAGAAGCAAGAAGAATAAAAGATTTCGTTTTCATATAATATAATCATTTAGTAAATAATCATTGTAACATAATACCCGTCGCCGAATACAGATGTTCGCCATGGCGCAACAACAGATGACCAGCCGCATTGACAAACTTACGGTTGCCGTCACGCATATAGACATCACTCAAGCCGGTATCATCGGGGTCGGTAATAAAAGTGAAGATATCCGACTCGGTTTCCCCCGACGGCGTAACCGAATACGAATACTCGGTATCAGGAAGCAAGCCATTAAGCGTATGGAAGAGGTATGTCTCCGTACGCGGATAGCCCGACAAGTGGACGCGCTCCTCCTTGGTGCCCCCCGTAGTGACACGGACACGCTTGACATAGAAACGCTGGTTACCACTTGTGGACTCAATCTTAATGGACGAATGGTCGGGCGCTCCCGGTTCGACATCAATCGTATAATCTTCGTCCGATGTAGAAAGAGGGAACGACGAAGACGAGCCATTGACGGTAACCTTCATAGAAGGATTATCCTTGCTATTGTACGCCTTAGCCGTAATGGTGATTTGTCCGCCCCGACTCAAGTCAACATCCGAATAGGAGATAGAGCCGCCTTTGCTGCCTGAGCCCAAACGGATATACCCGTCATCTTTATTGTCGAAATACATCACTTTGGTGGCATCGGCACCGGCGACATCGTCGAAGACAACCACCTCGGGAATGTCGATTTGATTGACAAAGAACACATCCACCATATACTCGTTAACACCGGCATCCACCCAATTGAGCGTAGCCGAAGACGAAGAGATACCGGTAACAGGAAGAAGTTCGAACACACACGAGCCCGAAAGCCGGATAGTAGGTTGCGTAAACTCCTTGCCCAAAGAATTGACAATCAGATTAGACTCCACAACACCAAGTGCCGAAGGTGCATAAGTAACAGTAAGGTCAGCACCTGCATTTGCCTGAGCAGCCGTGAGCGAAGCCGGTGCAACAGAGAAAGTTCCCTGTCCCGTTTTGGCTATGCCGATATAGAGATCTGAAGTGAGGTTGGTTGCCTTGACATGCACCACCTGAGTGACTACATCGTTGATACCCTCTGCCACAAACACATAGTCGGTTCCCGTAGCAGGAGTGACCAATTCCGCCTTTGAATCCGCCGTAAGCGTAACCGTACGCTGAGCAGAGAGTTCGGGAGAAGAGATAGTGAGGGTAGCCGTATGATTGCCTGTAGCCGTAGGCGTATAAGTGATACGCAGCGTAGCCCCCACATTGGCAGAGGCAGCAGGGATAGAAGATGTATGCAGCGAGAAGAAAGCAGCATTCGTGCCAGAGACCTCCAACGAAAGCGGCTGAGTAAGATTGACAGCCGACAGATACAAGTCCTGATAGACAGACTCACCCACCGAAGCAGAACCGACATGAAGAGTGGCTCCATTCTTAGGCGTAAGCAAAGTAGGCAAGTCGGTGGTGCAATTACATCCCGTACGGTCGGAAGACTCATAATTATCGTCGGAAGATGCCATCAAAGTAGCCAAAATCAACGATTCAGTTTTATACTGCCCCCAAATATACTCTGCCAAGCAAGGATAGTCGATAAAAGGATTACGGTTGCCCTGTCGCGCATAGATTGCCTCGTTACGGCGAATCTCCTTGTCGGACACAGGGTCCTGCCTGTGCCACTTGAGCATCAATGCGACCGTATATGGCGTAAAGCCCGCCTTGCCATTAGACCAAGTGAACATGGTAGAGCCCCCACCCGATTGGGTGAAGTTCTTATCCCGATAGCAAGTGACCATATAAAAATACGCACGCGCGAAGTCACCCTTGTACTGGTCGTCCACCTCAAAGACTTTACCTATGCCGGTATAGCCGGGGAATGAGGAAGAACCCAGTTTGCACAACGACTGATTGGACAGGCGTGTACCGCCGGAGCATTCGCCCAGGGGGTAATTGCTACGCTGATTGTTGACATAGCCGTCGGTCGGCACGACATGGAAAGGGTCGCAGTACATAGGACTGCCCTTGGCATCTCCGAACCACGAGGCAGGCACCGAGTGCTCACGATTGAAGCAATCACAGACCTTCTTGTACGTCCCGCACTTATCGCCCGGATTGGCAAAGTCACAAGTGGAATACATGTCCCATATATACCCTTGGGCAGTCAAGTCGGAGGTTTGATACATGACATACAGGTTGTCGTACCCCAACGAAGTGTGGGGGGCAATCTTGCTATGCAAGGCAGCACAAATAGCATCGCCCGTGAGACCGTCGATAGAACTATAATAGCCATCCGGAATAGCCGCTAAAGACGGCAACGCAACAAGAAGCGCCAAGGATGTAAGGAAGCGAGACATGGTGATTGGTGATTGGTGATTGGTGATTGGTTATTGGTGATTGGTGATTTGTGATTGGTGATTTATTTGATAGAGGCATTTCTGACAGAAGAAGCGATAGACCAAGGTTCGCCCTCGGCAACGACGAGGTTGACATTGTCCACCGTGAGACCATCGGTTTGGCGAATAATAGCGCCACGCGTGCCGGACATAGTAATATTGGACAGATTGACATCCTGAATAGGCATTTCGGGCAGACCATTGAAGAGCATAGCCGAGCGTACATCCTTAGCGACCACATCGCGAATGAAGATATGGCGGAACGCCGGCGTAGTAATGTCTGCTGCAGGTGCCTCGGCATTCATGCGAGCAGCCAGTTCCTCCTCCGTTTCCTCGCCTGCACCCTTGCCACCATAGAAGAGGTCAAAGAGCAATGCCTCGTTGGGGATAGCCCACATATAGATGTCACGAATATAGATATTCTCCACCACTCCGCCACGACCGCGTGTCGATTTGAAGCGCAGTCCGACATCCGTTCCCAAGAAAGTACAATTCTGCACCTGTATATTGCGCACATCGCCTGACATCTCAGAACCCACTACAAAGCCACCATGACCATGGTAAACGGTACAATGGTTGACAAAGACATTTTCCGTAGGGATAGCACGACGGCGCCCGTCTTCGTCCTTGCCGGACTTCATGCAGATAGCATCGTCGCCAACATCAAAGGAGCAGTCGCTAATCATCACATTACGGCACGACTCGACATCAACGCCGTCACCGTTTTGCGAGTACCACGGATTGCGAACGGTAAGATGATTGAGGATAACATTTTCGCACATGAGCGGATGCAAGTTCCATGCCGGCGAGTTCTCAAAGCAAACACCCTCGAGCAGGACATTCTTACAGCCCACAAAATGTACCATAACAGGGCGCAGGAAAGCATGGATATATGCCCACATCGAATCGCTGTCCACTACAGGCACATTCTGATCCACACAGAGTGTAGCGCCGAACTTGGCACCCTCGTTAGGATACCACACATTGCCGTCGTCGGAGAGTACGCCACCACGCTGCAAGTGTTTCTTCCACTGTGACTCAGTAACCTTGGAGCGTTTGAGCGGACGCCAATAGTCGCCATTGCCATTGAAAGTGCCATGTCCCGTAATGGCTATATTCTCGGCTTGGAACGCCGACAGAGGCGATTGGCAACGATGCGTATTAACACCCTCAAACGAGGTTTCAAACTGCGGATAGAGGTTATAGTCCGGGCTGAAAAGCACTACGCAATCGTAGTCGGTATAGAGGCGTATATGGCTGCGGAGCGTGATTGGACCCGTAAGATAAACACCTTTAGGCAGAATAACCGTACCTCCACCCATTTCGGCAAGCGAATCAATAGCCCCCTGAATAGCCATCGTGGAAAGCGTCTGTCCCGTAGGGTCAGCGCCACAATCAAGAATAGAGAGGGTGCGAGAAGGGAAAGAAGGAATAGTAATGTCCGGCATATCAAACTCGGCTGTACGAGTAAGCGCATCCATGTCGGATTGGCGTGTGAGTTGATACGAGTCCTTGCACGAAACGAAGAACAAAGTTACCATTGCCGTAAGGCACAAAGCGGGAATGTGAAATTTGTGAGTCATTGTTGTAATAGTTTTTATGAGTTAGTTTATAAGTTTATCAGTTTAGAGGACGGCAGCGGGGCTGCCTACAGTTTAGAGGTTAGAGGTCGGTATAGGCGATATGAGTAAGATAGAGTCCGTCAGGCGGAGCAGACTGTCCGGCTGAGCAGCGATTGCGTGCATCAATGACGGACTGAAAGTCGTCAATCGACAGTTTATGCCGTCCCACATCAAACAGAGTACCGACAACGGCACGCACCATATTGCGCAAGAAACGGTCTGCCGTGATGGTGAAGTAGGAAATCGGGGAATCGGGGAATTGGTGAACCGGTGAATCGGGGAATTGGGGAAGCGGGGAATCGGTGAATCGGTGAACCGGTGAATCGGGGGATGGGGGAAGCGGTTGCCAATATGCCTCAGTGACGGTGCAGAAAGTAGTTTTGACATCGGTATGCACCTTGCAGAACGAAGCAAAGTCGTGGCGACCGACAAGCAGCGCAGCCGCCCTGTTCATGGCATCAAAGTCCAATCCGGGTGCGACATAAGTTCGCAAGTGCAGATTGAAAGGATCTTTGCACTGAGTAATATGGTATTGGTAAGTTCGCGCTACAGCAGAGAACCGCGCATGCGCAGAGTCAGCAACAGGAAAGATATCATAGACAGCTATTGCAGAAGGCAATAAGCTGTTGAGTTTAGAGGAGAGGAGTTTAGAGTTTAGAGAAGAAGGATAATCAAAGTGGGCATACATCTCGAGGGCATGCACACCAGCATCGGTTCGTCCGGCAAAAGTGAGAGCAACAGGACAGCGCAAGATAGTAGAGAAAGCTTGCTCCAAGACCTGCTGCACAGTAGTGCCTTCCGGCTGCGACTGCGAGCCGTGGAAAGGAGTACCGTAATATGCGAAGCGGACGAAATAACGCATGGGGGGTTATTTGTTATTTGTGATTTGTGATTTGTGATTTGTGATTTGTGATTGGTGATTGGTGATTGGTGATTTGTGATTTATGATTGGTTAGAGAGGTGATATATTGGTGAATTTCAGGGGAGAGGTTAAGGCGGTAAGCGAGGTAGAAAGTGGGGGCAAAGATGACCAGTGTGCGGAGAAGGGCATCCCAGACAACAGAGCCATCGGCAATGAAAGCAGACAGATAAGCAGTCCAAAGATAATTGAGTACAAAAGCCACTGCCAACAGCAAGACAATCAACAACTGCCCACGCGAGAAGGGACGAATATGCAATGCACACGAAGCCACCACAATGACCAAGATATAATAAACCGTATCGGCAATGACCGTTGCCCATGCAGCACCCATCATTCCCCAATGCGGAATAAGGTAATTATTGAGAAGCAGTGCCGAAACAGTCAGCACTAACGAATTGAGCAAAGCAAACGCATACCAGCGCGAATACGACAACGCCGGCAAGAAAACATTAAACGAAGCAACCATGAGTTGCCCAACACCCAACAGCAACACCACATTGCGTGCAGAAGCATACAAAGCACCATTGGGCAAAATGACATAGATAAGGTCGATATTGATCCAAATGACCAGCAAGATAAGTCCTCCCACCAGCATAAGGTTGGCACTCGATTGGTGTATCAACCGAGCGATAGCAGAAGAATCGTCGTTCTTGACCGCTACGGACAACTCGGGCTGCACAATCGCCACGAGCGAGCGGTAAGGGATAGAGACCATAACCGCCATATAGGTGGCAATGGCAAAAATACCCGTATAACTCAGTCCCATTTGCGCCGTAATGAAGAACGACGAGAGCATAGGCGCCAAAACGGAAGTGACCGCCGAGACCAAGAGGAAAAGCGTATATAATAAATAGGAACGCACCAGCGGGCGTTGCGCGCGCAAGAAAGTCCAATCAGGAGTCAGCATAGCAGCCATAGATCCATGCGCCATGCACAACTTAGCTACATAGCCCATGTTAATCAAAGCAGCGACAGCATAGGTTGCACAGAACGACCAAATGAAACCGTCCATACTGAGCCAACGGAACGCATACAGCAGGTAAGCGATTAACAGCCCCAGCCGCACCACCACTTCACGCACGAAACGCGGCAGGACAATGTGCATAAGGACATTGGCATTGGTCTCAAAGACGGTCTGATAGAGCATAAAGAAGGCAATGGGCAAGACAAGGTAGTAATAATTGACGAACAGCGGAGACTTATCGCCAAAGAACGCCGACAAAGGCGTATGGCATGCCACATAGACCAACGCAAAGAGTGCAAAACCCACCAAAGGCACCAGCAAAGTCCAAAAGAAGAAACCGTGTGTTCCTTCGGAACTACTAAAATACGGGAAGAAACGGATGATAGAAGACGAAGTACCCAATTGCGCCAACCCGACGAAGAGCGTCGCTGCATCAACCATAACTCGCGCCAACCCGACTTCCTCTGCAGTGAGGAAGCGAGTCAGCACGAAGAAAGTGGTGATGAAGCCCAATGCCACCCCTAAATAGGTGACAATGGTGCCTTGTATGGATTGTTTAGCAATTTGTCCCATTATGAGAGAACTAGGATACTAGATAACTAGACAACTAGATTTATTTCTCTATATCAAGGAGCTCTACATCAAAGATGAGGGTAGAGAACGGAGGAATAGCACCGGTAGCGCGTGAACCGTAGCCGAGTTCCTGCGGGATATAGAAACGGAACTTGGAGCCAACAGGCATGAGCTGAAGACCTTCGGTCCAACCGGCAATAACCTGATCCAAACCAAAAGAGATAGGTTCGCCACGCTCAACAGAAGAATCGAAGACAGTACCGTCAATCAAAGTGCCGTGGTAATGAACGCGAACCTTGTCGGTAGCAGCAGGTTTAGCCCCCTTGCCCATCTTGATAACTTCGTATTGCAATCCGGAAGGCGTAACAATGATACCGTCCTTGAGAGCGTTCTCAATAAGGAACTTCTCGTTAGCGACCTTATTCTCGCCATACTTGAGGTCATCTATGGTAGTTTGGATATAGTCGCCGGCAGAGTGCATATCAAAGATGGTTTCGTCGCGGTAAAGACCATTGATGAAGCCCTGCTTGATAAGGTCGAAATCGGTAGATAATTGCGGAACGCCTATCAAACCTTCTGCTTCCTGTTCGCGAATGGTTTGACCAATCTGTTCGCCCATACTGGCGAGTTGTGGATTGCGGTATTTGCACTTGAGTCCGCCATTGAGGGCGTCCACAAAGTCGTTGAAGATTTCTCCTGTAGTGTCGTTAAGCAGCACATACATGCGCATCTGTGAGCCGTTGAGAACACCAAAAGCGTAGTTGAGAGAGTCATTGACGGAAGACAGGTCGACAGTAGCCATTTTCTTGCCGCACTTTGCCTTAACGGCTTTGGGTGTTTTGGCAGCGCTATCCACCGGAACAGCAGAAGCGGCTTGGATGTAACTTTGGAAGTACTGGCGTGCTTCGTCTGCCTGCATCATGACAGTGTCACCCAACATACCATTGACGAGCGCCTGGAAGAAAATCTTCTCATTCATACGCCAAGTGGGTTGCTCGACCAAACCTTTGGTCTCAAAAGATTTGATAGTAAAACCGAGATTACGAGCCATGCTCATGTTCTCGTCCAATTGCTCTGCCTTGCCGTCATAACCACGGCTGAGAGCATCAATAAACTCGCCAATCGTTTTGTCAGACGAATCGTTGGCCAAATAATAGTCACGAATCTGAGCGCCATTGACTAAACCAAGTGCGAAATTGACAGAGTCATTCATCGAATTGAGTTCAACCTGCTGTACCTTGTAGGTATTTCCGCAGGACACCATTGCCAATGCAGCAAGGGCAAAAATACTAAGTTTTTTCATTTTGTTTTGTTATTAAAAGGTTTGTATAAGGGTATTGTAAAGTTCCCTGTATCTTATATCAATGTTATGTTCATGTTATGTTTAGCACCCGGTATTTACTCAATACCCAACAGTTCGACCGTAAAGATGAGTGCAGCGTATGGCGGGATAGAAGCGCCTGCCCCGTGTTCGCCGTACGCCAACTGGTAAGGGATATACAGTTTATACTTGGAGCCGACAGACATGAGTTGAAGTCCTTCGGTCCATCCCTTGATAACCTGATTGAGTGCAAAAGAGATAGATTCGCCGCGTTGGTACGACGAGTCAAAGACCGTTCCGTCGATGAGTGTACCCTCGTAGTGTACTTTGACGGTGTCGGTAGCTTTGGGCTTTTGTCCCAGCGTTGATTCGATTACCTCGTATTGCAGTCCTGAAGGAGTAGTTTTGACTTCCGGGCGCTTTTTGTTTTCAGCGAGGAACTTTTCGCCGTCCGCTTTGGCTGTTTTAGCGGCATTGAGGACGAAGTCCACGCCTTTCTCAAATTCGGCATAATCGAGTTCAGCAATGCCGTATTGTTGCATGACTTGTGCCACTTGGGCACCCAATTGATAACTTACATTTTCCATTTATTTGATATATTTAACAATTAAATTATTTGATTAGTTGATTCATACGAGCGAGGTATTTGCCAATGATGTCAAATTCGATATTGACCACAGTACCTTCCTGAATGTATTGGAAATTGGTTACTTCGTGAGTATAAGGGATAATGCAGACAGAGACATACCCCTTGTCGCCAACCACATCGGGTTCGCAGGCAGTAAGGGAAACGCCATTGATAGTAACACTGCCTTTGTCCACACAGAAATACCCACGGCGAATCATCTCGGGTGTACTATCGTAGCAGAAGCGGTAGTACCAACTGCCTTCCGTCTCATGCACATCAACACAAGTGGCACGGCAATCCACATGCCCCTGAACAATATGTCCGTCCAAGAGTTTTTCCAGAGACATAGCCCTCTCCAGATTGACCCAATCGCCCACTTTCAGCAAGTCGAGGTTAGTAAGCCGCAAGGTCTCCTGCATAGCCGTTACGGTATATGTATCATCTTCGTTCCTCACGACCGTGAGACAGACACCGTTGTGGGCAATGGACTGGTCTATGCCCATCGTAGCCGGGTAAGGATTGCGCAAAGTGAAGTGCTTGTTGGTTTGGTCCTGTTCAATACGAACCACCTGAGCCATTGTTTCTACTATTCCAGAAAACATGATAGTTGATAGTTGATAGTTGATAGTTGATAATTGATAGTTATGATTTTTTTAGTAATTTCTTAAGATCGAGTATATAGAATATTGCGACGAAAACGACCAATAAAGCCGTTCCGACCAACATGCGTATCCACATATTGGGATAAGCAGGCAGGTAGAACACCAACAGAAGGGCTATCGTCAATGCCGCATAAACACCTATGCGACGAAGATCATAAGGCACCTTCAGGTGCTTGCGTCCCACGAAATAACTGAGCAGCATAACCACCAAATAGCAGACCAGACTGCTACCGCAGGATGCCCAATAACCGATACGCGGTACAAAGACGATTTGCAGCACCAAGGTGATAGTCAACCCGATGAGAGAAAGATACGCTCCCCAACGCGTTTGGTCGGTAAGTTTATACCAGAAAGAGAGGTTGAAATAGATGCCTTGGAATACATAAGTCCACAATACCACAGGCACAATGCGCAAACCCTCCCAATAGGCAGCGCTGATGATGTATTTGAATATATCCAGATAGACGATTACGCCCAACAGGATAAGGAACGAGAAGATAATGTAATACTTCATGGCATCCGCATACGCTTCTACGGATTGGCGGTCCTTGTGCTTGGCAAAGACAAACGGCTCGTACGCATATCGGAATGCCTGTGTGAACATCATCATCACCATAGCGACCTTGAAGCACGCGCCATAGATACCCAATTGCGACTGAGCGTCTGCGCCGGGATAGAGGTAAGGGAAAAGAATACGGTCGAGGGTTTGGTTCATAATACCCGCTACACCCAACACCAGCAACGGCAGCGAGTAATGCAACAACTGCCTGAGCAAAGAGAACGAATATCGTCCTCCCTTGGGCAAAGTGAGAGGTATGAGAATAAGCGTTTGTATAGTGGTAGCCAAGATATTTGACAAGAAGACATAGAAGACATCATTGCGATGCAGCACCACCAAGAAGAGAAGATTGAAACCGATATTCAAGACAACGAACAGCAGTTTGAGTACGGCAAAAGTGAGGGGGCGTTTTTGGTAGCGCAAGTACGCAAAGGGAATGCAAGCGAACGCATCCATAGCCACGGTAAGTGCCATCATTGCGATAAACGAAGCATGTGAGTCATAACCCAATGCCGAAGCAATCGGCTGACGCAACAAGACACAAACGACGGCGAAGAGCACCGAAGTAGAAAGAACCGTGAGCAGAGAAGTCTTATACACCGATTGAGGGTCACAGTCCTCGCGATTGGCAAAACGGAAGAAACCAGTCTCCATGCCATAAGTAAGAACGACCAGCAACAGGGCTGTCCACGCATAGAGGTTGGTGACGATACCATAGTCGGCAGTATTTGCCAAGACATAAGTATAAAGCGGCACCAACAAGTAGTTGAGGAACTTGCCTATGATGGAAGAGAGACCGTAGATAGCGGTTTCCTTCGCCAAAACTTTCATATTGAGTGCGTTATTCATCTTTACCTGCAATAATAATCACTATTTCTCCTTTGGCGGGGGTGGTTTTGAAGTGTTCAATCAGTTCGGCGAGGGTGCCACGCTGTGTATCCTCGTGTACCTTGCTTATCTCACGCGAGACAGCGGCTTGGCGGTCAGCGCCCAATACTTGGGCAAGTTGCTCCAATGTTTTCTGCAGCCGGAAAGGCGACTCGTAGATAATCATCGTATGCTCCTGCTGAGCCAACCGTTGCAAGCGTGTCTGCCGTCCCTTTTTCTGCGGAAGGAAACCCTCGAAGTAAAACCTGTCGCACGGCAGTCCGCTATTGACGAGCGCCGGTACAAAAGCCGTAGCACCCGGGAGGCACTGCACGGGAACACCTTTTTCCACACAAGCGCGTACAAGCATGAAACCCGGATCGGATATACCCGGAGTGCCTGCATCGGAAATGAGGGCAATGTCTTGAGTCAAAGCCAAGTCAGCCATCGTATCGGATGTCTCGTGCTCGTTGAACTTATGGTGACTGCGCAAGGGGGTATGTATATCATAATGGTGAAGCAGCACAGACGATGTGCGTGTATCTTCAGCCAAGATGAGTGACACCTCACGAAGAATGCGCAAAGCCCGAAGAGTGATATCCTCCAGATTGCCTACCGGTGTTGGAACGACATACAGCATATTGTCACATCAAACTAATTAAAGCGACGGCGGAGTACATTCATAAAGAGTTTGAAGGTAGTACTCTCCTGATCCCAGCCAAAGCGAGATATATACGCTACCGCTTCGTCTATATTGGCGCAATTATTGAGCGAGTCCAAAGTCTTCTGCATGAGTTCGCCATTGTTGGTAAACAATTCGCGTTGGAAAAGGAAACGGTCACCCAGCGAGATAGCTTGGCGAATATCCGACACTTGCGGACCAAAGAGCGACGGCTGATAAGGCGCAGCGTGTACGGGTTCGGGGGCAGGGGCTGGTGCAGGGGCAGGAGCAGGTTCGGGAGCAGGAGCGGGTGTCGGTTCGGGGGCTGGAGCAGGAGTAGGAGCGGGTGTCGGTTCGGGGGCTAGTTCCGGCTCGGGGGTAATGACGATTTCCGGTTCTGCAGGGATTTCGGGTTCTGCAGGGGTTTCTTCCTCTTCCGGCATTTCCGGTTCTTCCGGCATTTCCGGCTCTTCTGAAATCTCAGGTTCGTCTGAAACCTCAGGCATTTCCGGCATTTCCGGTTCGTCCGTTTCGTCAGGGACAAGGAGTTCGACTTCTACCTCAGGTTCGTCGGGCAGATTGTCCAACTGTTCCTGAAGGGCAGCAAGGTTGTCCTGCAAATCGTTGATAGTGTCTTGCAGAGCGATATTGGAACTTTCCAAAGCAGCAATGCGCTGCTCAAGTGACTCTAAATAGTCGGCAATGGATAATAATTGATCTTTCATATTCGGAATGTATTATTATTTAGTAGCGTCTTCGAGTTTTTTCATCATAGAGAACATAAAGATTGCAGCGACGAGGCAGACACCTACGAACACGCTCCACACAAGCCACAAAGGCAAGTTTCCCCACAAACTGCCACCTATGCTGACCAAGAAATTGCCTACAGCCGTAGCCACGAACCATAAGCCCATCATCATACCCTTGTATTGCGGAGGAGCCACCTTGCTGACGAAGGAAATACCCATCGGGCTGAGAAGCAATTCACCGAAAGTAAGAATAAGATAAGTGAGTATGAGCACATTGGCATTGGCGAAAGTAGCATCGCCCGTAACGCGTGCCATCTCCTGTGCTGCAGGAGTGAGCAGGTTCCGGGAGCAGATAGCCATCACCATATAGGCGATTGCAGCCACCAGCATACCGTATGCTATCTTACGCGGAGCAGACGGTTCTTTGCCCTTGGCAGCCAAAGCACCGAAGATAGCCATGCTGACAGGCGTAAGTGCCACTACATAGAAAGGATTGAACTGCTGGAAGATAGGTGCATCCAACATAATACCTTCGGGAGATATATGCAGGTATTTATACGCCAACACGGCAACAGGCAAAACGATAGCCGCAGCGGAGACAACTTTACCGCGGGCATTCTTGCTTTGGAAGAGTCCAAACAAACCATATACGATGATTGCCAGCATAACGAGGTTGATGATATCAAAAGCCATGGATTGTACGCCCGTGCAAACAGGGTTGACAAATTCGTTAGCGAAGAAGGTGAGCGTCAATCCGTTTTGATGGAAAGCCATCCAGAAGAAAATAACCACTGCAAAGACGAGGCATAATGCCACAATGCGTTTTTTGGTCTGTTCGGGAGACAGTTGCTCAACCTGTTGACCGGAAGCGGCCTGCTGCTTAACCGTATGCTCCACATGGCGGAACCAAGGACGGCAAGCATAATAGATAATGATACTCAGCACGAGTGAAGCACAAGCCACCATAAAAGCAAAGTGGTAACTGTCGTTGACGGAATAGTCCAGACTCTGTTGTGCCCAAGCCATAATCTTGACGGCAGCGGTAGGAGCGAACATGGCACCGATGTTGATTGCCATATAGAACAGAGAGAAAGCCGCATCGCGACGGTCGGCATATTGGGGGTCGTCATAGAGGTTACCCACCATGACCTGCAAGTTACCCTTGAACAAACCCGTTCCCAAACTGATAAGCGCCAAAGCGCCAATCATGGCAGTCATCGGAAGGGCGATATTGCCATTGTCAATGCCTCCCAACGGGACAGCCAGCAGCAAATAACCGAGGAACATGATAATGATACCGATGGTCACACACTTGCCATAGCCTATTTTGTCAGCCACGATACCGCCGACCAACGGGAGGAAATAGACCAACGCAAGGAAACCCGAATAGATGTATCCGGCGGTGGCAGGTGCCAAACCAAAATTAGCGCGCAAGAATAGCGCAAACACGGCTAACATTGTGTAGTAGCCAAATCGTTCGCCTGTGTTGGCGAGAGCGAGGGCGTAGAGCCCTTTAGGTTGATTGTCGAACATAATTGTATTTTTTGGTTAATTGGTTAATCGGTTAATCGGTTAATCGGTGAGTTGGTTAATCGGGTTAGTTGATGACGGTGCACCAACGGTGTTTGTCTTCGGCTCTGCCGTATTGTATATCCTGCAGGGCATTCCGCAGACCCAACAGAACGGGTCCCGGAGCTTGAGGCAGAGTATAGGTAATATTGTTGTCAGGGTCTATCACCTTATCAATCGGCGAAATGACACAAGCCGTTCCGCATGCCGCCGCCTCGCTCATCCCGTTCAGTTCGTCCAAGCGGACATGCCGGCGCGTAACTTTCAGTCCACGCTCTTTTGCCAGCGTCATCAGCGAGTCGTTGGTAATGGACGGCAGAATAGCCGACGAACGGGGAGTAATATATTCATTTCCCCGTATGCCGATAAAGTTGGCTGCCGAACACTCGTCTATATAACGGTGATAGCGGCTGTCCATAAACAGGCAGTCGTACCCCTGCAAGTGGGCAGTCTCCGTGCCACGGAACGAGGCGGCGTAGTTGCCTCCAACCTTGAAATGTCCTGTACCGAACATAGCCGAGCGGTCCACATGCCGGTTGACGATAAAAGTCTGACAGGGAATACGGTTGGAGTGCGCCTCCTTGTAGTACGGTCCGATGGGCGAAGGAATAATGATAAACTCAAAATCCCATCCGGGTCCTACGCCTAATTTGGGCGTTGTGCCTATCAGCAGGGGACGCAGATAAAGTGTAGCACCCGTTTCGTAAGGCGGAATGAACTTCTTATTCTTATGAACAGCCATCTGCACCATCTGACCATAAAGTGCCGTCGGTACAGGAGCCATATATAATCCTTCTGCCGAACGAGCCATGCGCTCTGCATTGGCTTGCCAGCGGAAAACACGGATTTTACCGTCTATGCCACGGAACACCTTCAAGCCCTCAAACGCCTCCTGTCCGTACTGGAGAGCCGTAGCGCATACATGCATCGGCAGTATTTTGTCGCGTGTAGCATGCGGTGCGCCCCATTCGCCCACCAAGCGTCCGTCCTGCCACTTGCCGTGGAAGGATGCCCGAACGATATAATCCGTTTCGGTGTAACTAAATCGTAATTCTTGCCAATCTATATTCATTACAGTAGGGTCTCGGGACCCTTTTCAAACAATGTGTCCAATATACTCAATTCATTTTGCCAAGCATGGCGGTCGGTCCATATTTGTCCGGACCAGGAACTTGAATAGTTGATAGTTGACAGTTGACAGTTGACAGTTGATAGTTGATAGTTGATAGTTGACAGTTGATAGTTGATATTTGGTTTATTCTGTATCAAGTTCCAGATGGTCTCGGTCAAAGCGCTGTTCAGGTCAATCAGGTACTTCGTTTCGCGCTCGTAGAAGGGTCGCAGGTAGTCCTCGTAGTAGAGGAAGTAAGGGGTATGTTCGTACTCCGAGCGAATCGCCATCCAGTGCTGGTGTTGCCACCGCTGCTGATAACTGATTTGTATGTCGCGTGTCAGTTGTTTGCTCTCCACCTTGCAAACAGGGACCGTCAAACGGATATTGTTGCGCAGGAGGCAACGGTTGCGGAAGGTCTGTTTCTCGAAGGTCTCGTTGATTTCAATCGTTGCCGGCAGTTGTCGATACCAACTGAGCGGACCCAAATATGTTGTAGGTAAGACCATTTATTCTCCCTTTTTTTAACAGCGTAACCTCTCGCTCTACTACCGCTATACTACCGCTCTACTACCGATGTACTACCGATAAGAACACGCTCTACTCCCGTTCTACCCCCGTTAAGCACCCGTAACACTACCGTAACCGACTTATCAATTCCACGCATGCTGTCCGATACGGTTCCAACGGATATGACCTCTAAGCCACGGTTTGTCCTTCTCTATACTCAACCAGATGAAGACAGGTCTGCCCACAATATGGTCCTCAGGCACGAATCCCCAATAGCGGCTGTCGGCAGACTTATGGCGATTATCGCCCATCATCCAGTAATAGTCCATTTCAAAAGTATATTCCTCGCCTATCCGCATCGGCTTATACTCGTACGCATCGGCAATACGCCTGTACAGCCAATAATTATCCTCCGTTATCATCAGGCGGTCGCCCTTGCGGGGAATATAGATAGGACCGTAATTGTCGCGTGTCCATTCGTTATGCCCCAAAGGATAGACTTCGCCACCCTCTGACTCGGGTTGAATCTGTATCATCTGAATATGAGGATTTTTCTGCAACTGCTCACGCATGGCGGCAGTCAAGGGGAAGAGATACACCCCCGGACGAATCATTTCGCGGTCGTCCAGACTGATACCAATCTTATCCAAATACGAGTTGCCCAACAGATGTCCGTCCGTTACCACATAGTAGTTAAACTGCCGTCCCTCGCGCTCGGATTCAGGCACGCCATTGACGACGACAACATTATCTATGATTTGCAGACTGTCTCCGGGTTCGCCCACACAACGCTTGACATAGTTCTCACGGCGATCCACAGGGCGATACACGACATCCCCGAAGGCATGTTTGCGTTTTTCCACATTCTCCTTGCCGTAATAGTAGCACAAGGTGTAGTAGTCGGGGTTCTGCATGAGCGTACAAACGGTATCGCCGGCAGGGAAATTGAAAACGACAATGTCGCCCTTCTTGGGACTATCCCAACCTTTCAGGCGCTTGTATGCCCATTGCGGATGCTCTATGAACGACTTGCCGCCGCCCAGCCACACAGGGAAAGTATGCTGCACCAACGGCATAGAGAGAGGCGTATTCGGGACACGGGCGCCATAACTCATCTTGCTGACGAAGAGGAAATCTCCCACGCGCAAACTCTTTTCGAGAGAGGAAGAGGGGATTTGGTAGTTCTGGAAAATATACAGATTGATAAAATAGACTGCCACCAAAGCGAAGACGATAGCGTCTATCCACGAACAAATCTTATACAAGGTAGGATTTGCATCGGGATTTTTCTTGCCTTCCGCCTCTTCTTCCTTGGTCAAAGGGCGGTACTTGCGCCAAAAGCCCCAATTGATATACTTGGTGGTAAAAGCATCTACGATAACGGGCAAAAGGGCGAGCCAACCGAGGGATGCCCAGTCGCCCCATGCCACCCAAACAACGAATGCCACATACAGCACGCCCCACACAACGGCTGCTATCCAACCCTTGCGGGGCACTTCGGCTATTCTGTCCTGAAAACTTTTCATCTCTTACTTTTTTATCTGTTCTGCCGCCAATACGGCACCGAGTGCAAAACCCTGACGCCCCTTGGCGGTATGTTTGATTTCAATTGTATCTTCGGGACTGTCCCAAGTGACGGTATGAATGCCAGCCACTTCGCCCTCACGAATGGAGTCAATTTGTAAATTTGTAAATTTGTAAGTTTGTAAGTCCTCCGCCAAAGTTTTGGCGGTGCCGGAGGGTTTGTCCAACTTGTGTACATGGTGTATCTCCGTGATGGACGGAGTGTATTGGGTATAAGGAGCCAACAGGGCAGCCAGTTGCTTATTCAACTCAAAGAGGACATTGACACCAATGGAGAAATTACTTTTCCAGACAAGCCATTCGTGTCCGGTCTTCTTTCGTAATTCTTCATTCTTAATCCTCAATTCGTCCACATTCCACCCGGTAGTACCGCAGACGACAGGGACATTGTGCGACCATGCGCGAAGGATGTTGTCCTTGGCAGTGGCAGGAGTGGTAAATTCGATGGCAACTTCGGCAGAGGCGAAAGCAGGGCTATCAAAGTCCGAGAGGTTATCCTTATCTATCGTGCACACAACCTCGTGCCCACGCGAGAGGGCAATTTGCTCAATTATATGCCCCATTTTACCGTAACCTATTAATGCTATTTTCATATTATCACATAAAAACGCGCAAAGTTACAAAAAAAAATTGAGATAAGCAAATAATTATGCCACATTTGTCATTTTATTGACATAAATTCATTTTATCGTCCAAATATTTGCGTATCTCATTTTTTTGTTGTACCTTTGCAGTCCGAAAACAGACATTCAACCTTCTCCATGTTTATTATCGGTATTGCGGGCGGCACCGGCTCGGGTAAAACAACGGTGGTTCGTAAACTCATCGAGCGCCTTCCTAAAGGCGAGGTGACAGTTATTCCCTTGGATTCCTACTACAACGATTCGTCGAACATCCCTGTTGAGGAGCGGCAGAAAATCAATTTTGACCACCCTGATGCTTTCGAGTGGCCATTACTGGAAAAGCACCTCAAGGAACTCAAAGCAGGACAGGCGGTAGAGCAACCTATTTACGACTACATCACCAGCAGTCGGCAGAAAGAAACTATTCATGTCGAGCCGAGCGAGATTGTGATTGTAGAGGGAATCATGACTTTGCACAATGCCGATTTGCGCGAACAGATGGACCTTAAGGTCTTTGTTGATGCAGACGGTGACGACCGTCTCATACGCGTCATCAAGCGTGACATCGTGGAGCGCGGGCGTACGGTGGAGCAGGTGATTGAGCGGTATCAGCGTGTGCTCAAACCCATGCATGAGCAGTTTATCGAGCCCTGCAAGCGGTATGCCAATGTGATTATTCCCCAAGGCGGGCACAACAACGCCGCCATCAATATGATGGCCAAGTTCATCAAGCAGCAGCTCAGGGATAAAGTTTAGAGGACGCTTTGCTACAGTTTAGAGTTTAGAGGCGATGTTGTTTCAACTCTTTTGGACATACTTAAAAATCGGCACTTTCACCATAGGTGGAGGTTATGCCATGTTGCCGCTGATTGAGCAGGAAGTGGTGGACAAGCACCATTGGTTGGACGACAAGGAGTTTATGAACATGATTGCTTTGGCGCAAGCAGCCCCCGGACTGATAGCCGTCAACAGTGCCATCTTTATCGGACACCGATTGGCAGGTTGGAAGGGCACGGTCGCCTGTGTATTAGGAGCAGTATTACCGTCGATTATCATTATCTTATTGATTGCAATGTTCTTTAAGGAGATAAAGGACAATCCTACTGTTGAAGCCGTCTTCAAGGGAGTCCGTCCTGCCGTGGTTGCCCTGATTGCTGCCACGGTCGTCAGGATGGTGAACCGGTTAATCGGTGAATCGCGAGACCGTAAAAAGTGAGCATGCTCTACCTACAACTAATATGGGTTTTTGTTAAAGCCGGTTTGCTCGGCTTCGGGGGAGGAATGGCGGTTATCTCGCTTATTCAGGGAGAAGTGCTGTCGCGGGGTTGGATGACAGAGACGGAATTTATTGATATTGTGGGTATTAGTCAGGTCACACCGGGACCAATCGGCATCAACTGTGCCACTTATGTGGGCTATACCGTGGGTGGTGTGTGGGGCAGCTTATTGGCAAGTGCTGCCATTGTATTTCCAAGTTTGGTTATTATGCTGATTATCTGCCGGATATACGACAGTATTCGTGACCGATACCAAGATAATCGCACCTTTCAAAACTCCATGCGTATTATTCGTATTTTGGTGGTTTTGCTTGTGGCTCACGCGGCTTTTGTGCTGTTCACACCAAGTACCTTTATCGATTGGAAAAGTTGGGCAATCTTCGGTGTTGTTTTCGCGTGCATGCTTCTGCCGCTGTTCAAAAAAAATAAGGTTACCAAACTGATTGGCAACCCTATTCTGCTTATCCTTGCCGCCGGAGCGGTGGGATGGATGATATATTGTTAATCATATAATAAATCGAAGATTGCTGCGAGCAGTAAGAGTGGCTTTCTCGTTCATTTCCTGTTCCATGCGGGCAATAGCGACCGACAAGAAGAAATGCTCAATAAACTCTACCGAATGCTCCTTTTTATACATTTGCAAAGCACGAATATACTCCGACTTATGTTCACTTGGAATAATTACCATCGGGTGATTCATGGATAACAGAATCAGATTAGCCATCAGTCGTCCTGTGCGTCCGTTACCGTCGCGGAAAGGATGCAAGAATTCAAAGAAGCAATGAAAGCGTGCTGCAATACATACGGGGTGTGTTTCTGCTTTATCCATTGCTTGTTGTGTAGCAGACAATAAGTCCGGCACACGCGCAATGAGTTGCTCATGGTCCCCAAAAACAGTATCACCCGCTGCCATATCAGTCGTAGTATATTCCCCCGGAACACCCTCTCCGTGTGTACGATATGCCAATGTATTGCGCGTACAGAGACGGTGCATCTCTTTCAAATGGGACTCGCAGAGCGGTTGACCCACGATAGAGAGCATATATCGATATGCTTCAAAATGGTCTAAGATCTCAAATGCTTCCAATAGTGTCTTACCTTGCGGAATAACACCTAATCCTTTTTCCTTCAACTCCCTTGTATCGTTCACGGAAAAAGAATTTCCCTCAATGGCACAACTGTGCGCAGAAAACAGCACTTCATTATAATCATACCAGTCCTGCTGCGACATTGTATCCATCACTTTAGCACGATATTGTGCCAGCACAGATTCATATTTAGCAATAAGATCTTGCATTACTTTGCTCTATTTTTCACATTTTCGTTGGATTAGGGGGGCTTATACTCTATACTCCTTCAAAAGAGGATATGAGTGTTTGTCTTTATTCACTATACAACACCTTTAATTTCTCCGCTCCACTCACGATGTGCGCATCAAGTTGTTTTTCATACCTATGAGCCATCATATCCGGCAAGGTTGCACATAATGAAGACTTGGATGGAGCTTTAACAATACTCAACATTGTCTTTGGGTTATACCAATGATTGATGACATAAATCGTGTATTTAGGGAATGTCATATTAATTTCATTGAGCATATATTGCTGTCCTTCTCTGCTTGCTAAGACAGCTGTAATAATTCTTTCCCCGTAATTTATATCATTTGATGTTGGTTCGACATTACTATATGCTCCAATCCATATTTCAGAAATCTCTCTTAATTCATTTATATGGTGATTGCAATTGCACAATCGTTGATATACTTTCTGCTTATCTGCTTTTCCACAATAAAAACTCTCATACGCTTTGGAATGCTTTTTCATTCCACGAAACATATACAAACAGCATTGAATTTCCGAATTCGCATCCTCAAAAGATTTAACTTCCTCTACGCTTTTAAAAGGTCCAAACCAATGCAATATGTATACAATTTCTTTCTGCATGACACTAAAAAAATTAAGTATTATTAAGCTTCTGCTCTTTCGTGGCTATATTTTTGGAAGTCACCTAAAATTTGCTCAACATGAATAACTTCCGGACAAGAATCCCATGTCACTCCATTCCCCATTAGATACCAATTCTTTCTATCCGCCACGGAAACGCGTTTCAGCGAAGGGAATGCCGAAATAGGCATCACGACCTGACGACCGTCCTTAAAGTCGACTTGAAACTTTCCCCTCTTGGGAAATGAAACTGATTTAATCTCCGGAGTAATATTCCAAAATCCTTCTACCGTAAACATATTATTTCTTTATTTTTATAATTCTAATCGCTTTGCCCTCTTTAAAGTTTTTCCATTGTGTCAATAATTGAGACCGATGCGTAATTGCCAATTCGGTAATTTCTTTAATCTGAGCATCCGTTAAATCTCCCTTATCTGCCACGCACACTTCCGGTTCCAACCATATCTTAGCCAAATGTGTGGTATCTTTCTTGCCAACATGTACATGTCCTCTATTCTCATTAAAATCCTTGTTATAAAACAAGAAACACCACATAATTTTTGCGGTCGTATATAATAAAACTTTCGGCATCTTGCTAAAACTTTGCATTTTATGATGCAAAAGTACACAAAAAAAATGACAAAAACAAATTTTTGCCATTCTTTTCTTCTTTTTCTATCACACCTACTCTATTTTCTCTAATTTGGCGTAGGTGAGGAGGAGGGTTTTCTTGCCGGGACCATCGAAGAGAATGTCTATCTTGTCGTTATCGTTTTCATTGTACACCCGTTGCACCGTGCCGTTGCCAAATACGCGGTGTGAGACGCGGTCGCCGGCGACAAAAGGACTGTCGGCAGATGGCGAATCGGGTGTCGCCGGACGCTCCGATATAGGGCGAACCGGTGAATCGGGAGTCACCGGTTTGAGATTACTAAGCGACGGCAGGCGAGTGGGAGTAGGAGACGAAGGCATAGCAGCAGACGATGTACTCCACGACGAGCGAGAAGGGAACGAAGGTGTGTAGGAAGGAGCGCCCGTTGGTCGCAACTGTTGGACAAACTGCTTATCTATATCTTTAAGGAAACGCGAGGGAGAAGAGAAAGAGACTTGTCCGTTGCGGAAGCGTTGCCGTGCATAAGACAGCGAGCAATGCTCCATAGCACGCGTGATAGCCACATACAGCAGCCGTCTTTCCTCCTCGATTTCATGCGGCGCTTCGCAGAACTGCGACGGGAAAAGGTTCTCCTCCAACCCGACAATAAACACGCGAGGGAACTCCAACCCTTTGGCGGCGTGTACGGTCATCAGCGTGACACGAGAAGTGTGATCGGTCAGATTTTCGTCCTGGTCAGTCAGCAGCGACACTTCTGCCAAGAAATCCTGTATAGGCGTAAAGTCAATACCCTCCTCCTGACGCTGACGGACAAACTCATGAATGCCTGACAGCAATTCGTCCAAGTTCTCCTTGCGGTCCTTCCCTTCGGGAGTTGTGTCGGCAGCCGCAGCGGTCATCACACCGGACCGCATAAGCACCAATTCGGCAAACTCATACGCGTCTTTGGTGTCCATACACTCCTGAAACTGTGCCACAATGGCAGCGAACGACTGCAATTTGTTTTGAATACCGCTGCTGACATTCAGTTCTGCCCCTGTGGGGTCGGCTATCACATCCATCATACTAAGATTGCGCTGAATACTGCATTCGCTGATTTTCTTGAGTGTAACATCGCCGATGCCCCGTGCCGGGAAATTCACCACTCGCAGCAGCGCCTCCGTATCTTTGGGATTGACCGCCAAACGGAAATAGCCGATGGCATCTTTGATTTCCTTGCGTTGGTAAAAAGATGTGCCGCCATAGATGCGGTAAGGTATATTCAGCCGCCTCAATTCATTCTCAAAGGCACGCGACTGCGCATTGGTCCGATAGAGGATAGCGATGTCGTCGTAAGAGAGTTTGCGAGGGTTTTGAATTGAGGATTTTGAATTAAGGGAGGATTGGGAGGCGAGGGATTTTATCTGCCGTGCCACCCCTGCCGCTTCGTCACGGTCGGACATATATGCCGTCAATTGCAAGCGGTCACCTTCGGCATTCTCCGAATAGACCTGTTTGTAAATCTGATTGGCATTATGATGGATGAGCGAATTAGCCGCATTGACAATCGTCTGTGTGGAACGGTAATTCTGCTCAAGTTTGAACAGTTTAGAATCGGCATAGCCCTGTTGGAACGAAAGTATATTGCGGATATCCGCTCCACGGAACGAATAAATCGACTGTGCATCGTCACCCACCACAAAGACCAAATTCTCCGGCTCAGCCAGTATTTTGACCAGGAGATACTGCACATAGTTCGTATCCTGGTATTCGTCCACGAGAATGTATTGGAAAATCTGCTGATAGAAAGTGCGCACATCGTAGTTCTTTTGCAATAGCAAACACAGGTTCATCAGCAAATCGTCAAAGTCCATAGCATTGGCTGCACGCAGGCGGCGTTCGTATTCGCGGTAAATCCACGCCATCTCATAAAGGCGGTTATTACGGTCATCCTTGGCGTGCTGCGACGACATGGCATACTCGTCTGCCGTTTCCAAATGGTTCTTGGCATCGGAAATGCGTGCCATAATCATATTGGGTTTATAGACTTTCTCGTCCAACCCTTTGTCTTTGCAAATGCTTTTGACAACCGACTTCATGTCGGGCGTATCGTAAATGGAGAAATCGCGGGTGTAACCCAATTTGTCCGCCTCGGCACGCAAGATACGCGCCGCTATGCTGTGAAAAGTGCCCATCCACAGGTAATGTGCCGCCTCAGGAGACACCAAGTGCTGAATGCGCTCCTTCATCTCGCGCGCCGCCTTGTTGGTAAATGTGAGACAAAGAATACGATTGGCGGGAACGCCCTGCTGCAGCAGATATGCCACCTTGTAGGTTAATACACGCGTTTTGCCTGCCCCTGCCCCTGCGATGATAAGCGAAGGACCCTCGTTATACATAACAGCTTCCCGCTGTGACGGATTTAAATCTTGTAGCAATTCCATAACAATCTGCAAATATACAACAAAAATTTGGAATATGCAAATAAAAAATGCGGCATTACAACACAAATATCACTTTATCTTAAAAAATACTTGCGTAATCCAAAAATTCTTCGTACCTTTGCACCCCGAATTATGTTACCGATAGATTTTTTAGATAGTATGCGTCAGGAGCTGGGCAGCGAAGCCGAGCGCTTGTTTCGTGCATTAGAGAGCGAACCGATAACCAGCATTCGTCTGAATGACAAGAAGGATATATTGGATTTTCCGTGTGACCCGGAGGAAGTACCATGGCACGAAGAGGGATATTACCTTGCCATGCGGCCACAGTTCACATTGGACCCGCTTTTCCATGCCGGTTGCTACTATGTGCAAGAAGCATCGTCTATGTCGGTACAATTGGCATTGGAACAATATGTCTCCCCCGATAGCATTGTATTGGATTTATGTGCCGCCCCCGGTGGCAAATCCACGCTTATCAGTCAGTATTTAGGCAATGAGGGACTATTGATTGCCAACGAGGTAGTTCGCCAGCGCGTGTTCATACTGAGCGAGAACATCCAAAAATGGGGCAACGGGAATACGGTTGTCACCCACAACGACCCTGCGCACTTTGGAGAGCGGACACCGTACTTGTTTGACTGTATGCTGGTGGATGCACCCTGCTCGGGCGAAGGCATGTTCCGCAAAGACACGGAAGCACGGGACGAATGGAGCATCAAGAATGTGCAAAAGTGTGCCGAACGGCAGCGCAGTATATTGATGGATGTATGGGATGCGCTCAAACCCGGCGGCGTGCTGATTTATTCGACCTGCACATTCAACCACGAAGAGAACGAAGCCAATGTCGAATGGATCTGTGACTGCTTAGGCGGCGAAGCGCTGCCGTTGAATATTGAAGACAGTTGGGGTATTACGGAGAGCACTATCGGCTACCATTTCTATCCGCACAAAGTGAAGGGCGAAGGTTTTTATATCGCCGTTGTGCGCAAGAACGAAGAACCGTTTACGCCGTTCAAAGTGCGTGAGCCCAAGAAGAAACCGCTGCCTATCGAGTATGAGCAGGAGATGCGCCAATGGCTGCTGCAGCCGGACGAATGGGCGATTCGCCAGAGTGACCGTTTTATGACCGCTTATCCGATGAAATACAAACCGCTGATTGATTGTCTGTGGGAGACACTGACCTGTATCTCCACCGGATTCGGCATCGGTGAAATTCGCGGCAAAGGTGTATCGCCACAACACGCACTCAGCATGGCAAAAGCACTCAAAAAAGATGCTTTCCCTATAGTTGACTTGAGTTTGGACAATGCGCTGCGCTATCTGCGCAACGAAGCGTTACCTCCTATGGAGTTGCCTTTCGGCGCCGTCCTTTTGACTTACCGGGATGTCCCCCTCGGTTTCGCCAAGAATGTCGGGAACCGCCTGAATAACCTCTACCCGAACGAGTGGAGGATTCGCAACCTGTAAAGCGTGCCGGTGTTTCGCCCAATTCGGCAGGAACGGTTATACGCTCAATATCTTTTTTCAAAAAACGCTCTATCTTATGGAAGTACCGTTGGTCGTCAGGGCTGACGAAAGTAACGGCTTTGCCTAAGTTCTCCGCGCGTGCCGTACGCCCGATGCGGTGTACATAGTCCTCTGCATCGTGCGGTACATCGTAATTAATCACCAACGGTATATCGTCTATGTCTATTCCGCGTGCCACGATGTCCGTTGCCACCAGCACATCCACTTTGCCGTTACGAAAATCCAACATCACCTCGTCACGCTCCTTTTGCTCCAAGTCCGAATGCATGGCACGCGCATCCAACCCCTTGCGGCAAAGCATAACGGTCAGGTCTTTGACGCGCTGTTTCTTGCCCACAAAAACGATGACTTTTTTTAGGTTCTTGCCGTCCAACAGGTGTTGTAGCAAGGGTGTTTTTTGCGGGTCATACACATCGGCTGCCATTTGGTGGATGGTTTCCGGAGGTCGTGAAACGGCTATTTGCACCTCTACAGGATTATTCATTATAGCGCGTGCCATTGTGCGTATTTCACGCGGCATGGTGGCAGAGAACATGATTTTCTGGCAATCCTTAGGCAACCGGCGATAGATAGCCATTATATCGTCGTAAAAACCCATGTCGAGCATGCGATCTGCCTCGTCCAAAATGAAATAGCGCACGCCCGAGAAATCGACATTATAGATATTAATCAGCGACAATAGCCGTCCCGGCGTAGCGATGATAACATCAGCGCCCTTTTGCAGCCCTGAAGTCTGATTGCCCCAGGCATCGTTGTCCTTGCCGCCGTAAATAGCGACCGACGAGAACGGCACATAGAAACTGAAGCCCTCCATTTGCTGGTCTATCTGTTGTGCCAACTCGCGCGTAGGAGCCATTATGATAGCATTGAGTTTATTGGCATCGTGGTCGTCGTATTCAAGATTAGTGAGCAACGGCAATATATACGCTGCCGTCTTGCCGGTGCCCGTTTGGGCACAAGATATGACATCGTGACCGTCCAATATAACAGGAATAGTCTTTTCCTGTACGGGCGTGCAGGTGTCAAAGTGCATATCCCAGAGGGCATCCAGCACTCCGTCCGATAGGGCTAATTCGTCAAAGTACATCTATTCTCTTACTATTTGACCGTTTACCATATACTTTTTGCCAAAGCGGTATATGATTAGGCGGTTGTTGCGGATCAGTTTGGAGCATTGAGGAATCGACGAATTGACGAATCGATTTTCCAAATCGGTGGTCACAGGGTCTTGTGTCACCTCTATGGTAATGTTCACGCGCTCCTCAAAAGCGTTCTTCGATTTGTCGTTCCCGTCAGGAGTATAGAACAACAGTGACGAGGTATAAGTGCCTTCGGTATATGCATAGGAATACAATATAACTTCCGTGTCGGTATAGTCGATGGCGCCCATATTGGTCGAACTGCCGTAATAGACATCCATGTCCCCGGCAAGTATTTCCGTTGTTTCGCCCTGACGGCTCGGCACGGAGTTGCCGGTCGTATTTTCCCACTTAATATAAAGGTTTTTGACCATGTTTCGGGTAGTAAAGGTGAAACTTGCCGCATCGGAATTACCGTTCTGATAATTGGGGTTAAGATAGATTTGCCGTGTCGAGAAAGTGACGGACGGTTTAACCTCTTCCACCGTTACTGCCTTGGCTTTCAGTACAATTTTACGCGCTATCGTATCGCATACTATATATAGGGTGTCGCTGTAACTGCCCTTTGTATCGGTACTAAACTGAACGGAAGCCGTTCCGCCTGTAGGACGAATCTCCTCTGTGTAGAGCGTAAAGTCAAGCCCTTTCGCCAAGGTAAGATAGATATTATCCGACAAATCCTTGGTTACGAAAGTCAGCGTTTTCGCTTCTTCATACGGGTTGGTTTCCGTTCCCCAACTGTCGTCATAAACCACTTCTCCGAAGTCCAATGTATCCCTTATGGTATCCTTACCGACCAATATATGCAATTCGGGCACGAGTACCGGCTCCACCCATTCGGGAGCGTTGTCCGAGTAAATGGCGATGTATGCCATATTGCTTTGGTCGTAGGCATTGTAGCAGCAGAACATGTCACTATTGTGGTTGTTGTACATTGTATAACCCGTGTTGTACATATTCGTGAACTTGAACGCAAAATCTTCGGTCATTTCGCCTGTCCAACGCGCCTTGTTGTCAAGGTTATCCTGCGCACTCAGGTTCTTCAGACTATAGTCGCACAAATAACTGCCGTCCAAGTCCGTAAACACATATTTGCCATTATCAATATGCACGGTATAGGCATAACTCTCACTTGCCGTAACCTGATGTCTGTTTTCGTCAAATTCAGCCGCAGCGCCTCGAATATTGGACTTCGAAACATCGTAATCGTAGATACCCATTATATAATCTTCGTCCGCCCTGACGGAGGCAAAGAATACACGCGTACCCTCTTTCAGACTGTCCGGACTCTGCAAGCGGTTCCATGTTACATCGGGTTGGTCGAGCGAAGCATATACTTTGACAAAACATGTGTCGGTAAAATTGCCGTCCACGGTGCGAACCCATATTTTTGTTTCTCCTTGTGCAACAGCCGACACTTCGCCGTCTGCCACGGTAGCAATGTCTTCGTTCATGCTTCCCCATTCAACGGTTTTATTTTTGGCATCGGCAGGTAAGACAGTAGCAGTAAGTTCGTCCTGCTCCCCTGCACGCAGGTAAAGTGTATCTGCATCGAGTTGCACATCCGATACTCGGACATTGGCACCTTGTCCTTCCGGCAGTTTTTTATACAGTTGAACAGCCGCCATGGTGCTGCTGGTATAGAACGCAAAACGGGGAGCGGATGTATTGTAGCAGATTTTCGGATACCCTTCTTTGCCGGATTTTGTGCAATAAGTTTTGCTTTGGATGATTACATTACCGTCGGCAAAAGATATTTTGTATGTTGTAGCCGTATTGGACATATCCAATGTAGATGCCTTGTGACCTACATAGGAGCCGCCGACGGTAGTTAATGTCCAGGCATCGGCGGCTCCGTCCAACACCAATTCGGTAGCATCAGCGGTAACAGCCGTGTCTCCGTACAGGTCGATAGCGACTGTTGCCAGGTACTTGTCTTTGGCACCGTTGGCTTTCAAAGCGTCCTCGTTAACCAAAACAACGGTATCTTTGGCATTCAGTCCTTCAACAGAATTAACTTTTTTATACGATGCCGCCTGCAACGCCTCGGCTAAAATCAAAACAGCAACTAAAAAATGTATTTTCATATTTATTGTCCTATTACATTGATAAATTGGTCATTATGTCGAATATACAACTGCCCCTTGCGGATAAATTTGGTGGGCAGCAAGGTCTTTTCCACCTCTATGTTGCCGGTGATTGCGGATGTCTGCTTTACTACCCACAACTGGGTCTCGTCGTGGTCAATCATAACGATAGCATCCAGTATAGTCGGAATGTTTTCCAACACGCTTCCTGTCTGAAATTTCTCCAAAACGGGTATGCCCTGCCAACTGCCCGACTCAACCGTTACATTGCTTATCTGCACATACCGGCACACATCGGCGCTGTCCACTCCGGTCACCGTTTCCGGAGTGCAAATCTCTTTTTGCTGTGCAACCGCCCAGGCAGCCGTAGGTGTCATTTCCGGCACGCCGTAATAATTTCTGTAGCGTCCCTGTATATTGCTCAGCACATGTCCGTTCTCCAGCCCTTGGGCATAAGGTTTGCCGGTGTCGGGGTTGACGGCATCGTAAATGAGCATCGAACCCGTAACATCGCGGACAAAGACATACGAGTCGTATTTCTTGGTCACCACCACGGGGTTCAAATAGATAAAGTCAAAGTCCCTGCATTGTGTTGCCTCGGCAACGGTCATCTCTTTGACCACATTGACCATCACGCTCACTTCGCGCACGAGCGCACCCGAACGGACAACCAATGTGTCCGTATATTTGCCGGCTGCGGTGGCGGTAAAACGGATAGTCAGCATATCCCCGTCGCGGTCCAATGTATTGGCGGACAGGGTGAACACATCGCCATGCTTGAGCGAGCAGGTCATTTCTTCGCTCAGCCGGTTGGCGTTAACTGCCGTAGTCGTCTGTCCCGTTACCGATTCGCCCGACAGGCGTACATTGCCGAAATTGACCATATTGACGGCAATCGCCGGGGTCTCCGAACTCTGTCCGGGCACTTTGCGGTACAGACACACTTTGGTTTGCGAATGAGGGTCGGCATAGCAGCCGAAACTCTTGTTGGAAGCGTTGTACTGCATATACTTGCGTTCGCTCGTACCTGCGTTTTCCACAATGGCTGTGCCGTCGGCGGCTATGTTCATCCGCCAAAAACCGTTATTGCCGTAAGCAGGCGAATAGACATCGCTCCACACGGTCAGTTTGTTTTTGGTCCGTCCGCCGTTGGCTACAAGGTATGCCTGCTCGTAGCGCAATTCGTCCTGAAATATATATACGGTGTCCGTATTGTCTTCGCCCACTTCTTTCCACAGTGTATAAACGGCATCTTCGTTTTCCGCCACAACGGTTCGCCCGTCGCTGTAAACGCCCTTGATGGCTTGTATGTTGTTGTCCGAGAACGCCTCGTCAAAGTACCCCAATATGCGGTTGGTCACCCCGTCGGCTATGCCGATAATGACCTGATCGGAATCGCGGAGCCGGTGTATATCGGTTACCAACTGATAGGAATCTTGCGTAAAAGCAGGGTCCTCGCCTCCTTCATAACGGATACTGACCGAGGAGATATAAATGGCGTTCCCCGTAGAGTTTTTACTGTTTACCCAGAACTTGATTTGTCCGCTGTTGGGGGTGGTTATATAGACTATACTGTCGCGGTTTAAGCGGCTGTCTGCCATTTGCTGGTCCGTCATTACGATTGAATCGGGCATGTTCTCGCCCACTTGCACATAGATAGTGCCTTTTCCTTTGCCACCGGAGTTTTGGCAGAGGTTAAAAGTGACCCGGCGAACATTGGTAAATGTCTTCACGCTGGTAGCACCGGCACCCTGCACGCCTTTGCCCACTTTGACACCATGCTGGTAGATACCGTTGTTGAAACCTGCCGAGTACTCGTTTCCGTCCAAGTCGCTTATCCATCCGTCCGTCGTTCCGTCACACCGGGTGGCACCTACCTGACTTGCCCATTGGGCGTTGGTAAAAGTGTAAGTGGTAATACCTGCCTGTACCGTCATTGCGCAGACGGCAAGAGACAAGAATAAACAAATGCGTTTCATCATATACTAAATAGATAATCCAATGCTTCTTTAATCAATGTATCCTCTACATGCACATCGCACACGGCGTCGCCTATTGCACGCAGCAGGGTGCAGTTTATTTCTCCGTGGCGGAGGGTCTTTTTGTCGTCGCGCATGAGATCCAGCAGGCGGTCGTAGTCGCTGCATGCGCATTGCGGGCGTCCGTAATAAGTGACCATCAGGTGGGCTAACTGTTGCAGCGGTTCGCGGTCGAAGTGCATTAGCACGACACTCATATACGCCTCAGCCACCATGCCGTACATCACGGCGTAGCCGTGGGGAATGGGCTGGTTGCGTTGCAGGGCATATTCCTCTATGGCATGACCGACGGTGTGCCCGAAATTCAACTTTTTACGCAAACCGTGTTCGTTGAGGTCGTCTGCCACGACGCATTTTTTATAGGTTATTGTGGATTCAATCAGAGGATACAGTGCCTTGCAGTCGTCTATGTGTTCTATTTTGTTTATGGTTGCATGCCATATTGACGGACTTACCAGCAGGGCTGTCTTTATCAGTTCGGCATAGCCGTTCAGGCGTTGGGTGACGGACAGGGTGTTTAGCCATTCGGGCTGAATGATAACCTCCAGCGGCTCGCGTATTACGCCTATGGCGTTTTTCAGTCCGCGGTAGTTGAAACCCGTCTTGCCGCCGACGGCGGCATCTACCATGGCTAACAAGGTAGTAGGTATATTGATGTAGTCTATGCCCCGACGGTAGGTAGCGGCGGCAAAACCGCCGAGGTCGGTAATGATACCGCCTCCTATGTTTACGAGAAGTGTTTGCCGGGTAGCGTGGTGGTCGAACAGGAAATTCCAGATGTATTCTACCGTTTCCAAGTTTTTTTTGCTTTCGTCAACTTCGATTGCCAACATATTGGGCAACTTTAATCCGAGTTGACTGTCCACAATGTACAATACATCTCTATTGGGATATTTTTCTGCTATACTCGACTCTATTTCCATTTCGACTGCAAAGGTACTAAAAAATTTCGGGATATGCAAGTTTTACCGCCACTAAATAGATTTTTAATCTATAGTCATACGATTTTGGGCGGTTCTCTTAATTCAAAATTCTTAATTCCCTCTCACCTGGTTCCCCGATTTACCGATTCACCAATTCACCGATTCACCATTACTTTCTCCCCTCTGTTCGTACCACCCAACTCACTCCAACCCCTCAGCGTTAGTGCGAGCTTATTATTTATTGTTTATTGTTTATTATTTGTCCCCGATTCCCCGCAACCTTGTTGTTCTCGGGGTTTTGCCGACGGTCGACCGACGGTCGAATTATACATCAAGCCACTCTTATGCTACTTTTCGACTCGTCGAAGATTAAAAGAAAGGGGAAAACCAACTAACCACTCCCGCAGGGCATGACCCTGCAAAATAGTAAAAAGCGCTATTCCGCACCAAACGATTAGTGCTTTTTTAATATCTTTGTGAATTGGGATTGTCTGATGAATAGCGATGAGGATATAGATTGTTACTATTCATTATATATTCATTTTCCACTTGGTGGGCTTGTATTTGCATATTAGACATTTTATCTTTCATCATGCCAATTGTTCCCTGCATGGTAACGATTGTTTGTGTGAGCGAATCTATCTGCAAACTATCGGCTCTATTTTTTATTTCAAACTGCTGTCTGTCACTTTGTAGAGAATCTATTATAACTTGCTGGGCTTGTATTTTGCTGTCAGTAGATAGTGTTTGCGTATGAAACCAATATCCTATAGCCAATAATGTGAGAGTTGCTATTATTTCAAATCCGATTTTCCACCAGTCTCTCTTTAGTACACGAACGATAGCTTCTGCCGAAGGGTAACGCCTGCCGGGTTGGATTCGCATACAGCGTCGTGCGATATGTTTGTACGGACTGATTTGCAGCAATACGACACCTATTCCGTAAATATCCGTTAGGGGGTTGATAATGCCTTGCTGTAATTGTTCCGGGGCGGCATAGTCGGTCGTACCGGCAGCGCCTTTTAAGACGGTGTAATCATATCGATCTGCCAGTCCGAAGTCCAATACATATAATTTGCCGGTGGCTTTTGCAATGAGTAAATTGTCCGGTTTGATATCTCTATGGATGATACCTTCGTGGTGAAGATAACTCACCAATTGACACAACTCGATTGCCTGTTGCCTATTCAGTTTTTGTGGGTTTGCACCGTCTATATATTCCTGAATGATGCACTGCCCTAAGTCCTCTACATACTCAAATCCCAAAGTATGAACGGCATTCGGGTGGTTGACGGAATAGGCAATGGCAAATTCTTTTTCCAATAAGGTTTGGTAGGTGGGTTGTAATCGGGCTTCTTTGGTAAGGCATTTCAGAATATGCCACTTGCCCCATCGTTTGGCGCGATAGACTTCCGAATAGCCGTTGGTGGAGGCGTGTAGCAATTCTATCTCTGTGAAATGAGCAGAGATGTTAATATCTTCTATTTGTGTAAAACCCGAATTTACTTTGCTATCGAACATGGTAATATTTCCAGTTTGGTTAATCCCGTTTTGGCTCCTGCTATGTAGGTGTTGGGTATAGAGGGTTCGCGTAGCGACTTAAAATCGCTGGCAGTCATTGGCTGCCCCACTACAAATTGAGCACACGCAAACTGGTCTCCTATTTGCAGTTTCGCGTTGGCGGAATGGAGGACCACAAATCTATTTTCGCCAAGGTATTCGATTACACACTCACGGTTGGGGTTCCATGCAAGGGTTATTTTCTGTCCTATGGATAGTTCGGAAGTGAGTATTTTACTTGTGGTTACGAAATCGGATTCCACATGTTGTTTGTCTAAATAATCTTGCCAACCGCTATAACCCACATAGCGCGCGAGTATAGACAATGTGGATGGGCGAGGAGTGCCATTCATGGGAATAAAGCCGAATATGCGTTTGAGGGTAGTTGGGCTAAGGTATTCCCCTATGGTATGTTGTATCTGTTCGCTTAAGTACTCGAAGTCTTTCGGCGACTCCATTGTGCGATTGATACGCTTTTGTATAGCGTTTTTCAGTTGTTCCATAAGTCTGTAGGTGAAACTTACTGCAAAAGTACAAATTTATTCTAAGATATGCAACTTTTTTTATCAAAATTTGTTATCTTTTGGCATAAAAAGGTTTGTTTTGGTCATTTGGTCTCAAAAGGTTTGATTTGGCACGATTTGGCTCAAAAATTTGTTGTATCTTTGCGCCGCAAAATAAAAACCAACTAATTTTTACTATTATGAAAAAACTATGTACGGCATTGATGTTATGCCTTATTAGCATCGCAAGTTTCGCAAATTTTTCTGTCTTTTATTGTTTTGGAACGCGTTATTCGGAAGGAGATTGTGTTCCTAAAAGTTATAATTGGGAAGAGTTCCGTGAAGTGGAATGGAGTATGATGAGTGATGCAGAAAACATTGTTTTAAACATGGATAATGATGTTAGGATGGTATATCGTATCAATCGTAAATACACGGATACGAATACAGGTGTCACTACATTTTTTGTTACGGACATGTTGCAGGGATTGGATATGAAGTTGTATTACTATTTGAATGAGGCATGTACTAAGTATTTCCACGAAAGCAACCAAATGACGCAGGTATATGAGTTAGATATTAATGACTATACCAATCGTCGAACAATTAGTGTACTCTTTTTTGAGCCGCAAAAGAAGTAACCTGCTCTAAGTAAAAGCAGTCTAAAATGCTGTTATTGTAAAAAATGATGCAAAATTATTTGTATATGTAAAAATATATTTGTAATTTTGCATCGTCTTTTCGTAGGACAGACATATTGAGACAATTCGACATATCGAATCTTGAAGATAAATCTGGAAAATTAATCTACGCACAAGACGATAAGTTGAAGTCAGTCCACCGCATAGGTGTAGACTGCTTTTACTTATTTCGTGCGTGGGTATTCCAGAACCTATCTTCAGATAAGTGAGGGTAGTCTATTTTTATCTGATAGAGAACATATTAAATTTGTAATGTAATGCCAAAACAAAATTCTGCCATCTTGTTGAATCGCTATATTTGGTTGATAGATACCATTTATACCGCAGGGCATATCTCTCGTGAAGAAATAGATTGTCGTTGGTGTCGTTCACTTTTGAGTGAAGGCGAGATGTGTATCCCCGAACGCACGTTCCATCGATATAAAGAGGCAATCCAAGAGCTGTTTCAAATAAACATCGGTTTTAGCAAACTCAAGGGCTACTATATTGAGAATACGGAGGACATCAAGCGTGATGGTATGCGTAAGTGGCTTATCAGCACATTTGCAGTTAATAATCTGCTAAATGAGGGACAGCATCTCAAAGACCACATTCTATTAGAGCCGATGCCGTCCGGTCACATGTTCTTGTCGGCAATTATGGAAAGTATTCGTGATGGGGTCAAACTGAATGTGTCTTATCAGGGTTATGGTAAGGCAGAACCGGCTACATTCCCGCTCTTGCCTTATTGTCTGAAAGCGTTTAAACAACGCTGGTATGTATTGGCAGAATCGGCTTACGAAGACCATTCTTTGCGTGTATATAGCTTAGATAGATTTGTGTCGGTAGAGCGTACGGAAGAACCTTATTCTATCCCGAATGGCTTTGATGGTAAGGAATATTTTAGCAAGTTCTATGGTATTTCTACCCCCAATAAAGCAGACCAACTTGTTTTGGTGCATATTCGTTTCTCTGAGCAGCAAGCCCATTTCGTAAGGTCTTTACCTATCCATCCCTCTCAAAAGGAATTGCAGACGGACGATAATGGCACAACTTTTTCGTATTTCTTGATACCTAATTATGAGTTTTGTCATGAGATTTTGACACATGGTAGTGGTGCCGAAGTCCTATCTCCTGCTTCTTTGCGAGAGTGGTTTAGGAACGAAATAGATAAGATGAATACAATGTATAAGTCCTAACATGAGTTAAGGATGAGTATAGGATGAGTATAGGATGAGTATAGGATTAATTAAGTATGAAAATGTTAAATGTTAAATGTTAATTGGATGCGATTTGCAAAAATCGCGCGAGCGCGTACGCATTAGAAATATGCCAATAGGTATATGTAAAATTAAAATCGCTTCGATTTAACATTTAACAAATTAACAAATTCGGATAAGAGAAAATATTAGTGATATGATGAAACAAAAATTATTACAAACTGTTGCTGAAGTATTTTGCCCTTCAACTGGTAATGTTTTTTACATTCCTAATTATCAAAGGGGATATAAATGGACTAAAGAAAATGTGCAAACATTATTAGATGATTTGCTTAGATTTGTGCAGTCTGGAGATACGACAAATAAGTATTATTGCCTTCAAAACATTTCACTTATTGAGGATGAGGCAAATAAACGGTATAATGTAGTTGATGGTCAACAAAGATTGACTACATTGTACATTATTCTTTCTTATTTAAAATATCGACAATTCATTGCTGAAAATTTTGACTCCAATTCCTTAATTTATGCAATAAGGACAGAAACTGGCGATTTCTTACGCACAGAAGTCGCATCCGGTAAAATTTGGGAGAAAACAATAGTTCCTCAAAATGCAAGACATAAAGATGAGTATTATATTTGTGATGTTGCAGAAGGAATTCATCAATGGTTTAGCATCTTTGAAAAAGATACAGATACAGAAAAAGATAAAGATAAATCAAAATATGTAGATGCTATCCTTAATCACTTACAACTGATTGTAAATGATTTGACATCAAATGATAATACAGAAGAAGCACTCTTTGCCGGATTAAACGGAGGTAAGGTTGATTTGGATGGTGCAGATTTGGTACGTGCGGAATTGATTACCCGTTCTGCTGAAGAAAAATATGGTAAACGCGAAACAGATAACCACGAGAAAGTAAACGAATTTAGAGTTCGTGTTGGTATGGAATTGGATGAAATAAATCATTGGTGGGCGCAACTAGATCACCAAACATTTTTCATCCAAATGTTGCCGGATAAAACAAATGATAACAAACTATTTAACAGCAACGAATATCCTATAGATATTTTATATCAGTTGTATTACGAATGCGATTATGAACACGCAGAAAATACCAACAAACAAGAAGAATTGGATTTTCGTTTCTTTGAACATGGGCGTGATACACAAGGTGACAAAAATATAAATGATCATTGGGAACTTTATGAAAGTGTAATTGCCTTGCATCGAACAATGCAAGAATGGTTTGAAGATAATGATTTATATCATTGGTTGGGGTATTTGTTCTTTAATTTTAAAGGCAAAGGTGAAGGAGACAATAATATATCTTTTAGGAATATTTATAAGAAATGGGCACAATGGAAGAAGTGGAATATTAAGGAGGATAGATTTACTCGCAAAACTGAATTTGTAAAATATCTTCAAAATCTTTCTAAAAATCTAATTTTACAAGATTATGGCGAAGAAAATGCATCTGAAGAAGAAAGACGATTAAACTTAATTTCTGCTATTAGTGATTTGCAATCAGATTGGTACAATAATTCCAATCAATTAGGGCGAATATTGGTGCTTATGGACATTCTAATATGTACAAATAATTATCAGTATACAGAAACAAAAAAAGATGGTAAAAAACAACAATACGCAGACCGTCTAAAAGTGGATAATTTTAGAATAAATAGTGAGGATAAAGAACATATTCGTTCTTGCACTCCTAATGTGAAAGAAGGTAGCCAAAATCCCAATAAGTCAACTTGGCAAGAATATATAGATAATCTTTTCCCCGAAGAAAACGAAATTTCAGATGAGTACCAATTGAAGAAAGAACTTCAAGAAAAACTTAATCTCATTAATGATGAAATGTTATCCGAAGAAAACATTAATGAAATAAATGCTATAATGAATAAATATGGGCAGAATTCGATTGGCAATCTCGTCCTATTACATAAGCATGTTAATAGGAGTTATGGTAATGCGTTATTCAATGAAAAAATTCAGAGAATAATTATGGAATATATGCAGAAAGAGAATTATATTCGTCCATTTACCTTCCTCGTCTTTTTGAGCAAAATTAAAGATAGCAATGCGGATTGGCGTTGGAACATAGGGGATATTAAAGCAAATATTGAAAATATTAAACAACAAGTAGAACATTTTTATAGTTTATAAATTATGAAAGCATTAAATATTCGGACATTATTAAGCAATTGCTCTGGTAAGAAGAATACTACAACTCGTCTTATAGTCCCAGAGATTCAAAGAGAATATGTTTGGGGTGCAAAAAACAATGTTGAGAAACTCAAAGTTTTTATCCAAGATATAGAAAAGGATCTTAAGAACGAAAAAAAGAAGAATATAGGTTTTTTATATTCTTACCAGGCGCACAGTAATGAACACTATATTATTGATGGGCAGCAAAGACTCACATCTATAGTGCTACTGTTATATATTTTAGCCATAAAAGAAGATAAATATGATGAGTTTGCAGAACTGCTTAAGGTCGATAGTCCAACTCTCCAATTTTCGTATAATGTTCGTCCTCTAACGGAACAATTCTTACATTTGTTATTTCAAGAGCGTGATTTTATTAGTGCGAATGACATCAAAGATAAGATTTGGTATATTAGATCATTTGATAACGATAAAACTATTGAGTCAATGTTGAATGCACTCGATACCATGCAAAATATGGGGCTACAATGTCAATTTGATAAGATTCTGGATAATGTTGAGTTTTGGTACTTTGATGTTGCCCAAACATCACAGGGTGAAGAATTATATATTTCTATGAATAGCCGAGGGCAAAAGTTAACACAATCTGAACATTTGAAGCCGAAATTGTTTGACAAACTCAAGGATAATAACATTAACTACGGTAAAGAATGGGATAATTGGGAAGAGTTTTTCTTTGTTAATAAGCCCCAAGAGTCTCTTGTAGGTGCAGATGATGTAGCACTTCATAATTTCCTTAAAATAGTAATTGAGTTGTTTAAACAGAAATCCGCGGATCAAAATATAATTAACGATGTGCAGTATATTGATTTGCCAAACATCAAACATCATTTTGATAATTTTGAAAAGTTACATCAGCAAAATATAGTTGATAGAGCATTACTAAACTCATTTTATAATCAAGACATAAAGAATGTTGATTTATTTGTTCTAGAGGCATTATTGGGAACTTATGATAAACTTGATGGAAATTTACAAGAGCTCAACAGATTACTCAGAATCGTTAAAAATACATTGATATACAATCCGAATACAAGTATTGAAAATTTACATAAGTTTATAGGTAAAATCAAGGGACCCAATTTATATGCTGCAATATGCCAATGTCCCACTGAATATGTCCAAAATTTCAACGGACAAATAACTGATGGCTTTATTCCTATTGAGGAGTTTGAGAAAATTGTGGGAATTGAAAAAGGATTTGTAAATGAACAAAATATTATTGAAGCTGAGCAATTTGCATTTTTTAATAGTAAAATACACGCTTTGTATCGAAATGAAAATGGCAAGTTGGATTGGGGGAATTTTCAAAGTAAATTATCCAATGCCAAGAAATATTTTGACAATAATGGCGTGACTATTGCCTATTCAAAAGATTGTAACTTATTAAGACGATTTATTTCCTATTTCGACACTTGGGGGTGCTTTTGGGGAATAAGATATGATAATACTGCTGATACTTGGAAAGAAATTTTAACCAAAAATTGGGATATAAATAATCTCCCATCACGAATACCTGCCATCCACAGACTTCTTTTGTTAGATGAACAAATAGATTTTGCAAATTATGAATCAATCATAAATCAAGCAAATGAACAGCAAAAAATCGTACAAAAAGAATTGGTAAGTACAAATTTATTAACTGCGATAGAAAAAGGATGTTATTTGAATTGGCGTGACCCTAATTATTTACTATATCCCTATAATGTCAAATCAGATAGGAAGAAATATATGATAGGAACTATCAGAAACCACATGTTATCAAGTTTATGTAACGAAGGGAAAATCTGCTCTGAACAAAAGTTAATCCAATCCGATTATTTTTGGGGATGGACAATTCATTTTTCATACGATAAAAAACATTTCGCTTGGACATATAATAATGTGTTGGAATTATGGAATAACCAAGAAATTATACAAAGAGTTTCATTATCGGAATGTATAAATAGTAGTGATCCAAAAAGAAAATTCATTGATATTTTAAATAGTATTTGAGTAGTTTTTCGCGGGTGTAAACGCCCGAGTGTGATTTTTTCGGTTTGAAAAACAAAAAACTCATGCGCGAACCATAGTATATATTATGTATGCGCAACGCGTAAAAATCTACTTTGGCGTTTTTCACGGGTTAAAACACCATATAGCGGTTTTATAATTTTTAAAGTTAAACATTTTTTCACAAGATTGCCTCAATTTGGCAGTCTTGTGATGTATCTTTGCAGCGGTTTTGAAAAAGAACATATTTATTAACCCTTAAAATCATCAATTTATGAATGTAAAAGACATTAAAAACTTGAAATCTATTAGCGCATTTGCCGGTAACTTCGCAACATTTACTACCACCGAGAACAAATGTGGTATCATCAATCGTCAAGGTGAAATCCTTTTCCCTGCTGACAAGTACGATGGCGCTTTTCATATTGGGAATGGTGTGTTTGGTTTGCAAATGTATGATGGTACTCCGGGTAATACTTATTTTGATGCCAATAAACAAGAAGTTGTTGATTCTAATGTAACTTGGTATTTAAATATCAATGGAGGTGTATCTGTCTTTGTCAAGGATAACAAAAGAGGTCTCTATGATAGAAACAAGCACGTTCTTATACCTGCTGAATATGACCTTCTATTCCCATGGTGTGATTGTTTCTGGGCGTTCAAAGATGGCAAATGGGGAACCTTGGACCGCAATGGAAAAGTATTACTTCCTTTTGAATATGACAAAATCGTTTCTTGCGCTCACCACAAACATTTTGATCCGCAATATGGTGTTATCAAGAATGGTAAGGCTTCTATTATCAATCCACAAGGGGAAGCACTAACAAAAGGTGATTACGAATACATAGAAACCTTTAACGATGGTGGATTCTCCATTATGAAACAAAACGGGAAAATTGGTGTTATTGACCGCTTGGAAAATATCATTTGCATGACCGAGTTTACAGAAGTCGAAAAAAGGGATGAAGGTAGGTATTCACGAGTGTTCTGGTGCCAAACCGACCGTATCGCTTTCTATCAAGATGGTTTGTTCGGAATGATGGATGTAAGAGGAAATGTAATTGTACCGGCAAAATACGAAGAAATTGGCTGGAATTATCAGGATGGCAAAATCAAAGTAAAGGAGAATGGACTTGCTGGTTATATAGATTTCAATGGAACTACACTTATCCCTTGCCAATATAAGTATGTATTTTGGAGTCGCCTTTTCAATGTTTACAAAGTTCGTACGACTGATAATAAACGCGGAATATTGAATTGTAGGGGAGAAATACTTATCCCCGCTGTTTATGCTGATATAGACATAGATAATTACTATGGTCTAAACGAAATAGCAGTTAGCAAAGATGGTCGATGCTACTTCATTAACGACAAACAAGAAGAAGTAAAGGTATTTTAATGAAAACCCTTTTATGGTTGGATGATTGCCGCAATCCGTTCGATACACGGACGGATTGGTTGGCATTCTCACCTATTGGGCGAAATGTGGAGGTCGTGTGGATTCAGTATGTAGATGACTTTTTTGCATACATTGACCAAAAGGGTCTCCCTGATGCCATTTGTTTTGATCACGATTTGGCAGAAGACAGTTACGATGAACGTACCGGCTATGATTGCGCCAAATATGTGGTGGAATACTGTATGCAACACAATTTGGATATACCTGCTTACAATATTCAATCTTCTAATCCAGTTGGAAAGGAAAATATACAACACCTAATGGATAATTATCATAACTATTTTATACACCAATTATGAACATTCGAGAACTAACCACATTAGATCATATTATGGGTTTTAAGGGCGAATATGCCGTATTCAAAGCCCAAGAAAAAGGCAGAATTACACAAGGACTTATCAATCGCAAAGGTGAAATCGTTTGGAACGCTCATTCGATTATACCTATTTTGAAAGTTACAAATACAATTTTCATGGGAAAGCCAATGGGTAGTCATAGTTTAGTATATTATGACATTGTCAGTCAGACAGAAGTAGAGCGTCCTATATGCCAACTATTGATAGATGGTGGCTATTTCTTGAGAAATAAAGAAAACAAATGGGCATTATTTATAGATGAAAAACAAGTTACGGATTTTATATATGACGACATAATTCGATTGGAAAATCTAGTACCTACAAAACAAGGGAAGAACCTTTGTGTTCGTCAAGGTGATAAATCCTTTTACATAGATAAGCAAGGAAATCGTATTTCAAAAGAGTATGACTATCTCGAACCATGTACCCAATCCAACTATGCCTTGGCCAAAATAGATGGCAAGATTTGGATTATTGATGGTGATGAAAAACCACTGGTAGAAACAAATTGGAAAGATACTTGGTGTAAAATTGAAGGGCAAGGAGAAACATATCATTATGGACTCGAATGGATAACTCCTGATATACTACTTTTTGCAAAAGGTGAAAAATGGGGGTTAATGGATACTAATGGAAGTATCATATTACCTGCTGAATATGAATGGATTTCAGCTGAGGATGAGTATAGATCCTTTATTCTTAAAAAAAATGGTCTTTGTGGTGTAATGAGTAAAGAGGTTATCCTATCCCAAAAACAAAATTGGTTGATATCTTGCAAATATCAACATCTTTTCTATTGTGAAGGCCTGTATGTAGCGCGTAAGAACGATAAAACAGGCATTATAGATGAGCAAGAAAAGGTAATTATACCGTTTGAGTATGACTCTTTAATGCCAGCCAGAGATGAAAAATTAGATTTAATTTCGGCAAAGAAAGATGGCAAATGTTTCTTCATTAACGATAAACAAGAAGAAGTAAAGGTTTTCTAAAAAAAATTGAATCTGGTCAACCCATTCTATGAAAAGTCAAGGGGAAATCTTAACAATCTGCCATCAATATTTTTAGGCGGATGTTGAACCGCCACTCTGATCTGCCACTCAAAAACAACCGGTGGAAAAAGAGGATATTTTGCAACAGAACACACTCATAATCAGCAAAATACAGAAGGCATCATCAACGAGTTGGAAAACTCATAGTGGCAGATGGCAGACACTTTTCTATAATTATAAATCCTCGTGCGTACATATAATAGGTATAAGTATAAAAATATCTGCCACTATCCGCCACTGCCGCCACTCATTTTTCCTGTTTGCAACATAACATCAACATAACATGGTCGATGGGTCGCAATACCATTAAGGAACTGATTTGCGTTAGCAGTCGGTTCCTAATTCTTAATAATCGTACTAAATTTATAATTGGCGGGCGGAAGAGCGAATAATTCTATATGTATTTATTATTTTCTGCCCTATGCGGGGATTATATACGTGTTATATAGAAAAACACTACTTTCGCCCGCCTAAAATGGTGAGATGTTTTCTATGCTTCTTCATAATTGATTTAGTATCAGATAATTAATCCTTTATTGTTGTCTTCCAACGTAGGCGGGCAGAAGTGAACGATGAGCGGGCGGTTAAAAAAGGTTTGGAAAGTGTCGGTCAACGGTCTGCCAACCCTCGACTATTTGCTTACTCAAAAAGACAGCAAAAAGACCTCAAAAAAAAATCTTTATTGAAAAATCCGATTCACCAACTCACCGATTCACCGATTCAGCGATTCACCCACAAAATTACTATTTTATAGATTAAAAATCTATTTAGTGGCAGTAAAACTTGCATATCCCGAATTTTTTTTGTATCTTCGCGCCATAATTATTAAATTACACATAAAATACAAACTATGAAAGGAATAATTTTAGCAGGCGGTTCCGCCACCAGATTGTACCCGTTGAGTAAAGCCATTTCCAAACAGATCATGCCCGTTTATGACAAACCCATGATTTATTACCCACTATCCACTCTCATGCTCGCCGGCATACGCGAAGTACTGATTATCTCTACCCCCCGCGACCTGCCTATGTTCGAAGAACTGCTCGGCGACGGCAGCCGACTGGGGATGACTCTGAAATACAAAGTGCAACAAACCCCCAACGGGCTGGCACAGGCATTCGTTCTCGGTGCAGACTTTCTGCAAGGCGAACCCGGCTGTCTCATCCTGGGCGACAACATGTTCTACGGACAGGGATTCCGTCAGATGCTGCAGGAAGCCGTTGCACAAGGAGAGAAAGGCGAAGGCGCGTGCATCTTCGGCTACGAAGTTGCCGACCCGAGAGCATACGGCGTAGTGGAGTTTGACAAAGACGGCAAAGTGCTGTCACTCGAAGAAAAACCTGCACAACCCAAAAGCAACTATGCCGTTCCCGGTTTGTACTTCTACGACAAGACCGTTTGCGACAAAGCCGCCCATCTGCAGCCCTCGGCACGCGGCGAATACGAAATAACCGACTTGAACAAACTCTACCTGAACGAAGGTACACTCAAAGTCAAACTCTTCGGCAGAGGGTTCGCATGGCTCGACACCGGCAACTGCGACAGTCTGTTGGACGCAGGCAACTTTATTGCCACCATTCAGAACCGGCAGGGTTTTTATGTAGCATGTATCGAAGAGATAGCATGGCGCAACGGATGGATTAGCAAGGAGCAAATGGGTGCGTTGGGCAAAGAGATGAAAACCGCTTATGGTCGTTACTTAGAACACTTGGCATCAAAATGAAATTTATCAGGTCAATCGTTGTTGTTTTGTTAACAGGTTGTCAGGCGCTGGTTGCCTACGCCTCGTCTCCTTATCTCATCCGCCATTTCTCCACCGAAGACGGTTTGAGTCAGAGCACCGTGAGTTGCATCATGCAGGACTCACAGGGGTATATGTGGTTCGGCACATGGGACGGTCTGAACCGTTTCGACGGAGACCGCTTTGTACACTACCGTTCGGACTCGCGGGACAGTTTGGCAGACCACAACAACCGTATAGATGCCATTTGGGAAACCGACGGGCGCATCTATGTCAAGAACTACGAGAACCTGATTTACACCATCGACAACAATGTCCTGCTCCCCGTGCATGACACGGTTTATCCGCCTGCCCCGCACTACGACTCCATCTATGTGGACAGGCACGGCATCATTTGGACCGTAGATGACGAACCGGGCATATCGCGCTACCGCGACGGCGCATGGAAGCGTTTCTGCCCGCCCACAGACCCCCGATATGACGGACAACTGCACCGCAACTTCCTGATGCTGGAGGACAAATCCGGGCAACTATGGGTCAACCCCACCGGCGGCGGTTTCTCGCGGTACGACTATGAGAACGACCGACTGGAGTGGCCATTCGCCGGTTTGACCAACATGATTCATACCGCATACATCGACAATCAGGGACTGCTATGGTTATCTACTTACAATCAGGGTATTGACTGCATCAACCTCAATACGCAGCCCTTTGAAGTGGTCGATTTGCGGACCGAAAGCGACCCGATAGGCGAGGTTCGTGCCATTCATGTAGAGGGTGACCAAGTGACTTTCTACCAGCGCGACAAGCAGCAGATATACTGCACCGCACAGACCGGTCGCGGGTTGCTATTGGGCACCAAAGGCAAGGGCGTAATCGGTTTGCCTTATCATCCCCAATACGCCGATGTGTATAGCATAGCCGAGGGCGACAACGGTTCGCTCTACATAGGCACCTACGGCGGCGGAATCGTCGAACTCACCCCCGATAACGATATGCGCATACACGGCAACGGACTGAAAGTGCGCGAAGTCATGTTCACACATTCCAAACTCTATGCCGCCACGACTTCGGGACTGTTGGTAGGCGACAGTTTATTGCCGTACTACGACATACGCTGTCTGTTGGAGGACAGCAAGGGGCGTATATGGTTCGGCACTTTCGGCGGCGGACTGCACCGGCTACAGGCAGACGGCAACGGTTTCCGTCTTATCCCCCAATACACCAATACGGATATCGTACTGGCGATGGCTGAAGATGCCAACGGAGACATTTGGTTTACCGACGAGACGGGCATAACCTGCTTCAAGCCCGAATCTCAAGCATACCAGCATTATGCCGTTTTGAACGGCGAATACGGCGCATTCTTCAACGAAGCCAAAGCGCAACGCATCGGCGAAGACCTGCTGTTCGGATACAACCACGGTTACTGCCGGTTCAACCCCAAAGATATTCACCACACGGATTTCGTTCCGCCCTTGGTAATAGGCGACATCGAATACAGAAACCGTCAATCGGTCAATATCACCTTTGCCGCCCTCGATTATGCCAACCCCACCAAGATTCTTTACAGTTGGAAGTTGAGCGGTATAGACGACGATTGGACTATCGGCTCGACCGAACGCATCGCCTCGTACAATAACCTCAAATCCGGCAAGTACATCTTTCAAGTCCGCTCCACCAACAGCGAAGGAATATGGGTGGACAACATGCAACAGATCACGATTACCGTTCAGCCCTCGCTGTGGCAGAGTTGGTGGGTCGTACTGCTGATTCTCATACTGCTGCTGGTAATCGGCTGGTTAGTATGGAATTACCTGCGCTCTACCGCCTCGCTGCGACAGGAAGTCGAAGTGGAGCAAAAAGTGACGGACATCAAGTTACGCTTCTTTACCAACATCAGTCACGAACTGCGTACGCCGCTCACGCTCATCAGCGGACCGGTGGACAATATATTGACCAACGAAAAACTTTCTCCTTCCGTCCGTGAACAGTTGGAAATCGTTTCCGGCAATGCACGGCGCATGCTTCGCATGATAAACATGCTGCTGGACTTCCGCAAAATGCAGCATAACCAACTCAAACTCAAAGTGCGCCCCGTACACTTCTGGGCATTGATAGAGGAAGCGAGCGGCAACTTTATCAAGGAGGCACAAAAGAAAAACATCACTTTCGAAAAGAAACTGCTGACCAAGGACGATTTGGTTTGGGTTGACAGGGACAAGATGGATACTGTCTTTTTCAACCTGCTGGGCAATGCGTTCAAATACACCCCCAACGGCGGTACAATAACCGTCCAATTGGCAGAAAAGCCCGACTTTCTCCTTTTATCCGTCAGCGACACCGGCGTCGGCATACCCAAAGACAAGCGCGCCGTGCTGTTCGAGCGGTTCCAAAGCAATAACGAACTGAACGGCAATACCGCTATGGGAACAGGCATAGGACTGAACTTGAGTAAAGAGTTGGTCGATATGCACCAGGGGTACATCGAGGTAGAGAGCGAAGTGGGCAAGGGCTCGACCTTTACCGTACTCATCCGCCGTGGCAACGAACATTACGGAACGGAAGTGGATATAGTGGTAGATGATACGATACAGGCAGATATCAATGCCGTGCAACCGCTCCACAACTGGTCGGTGCGCGAGTCGCTGCCCAAGATGTTAATCGTCGATGACAACGAAGACATGCGGCTGTTTATCAGCAGTATCTTTGCCGAGCACTTTACCATTGCCACAGCCGAAGACGGACTGATGGCGCTTGAGAGCATACGCAAGGATATGCCCGCCATCGTCATTACCGACTGGATGATGCCCAACATGGACGGACTGGAGTTGTTGCACCGTCTGCGCGAGAACAAGCAAACGGAAGCGTTGCCCATTATCCTGCTGACCGCCAAAACAACGATTGAAAGCCAACTGGAGGGCTTGCAGCACGGCGCAGACGACTACATAACCAAACCCTTCTCGCCGGCATTCATCAAAACGCGCGTGCAGAACCTGTTGCAACAGCGCGAGAAACTGCAGGAGCATTACCGCGACCAAATTATTTCCATGGATACCCACAAGCAGGAAAAAACGCCTGACGACATATTCCTGGCACGCCTTATGGCATACATGGATCAACAGATGGACAACAACAACCTCACGGTGGATGACATGGTGGAGTATATGGGCGTAGGCAGAACGGTCTTCTTTAACCGGCTGAAGAGTTTAACCCAACTCAGCCCGGTTGAGTTCATCCGCGAGGTGCGTATCAAACGCGCCGTGCAACTGCTGGAAATGAACAGTTACAACATCACGGAAATATCCTACATGGTAGGCATGAGCGACAGCAGGTACTTCTCCAAATGCTTCAAGCAGCTCATGGGTGTCACCCCCTCGGAATACAAGAAACAACATGTAACCAACAAGGACTGATGCAGCATAAATACACCATATTGATTCTCGCGGGTATCATCTTGGCAGGATGCGCCAAGACTCAACCGCAACGCCCTACCGTTCGCGGCGAATCAGCTGTTGACAGCGAGGCGGCACAAATGCTTATGATGAACCAGCAAATGGCAGCCGAAGCCGACCGCTCCCTGCTGCGCTATGCCGATTCGGGCTTCGTAATGATGGACGACAATGTGTGGGTCAAAGGTCCAATCGCCGCCGATACAGTTTGGCACGAAAACGACTACATCGCACTCGAAGCACGGTTCTACGACCTCAAAGGCAATCTGCTGGCTACCCACCAGTCACAGACAACCGTCGGCAAAGTGGACGAAATACCTGCCATTGTGGACCTGCTGCCGTTCGTACATGCCCGCACACCGCTCACGGCGGTTGCACCGTGGTATATGGCATTCGGCAGCGCAGGAAACAACGAAGTGAAACCGTACGAAAATATTCGCATAGACATAAACATACAATAATGACAAAACATCTTACCATCTTATTGGCGGCAATCGCCTGCTTATCCCTTGTGGGCTGCAAACCTACCAATACTTATTCCAAACTATTGGCGGACGAGAAAAAGGTAATCAACGACTATATCGAGCGCGAAGGCATCAACATCGTGGACGAAATACCGGAAACTTGGGGAGAAAAAGACTATTACGCCATTCCCGGATACGACAATCTCTATATTCATTTTATAGAGCAGAACCCTTCTGCCACCGAAGTTAAAGCCGGAGACATCATTCTCTTGCGCTACAAGAAATACGGTCTGACTGCCTATTCCGACACTACGCGCTATTGGACCACCGACGACGGCGGTTTTCCCATCTCGTTTCAAATGGGTAACATGTCCGACCCGTATTATTGCGCAGGGTGGACATTGGCTATCCAGACCATGAAGTATAGCGGCGGTCATTGCCGGCTGATTTGTCCCAGCAAGCAGGGTTTTACCGAGGACAACAGCAGCGTGACACCACGAGGATATGAATTGAAGTTTACAATCAAACCTTTCTAATAGTATGAGTTTAGTTAAAAGTATTTCAGGTATTCGCGGCACAATCGGCGGTCGCGTAAATGAAGGACTGAGTCCTGTTGACATCGTTCGTTTTACGGCAGCATACGCCACACAACGGCGTGCCATGTTGCCCGGCAACAACACCATTGTAGTGGGGCGTGATGCGCGTATCTCCGGCACTATGGTCAATCTGCTCGTCAGCGGCACGCTGATGGGAATGGGTTATAATGTAGTCAATATAGGATTGGCTTCTACCCCCACTACCGAAATAGCCGTAACAGGCGAACATGCTGCAGGAGGCATTATCCTTACCGCCAGCCACAACCCCAAACAATGGAACGCACTCAAACTGCTGAACGAAAAAGGCGAGTTCCTCAACGATGCCGAAGGCAAGGAAGTGCTGGCTATTGCCGAACGCGAGGACTTTAACTTTGCCGAAGTGGACCAACTGGGGCACATGACCGAAAAAGACTATCTGCCTTATCATATCCAACAGGTTCTCAATTTGCAGTTGGTCAACCGTGATGCTATCGCCAAGCGCAATTTTACCGTCGCTATCGACTGCGTCAATTCGGTAGGCGGACTGGCTATCCCTGCCGTTTTGGAGGCGTTGGGCGTGAAGAACATCATCCGTCTGAACTGCGAACCGACAGGACACTTTGCCCACAATCCCGAACCCCTACCGCAACACTTGACGGAAATAAGCGACCTGCTCAAGTCCGGCAAAGCCGATGTGGGATTTGTAGTTGACCCCGATGTGGACAGATTGGCTATTATCTGTGAGAACGGAGACATGTTCGGCGAAGAATATACGCTGGTCAGCGTGGCAGACTATATATTGGGTCATACGCCCGGCAATACATGCTCCAACATGTCCTCTACGCGCGCGCTGAGCGATGTGACACGCCTGCACGGCGGCGTTTATACGGCTTCGGCAGTAGGCGAAGTAAATGTCGTTACCGAAATGAAAGCCAACCATGCCGTTATCGGAGGAGAAGGCAACGGCGGCGTTATCTATCCTGCCGCCCACTATGGGCGTGACGCGCTGGTAGGTATCGCTCTCTTCCTCAGTTCACTATGCGAGAAAGGACTCAAAGTGAGCGAACTGCGTAAGACATTCCCGGACTATTGCATTTCCAAGAACCGTATCGACCTGACACCCGCCACCAATGTGGATGCTATCCTCAATGCGGTCAAAGAGGCATACAAGAACGAGCGCATCAACGACAAAGACGGCGTCAAAATCGACTTTGCCGAGGGCTGGGTACACCTCCGCAAGAGCAACACGGAGCCGATTATTCGTGTTTATAGCGAAGCCGACAGTATGGACAAAGCTAACGAGTTGGCGAACCGTATTATCGACAAGGTTAAAACCATGATGTAATACCTGTGCTTACCGTACTTTTTACGGTACATATACGGTACATATACGGTACATAAAGCCACGATTAAGATATGAATATACTTGTTGTTAACGATGACGGTTGGGGAGCAAAGGGGCTGATGACTTTGCTGCCGCATATCTTGCCCTTGGGCAAGGTAACGGTAGTAGTGCCTGACGGTCCGCGTAGCGGCATGAGCAATGCCGTCACCGCCACGCGCCCCGTCTCATTGTGCAAAATGGATCTCCCCGATTCACCAATTCACCGATTCCCCGATTCACCAACTCACCAATTCACCGATTCACCGATTCACCGATTCCCCGATTCACCAATCCAGATTTACACCACCGACGGTACTCCCAGCGATTGTGTCAAGTTAGCCATCAATGTGCTATTCAAGGGTGATGCCGGTCAAATCGACTTGGTGATTAGCGGTATCAACCATGGTTCGAATGCGTCGATTAACCTCATTTATTCGGGAACGATGGGCGCATGCTTTGTCGCTGCCGAGCACGGCATACCCGCCATTGGTTTTTCCATTGACGACATGTCCGAGAACCCCGATTTCTCGTACATGGAACCCTATTTGGACCAATTACTTAATTCCCAACTCCCCGATTCCCCGATTCACCAACTCACCGATTCACCGATTCACCAACTCACCGATTCACCGATCATCTTGAACATCAATGCGCCCAAAGGACCTATTCACGGGGTGCAATGGACTCGTCAAAGTCGGGCACATTGGGCACAGGAAATGCAACCTGTAACCCTCCCGGACGGCGAAACACGCTATGCGTTGGCAGGGTTTATGGTCAATGACGAACCGAATGCTAACAATACCGATTTGACGGCGATGAAAAACGGCTATATTTCCATTCAGCCGTGTAAAGTAGATATGACCGACTATGAAGCGCTTTGATAAATATTGGATAGGCATCGTGTTTGGATTGCTCCTTCCGGCAGTATTCATATTGTTGTATCTGAACCACTATAACCTGTGGTTCCTGCTGGATACAGGGCGCTATGCGTTTCCTACTTATTCCAAACTGTGCTTGTTGAGCGTTTTCCCTAATTTGGCTCTCATTTTCGTCTTCTATACCACCGACACTTGGAATTTGAGCAAAGGGGTATTGATAGGTGCATTCCCGTATATGTTGGCTGCCATTGCCTTTACGATATGAAGTATTTTCTCATTGCCGGCGAGGCGTCGGGCGATTTGCACGGCGCTAATTTGATAACTGCTTTGCAGGAGCGTGACCCTTCCGCCACTTTTGTGGGACTGGGGGGCGACAAGATGCGCGATGCCGGTTGCCGATTGCTACAGGATTACCGGAATATGGCATTCATGGGCGTTATCGCCGTGCTTGCCAATCTGCGCAAGATACGACAGAATTTCCGCATTGCCGAGCAGGGACTATTGAACGAGCAACCCGATGTGCTGGTACTGATTGACTATCCGTCGTTTAATCTCAAAATAGCCGAGTTCTGCAAAAAGCATTTGCCACAAACCAGGATTGTATATTACATTCCTCCTAAAATATGGGCATGGAAGACTTTCCGTGTACACAAGATTGCACGATTGTCCGACCTTATTTTAGGCATTTTCCCTTTCGAACCGGCATTCTATGCCAAATATGGGTATAAGTGCGAGTACATCGGTAATCCCACCATGGACTCCATCCGCGAGTATCAATCCACCGGTTCACCGATTCACCAACTCACCGGTTCACCGATTATTGCCTTGCTGCCCGGCAGCCGGAGAAGTGAGATACGCAACTGTCTGCCCAAGATGTTAGAGGCAGCACGCAGAGTCCAATCTTTTACCGGTGTGCCCGGAGGCACCCGATTCACCGATTCACCGATTCGTATCGTCGTCACCGCTGCCCCCGGCATAGAAGACTCTTTCTATGCGCCTTATCTGCAAGGAGAAGAACTGACGCGAGATACTTATGATTTGGTGACGCATGCAACGGCGGCAGTGGTCAATTCGGGAACGGCAACTTTGGAAACGGCTTTGTTGGGATGTCCGCAAACGGCAGTTTATAGGATAGTCTGCTCACGCTGGTTAGGTTGGCTCAAACCGTTTATTTTTAAGATACCTTTCTTCACCTTAGTTAATATCATACCCGCGCGCGAGGTGATAAAGGAACTGATTGCGTTCAATTTCACTACCGAGAATATCGTTCGCGAACTCACCCGCCTGCTGACCGACGAACCGTATCGGCAACAGATGTTGGCTGATTATACCGAGATACGCCAAATTTTAGGCGACCACCCGGCAGCCGCCACCGCCGCCGAACGCATTATGGCAATGTGAGAAAGGTAAAGAATTATTTGGATATATGCAAAAATAATTGTACCTTTGCATTCGAAATACCCAGTTTGGTCATTCTGGCAAAAAATGGCAGACATAGCGATTTGAAAGATAATCGCGCAAAAAGCGTTTATTG